>NZ_JACYUK010000003.1:0-548709 GCF_014841725.1 Pseudomonas sp. CFBP 8758 | reverse complement strand
CGGCCGATGACCGCTCCTACGGGGGGATTGGATTGCGCGCGTATCCTGTAGGAGCGGTCTGTGGCCGCGAAGGGAGCACACGATGTGTCTGGTAGACCGCGGTGTAGCTTTCGCGGCCGATGACCGCTCCTACGGGGAGGCGCCTCCACTTGGGTCACTCAGATACAAAAATGCCAGGCTTGGGGCCTGGCATTTTTGGGTCAGAACGGCATCTTGAAGCCGGGCGGCAGTTGCATGCCGGAGGTCATGCCGGACATCTTGTCCTTGCTGTTGGCTTCGATCTTGCGCACGGCGTCGTTGACGGCGGCAGCAATCAGATCCTCGAGAACGTCCTTGTCTTCCTGCATCAGGCTGTCGTCCAGGCTCACGCGCTTGACGTCGTGACGACCGGTCATTACCACGCTCACCAGGCCTGCGCCCGATTGGCCGGTCACTTCCGCCTTGGCCAACTCTTCCTGCATCTCGGCCATTTTTTCCTGCATCTGCTGGGCCTGCTTCATCAGGCCGGCCATGCCACCTTTCATCATGGGGTTCACCTCAAAGGTCAATGGGTATGACCGCGCAGTGCCGAAGGCGTCCTGCGCGGGCTTGGGTAGGAGCACTTAACGCGTTGGGCCGGCCACCGCCTCGACTGGTTCAATCGTATCGTCGCGAATGATGGCACCGAACTGTTGCAGCATTTGTTGAATGTACGGGTCTTGTTGAATCGACTGTTCGGCATCGGCCTGGCGATTCGCACGCCAGCGCGCGGCGGCCTGCGCCGGGGTTTCCTGTTCCGGGCGGATCAGCTCGATGGTCAGGTTGAGCGTGCGCTGATGATACTGGTTCAGCGCATCGTTCAGGCGCCGCTGCTGGGTGCTGTTGAACAGCGCGCTGTGCGCCGGGTCCAGGTGCAGCAGCCAGTCGTCGCCCTCCACGGCGATCAGGGTACAGTTGGCGGCGATGCTGCCAGTCATCCCCGAGATCGGCAGTTTCGGAAACAGCTCGAGCCATTGCAAAGCCAGCCCGCTCGCTGGCTGCGCGGCGGGCAGCACTTCGGGCTCGGTTTCGACAGGCGTGTCGTGGACGGTTTCACTGGCCAGCTCGTCGAGGTAGCTGTAGGCGGCGCCGTCGGTTTCCGGGGCGTAATAGTCCTCGTCCAGCGGCGGCTCGTCGTCGCGGTCCATGCCGGCTGGTGTGTAATCGGCGGGCTCGGCATCGTCGGCAGGCGAGGCTGTCTGGGTTTCCGGGGCGTCCGGCACGGCACTGGCAGGCGTGGGCGCCGGCATTGGAGTCAATGCGGGCTGCTCGGCGACGACATCCAGGATCGGTTCCTGGGTGGGCGCAGTTGCGAGCGCGACCGGGTCGTTCCAAGGCAGATCGATAACGGGTTCGGGGGCTGCCTGAGAATGCGCGGGGGATTCTTCGCGGCCGCTGACCGCTCCTACGGGGGGATTCGAGGGTGCGGGCATCTCGTAGGAGCGGTCCGTGGCCGCGAAAGGCGCGACGCGGTCTGCCTGGGTATCCGCAACAGGGCCTTCGCGGCCGCTGACCGCTCCTACGGGGGGATTCGAGGGTTCGGGCATCTCGTAGGAGCGGTCCGTGGCCGCGAACGGCGCGACGCGGTCTGCCTGGGTATCCGCAACAGGGCCTTCGCGGCCGCTGACCGCTCCTACGGGGGGATTCGAGGGCGCGGGCACCTCGTAGGAGCGGTCCGTTGCCGCGAACGGCGCGTCGCGGTCTGTCTGGGTATCCGCAGTGTGGCCTTCGCGGCCGGTGACCGCTCCTACGGGGGGATTCGACGGCGCGGGCATCTCGTAGGAGCGGTCCGTGGCCGCGAACGGCGCGACGGGGTCTGCCTGGGTATCCGCAACAGGGCCTTCGCGGCCGCTGACCGCTCCTACGGGGGTTGGAGCTGCCACGGAGTGGGTGGAATCAACTGTGGCCGCGCTGATCCCCACTGTCTTTAGCGGTTGACTGGGCCCATCGCTGCTGCCTGCGGGGCGGAACGCGAGCATGCGCAGCAGCACCATTTCGAAACCGCCACGCAGCTCCGGAGCCAGTGGCAGGTCGCGACGGCCGATCAAGCCCATCTGATAATAGAACTGCACATCTTCGGCCGGCAGCGCCTGCGCCAGCGCCAGCACCCGTTCGCGATCACCCTGGCCATTGTCTACCGCCTCGGGCAGCGCCTGGGCGATGGCCACGCGGTGCAGCACGTTGAGAATTTCAGCCAGCACGCCATTCCAGTCCGGCCCCTGCTCCGCCAGATGGCGCACGGCCTCGAGCACACCGCGGGCGTCACCTTCGAGCAATGCCTCCAACACGCCGTAAACCTGACCGTGGTCCAGTGTACCCAGCATCGCCCGAACATCGGCTGCCAGCACCTTGCCTTCGCCAAAGGCAATGGCCTGGTCGGTCAGGCTCATGGCGTCGCGCATGGAGCCATCGGCGGCGCGGCCGAGCAACCACAGCGCGTCGTCCTCGAAGGGTACGTTCTCGACACCCAGCACATGGCTCAAGTGCTCGACCACCCGCTCCGGCGTCATGTTCTTCAACGAGAATTGCAGACAGCGCGACAGAATGGTCGCTGGCAACTTCTGCGGATCGGTGGTGGCCAGAATGAATTTGACGTAGGGCGGCGGCTCTTCCAGCGTCTTCAGCAACGCGTTGAACGAGTGCGTGGACAGCATGTGCACTTCGTCGATCAGGTAAACCTTGAAGCGCCCACGGCTGGGTGCGTACTGCACGTTGTCGAGCAGCTCGCGGGTGTCTTCGACCTTGGTGCGGCTGGCGGCATCGATCTCGATCAGATCGACGAAGCGACCCTCGTCGATTTCGCGGCAGACCGAACACTCACCGCACGGCGTTGACGTGATGCCGGTCTCGCAGTTGAGGCACTTGGCGATGATCCGCGCGATGGTGGTCTTGCCCACGCCCCGAGTGCCGGTGAACAGGTAGGCGTGATGCAGCCGCTGGTTGTCCAGCGCATTGATCAATGCCTTGAGCACATGGGTCTGGCCGACCATTTCGCGGAACGAGCGCGGACGCCATTTACGTGCAAGAACCTGATAACTCATCGAAAACCGTCGCGACATGAAAGCGGAAGACCGCCAATGCTAATGGAGCAGGACCGAAATTGCATCCGTGCCCTGCTCTATTGCTGAGTTCGCCTGAAAAAACATCGGCAAGGATCAGCGATGGCGAGTTTTCGCCTGGGTATCGGTTTGGGATGGGTGATGCGATGAATCCGTGCGAAGACGAATTCTGGAAGAGGTGGCAACCCTACCAGCCACACCCCGGCACACAATGTTCCCGCTGTGGCTGCTTCCTTCCGGATCTGACCAGGTTCACGGGTAATCGTTGCGGGGGGACCGGCAGGGTCACCATAACGACACTCGCTTGGTAGCGAGCGGGGGCCATTGTACCGGTCCTGACAGAAGTTACAACCCGTTGCGCGAGATAAAATCTGTAGGGCTGTCAGGGACTTGGCGTGGGCTGCTTTGTACGGTACAGCGTAGGCCCGGATTGCTTGCACGCAAGACAAGCGACAGCCGTGATGTGAATTGGTAACGTCGCGACATGTCCCCTGCCTGGTGCTTGCGATGAATGTTCTGACGCCCTACCCCGACTTGTCGCCTACACAGCTGCAGCAATTGATGGATATCGAGATTCGCCCGGAGCAGAAGCAGTATTCCGGGGATGTGGACATGGCGCTGTATACGCTCCTGGGCTGCACCGATGGTGAGATCCAAGGTTTCGCGCTGCTGGTAGATGAGGTGCCGAAAGGATTTCTGCTGCTCAAGCATGGACGATTCGTGCCGGAATGGGCGCATCCGCAGGCGGCGACCTTGCATGCATTGCAGGTGGATCGGCGCATGCAGGGACGTGGGCTGGGGCGGGCTTGTCTGGAAGGCCTGCCTGATGCAGCGCGCGGTGCGTGGCCTGGGGTGCAACAGCTTGAGTTGTCGGTGGATGCTGACAATGTGGCGGGCATTGGGTTGTACAAGGCGCTGGGATGGGTGGATCGCGGTGAAGCGTACCGTGGACGGATTGGTTATGAGCGCAGGTTCGTGCTTGCGCTCTAGAGGCAGCAGCTCTCTTTGCAGCAGCGCTGCCCCGCCTTTGTGGGGGCGGGCTCTGCCCGCGAAGGCGTATGAATGGGCGGTGCACATTTCAAATGAGGCGGTGAATGTGCGGGCCTCTTCGCGGGCAGAGCCCGCTCCCACAGGGGGGCGGGCATCGGCTGGTGTGTCACACCTGCAGGACGTCGTCGGCGCGGCCGCCGGCTTCCTGGACGACGACGTGGATGAAGTGCAGCTTGGCGATCACGGCCGGTGGCAGCACGAAGGGGTAGAAGTCGGGCTGGCCCATGGCGCGGGAAAGTTCGTTAAGCATGCCGGCCAGTTCGATCCAGGCGTTGACGAACGCGAGGAATGCCGGGCCGCTGGTGTGGTCCGGGTCGTACAGGGTGGCCAAGGGGAACGGCGTGTAGTCGAGGTCCATTTCCTTGGCGCTCATGCCGAAGCCCAACGCGGTGTCCACCGCGTCCATCATGTGCAGGTAGTGAGCCCAGGTTTCCGCCCAGTCTTCCCATGGGTGCATGGTGGCGTAGGCACTGACGAAGTTCTGTTGCCAATCGGCCGGGGCACCCTGGTCGTAATGGCGCTGCAGCGCGTCGGCGTAGCTTTGGCTTTCATCGCCGAACAGGCGGCGGTAGTCGGCCACCCAGTGAGTGTCGGCGATCAGCCGGTCCCAGTAGTAGTGCCCTACTTCGTGCCGGAAGTGTCCGAGCAGCGTGCGGTACGGTTCGCGCATCTGCACGCGGACCTTTTCGCGGTGGGCGTCGTCGGCTTCCTTGATATCCAGGGTAACCAGGCCATTGGCGTGGCCGGTGGTGGGCGCGTTGCCATTGAGGTCGGTGCCGATGAAGTCGAATGCCAGGCCGGTGGCTTCGTCTTCGGTCTTGGCGATGACCGGCAGGCCGAGGTTGATCAGTTGCGCGATCAGACGGCGCTTGGCCGTTTCGACTTTGCGCCAGTGTTCGGGGTTTTCCGGAATGCTCAGGTCGGGGATGGTCCGGTTCAGGTTGCATGCGGTGCACAGGGCTGCGGGCCCCTTCTCTGCCGGTACCAGCCAGTTGCAGGCTGCGGGGGTATCGAGGTTGGCGCAGCGGCGGAACAGGCCTGCGTCGGGCGCGGCATGCAGGCGCCAGCTGCCTGCTTCGGGGCCTGCGTCGAGCGTGGACAGCACGTTCTTGGCCGGCCAGAAACCGAGCAAGGCATTGCATGCCAGGCACTGGCTGTTGCGGAAGAAGATCGACTGCCCGCAGGTGCATTCCCATACCTTGCTGTGACGGTTTTCCGGTTTGGCGAATGGGGCGGTGATTCGGGTGCTGAGTTGTTCGAAAAAACGATACATGGCGATCTCCGGTGGCCTGCCATGACTAGAGCTTGCCGGCGTGGGAAAGGTTTCATTTGCGGCAGAGGTTGGGCGGAAATGCGGATGGGAGGTTGAAGAACGTCGTGTAGCAGCGGCGCGAGCCGCGTCGACGGTGGCCGCAGTCAGTCTGAATGAACGCGGTAGAACCGGACGCGGCTTGCGCCGCTGCTACAGGGGGGGGGGGGTGGCCCTGGGCTCTGATTGCTGGGGTGCATCGCAGTTTGGGGCAAACTTGGGATGCGTCATGTCATGATGTTACATGTTGGTGAGAAACTTCAGGAACTGCTCTTCGTCGAGGACCTTGATGCCCAGTTCGCTGGCCTTGGCCAATTTGGAGCCGGCGCCGGGGCCTGCCACGACGGTGTGGGTCTTGGCGGAAACCGAGCCGGAGACCTTGGCCCCAAGGGCTTCGAGCTTCTGCTTGGCTTCGTCGCGGCTCATCTGCTCCAGCGAGCCGGTCAGTACCCACGTCTGCCCCGCCAGGGGCAGGCCTTCGACGACTTTTTTCTCGCTCGCCCAGTGCATGCCGAAGGCTTGCAACTGCGCTTCCACGGCCTTGGCCGTCTCGGCGTTGCGCGGCTCCTTGAAGTACTCGCGCACCGCCTCCGCCTGCCGGGCGTTGAGCGCCTGGCGCAGGTCGATGCCGTCGGCGGCGATGATCTGGTCCAGGCTGCCCAGCTTGGCCACCAGCTTCTCGGCGCCAGTCGGCCCTACCGAATTGATCTCCAGCTTGGCGATCATGCCCGCCAGGGTGGTGCTGGCGGCGTACTCGGGGTGTACGTCGCCCTCCTCCTGCAACTGCAGGCCGCGCTCGAGCAATTGCTGGATGACGCTGCGGTTGTGCGGATCTTCGAAGAAGCTGTGGATCTCGAAGGCCACTTCCAGGCCGACGTCCGGCAGATAAGTCAGCACCTGCGGCAGCGCTTCGCTGACGCGCTGCAACGAGCCCAGCGAGCGTGCCAACACCTTGGCCGTTTCCTCGCCCACGTCGGGGATGCCCAAGGCATAGATGAACCGCGCCAGGCTCGGCTGCTTGCTGTCGGCGATGGCCTTGAGCAGGTTGTTGCTGGACACCTCGGCGAAGCCGTCCAGCTTGACCACGTCGTCGAACTGCAGCGTGTAGAGGTCGGCGGGCGAACTGACCAGGCCTTCGTCGACCAACTGCTCGACGCTCTTTTCACCGAGCCCGTCGATGTCCATCGCCCGCCGCGAGACGAAATGTATGATCGCCTGCTTGAGTTGCGCACCACAGGCCAACCGCCCGACACAGCGATAGACCGCGCCTTCGCTGACCGTCTGCTTGCCCTTGCTGCGCTTGACCAGCTGGGTGCGCTCGACATGGGAGCCGCACACCGGGCAGGTTTCCGGCACCTGAACCGCACGGGCGTTGTCCGGCCGACGCTCGACCACCACCTGCATGACCTGGGGAATGACGTCACCGGCGCGACGGATGATCACGGTATCGCCGATCATCAGGCCCAGGCGCGCCACTTCGTCCATGTTGTGCAAGGTAGCGTTGGCCACCGTGACGCCTGCCACCTTGACCGGCTTGAGCCGCGCCACGGGTGTAACGGCGCCGGTGCGGCCCACCTGAAATTCCACGTCGAGCAGTTCGGTGAGCTCTTCCATGGCGGGGAATTTATGGGCAATGGCCCAACGCGGCTCGCGCGCGCGAAAGCCCAGCTCGCGCTGAGAGGCCACACTGTTGACCTTGAACACCACACCGTCGATTTCATAGGGCAGCTGGGTTCGGCGGGCGCCGATGTCGTGGTAGTACTCCAGGCACTGCTCGATGTTTTCCGCGACCTTGAGTTCGCGACTGATCGGCATGCCCCATTTCTTGAGCTGTTCGAGGTTGCCGGTGTGGGTGGTGGCGATGTCTTCGGTAACCTGGCCGATGCCGTAGCAGCAGAACTCCAGGGGACGGCTGGCGGTGATCTTCGAGTCGAGCTGGCGCAGGCTGCCGGCCGCAGCGTTGCGCGGGTTGGCGAAGGTCTTGCCGCCGACTTCCATCTGGCTGGCGTTGAGCCGCTCGAAGCCGGCCTTGGACATGTAAACCTCGCCGCGCACTTCCAGCACCGGTGGCCAGCCACTGCTGTGCAGCTTGAGCGGGATGTTGCGGATGGTGCGCACGTTGACACTGATGTCTTCGCCGGTGGTGCCATCGCCGCGGGTGGCGCCGCGAACCAGGGCGCCGTCCTGATACAGCAGGGAGACAGCCAGGCCGTCGAGCTTGGGTTCGCAGCTGTAGTGGATGGCCGCGCCGCTACCGAACAGATCACCGGTGGGCAGGTCGAGGCCTTCGGTGACGCGGCGGTCGAATTCACGCAGGTCGACTTCTTCGAAGGCGTTGCCCAGGCTGAGCATGGGGATTTCGTGGCGCACCTGGGAGAACGCGGTCAATGCAGCGTTGCCGACGCGCTGCGTGGGCGAGTCGGGCGTCACCAGCTCGGGATGGGCGGCTTCGAGCGCTTTCAGTTCATGGAACAGACGGTCGTATTCGGCGTCGGGGATGCTGGGTTCGTCGAGCACGTGGTAACGGTAGTTGTGCTGGTCGAGTTCGGCACGCAGTTCGAGGATACGGGTGGCGTCGGTCATGATCGGTTCTCGCTTGAAGCAAAAGAGCAGCCTGGGCTGCTCTCGGGTTGGATCTGGGGGTTCGGCGGCGCTCCGTTCGCGGGCACTGCCCGCTCCTACAAGAGCACGGGCTGCGGCAGTATCGGACTTACCGCTTGTGAGTCATGGCGCGGCGTTCGAATTCGACGATGCGCTGGCGGTAGTGCTCGATGGTCTGCGCGGTCAGCACGCTGCGCTGGTCGTCCTTCAACTCGCCGTCCAGTTCATGGGCCAGCTTGCGCGCCGCGGCTACCATCACGTCGAAGGCCTGCTTGGGATGACGCGGGCCGGGCAGACCGAGGAAGAAGCTCACGGCACGGGTGCTGAAATGGTCGATATCGTCCAGATCGAAGATGCCCGGCTTGACCGCATTGGCCATGGAGAACAGCACTTCGCCATTGCCGGCCATGCTTTCGTGACGATGGAAAATGTCCATTTCGCCGAAGCGCAGGCCGCTTTCGAGGATGTTCTGCAGCAGCGCAGGGCCGCGGAAGCCGCTCTCGCTGCGCGAGATGACGCTGATCACCAGCACCTCTTCGACCGGTGGCAGCTCTTTCTCCACGGCCGGGGCACCGCTGCTGGAAAAACCCTTGCCCTCGCTGGCGAAATCGTCGTGGGCGTCACGCGCCGCTTTCATCGCAGGCTGCGGTTTGGCCGGCTTGGGCTCGCGTGCAGGCTTGGTCGGCCGGGCCTCGCGGGGCTCCTTGATCTCGTCCGGCTCCACGGCCAGGTTGAGATCAGCGTGGTCGGCCGACGGCTCGCGCTTGGCACGCTGGTTGCCGCCGTCGCGCTGGGCGCTCATGGACGGCAGGTCATGCTCATCCAGTTGCGGCTCTTTATGAGCATCGAGTACGCGAGGCGGACCGAGCACTTCGGCGCCCGTGTCTTCCTCGGGAAGGTTGTTGATGTTGCGATCCAGGCGAAACTTGAGCTTGCCCTTGCCGCCACGCATCCGGCGCCAGCCGTCGAAAAGAATACCGGCAATGACAATGATGCCGATGAGGATCAGCCACTCGCGCAGACCGATTTCCATGTAATCCCGTGCCTCTATAAAAATGCTGAAAAATAAAGGGTGTGAACCCTCTTTAAGACGTGGCGCCAACTGTATGTTCTGACAGGCGTTTTCCCACGCGTAAACAAGACTTTGGTAAAACTAGCACGACCAGAAACAACTTTACACCGTCTGTCGCATTTGGCTCGATTTTAACGCCATGATAAGGGTTTTTCAGGCCTCGACCATGGCCAATGCCTCTTCCACGTCCACGGCCACCAGTCGCGAGCAACCGGGTTCGTGCATGGTCACCCCCATCAACTGATCGGCCATCTCCATGGCGATCTTGTTGTGGGTGATATAGATGAACTGCACCGTCTGCGACATCTCTTTCACCAACCGGGCGTAACGACCGACGTTGGCGTCGTCCAGCGGTGCATCGACTTCGTCGAGCATGCAGAACGGCGCCGGATTCAGTTTGAAGATGGCGAAAACCAGGGCCAGTGCGGTCAAGGCTTTCTCTCCACCGGAGAGCAAATGAATGGTGCTGTTCTTCTTGCCGGGCGGACGCGCCATGATCGTCACCCCTGTATCGAGTAAATCTTCGCCCGTCAGTTCCAGATAAGCACTGCCACCACCGAAAACTTTTGGAAAAAGTGCCTGCAAACCGGCATTGATCTGGTCAAAGGTGTCCTTGAAGCGGCTGCGGGTTTCCTTGTCGATCTTGCGAATGACGTTTTCCAGGGTGTCCAGCGCTTCGGCCAGGTCGGCGTTTTGCGCATCCAGATAGCGCTTGCGCTCGGATTGCTGCTGGTATTCGTCGATGGCCGCGAGGTTGATCGCGCCCAGGCGCTGGATGCGCCCGTCGATACGTTGCAGTTCTTCCTCGGCCTCCTGCTCGCTGGCCAGCACGTCAAGGGTGGCGAGCACGCCGTGCAGGTCGTAGCCGTCGGCGTGCAGCTGCTCCTGCAGGGTCTTGCGCCGCACGCTGAGCCCCTGCCACTCCAGGCGGTGCTGTTCCAGCTGGCCGCGCAACAGCTGGCTCTGCTGCTCGGCCTGGGTGCGACGTTTTTCGACCTCGCGCAGCTCGCGATCGGCATCGTCCAGTGCCAGCCGCGCGTGACGCATTTCTTCGTCGACGGCCATGCGCTGCTCGAGCAGGCCTTCGAGGTCCAGGCGCAGTTCTTCGAGCGGGGCCTCGCCCTCCTCCAGGTTCAGACTCAATTGCTCGCGTTTCTCGCCCAAACGCTCGGCTTGCAATTGCAGGCGTTCAAGCGCCTGGCCAGTGGAGTCGTGCTGGGCGCGCAGCGAGCCCAGGCGAACCGCCAACTGATGCGCGCGATCCTTGTGCTGGCGGGCGTCCTGGCGAATGCGCTCCAGGCCTTCGCGCAGGCTGTCGCGCTGCGCCATGAGCTGTTCGCGCTGTTCGGTGTCGGTGGCCATGGCGTCGAGCGCGTCCTGCAACTGCAGGCGCGACTCACCGAGCTGCTCGTGTTCCAGGGCGCGCTGTTCGGCCAGTTCGCCGAGTTCTTCGTCGAGGCGACGACGACGCAGCGCCAATTGCTCGGCCCTGGCCCGGCTCGCCGAGAGCGTGGCCTTGAGTTCGCCCTGCTGGCGATTTTCATCCTGGATGCGGCGGCGCAGCTGTTCGCGCAGCTGTTCCTGGGCATCCTGCCGTTCACGGCAGGCCGCAAGCTGTTCCTGAAGTTGCGCAAGGGTCGCTTCGCGCGACTCGACGTCCAACTGCAGGGCCTGCAGCTCCTGCCCGCGGGCCAGAACCCCGCGGCTGGCGTCGTTGCCGCGGCTGACGCGTAGGAAGTGCCGACCCAGCCAATAGCCGTCCTGGCTGACCAGGCTTTCGCCCGCGGCCAGTTGGCTGCGCAGGGCCAGCGCGGTGTCGAGGTCGGCGACCGTTCGCACCCCCGCGAGCCAGGGGCTCAGGTCGACCTGGCTGTGAACCTTGTGCAGCAGACTGTCTGGCAAGCCTACGGCGCCCGCAGCCGCACTGATCAGGCGCAGTTCGCCCTGATCGAAGCCGGCCAGGTCGAGGCCTTGCAGATCATCGACCAGCACTGCCTGGAGATCGGCGCCCAACACGGTTTCCACCGCCAGCTCCCAGCCGGGCTCGACGCGCAGCCCTTCGGCCAGGCGCGGATGGCCGGCCAGCCCCTGTTGATCCAGCCACTGCGCGGTGCCCGTGCCCGGATCCAGCGCGGCCTGCTGCAAAGCCTCGAGGGAAGCCAGGCGGCCGTTGAGCCGCTGCAGCTCGCCCTGGGCCTGTTGCTGGGCCTGGGTCGCCTGTTGCAGTTGCTGACGGGTAGCGTCCAGCTGTTCGGCCTGCTGCCGTTCCTCGGCGGTCCACTCTTCGATGAGCATTTCGCTGCTGGCCAGCTGTTCGGCCAGTTCCAGGATGGCGGCGTCTTCCGGGTCGGCCGCCAGCAGTTCGCGCTCTTCGCTGTGGCGCCGCTGCCGCTCGGCCAGGCGCTGCATCGACAGTTCGAGCTGGGCGATGCGCGCCTGCTGAACTTCGGCCAGGCGCCGTGGCTCGGCCGAGTCAGTGTTGAACCGGTCCCACTGCTCCTGCCAACCGTGCATGCGGGTTTCGGCTTCTTCCAGCGCCGCCGCCGCTTCTTCGGCGGCGGCACTGCTGATTGCCTGCTCGGGCTCGAGCATGTCCAGCTCTTCGCCCAGGGTCGCCAGCAGGGTCTGGTCGTGGCCCAGGTGCGATTCGGTTTCCAGGCGAGCGCGTTCGGCTTCCTTGAAGTCGTCCTGCAGTTGGCGCAGGCGCTGCTGGCCGTGCTGGATGTTCTGCTCGACACGGGCGATGTCACCGCCCACGGAATAGAAGCGCGCCTGCACGGTATTGAAACGTTCGGACAGATCGTGATGGCCATCGCGCAGGCGCTCGATGCCCGCATCGGCGTTGCGCTGTTCTGCCACCAGCGCTTCGAAGGCCACTTCCTGATCGGCGATGACCGCTTCGCGCTGGCCCACCTGCTCGTTCAGGGTTTGCCAACGCAAGGCCGACAGCTGCGCCTTTAGCTGGCGTTCCTCGGCTTTGTACTGCTGGTATTTCTCGGCCGCCTGGGCCTGGCGGTGCAGGCGTTCGAGCTGGCGTTCCAGCTCTTCGCGCAGGTCGGTCAGGCGCGCCAGGTTCTCGTGGGTACGGCGAATGCGACTTTCGGTCTCGCGGCGGCGCTCCTTGTACTTGGAGATGCCGGCGGCTTCCTCGATGAAGTTGCGCAGGTCTTCGGGCTTGGCCTCGATCAGCTTGGAGATCATCCCCTGTTCGATGATCGAGTAGCTGCGCGGGCCCAGGCCGGTGCCGAGAAAGATGTCGGTGATGTCGCGGCGCCGACACTTGGTGCCGTTCAGGTAATAGGTATTCTGGCTTTCGCGGGTGACCTTGCGCCGGATCGAGATTTCCGCGTAGGCCGCGTACTCGCCCACCAGCGTGCTGTCGCTGTTGTCGAACACCAGCTCGATGCTGGCCTGGCTGACCGGCTTGCGGCTGGTGGAGCCGTTGAAGATGACGTCGGTCATCGACTCGCCGCGCAGGTTCTTCGCCGAGCTCTCGCCCATGACCCAGCGCACGGCGTCGATGATGTTGGACTTGCCGCAACCGTTTGGCCCGACCACGGCAGCCATGTTGCTGGGGAAGTTGACTGTGGTCGGGTCGACGAACGACTTGAAACCGGCCAGGCGAATGCACTTGAGGCGCATGCTCAGCGCGCCGCCAGGGCGCTGAGCACCAGTTCGCAGCTGCGCTGGCAGTATTCGCCGAGAACCTTGCGGATGAGCTGCGGATCGCGCGCGGAAACCGCCTGCAGCAGCCGCCCGAACAAGGCCAGGTATTCGCTCATCGAGGCCTTGCGCTGCTCCAGCGCCAGGTAATAGGTGCGGTTCATGGCCGGCTGGAGGTTCTCGATGGTTTCTTGCAGGTACGGGTTGTTGGCGAACGGATAGGCGGCGCGCATGACGTTGAAGCTGTCCTCGACGAAGGCGTTGATGTCCTGGCGCTCGTAGCTGGTCTGCAGGCGTTGCTGGATGACCAGGAACGGTGCGAGGTCGGCCTCGGTCTGCCAGCGCTGGGCCACGGCGTCGCCGAGCATGATGTACATCTCGCCCATCAGGGCACAGAGGCTGCGCACCTTGTGCTCGGTGAGTTCGCTGACCTGGGCACCGCGCCTCGGCAGGATCTCGACCAGGTGGCGGCGTTCGAGAATCAACAGGGCTTCGCGCACCGAACCGCGGCTGACGTTCAGCGCCTGGGTGACCTTGAGTTCCTGAATGCGCTCGGCCGGCTTGAGCTCACCGCTGATGATGCGCTCGGCCAGATGATGGGCAATTTGCTCGGCGAGGCTGTCCGGCGCCTTGAACGTCATGGGTTTCCTTCGACAATCGGTAATCGGCAAGCTGTGATCAAAGCATGCGGCGCAGTGTACTCCAATTGAACGGCAAAGGCGGCAGTTGGCACGGATGTGGCTTGGCAAAGGCATGACTGCCGGGGTGCAGGCAACGGGTTCGCGAAACTTCCTGACCCGCAGGTCAGCTAATCGTTGACCGCTTCCCGGCCGCCGCATAGATTCTGCTCAAGGCAGACCCAAGAATCAGGTGTCGTGAGGCCATCCGTGATCCAGTTTCTCTTGAATCAACAGCTGCATACCGAGCACGCCCTGGACCCGAACCTGACCGTGCTCGACTACCTGCGCACCGATCTGGCGCGCCCAGGCACCAAAGAGGGGTGCGCCAGCGGCGATTGCGGTGCGTGCACGGTGGTCATCGGCGAACTGGTAGAAGACGGCGCGCAGGCGCAGATGCGCTATCGCAGCAGCAACGCCTGCCTGACCTTCGTCGCCAGCCTGCACGGCAAGCAACTGCTCAGTGTCGAGGACCTCAAGCATCAGGGCCGTCTGCACAGCGTGCAGCAGGCCATGGTCGACTGCCATGGCTCGCAGTGCGGGTTCTGCACCCCTGGCTTCGTCATGTCGCTGTTTGCCCTGCAGAAGAACCAACCCCAGGCCAGCCGCGAGCAGGCCTGCGAAGCATTGGCCGGCAACCTGTGTCGCTGCACCGGCTACCGGCCGATTCTCGACGCCGCGGCCCAGGCCTGCGGCGGACCCGCGCTGCCCGATCAGTTCGACAGCCAGCAGGCGCAGACCATCGCCAGGCTGAAAACCATTGCACCGGCGCACACCGACGAGCTGCACGGTGGCAACAACCGTTGCCTGGTGCCCTTGACCGTGGCCGATCTGGCCGAGCTGTACAGCGAGCAGCCCGAGGCACGGCTGCTGGCCGGCGGCACCGACCTGGCGCTGGAGGTGACCCAGGCGCACCGGGTGCTGCCGGTGATGATCTACGTGGGCCACGTGGCCGAGATGAAGCGCATCGAGACGTTCGACGACCGCCTGGAGATCGGCGCGGCCACGCCGCTGACCGACTGCTACCAGGCACTGGCGAACGAGTACGCGGATTTTGGCCACCTGCTGCACCGCTTCGCCTCGTTGCAGATCCGCAACCAGGCCACCCTGGGCGGCAACATCGGCAATGCGTCGCCGATCGGTGATACTCCGCCGCTGCTGCTGGCCCTGGGCGCGCAGGTGGTACTGCGCAAAGGCTCGCGCAGCCGCACCCTGCCCCTGCAGGACTATTTCATCGACTACCGCATCACCGCTCGCGAAGACGGCGAGTTCATCGAGAAGGTCATCGTGCCGCGCGCCGACCCGCGCCGGGCTTTCCGCGCCTACAAGGTGTCGAAACGCCTGGACGATGACATTTCCGCGGTTTGCGCCGCGTTCGACCTGTTGATCGAAGACGGTGTGGTGCACGAAGTGCGCGCCGCCTTTGGCGGCATGGCGGCAATTCCCAAACGCGCTGCGGCCTGCGAATCGGCACTGCTCGGCAAGCCCTGGAACAAGGCCAGCGTCGAGGCCGCCTGTGCCGCCCTGGCCGAGGATTTCACACCGCTGTCGGATTTTCGCGCGAGCAAGCAGTACCGCCTGCTGACCGCACAGAACCTGCTGCGCAAGTGTTTCATCGAGCTGCAGTCGCCACACATTCAAACGCGGGTGAGCGCCCATGTCTGAGCATCCAGCGCCCGACAGCCAGGCACGCATGGCTGAACTGTTCGCCCAAGGCCTGACCACCGGCGTTGGCCGGGGCGTCAAGCACGACAGCGCCGACAAGCACGTCACCGGTGAGGCAGTGTACATCGACGACCGCCTGGAATTCCCCAACCAGCTGCACGTGTACGCCCGGCTTTCCGACCGTGCCCACGCGCGCATCGTGCGCATCGACACGTCGGCCTGCTACACCATTCCCGGCGTGCGCCTGGCGATCACCCACGAGGACATTCCCGGCCTCAAGGACATCGGCCCGCTGCTGCCGGGCGACCCGCTGCTGGCGATCGACAAGGTCGAGTTCGTTGGCCAGCCGGTGCTGGCCGTGGCGGCTCGCGACCTCGACAGCGCCCGCCGCGGGGCGATGGCCGCCGTGATCGAGTACGAAGATCTGCCGCCGGTGCTGGACGTGGTCGAGGCGCTGCGGCAGAAGCATTTCGTGCTCGACAGCCACACCCACCAGCGCGGCGATTCGGCGACCGCCCTGGCCAGCGCCACCCATCGCCTGCAGGGCAGCCTGCACATCGGTGGCCAGGAGCATTTCTACCTGGAAACGCAGATCAGCTCGGTGATGCCCACCGAGGACGGCGGCATGATCGTCTACTGCTCGACGCAGAACCCCACCGAGGTGCAGAAGCTGGTGGCCGAAGTGCTGGGCGTGTCGATGAGCCAGGTGGTGGTGGACATGCGCCGCATGGGAGGCGGCTTCGGCGGCAAGGAAACCCAGGCGGCCAGCCCGGCCTGTCTGTGCGCGGTGGTAGCGCATCTGACCGGGCAGCCTACCAAGATGCGCCTGCCGCGGGTCGAGGACATGCTCATGACCGGCAAGCGCCACCCCTTCTACATCGAGTACGACGTCGGTTTCGACGACAGCGGGCGCCTGCACGGGATCAATCTGGATTTGGCCGGCAACTGTGGGTACTCACCCGACCTGTCGGCATCCATCGTCGACCGGGCGATGTTCCATGCCGACAACGCCTATTACCTGGGCGACGCCACCATCAATGGCCACCGCTGCAAGACCCACACCGCGTCGAACACCGCCTACCGCGGCTTCGGCGGCCCCCAGGGCATGGTCGCCATCGAGGAAGTGATGGACCGCATCGCCCGCCACCTGGCCCTCGACCCGCTGGCGGTGCGCAAGGCCAACTACTACGGCAAGACCGAGCGCAACGTCACCCACTACTTTCAGACGGTGGAGCACAATCTGCTCGAAGAGATCACCGCCGAGCTCGAAGCCAGCTGCGACTATGGCCCGCGCCGCGAGGCGATCCGCGCGTTCAACGCCGACAGCCCGATATTGAAGAAAGGCCTGGCACTGACGCCGGTGAAGTTCGGTATCTCGTTCACCGCCAGCTTCCTCAACCAGGCCGGGGCGCTGATCCATATCTACACCGACGGCAGCATTCACCTGAACCACGGCGGCACCGAAATGGGCCAGGGCTTGAACGTCAAGGTCGCGCAGGTGGTGGCCGAGGTGTTCCAGGTCGACATCGGCCGCATCCAGATCACCGCGACCAATACCGACAAGGTGCCCAACACCTCCCCCACCGCGGCTTCCAGCGGGGCCGACCTGAACGGCAAGGCGGCGCAGAACGCGGCGCTGATCCTCAAGCAGCGGCTGGTGGAGTTCGCCGCCCGGCACTATCGGGTCAGTGAAGAAGACGTGGCGTTCAGCAACGGGCACGTGCGCGTACGGGACCAGTTGCCGACGTTCCAGAGCCTGGTGCAGCAGGCGTGGATGGGCCAGGTGTCGCTGTCCAGCACCGGTTATTACAAGACGCCGAAGATCCACTACGACCGCAGCCTGGCGCGTGGCCGACCGTTCTACTATTTCGCCTACGGCGCGGCGTGCTGCGAAGTGCTGATCGACACGCTGACCGGCGAGTACAAGCTGTTGCGCACCGATATCCTGCATGACGTCGGCGCCTCGTTGAACCCGGCCATCGACCTCGGCCAGGTGGAAGGCGGCTTCCTGCAGGGGGTGGGCTGGCTGACGTGCGAGGAACTGGTGTGGAGCGACCAGGGCAAGCTGCTGACCAGCGGGCCGGCCTCGTACAAGATTCCGGCGGTGGCCGACATGCCACAGGATCTGCGCGTGCACCTGGTTGAGAACCGCAAGAACCCGGAAGACACGGTGTTCCATTCCAAGGCCGTGGGCGAGCCGCCGTTCATGCTGGGAATCTCCGCCTGGTGCGCGATCAAGGACGCCGTGGCGAGCCTGGGTGATTACCGCCTGCAACCGAACATCGACGCCCCTGCCACTCCGGAACGGGTGCTCTGGGGCTGCGAGCAGATGCGCAAGGCGACCGAGGGGAGCACTGCCCATGACTGACTGGATCGGCGCGCTGGCCGAGCATCAGGCCCGCGGCGAAGCCTGCGTGCTGGTGACCATCATCGAAGAAAAGGGCTCTACGCCGCGCAACGCCGGGGCCAAGATGGTGGTCAGTGCCACCGCCCTGTACGACACCATCGGCGGCGGTCATCTGGAGTACAAGTGCCTGCACATCGCTCGACAGATGCTCGCCGAAGGCACCCGCGCCACGCGTCTGGAACGCTTCAGTCTGGGCGCCAGCCTGGGCCAATGCTGCGGCGGCGCCACGGTGCTGCTGTTCGAGCCCATGCGGCAGGCGCAAGCCCAAGTGGTGGTGTTCGGCGCCGGCCACGTCGGCCGCGCGCTGGTGCCCCTGCTGGCGAGCCTGCCGTGCCGGGTGCGCTGGGTCGATTCGCGGGCCGACGAGTTTCCGCCAAGCCTGCCCGATGGGGTCTGCCAGGTGATCACCGACGAGCCGGTGGATGAAGTGGCGAGCCTGCCGGCGGGCAGCTACTGCATCGTCATGACCCACGACCACTCGCTCGATCTGGAGTTGACCCGGGCCATTCTCGAACGCAACGATTTCACCTGGTTCGGCCTGATCGGCTCGGCCACCAAGCGCGCCCGCTTCGAGCATCGCCTGCGCGACCGCGGCATCGCGCCCAGTGTAGTGCAGCGCATGCGCTGCCCCATGGGCCTGGCGGCAGTGAAAGGCAAGCTGCCGATGGAAATCGCCGTTTCCATCGCCGCCGAGATCATCGCCACCTACAATGCGCACTTTGGCGCCCGCGCCGAGCCGGGGACAGCCAGCTCGCCGGAGGTCGCCCAACTGCTGCCGCGCTCGCGCCGCAGCCCCGTTACCTTGAGAGATGCACCATGAGCCTTACCCGCAAAGCCTATCGCGCAGCGATCCTGCACAGCCTCGACGACCCTGCCCTGGTCGGTGTCCAGGCCTCCTACCAATACTTCGCCGATGGCGTGCTGGTGGTGGAGGACGGTCGCATCCTGGCGCTGGGCGCGGCCGACGAGGTGCTGCCGACCCTGGCGGACACCGTCGAGGTCACTCACTACCCGGATGCCTTGATCACCCCCGGTTTCATCGACACCCACATTCATTTTCCACAGACCGGCATGGTCGGTTCCTATGGCGAGCAACTGCTGGACTGGCTGAACGAGTACACCTTCCCGTGCGAAGGCCAGTTCAGCGACAAGGCCCATGCCGACCAAGTGGCCGATATCTTCCTCAAGGAACTGCTGCGCAACGGCACCACCACCGCGCTGGTGTTCGGCAGCGTTCACCCCGAATCGGTCGACGCCCTGTTCGAAGCCGCCGAGGCCCTGGACCTGCGCTTGATCGCCGGCAAGGTGATGATGGACCGCAACGCCCCGGACTACCTGACCGACACCGCCCAGAGCAGCTATGCCCAGAGCAAGGCGCTGATCGAGCGCTGGCACGGCAAGGGCCGCCTGCACTACGCGGTGACGCCACGCTTCGCGCCGACCAGCAGCGAGGCGCAGTTGACCCTGGCCGGGCAATTGCTGCGCGAATACCCGGACGTCTACCTGCAGACCCACATCAGCGAGAACCTCAAGGAAATCGAGTGGGTCAAGGCGCTGTTCCCCGAGCGGCGCAACTACCTGGATGTGTACGACCATTACCAACTGCTCGGCGAGCGCTCGGTGCTGGCCCACGGCGTGCACCTGTGCGACGAGGAATGCCAGCGCCTGGCCGAAACCGGCTCGGCCATCGCCTTCTGCCCCACCTCGAACCTGTTCCTGGGCAGCGGCCTGTTCAACCTGCCTCAGGCCGAGCGTTTCAAGGTCAATGTCGGCCTGGGCACCGACGTCGGCGGCGGCACCAGCTTCTCGCTGCTGCAGACCCTGAACGAGGCGTACAAGGTCATGCAGTTGCAGGGTGAAAAGCTCAACCCGTTCAAGTCGCTGTACCTGGCGACCCTGGGCGGCGCCCGCGCACTGCGCCTGGAAGACCGCATCGGCACGCTGCAACCAGGCACCGACGCCGACTTCGTGGTGCTCGACTACCACGCCACGCCGCTGCTGAGCTATCGCATCGGCCAGGCCAAGACCTTCGAGGAAGTGCTGTTCGTGCTGATGACCCTGGGCGACGACCGCGCGGTGCTGCAGACCTACGCCGCAGGGCGCCAGGTGCACAGCCGCGACTGATCGCCGCGGACATCCACATGGAACTTTTGCAGGAAAATGCCCCCTCAATCGGGTACCCTGCCCACTTTTTCAGAAAGGAGAATCACCATGGCTAAAGCCACTGCCCGCCACATCCTGGTTGCCGACGAAGCCAAGTGCAACGACCTCAAGGCCCAGATCGAAGGCGGCGCCGATTTCGCGGAGATCGCCAAGGCCAACTCCACCTGCCCCTCCAGCCGCCAAGGTGGCGACCTGGGTTCGTTCGGCCCAGGCCAGATGGTCAAGGAATTCGACACCGTCGTGTTCAGCGCGCCGATCAACGTCGTGCAGGGCCCGGTGAAGACCCAGTTCGGTTACCACCTGCTGGAAGTCACCAGCCGCCAGGACTGATCAGTCCACGGTCTGCGTTACACCTGAACGGCCCGTCTATCGCGGGCCGTTCTGCATTTGCAATGCCACCGGGCCATGATGTTAGGCTGCACCCTTCGCTCTTCGACTCAGGCAGACAATGCGCGCAGCTTTCCTCTCATTCGTTCTTTGTGCCCTGTTCACCACCGCGAGCAATGCCCAGGCTGCGCCGCAGCACGCATTGACCGTCTACGGCGAAGCGCCCCGCTACCCTGCCGACTTCCAGCATTTCGACTATGTGAATCCCGACGCGCCCAAGGGCGGCAGCCTGCGCCGCTCGGCGGTGGAGATCGGCCAGTACGACCACATTCTGCCGTACATCGACAAGGGCATCGGCGTCAGCCAGGTCGACGGCCTGCTCTACGCCCCTCTGGCGGTGCGCTCGCTGGACGAGCCGTACACCGTGTACGGGCTGGTGGCCGAGCGCATGGAGCGCAGTGAAGACGGCCTGTGGCTGCGCTTCTACCTCAACCCCAAGGCGGTGTTCGCCGACGGCCAGCCGATCACCGCGCAGGACGTGCGCTACACCTTCGAGCTGTTGATGCGCGAAGGCAGCCTGGGCTACCGCACGCAGTTCGCCAATGTGGCGGACGTGCAGGTCGAGGGCCCGCGCCAGGTGCGTTTCAACTTCAAGAGCGCCGAAAGCCGCACCCTGCCGCTGGACCTGGCGACGCTGCCGGTGCTGCCCGAACACTGGTGGAAAACCCGCGACTTCGCCAACGGCGGCGGCTTCGAGGCACCGCTGGGCAGCGGCCCGTACCGTATCGACAAGATCGACAACGGCCGCAGCATCACCTTCCAGCGCAACCCCGACTGGTGGGGCAAGGACCTGCCCGAAGCACGCGGCATGTACAACTTCGACCGCTTCAGCATCGAGTACTTCGGCGACACCGATGTGGCTCGCCAGGTGCTGCGCGGCGGCGGTTACGACTACAACCGCGAGTTCTCCGCCACCGCCTATACCATCGGCTACAACGGCCCGGCGCTCGACGATGGCCGCCTGCAACGCGCGCACCTGGCCAAGCAGGGCCTGCAATCGGCCCAGGGCTTCATTTTCAATCTGCAGCGACCGGTGTTCCAGGACCGCCGCGTGCGCCAGGCGCTGGCCATGCTCTGGGACTTCGAATGGAGCAACCGGCAGATGATGCGCGGCATGTACATCCGGCAGCAGAGCTTCTTCTCCAACAGCCCGCTGGCCGCCCGTGAATTGCCCAGCGACGGCGAATTGCAGATTCTGGAAAAACTGCGTGGCCAGGTGCCGGATGAAGTGTTCAGCAAAGTCTTTCATGCGCCCGTCAGCGACGGCTCGGGCTTGATCCGCGACAAGCAGTTGCAAGCCTTGCGCCTGCTGCAGCTGGCCGGCTGGCACGCCGACGGCGACCGTCTGGTGAACGCCGAAGGCCAGCCGCTGAGCTTCACCTTTCTCAATACCCAGAACGGTCTGGAGCGCTTGCTGCTGCCTTGGAAACGCAACCTGGCGCAGATCGGCATCACCATGGAGATTCGTCGCATCGATTCCTCGCAGTACGTCAACCGCTTGATGGCGCGCGACTACGACATGATCATCAGCGGCTACCCGGTGACCCCGACGCCGGGCATCGAGCTGTACAACTTCTTCGGCTCGAGCGTGGCCACCGACCCCGGCTCGAACAACCTGATGGTGCTCAAGGACCCGGCCGTGGACCAGCTGATCAATGGCCTCGGCGCGGCCAGCACGCAACCGCAGATGCGCGACTACGCGCACGCCCTCGACCGGGTGCTGCAGTGGAACTACTACTGGGTGCCCAACTATTACCCGCCGGGCACCTCCACGGTGTGGTGGAACCGCTTCGGCATGCCCGCCTCGCCAGCGCCCAATGACCCGGCCATCGAAACCTGGTGGGAGGTCAGCCCGACGGCGCTGACCACCGAACAGATGCGCGACCGCCTGACAGGGAAGACTCACTGATGCTGGGTTACACGCTACGTCGCCTGCTGCTGATCGTGCCGACCTTGCTGGCGATCCTGCTGGTCAATTTCGCCATCGTTCAGGCCGCGCCGGGGGGGCCGGTGGAGCAAGCCATTGCGCGCCTGCAGGGCGTAGGCGGCGCCAGCGTCACCGGTGGCGGCGGCGACACACTGCAGGGCGGCTCGCGGGCCAGCCGTGGCCTGGACCCGAAACTGATCAAGGACATCGAGCGCCAGTACGGTTTCGACAAACCGGCCCACGAGCGCCTGTGGTTGATGATCAAGAGCTACGCGGTGCTGGATTTCGGCAGCAGCTTCTTTCGCGGCGCCAAGGTCACCGACCTGATCCTGGACAAGATGCCGGTGACCCTCTCGCTGGGCTTCTGGGCCACCTTGATCACCTACCTGGTGTCGATCCCGCTGGGCATCCGCAAGGCGGTGCACCATGGCAGCCGCTTCGACATCTGGAGCAGCAGCCTGATCATCATCGGTTATGCCATGCCGGCGTTTCTGTTCGCCATGCTGCTGATCGTGGTGTTCGCCGGCGGCACTTCGTTGAACTGGTTTCCGGTGCGCGGGCTGGTCTCGGACAATTTCGCCGAGCTCAGCCTGCTGGGCAAGGTCGCCGACTACTTCTGGCACCTGGTGCTGCCGGTCACCTCGCTGGTGATCGGTGGTTTCGCCACCTTGACCATTCTTACCAAGAATTCCTTCCTCAACGAGGTCACCCGGCAATACGTGGTGACGGCGCGGGCCAAGGGCCTGAGCGAGCAACGGGTGCTGTACGGCCATGTGTTCCGCAACGCCATGCTGCTGGTGGTGGCCGGCCTGCCCCAGGCGTTCATCAGCGTGTTCTTCGCCGGTTCGTTGCTGATCGAGGTGATCTTCTCCCTCGACGGGCTCGGTCGCCTGAGCTATGAGGCCGCCGTGGCGCGGGATTATCCGGTGGTGTTCGGCTCGCTGTTCATCTTTACCCTGCTGGGGCTGCTGATCAAACTGATCGGCGACCTGTGCTACACCCTGGTCGATCCCCGCATCGACTTCAGCGCGAGGAATGCCTGATGCGCCTGTCGCCCCTGGCCCGTCGTCGCCTGGACCGCTTCAAGCAAAACCGTCGCGGCTGGTGGTCGCTGTGGCTGTTCCTGGCCCTGTTCGCCCTGACGCTGGGCGGCGAGTTGGTCGCCAATGACAAACCGCTGGTGCTCAAGTACGACGGCGAGCTGTATTTCCCGGTATTCAAGCGCCACACTGAGCAGGAATTCGGCGGCCAGCTGCCGTTCCAGGCCGACTACCGCAGCGAGTATGTGCGGCAGTTGATCGAGGCGCGCGGCGGCTGGATGCTGTTTCCACCGATTCCGTTCAGCGCCGACACGCCCAACTACGACCTGAGCCAACCGGCGCCCAGCCCGCCGTCGACCACCAACTGGCTGGGCACCGACGACCAGTCGCGCGATGTGCTGGCGCGGGTCATCTTCGGCGCGCGGGTGTCGATCCTGTTTGCCCTGGCATTGACCTTGATCAGCTCACTGATCGGCATCGGCGCCGGTGCTCTGCAGGGCTACTACGGCGGTTGGGTGGACCTGTTCGGCCAGCGTCTGCTGGAGGTCTGGTCGGGGCTGCCGGTGCTTTACCTGCTGATCATCCTGTCGGGCTTCGTCGAACCCAATTTCTGGTGGTTGCTGGGGATCATGGCGCTGTTTTCCTGGTTGGCGCTGGTGGACGTGGTGCGCGCCGAGTTCCTGCGCGGGCGCAATCTGGAATACGTCAAGGCAGCGCGAGCGCTGGGGCTGTCGGACCGCAAGATCATTCTGCGGCACATTCTGCCCAACGCCATGAACGCGACCCTGAGCTTTCTGCCGTTCATTCTGACCGGGGCGATTTCCACGCTGACGGCGTTGGATTTCCTCGGTTTCGGCATGCCGGCCGGCAGCGCTTCGCTGGGGGAATTGATTGCCCAGGGCAAGCAGAACCTGCAGGCACCCTGGTTGGGGTTTACCGCGTTTTTCACGCTGGCGCTGATACTGTCGCTGCTGGTGTTCATTGGAGAGGGGCTGCGCGATGCGTTCGATCCGCGTGCTTGACTGGGGATTTGTGGGGGTTCATTCGCGGCCGCTGACCGCTCCTACAGTGGATGCAGGCACTTCACCAATCCCTGTAGGAGCGGCCAGTGGCCGCGAACGCGGTATCCCAGTCCCCGCAGAAGGCCCTGCCCATGACCGCTGAAAACCTCATCGAAATCCGCGACCTGAGCGTGGCGTTCAATGGCCAGGCGGTGGTCAAGGACGTGAGCTTCGACATTCCCGTCGGCCAGTGCGTGGCCCTGGTCGGGGAATCGGGTTCGGGCAAGTCGGTGACTGCCCATTCCATCCTGCAACTGTTGCCCGGCACCGCTTGCACCAGCAGGGGCAGCGTGCGCTACCAGGGGCAGGAACTGATGGGCGCCGATGCAGCGACCCTGCGCCGCATGCGCGGTGACCGCATCGCCATGATTTTCCAGGAGCCCATGACCTCGCTCAATCCCTTGCACACCGTGCACAAGCAGATCGGTGAAACCCTGCTGGTGCACAAGGGCATGGGTGGCAAGCAGGCCGAGGCACGCATCCTGGAATTGCTCGAGATGGTCGGCATCCAGAACCCGCGCAAACGCCTCAAGGCCTACCCGCACCAGTTGTCCGGGGGCCAGCGCCAGCGCGTGATGATCGCCATGGCATTGGCCTGCGAGCCACAGCTGTTGATCGCCGACGAACCCACCACCGCCCTCGACGTGACGGTGCAACGGCGCATCCTGCTGTTGCTGCAGTCATTGCAGAAGCGCCTGGGCATGTCGCTGCTGCTGATCAGCCACGACCTCAACCTGGTGCGCAGCATTGCCCAGCACGTCTGCGTGATGCGTGCCGGCGAAATCGTCGAGCAGGCCGCTTGCGAGCAGCTGTTCAGCGCACCGCAGCACCCCTACAGCCAACTGTTGCTGGACGCCGAACCGGCCGGCGCGGTGCTGTCCAAGGAAACCCGGCCGGAACTATTGCAGGTGGACGGCCTGAAGGTCTGGTACCCGTTGGACGGCGGCCTGTTCCGCAAGCCGCGCGAGTTCGTCAAGGCCGTGGACGGCATCAGCCTGAGCGTGCAGCAGGGCAAGACCCTGGGCATCGTCGGCGAGTCCGGTTCGGGCAAGTCGACCCTCGGCCAGGCGATCCTGCGCCTGCTCGACTCCCAGGGCGGCATTCGCTTCCAGGGCCAGGCACTCGATGGTCTGGATCAGAAGCAGATGCGGCCGTGGCGCAAGCAGATGCAGGTGGTCTTCCAGGACCCCTTCGGCAGCCTCAGCCCGCGCATGTCGGTGGCGCAGATCATCAGCGAAGGTCTGGAAGTGCACAGCGGCGCCAACGCACGGGCCTGTGACGAGCAGGTCATCCAGGTGCTGCGCGAAGTCGGCCTGGACCCCGCGGCACGGCACCGCTACCCCCACGAATTTTCCGGTGGCCAGCGTCAGCGTATCGCCATCGCCCGGGCACTGGTGCTGCGCCCGGCGCTGATTCTGCTGGACGAGCCGACCTCGGCCCTCGACCGCACGGTGCAGAAGCAGGTGGTGCAACTGCTGCTTCAGTTGCAGGAGCGCCACGGCCTGACCTACCTGTTCATCAGCCATGACCTGGCGGTGGTGCGGGCGCTGGCCCATGATGTGATCGTGGTCAAGGACGGCCAGGTGGTGGAGCACGGCCCTACCGACCGACTGTTCACCGACCCTCGGCATCCCTACACCCAGGAATTGCTGCAGGCGGCGCTGGTGTAGCGTGGTATAGATTGCAGGACAACCCCAGAGGTAATGCATATGGCACTCGACGGCAAGACGGCTTTGGTTACCGGCTCCACCAGCGGCATCGGCCTGGGCATTGCCTCGGTGCTGGCCCGCCACGGCGCCAACGTGGTGCTCAACGGTTTCGGCAATCCGGCGGCGGCCCTCGCGGAAGTGCGCCGGCATGGCACCCAGGTCGCCCACCACGGTGCCGACGTGAGTGACCCGACGCAGCTGGCCGAGCTGTTCGAGTACGTGCAAGCGACGTTCGGCGGTGTCGATATCCTGGTCAACAACGCCGGCATCCAGCACGTGGCGGCGGTCGAGGCGTTTCCGGTGGAGCGCTGGGACGCGATCATCGCGATCAACCTGTCCTCGGTGTTCCACGGCACTCGCCTGGCGCTGCCGGGCATGCGTGAGAAAGGCTGGGGGCGGATCGTCAATATCGCTTCGGTGCACGGCCAGGTCGGCTCGGTCGGCAAGGCCGCCTACGTCGCCGCCAAGCATGGCGTGATCGGCCTGACCAAGGTGGTCGGCCTGGAAACCGCGACCACGCAGATCACCTGCAACGCCATCTGCCCCGGCTTCGTGCTGACTCCGCTGGTACAGAAGCAGATCGATGATCGTGCAGCCAAGGGTGGTGACCCAGCCGACGCCCAGCGCGAATTGCTTGCGGAAAAACAGCCCTCGCTGGAATTCGTCACGCCCGAGCATCTGGGCGAACTGGTGATGTTTCTGTGCAGCGAGGCCGGCAGCCAGGTGCGCGGCGCGGCGTGGAACATCGACGGTGGCTGGCTGGCGCAATGACGCGGGGAACCGCCCCGTGCCGGCAAAGTCGGAGTAAGGACATTACCATGTGCAAGGAGCTTCTGTGACCATCGCTCCCCCCAGCGAACCGCTCGGCCCGCAAGCGCCGGACCAGACCCGTGAAGTGCATCGCCTGCGGGTGCTGACGGTGAATACACACAAGGGTTTTACCGCATTCAACCGCCGTTTCATCCTGCCCGAATTGCGTGAGGCGGTGCGCAGCACCAGCGCCGACCTGGTGTTCCTGCAGGAAGTGCTGGGCGGCCACGACGGCCATGCGTCGAAGTTCTCCAACTGGCCGCAGATGTCGCAGTACGAGTTTCTCGCCGACAGCATGTGGAGCGATTTCGCCTACGGGCGCAACGCAGTGTACCCGGACGGCCACCATGGCAACGCGGTGCTGTCCAAGTACCCGATCCTGCGCTACAGCAACCTCGACATCTCGATCACCGGGCCCGAGCGCCGCGGCTTGCTGCATTGCGTGTTGCAGGTGCCGGGGCACGACGAGGTGCATGCGATCTGTGTGCACTTGTCGCTGCTGGAAAGCCACCGGCAACAGCAATTGGCGCTGTTGAGCCAGCTGCTCGATTCATTGCCCGAGGATGCGCCGGTGATCATTGCCGGCGATTTCAACGACTGGCAGTTGCGCGGCAACGCCACGCTGGCCAAGCGCAAGGATCTGCACGAGGCGTTCGAACGGCACAACGGGCAGTTGGCCAAGACCTACCCGGCGCGCTTTCCGCTGCTGCGCCTGGATCGGATCTATGTGCGCAACGCGACCAGCCACGGGCCGATCATTCTGGGCAACAAGCCGTGGACGCACCTGTCGGACCATTTGCCCTTGGCGGTTGAGATTCATCTGTAGCGCAGACCCTTGTAGCAGCGGCGCGAGCCGCGTCCGGGTGCGCTGCGGTGTATCTGTAAAACCGCGATGAGGCCGGACGCGGCTCGCGCCGCTGCTACAAGGATCATTGGCGGGTCACTGCGGGCTTTCGGGGTCGTCGCTCACCAGGCCCCAATCTGCGCTTTTGCGGTCGGATGCAGGCGTGGGCGGGGCGGGCGCCGAGGTGTGCTGCACGCCTTCCTCGCCGTGCAGCTTCAAGCGCAGGCGCAGGTTGTTCACCGAATCGGCATTCTTCAACGCTTCTTCCTCGCTGATCGCCCCCTCAATGGCCAGCTCGTACAAAGCATGGTCGAACGTCTGCATCCCCAGGTTCACCGATTTCTCCATGATGCCCTTGAGCTCGGAAAACTCGTTGCGGTGAATGAAGTCGCGAATCGTCGGCGTGCCCAGCATCACCTCGACCGCCGCGCGGCGCTTGCCGTCGGTGGTGCGTACCAGCCGCTGCGAGACGAACGCCTGCAGGTTGTTGCCCAGATCGTTGAGCAACTGCGGGCGGCGGTCTTCGGGAAAGAAATTGATGATGCGGTCCAGCGCCTGGTTGGCGTTGTTGGCGTGCAAGGTGGAAATCGCCAGGTGGCCGGTGTCGGCGAATGCCAGTGCGTGTTCCATGGTTTCGCGGTCGCGGATCTCGCCGATCAGGATCACGTCGGGCGCCTGGCGCAGGGTGTTCTTCAGGGCGGCCTGGAAGCTGCGCGTGTCGACCCCCACTTCACGCTGATTGATGATCGACTTCTTGTGCCGGTGGATGAACTCCACCGGGTCCTCGATGGTGATGATGTGCCCGCTGCTGTTGCGGTTGCGATAGTCGATCAATGCGGCCAGCGACGTCGACTTGCCGGAACCGGTCGCGCCGACGAACAGCACCAGGCCACGCTTTTCCATGATCACGTCGAGCAGCTTGCGCGGCAGCTTGAGGTCTTCGAAGCTGGGAATGTCGAGCTTGATGTTGCGTGCGACAATGGACACTTCGTTGCGCTGCTTGAAGATATTGACGCGAAAGCGCCCTACCCCGTGGATCGACAACGCCAGATTCATTTCCAGCTCACGCTCGAAGTCGATACGCTGCTCGGCGTCCATGATGCTGGCCGCGATCGCGGCAATGTCGCCTGGTTTCAAGGCTTCGGCGCTGAGCGGCTTGAGCACGCCGTTGAACTTGGCGCAGGGTGGCGCGCCAGTGGACAGGTAGAGGTCGGAGCCGTCCTGACTGGCCAGGAGCTTGAGCAATGCCTGGATTTCCATAGGCTTGGGGTCCTGTAAAGGCGGTCGATAGAAAGTACGCTATAGCTTGGCTGGATAAGCAGCCGCGGTAAATCAAAGGATAACGCAATGAATGCCTCACCTGTGGGCGGCAAGGTCGCGACACTGATCGCCAGCATGGACTGGACCGACAGCCCCCTGCCCGGCCCCGATGCCTGGCCACAGAGCCTGCGCACGGCCGTGGACATCGTCACCCACTCGCCCATGCCGATGCTGCTGCTGTGGGGCACGCAGCTATGCCAGCTGTATAACGACGCCTTTGCCTTGCTGGTGGGCAGCAACCACCCCCGCGCCCTGGGCCAGCCGGTGGACCGCATCTGGCCCGAGCTCAAGCCATTTTCCGATCCCATCTACGCCGCGGTGATGCGCGGCGAAGTGCGTGCCTTCACCGAGAAGGGCTTCAATCTGCCGCGCGAAGGGCACTCGGCGCGGGTCTGGCTGGACCTCACCTACAGCCCGATTCGCGACGAAAACGAGCGCGTCGCCGGCATTCTGGTCACGGCCATCGAGGCCAACGAGCGCCGTGAAGTGAGCGCGGTGGGCAAACGCACCGAGCAGGAGCTGCGCGACAGCGAGGCGCATTTCCGCATGGCCATCGAGCTGTCCCCGGCGGTGCACTGGACCGCCGATGCCAATGGCCGCACCGACGGCGAAAGCCAGACCGAGCGCTGGCGCCAGCTGACCGGCATGCGCAGCCTGCGACCGGACGACGATTGGGCGCAACTGGTGCATCCGGACGATCACCTGCCAACCCTCGACGCCTGGCACCTGGCGGTGAGCACTGGTCGCCCCTACGATGCCGAGTACCGTCTGCGCATGGCCGATGGCAGCTACCACTGGATGCACGCCCGTGCGCTGCCCCAACTGGATGCCGACGGCGTGATCCGGCAATGGTTCGGCATGACCGAAGACGTACAGAATCGCCGCCAGGTGGAGCAGGCGCTGCGCGAGCTCAACGAGCACCTGGAAACCCGGGTCAGCGAGCGGACCCAGGCCCTGGCCGAGGTCAACCTGCGCCTGCAGAACGAAATGCAGGAGCGCGAACGCGCCGAAGAGGCGTTGCGCCACGCGCAGAAGATGGAAGCGCTGGGGCAGTTGACCGGTGGCATCGCCCACGACTTCAACAACATGCTCACCGGCATCATCGGCAGCCTCGACCTGATGCAGCGCTACATCGACGCCGGGCGCAGCAGCGAAATCAAGCGCTTCAGCGAGGCGGCGGTCAGTTCGGCCCATCGCGCCGCCGGTCTGACCCATCGCTTGCTGGCGTTTTCGCGACGGCAGTCGCTGGACCGCAAGCGCCTGGCGCCCAACGCGCTGGTGCATTCGCTCGAAGAGCTGTTCAGCCGCACGCTCGGCGAACATCTGCAGTTGCAGCTGCAACTGGCGCCCGACGTCTGGCCAGTGAACACCGATGCCAGCCAGCTGGAGAACGCCCTGCTCAATCTGGTGATCAATGCCCGCGACGCGATGCCGGACAGTGGTGTGCTGACCATCGAAACCGCCAACTGCGAGCTCGACGCCACCCCTGAAGGCGCTACGCTGGAGCCGGTCAAGCCGGGTGCCTACGTGATGTTCCGGGTCAGCGACAACGGCAGCGGCATGAGTGCGCCGGTGCTGGCCAAGGCATTCGATCCGTTCTTCACCACCAAGCCCATCGGTCAGGGCACCGGCCTGGGCCTGTCGATGATCTATGGCTTCGCCCAGCAGTCGGGCGGACAGGTAACGCTGCAGAGCCGTCCCGGCGAGGGCACCTGCGTGCGCCTGTACCTGCCGCGGCACAGCGAACCGTCCGATGCGCTGGCCGAGCAGCGCGCTCCGGCCGTGTTGCCCATGGCCCGGGACGGTGAAAGCGTGCTGGTGGTCGAGGACGATCCAGCGGTGCGGATGCTGGTGCTCGATGTGCTCGACGAACTGGGCTACGCCGCGCATTCCGCCGGCGAGGCCACGGCGGCGCTGGCCTTGCTCGACGCGGGATTGGACATCGACCTGCTGGTGACCGATGTGGGCCTGCCAGGGCTCAACGGCCGGCAGTTGGCGGAGATTGCACGGCAGCAGCGGCCGGGGTTGAAGGTGCTGTTCATCACCGGCTATGCCGAGAAAGCGGCGGAACGCTACGGTTTTCTTGCCGAGGGCATGGACATGATCACCAAGCCGTTTTCCATCGAGCGCCTGGGCAGCAAGATCCGCGACATGATCAACCTGGCGTGATTTGCGGCATAATCAGCGGCTTTTTCCAGCGAGCATCGGGCAATGAAGGCACAAGCAAAGCACATTCTGGTCAAAACTGCCGAGGAGGCGGAGGCGCTGCGCCTGCGGATTGCCAAAGGTGAGGCGTTCGATGTGCTGGCGAAAAAGTATTCGACCTGCCCGTCAGGCAAGCGCGGCGGTGACCTGGGTGAAGTGCGACCGGGGCAGATGGTCGGTGCCATCGACCAGATCATTTTCAAGAAACCGCTGCGTACGGTGCACGGGCCGGTGAAAAGCAAGTTCGGTTATCACCTGGTGCAGGTGTTCTACCGCGATTGACGAACATCCGTAGGAGCGGTCATCGGCCGCGAAGGCCCACCGCGTACCGGTGGATGCACCGCGGTGTCTGGTTCGCGGCCACAGACCGCTCCTACAGCGAAAAAAGGCCGCTGCTACGGGGTCAAAGGTACTCGCCAACCGCCTTGGGCCTTTGGTGCTGCAATTTGAGGTCGGTGCGCATGCCTGCGATGAGGTTCGAGATCGCGCGGCTACTGGTCAATTGCTCGGTGCGAATGCCGCTGAGCATGTAATCCACCTTGTGCGAAGTACGGTCGAACACGCGCACAGTCAGCGAACGGTCATGGGCCTGGGTACATTGGCAGCGGTGCGGCAGGAAACTGCTTTCAATGATATTGCGCAGTTCAAGGGTGGACAACATGATGACACTCCATTCTTGGTCTTATCCCTGAGATCGGGCTTGCCCGAATACAGTGCACGTTCCATGCCCCACGCCTCGCCATACACTCGCCATACAAATCAAACACTTAACCCCTAAAGCACCCAAACGTATCGTGCATTGTGCAAGATCCAGGTGCAACAGCGTTGCAAATTGCATCGCACCCAGCCCATTGAAACTTAGCGGGCGGCTGCAAGGTCACCTGCAAACACACCGCGCAGGAGCACCCTTCACCATGGCACGAGCAATCTGGAAAGGCGCGATCAGCTTCGGACTGGTTCATATTCCCGTAGCGCTGGTATCGGCCACTGCCTCCCAGGGCGTCGACTTCGACTGGCTGGACAAACGCAGCATGGACCCAGTCGGCTACAAGCGTATCAACAAGAAAACCGGCAAGGAGATGGACAAGGAAAACATCGTAAAAGGCGTGCAGTACGAAAAAGGCCGCTACGTAGTCTTGAGTGAAGACGAGATCCGCGCCGCGCACCCTGTTTCAACCCAGACCATCGATATTTTCTCCTTCGTCGACCGCAACCAGATTCCCCTGCCCAATATCGACACACCCTACTTCCTGGCACCTGACCGACGTGGCGAGAAAGTCTACGCGCTGTTGCGCGAAACGCTGGTCAGTACCAAGAAAGTTGCACTTGCGTTGGTGGTATTGCACACCCGCCAGTACTTGGCGGCACTGATGCCATTGGACGGCGCGCTGGTGATGGTCAAGTTGCGCTGGCCTTCGGAAGTTCGCGACCTGGATATACTCGAGCTGGGCAAAGAGGTGAAGAAACCCGAACTGACCAAGAGGGAACTGGACATGGCCAAGCGCCTGGTCGAAGACATGAGTGGCGACTGGCAGCCTGAAGAGTATGTCGACAAGTTCGAGCAGAAGATCATGGCGCTGGTGGAGAAAAAGGCCAACAAGGGTGAGATCGAAGACGTGGAAACCGAGGTCGGCCAGGAAGCGCGCAAGACTGCGGATGTCATCGACCTGACCGAACTGCTCAAGCGCAGCCTCGCTGGCAAATCACCCACCACGTCGAAGGCCAAGCCTGCCAAGGAAAAATCCGCGACGAAAAAAACGCCTGCACGTCGCAGCCCGCGCAAGGCTTCTTGAATATCGATAGACAGCAACAATGCGCTCACTGCCAACGGTATTGATGAATAGATATTTTCATCAATACCGTTATTGAATAACTTGATATAAAGCTGCTTTCAATACCAACTTTAAAAACCTCTCGACTACACTCGTTGCATTGCAAGTCTGCATTGACCACCTGATCGCCCACCGCGCCTTGTTTAATCCGCGCGCTTGGCTGTGGGAGTTGCCAATGAATACCAACGAGTTGTTGATACGCACCAGTCTACTGACCGCACTGGCCGTACCGTGCGAATACGCCCGGTCCGATTGCACCTTCAGCCCCGGCGTCGGCAATGACGCCTACGTGTGCGACAGCGGAACGGCGCCGGGGCTTTCCGACCTGCTGGGCAACAACAGCCTTACCCTGCCCGCCGACGGCACGGGCACCATCACCGGCGCGGTCGAGTTCGGCCCTGGCCAGGACAGCTTGTTGATGCGCTCGGGCACTGTGGGCGGCGCACTGAACACCGGCGCGGGTGCCGATACCGTGTTCATCAGCGCCGGGCGCCTGTTGTCCCTGACCCAAGGCGATGGCGCCGATACGCTCGAAGTCGTTGGCGGTACCGTCAGCGGTACGGTTAACCAAGGCAGCGGCATCGACAACTTCATCATGCGCGGCGGGCAGATCCAGGCTCTGGGGCAAGGTGACGGGCTGGATACCTTTCTCATGACCGACGGCACTATCGTCGGCGCCTTCGAGGACGGCGACATCGCGCGGATGAGCGGCGGCACCATCGGCCGGGTCGACATGAAGCTCGACAACAACCTGTTCGAGCTGTCCGGCGGGCGCATCAACGGCAACCTGGTTGCCGGCTTCGGCAATGACACCATCGCCGTTTCCGCAGGCAGCATCGGCGGCAACATCAGCGTCAGTGGCGGCACCGACCAGGTGACGGTAAGCGGTGGTGATATCGGCGGCAACGTCTTGCTCAGCTTCGGCGACGACCGCTTCATCTGGCGCGACGCGGGCCTGATCCACGGCGCCATCAGCCTGGGCCCAGGCAACGATACGGCGCTGCTGAGCAACCTGGGCGAGACACAACTGGCCTCCCCCAGCCTGGTCTACGGTGATGCCGGGGTCGATACCCTGACACTGGACAACAGCCGCACCACCGGCGGCGCGCGCTACAGCTACTGGGAAACCATCAACCTGAACAACGGCTCGGTGCTGGACCTGCCCGACCGGCTGAGCCTGGCCGATGACTCGACGCCGCTGGACAGCGGTCTGCTCAACCTTGACCGCACCAGTACGCTGGGCGCCACCCAGGGTTGGGTCGGGCCGATAGTCGCCGCGCAAACGGTGACCCTGAACAACGCCGGCCTGATCGATCTGACCCGCAGTGGCGCCGACGCGAGTGACCGGCTGACCGTGATTGGCAACTATGTGGGCAATGACGCGCGTTTGCGCTTGCAGAGCGTGCTGGGTGGTGACGACGCGCCTGCCGACCGGCTGATCGTGGCGCGCGGCACCGTCAGCGGCAGCACGGCGATCACGGTGGACAACCTCGACGGCCAGGGCGCGCTGACCCTTGCCAACGGCATTGCCGTGGTCGAGGCCACGCAGGGCGCGACCAGCACTGACGGCGCTTTCAACCTGGCGCAAGACTTGTCGGTCGGGGCCTATCAGTATTACCTGTTCAAGGGCGGCGTGACCGCAGGAAGCGAGAACAGCTGGTTCCTGCGGTCTTCCGTGGTGGCAGCGCCGCCGGTGACACCGCCTGTGGTCGAACCGCCGATCATCGCGCCCCCGGTGGTCGAACCTCCGATAGCCGAACCACCGATCATCGAGCCGCCCGTTGTCCAACCTCCGGTGACGCAACCCCCGGTCGATGAGCCGCCATCGGTAACACCGCCGGACGCCGAACTGCCCGAGGAGACCCCGGTCGAGCCATTCGTGCCGCCGGCGCCCGTGCAGCCGGAAACACCTGTGGCCGAACCAACACCAACGGAACCCGCTCCAGCCGCCCAGGCACCCGTTGCTGCGGTCGGCACGCCGATCTTGCCGAAGGCCACTCCGGGCCAGCGTATCGTGCTCTATCGGATCGAGGTGCCGGCCTACAGCGTCGTACCTCCGGCCGCCGCCTTGCTGGCGCTGGACAGCCTGGGCAGCTTCCACGAGCGGCAGGGCGAACAAAGCCTGCTCGGTGAGCGCGGCGCCCTGGCGGCGGGCTGGGCACGCACATTCGGCAGCCACGGGCGGCAGAAATGGGCCGGGGCCGCAGCGCCAAGCCTCAAAGGCAACACCCGCGGCTACCAGGTCGGTCACGACTTGTTCGCCACCCTCGGCGACGACGGCTATCGCCAGCATGCAGGACTGTTCGCTGGGCATTCACGTGTGGACGGCCAGGTGCGTGGCTTCGCCCTGGGGTTCGACGACACCCCCTCCGGCGACATCCGCCTGCGCGCCGACAATCTAGGTGCCTATTGGACCCTGGTGGGCCCGGCCGGCGGCTACGTGGACGTGGTGGCCATGGGCACCCGGTTCACCGGACGCAGCCGCTCCGAACGCGGCTATAGCCTGGATCTCGATGGACACGGCATCACCCTTTCCGTGGAAGGCGGCTATCCGATTGCTTTATCCGGGGACTGGACACTGGAGCCGCAGGCGCAACTGATCGGCCAGAGGGTCACGCTGGACACGGCTCGTGACCCGGTATCGAAAGTGGACTTCGACAGCGAAGACTATTGGCGCGCCAGATTGGGCGCGCGCTTGAAGGGCGAGTACCGTGTCAGCGGCACGCCGGTCGAGCCCTACGTACGGGCCAACCTGTGGCACACCTTCCAGGGCGAAGACGCAGTGACGTTCGATGACAGCGACACCTTGCGCACCCAGCATCGCAGCACGCAGGCTCAGCTCGGGTTGGGCATCGCAGCCCGATTGAGCAGCGATGTCAGCCTGTACCTCAATGCCGACTACGCCCGCAGCCTGGACTCACAACCCCAGGAAAGCCTGCAAGGCAGCCTGGGGGTGCGCATCAGTTGGTAGCTTCAGGCGGGATCGTCAGGGCTCATGTCAGCGTCACCGGTCTGGGTGCGGACCTCACGCGGATCCATCTCCCGATCGCGGTCCATCGATACGGGCGAAAGATTCTCGTCGCCGGGACGTGGGTCTTCGGCAGGCTTGCCCTCGGCAAACGGCTCGGGTTCGATCGGATCGTTGGGACGATCCAAAGGGTCGGGAATCTGCGTCGAACTGCTGGGTGCCATATCATCCTCGCTGAAAGCACATGGGGTTCAGCGCATATGACGCCGTTGCAGCGCCGACGTGCAGATTACTTTGCAGCACAAGGCCTTGCACTCAGAGGCAGGTGGCCAGAGAGGCCAGGCGACGCGTAGCGACCTCGCCCTGCTCGCGGGCATAGAAGCTGACCAGACTGCCGGCGCCGCGCGGGCGGATGTCGGCGAAATAGGTCGCCGCAGGTGTGAACACCGTGTACCCGCCCTCGCTGGCCTCCGAAGAGGCATCGGTCATGACACCGAACATGGCTTCGTCCTGCCAGCTGAACTGAACGCACTGGGCTATTTTCTGCGCGGTTTTTTCCGAGCTCATGGTTTGCACAGGCGCTGCGCTGCGCGCCTGTTTCATGTTCAGGCCCGTGCAACCGGTAAGTACACACAAGCCCAGTGCTGCTGCGATGATCCGCATCGTCGTTTCCATTCGAAATAAACCGCGAATGTATCACTGCCACGTGATGCCGGCATCACCGACCCATCACTGACAAAGATGCATGGCCATGAGGAACAGAACGAAAGCGCCAAGCACCTCGAAATGACCCAGCACCCAGGCGCCCAGGCGGGAACGCCGAGGTGCGCCGTACACGCCGTACACGCCGTACAATTGCGGCCACAAAGCGGCCGAAGTCGCCAATACGGCGCCTGCCAACAGCAACAACACATAGGCCATCGCAAGGTCCCGCGGTGATGAATGAAGGTAGGCCTTAGTGCCCTCGCTGCAGTGCTCGTTCCAAACCGATGCGTGCGCTTCGTCACAAAAGCGCGCATCAGCGGCATTGCCTGCCTGCATCCGTGCCTGCACAATCCCTGCTCTTTCATTACCCATCGAAGGCCTCATGGCAGAACCCGATTCGCGTCACCAGGCCGCCCTGGACCGCTTTCTCGAAGCGCGTCCCGAGCTGCAAACCGAACTGGACACTCTCAACCCGCTGGCAGCACGTGCAGCCGGAGTCAGCGTTACGGAATACCGTGCGGAGCGCCTGCACGAGGCGTTCGAGGAATTCGCTGATGCGCAAGGCATGTTTGCCTGGGAATTGACATTGCAACTCACCGCCGCGACGCCGCAAGAGTTCGAAACCCAGCGTCTGGAAGTGCACAAGGAAGTGGCCGAAATGGCCGGTATGCCATGGGATGAATACATGCAACTCAACGGGCTGAAAGAGAGCTGACGAATCACGCTGCACAAGAGCACCCCGCACTCGGCAGGGTGCAGGTGTGCCTGGTGGTCAAACGTATGGCTTAAAGGCTGTTGCCGAGGGAATGTTCTTCGTCTTCATCGACAAGCGCGTTGCGGCCTGGTTCATCTACCGCCTTGTTGCCCGGCGAGCCGTCCTGATCATCGTCGTGCTCGTCGTGCTTCTCGTCCTTCTCGTGAATATCAGGGTAGCCCTCTTCCCCGCTGCCGGGCTCGGCCGGCCCTTGATAGGGGTTATCCGGGTGATTGTTGTCTTGGACCATGATATGTCTCCTTTCTTGGCACGGTTCATCCGCGCCTGATAGTGGGAGACGACTACTGCGCTGGAAGTGCCGTTGGCTTGACGAGCGGCATCCTGACGTCGACCAACCACGCCTCGCCTTGTCATCTGTCGATTCTTTGCTATAGCTAAAGGCCTCGCTGATGATCCTGGCAATGGAGTGGCCGTCATGAAGAAGATGAGTGTAAGTCAGCTGACCATGCTGACAGCCGTCAACATGCTGGGGTCCGGCATCGTTCTGTTACCCACCAAACTCGCCGAAGTCGGCGGCATCTCGATTCTCTCCTGGCTGATCACGGCCACCGGCTCCCTGGCCCTGGCCTATGCCTTCGCCCGCTGCGGCATGCTCAGCCGCAAGACCGGCGGCATGGGTGGCTATGCGGAATATACGTTCGGCAAGTCGGGCAACTACATCACCAACTACACATATGGACTGTCACTGTTGATCGCCAACGTGGCGATCAGCATCACGGCGGTTGGTTATATCCAGACGTTGTTCGGTATCAAACTCGATTCGCTGCAAGTGGGCCTGGCGACCATTGCGCTGCTGTGGATCACCACCTTCGCCAATTTCGGCGGGGCCAACATTACCGGCAAGATCGGTGCGATCACGGTGTGGGGCGTGATTGCCCCGGTCGTATTGGTATCGACGGTCGGCTGGTTCTGGTTCGACAGCAGCACTTATGCGGCGGGCTGGAACCCCCACGACATGCCCTGGTACGAAGCGGCCGGTGCCTCGGTGGCAATCACGCTGTGGGCGTTCCTGGGCCTGGAGTCGGCCTGCGCCAACGGCGATGCCGTGGAAAACCCGGAAAAGAACGTGCCCATCGCCGTGCTCGGCGGGACCCTGGGCGCGGCGGTGATCTACATCGTCTCCACCAACGTCATCGCGGGCATCGTCGGCAATGCCGAGCTGGTGTCCTCTACCGCACCGTTCGGCCTGGTGTTCGCCACGATGTTCACGCCGATGATCGGCAATCTGGTCATGGGCCTGATGGTCCTGGCCTGCATCGGCTCGCTGCTGGGCTGGCAGTTCACGGTCGCACAGGTGTTCAAGAGTTCTGCCGACACCGGTTACTTCTTGCCGATCTTCGCCAAAGTCAACCAGCACGGTGTGCCGATCATCAGCATGCTGGTCCTGCTGGCAATCCAGACGGCCCTGGCCCTGCTGACCATCAGCCCCGACCTGGCCAAGCAGTTCGATACCCTGGTGAACCTGGCGGTGGTCACCAACCTGGTGCCCTACATCCTGTCGATGGCCACCCTGATGACCTTGCAGAAAGTGTCCAACGTACCGGCCAACAAAGCCCTGGTGACCAACATCGTCGCCTGGATCGCAGCGGCCTACAGCTACCTGGCGCTGTATAGCTCGGGCGCCCAGGCGCTGATGCTTGGCGGTGTGGCGACCATCGTCGGCTATACGCTGTTCGGTTTCGTCAACAACCGCCTGATCCGCCTGGAAGCGGTCAACAACAGCGCCCCGACCCAGACCGTCGCCGCCCAGCACATCGTCGGCGAGCCGATTCCCGTGAACGGCCTGCCCCACTCGACATTGAAGACCCCTGAACTGGAGGCACGACCATGACGGAACATAGAAACCTGCTGGGGATGCTGGCACTGCTGGTCAGCAACCAGCCCGACAAACGCACGGTATTCGGCCGGGCGCTGATCCAGCTCATCGCCGATGTGGAAGAGCGCGCGGTCAGCGTGATCACTTCGGAAAGCGTGCGCGACGCCAAGGCCATCCTGAGCACCGACCCGGCGATCCAGTGCGTGCTGCTGAGTTGGGAAATGGACGAGAGCGATCACCACCAGCAATGCATCGACCTGCTCGTCACCCTGCGCGAACGCAATACTCGGGTCCCGGTGTTTCTGATCAGCGATCGCAGCACTGCCGCCAATGTGCCGCTGATCGTCATGCAACACGCCGACGATTTCATCTGGCTGCCGGAAGACACCAGCCGCTTTCTCAGTGGGCGGATCATGGCCGCCATCGAGCGCTATCGGCAGGCGGTGTTGCCGCCGATGTTCGGCGCGCTGCTCAAGTTTGCCCGCAGCTATGAATACTCCTGGCATACGCCAGGGCATGCCGGCGGCACGGCGTTTCTGAAGAGCACGGCGGGCCGGGCGTTCTACGAGTTCTTCGGGGAAAACCTGTTGCGTTCCGACCTGTCCATCTCGGTGGGCGAGCTGGGCTCCCTGCTCGACCACAGCGGGCCCATCGGCCAGGGCGAGCGCTACGCGGCCAAGGTGTTCGGCGCGCATCGCACCTACTACGTCACCAACGGCTCGTCGATGTCCAACCGGGTGATCCTAATGGCCAGCGTCACCCGCGACCAGATCGCGCTGTGCGACCGCAACTGTCACAAGTCTGCCGAGCACGCGATGACGCTGTCGGGGGCGATTCCGACCTACCTGGTGCCGACGCGCAATCGCTTCGGCATCATCGGTCCGATTCTGCCGCAGACCTTGAGTGCCGACGGGGTGCGCGCGGCGATTGCAGGCAACCCGCTGGTCAAGAGTCACATCGACCCCACGCCGGTGCATGCCATCGTCACCAACTCCACCTACGACGGCCTGACCTATAACGTGACGCGCGTGGAGGAGTTGCTCGGGCAAAGCGTCGACCGCCTGCACTTCGACGAGGCCTGGTACGGCTATGCGCGGTTCAATCCGTTGTACAAGGACCGCTTCGCGATGCACGGCAGCCCCGACGATCACGACGCGTCCAAGCCCACGGTGTTCGCCACGCAGTCGACCCACAAGTTGCTCGCAGCATTGTCCCAGGCGTCGATGATCCACGTGCGCAACGGGCGCAATCCGATCCCCCACGGACGCTTCAACGAGTCGTACATGATGCACGCCTCGACCTCGCCCAACTACGCGATCATGGCGTCGTGCGACGTCAGCTCGGCCATGATGGAGGCGCCGAGCGGGCAGATTCTCACCAACGAATCCCTCGAGGAGGCCATCGCTTTCCGCCAGGTGATCTCGCGCATGCACAGCGACATGCTCGCCAACGGCGACTGGTTCGTGTCCTGCTGGCAGCCGCCGTCGATAGCGGTCGGCGGTGCCGCCATCGCGTTCCATGAAGTCGATCCGCTCAAGCTCAAATCCGACCCCGACTGCTGGGTCCTGCACCCCAACGAAGTCTGGCACGGTTTCGGCGACATCGAAGACGGCTACTGCATGCTCGACCCGATCAAGGTGTCGATCCTGAGCCCCGGCATGGGCGACGACGGCGAGCTTCTGGACTTCGGCATACCGGCGTGTGTGATCAGCGCGTATCTGGGCCGGCAGGGCATCGTGGTCGAGAAGACCACCGACTTCACCCTGCTCTTCCTGTTCTCCATCGGTATCACCAAAGGCAAGTGGGGCACCTTGGTGAATGCGCTGCTGGACTTCAAGCGTGATTACGATGCCAACCTGGAGCTCGAGCTGTGCCTGCCCGACCTGCTTGCTGCCACCCAGCAGCGCTACAGCGGCATGGGCCTGCGCGATCTGGCCGAAGAAATTTTCGCGGCAATGAAGGAAACCCGCACCACTGCAGCCTTGGCCGCGGCCTTTGGCATGCTGCCCAAGGCCGAATTCAGCCCGGTGGAAGCCTACGAGAAGCTGGTCAGGAACGAAGTGGAACAGGTCACTCTGGAGAACGCAGCCGGACGCATCGCCGCCACGGGCATAGTGCCCTACCCGCCCGGCATTCCGTTGCTGATGCCTGGAGAAAACGCCGGCGCCGCCGATGGACCGCTGCTGGCCTACCTGCGAGCCCTGGAGAGCTTCGACCGGTCATTCCCCGGGTTTACCCATGACACCCATGGCATTGAAAGCGATGGGGGGGAGTATCGGTTGTTGGTGCTCAAGTGAGGATGCATCTGCTGGGGGAATTGACTGTCGGGCGCCGTACAACTGCTGCCATACCTATGCGACAATACGCACAATGTCCGGTTTGAATTCCCCGCGTATCGCCCAGCAGTTCGGCCACCGAAACCATCGCTCCCCCAGTTATTGATAGGTAAGCTCCTTGATCTCCACCGCTAACATCACCATGCAGTTTGGCGCCAAGCCGCTGTTCGAGAACGTTTCCGTGAAATTCGGCAACGGCAACCGCTACGGCCTGATCGGCGCCAACGGCTGTGGCAAGTCGACGTTCATGAAGATCCTGGGCGGCGATCTGGAGCCGTCGGGCGGGCAGGTCATGCTCGAGCCGAACGTGCGCCTGGGCAAGCTGCGCCAGGACCAGTTCGCCTACGAGCACTTCACGGTGATCGACACGGTCATCATGGGCCACGAGGAGCTGTGGAAGGTCAAGGCCGAGCGTGATCGCATCTACTCGCTGCCGGAAATGAGCGAGGAAGACGGCATGGCCGTCGCCGAGCTGGAAACCGAGTTCGCCGAAATGGACGGCTACACCGCCGAGTCCCGTGCCGGCGAGCTGTTGCTGGGCCTGGGCATTCCACTGGAACAGCATTTTGGCCCGATGACCGAAGTGGCGCCGGGCTGGAAGCTGCGGGTGCTGCTGGCGCAGGCGTTGTTCTCGGATCCGGAAGTGTTGCTGCTCGACGAGCCGACCAACCACCTGGACATCAACACCATTCGCTGGCTGGAAAACATTCTCACGGCGCGTAACAGCACCATGATCATCATTTCCCACGACCGGCACTTCCTCAACAGTGTCTGCACCCACATGGCCGACCTGGACTACGGCGAGTTGCGCCTGTTCCCCGGCAACTACGACGAATACATGACCGCTGCGACCCAGTCGCGCGAGCAGTTGCTGTCGGACAACGCCAAGAAGAAAGCCCAGATCGCCGAGCTGCAGACCTTCGTTTCGCGCTTCTCGGCGAACGCCTCCAAGGCCAAGCAGGCCACCTCGCGGGCCAAGCAGATCGACAAGATCCAGCTGGCCGAGGTCAAGCCCTCGAGCCGCGTCAGCCCGTTCATTCGTTTCGAGCAGAACAAGAAGCTGCACCGCCAGGCGGTCACCGTCGAGCGGATGTCCAAGGGCTTCGACGGCAAGCCACTGTTCGAGAACTTCAGCTTCGTGGTCGAAGCAGGCGAGCGTGTAGCGATCATCGGCCCGAACGGGATCGGCAAGACCACCCTGCTGCGCACCCTGGTCGGCGAGCTGACCCCGGACGCGGGCGCGGTGAAGTGGACCGAGAGCGCCGAGCTGGGCTACTACGCCCAGGACCACGCACACGACTTCGAAGACGACATGAACCTGTTCGACTGGATGGGCCAGTGGACCCAGGGCGAGCAGATGGTACGTGGCACCCTGGGCCGGATGCTGTTCTCCAACGACGAGATTCTCAAGTCGGTGAAGGTGATTTCCGGTGGTGAACAGGGCCGCATGCTGTTCGGCAAGCTGACCTTGCAGAAGCCCAACGTGCTGCTCATGGACGAACCGACCAACCACCTGGACATGGAGTCGATCGAGGCACTGAACCTGGCGCTGGAGAACTATCCGGGCACGCTGGTTTTCGTCAGCCATGACCGCGAGTTCGTGTCGTCGCTGGCCACCCGCATCATCGAGCTGAGCGCCGATGGCGTGATCGATTTCAGCGGCACCTACGATGATTACTTGCGCAGCCAGGGTGTGGTTTTCTAAGGGTTCAACGCATTTCGACCCACATACCCCCGGACGCGGATCACGCGATCTCTGTAGCAGCGGCGCGAGCCGCGTCCGGGGGCGTCGCGTTTATCCTGACCCCCCGCATGTGTCGCCGACGCGGCTTGCGCCGCTGCTACAGGGGTTCCGGGCGGCCTAGGAGGAAGCCTTGGGCGTTGGCGGCGCCCAGGCGTTTGAGTTGCGCCAACTCGGCTTCGGTTTCCACGCCTTCGGCAACGATCACACTCCCCGTCTCGCGGGCGAACGCGATCAACGCCGACGCCATGGCGCGTCGCTGGAAATCCTGGTCGATGCCACGGGTCAGGCTCATGTCGAGCTTGATGATGTCCGGACGCACCTGCAGGATGTGCCGCATGCTGGCATAGCCGGCGCCGGCATCGTCGATGGCCACGCGCACACCCCGCAGCCGCAGCGGCTGCAGGGCCACTTGCAACGACGCATAGTCCTGCACCACCGCATGCTCGGTGATCTCCAGCACCAGGCGCTCGGCCGGGTAGTTCTTGAACAGACCCAGCAATCGTCCGCTGAGCACCAGCTCGGGTGAGCAGTTGATGCTCAGGTAGGTGCCCGGCGCCAGCCGCGCCAGACCGGCCAGGGCCACAGCAATGGCCAGGCATTCCAGTTCCTTGCCCAAACCGACTTCGGCGGCCTCCTTGAACCAGACGTCCGGGGTGCGCGCCGGTTGGCCGTTGAAGCGCGACAGGCATTCCCAGCCTGCCACGTGCATGGTGTGCAGGTCGTAGATCGGTTGATAGACCACGCGTGGCTGCTGCGACTGGATCACGTCCAGCACGCGCAGCGCCTTGTCGTCATGATCGCGGACCATTTGCAGGTCGGACTCCAGGCGCTCGGCAATCAGCTCGGCGAACACCTTCATCATCTTCAGGTCGCGTTCGGTCAACCCCGGATCCGGTGCGTGACTGAAGCAGCAGAACGTCCCGTACAGGCGTCCATCACTCAAATGAATGGGCACGCTCATGTGCGCACCGATTGGCAGGCCGGGGGTCTGCGGTATGGCCATCGCAGCCGGCAATTGACCGGTATCGCGGATAAGCCCGGGCAGTTCGCCGCTGACCACGCCGCGACAGTAGCCGGCGCTCATCTCCAGCACATCGCCGGGGCTCAGGGGTATCAACGCCGCCGCGTCGACGTGGGTGAACACGCGGTCGGTCTGGCGGAAATGAGAAACGAACGCTACATCCATGCCCAAGTGCGTGCGCATGGCGCGCAACACGCGATCCACACAGCCTGCCTCGGTGGCAGACAACGGCTTCAGCGCAACCAGGTCCATCAGGTTATTGGCTGTCATGACACACTATCGCCTCCTAATGTGATAGTGCCATCAGTGTAGATGCAGCTCCCCCCCTGCATTCAAGTAAAAAACGACGAGTTGCCCAACGGTAGGTCCGCGTCGAGAGTTGGGGTGTGGCCAATTGCGCCGACCCGGCGCAACTTGCCGTGCCACGGGTGGCGACGCTGCTACACTGGGGCTTCCAACAGTCCACAGGACACAGCACCCGATGCTCGCAATCTTCAACGTCGCCTTTCCAGTGTTCGGGTTGATTCTGGTAGGTTTCGTCTGCCGTCGGCGCAACGTCCTGGGGCCCAATGCCTCGATCGAGCTCAACCGTTTCGTGATCTACCTCGGCTTGCCGGCCCTGTTATTCGAGGCCATGGCGCGGCTGGGCACACTGCACGGGCTGGACATGGGCTATGTGGTGGCTTTCGGCCTGGGCATGGGCATCGTGTTTCTGTTGACGCTGTGGCTGCGCGTGCGGGCCCGTGCGCACTTTCTCGATGCCACCATCGATGCCCTCGGGGCGGGTTATCCGAACTCCGGGTTTCTTGGCATCCCGCTGTGCCTGCTGACGTTCGGCGACCCCGGTATCGCCCCGGCGGTGATCGGCGCGGTGATGACCGCCTGCCTGCTGTTCGCTGTCGCCATCATCATGATCGAGACCTTCCAGCAAACCGAGAAACGCCTGGGGCGTACCCTGCTCAAAGTCGGCAAATCGCTGCTGCGCAATCCGATCATGGTCGCCCCGGTGCTGGGTTCGCTGGTCGCCTACAGCGGGTTGGTGCTGCCGGTGGGCGTGCGCCAGCTGTTCCAGTTTCTCGGCGCGGCGGCCGGACCCTGTGCGCTGGTGTCGATCGGTCTGTTCCTGGCGGCGGAAAAATCGCACAAGGCCGACGGCAAGACCTTGGCCATGCTGGTGGCGATGAAGCTGCTGGTGCAGCCGGCGCTGACCGCCTGGTTGGCGTTCTGGGTGTTCGACATACCGGCGATGTGGGCCTGGGCGGCACTGCTGGTGAGCGCCCTGCCCATCGGCAACGGGCCGTTCATGCTGGCTGCGCTGTATGGCCGTGAGGCCGACACCATGTCGCGGGCGATCCTGGTCTCGACCCTGTTGTCGCTGGTCACGGTGTCGCTGATCCTGGCCTTGATACCGGCCGGGGTGCAGCGCTAGTCGCGCATGTAGCCGCCGTCTACGTCCATGATCTCGCCGGTGACGAAGCTGGCCGCGCCACTGGCCAGGAAGCACACTGCTGCAGCGATGTCGCGTGGCGAGCCGGCACGGCCAAGCGGCATGTCGGCGAGCACTTTGGCGCGCGCCTCGGGGCTCAGGGCGCGGGTCATGTCGGTGTCGGTCAAGGCGGGAGTAATGGCATTGGCGGTGATATTGAACGGCCCGGCTTCACGGGCCAGGCCCTTGGTCAGGGCGATCACTCCTCCCTTCGCCGCTGCATAGCAGCTGTTGCCCAGCAGGCCGCCACCGCGCTTGCCGGCCACCGAAGCGATATTGATGATGCGTCCGGCGCGCCGGGCCATCATGCCCGGCAACACGGCCTTGGCGCAGAAGAACACGCTGGTGAGGTCGATGGCCATGACCCGGTTCCATTCGGCGGCGCTGACTTCCAGCAGCGGTCCGGTGGAGACGATCCCGGCATTGTTGACCAGGATGTCGACGCAGCCCAGCGCCTGCTCGACGCTGTCGACCATCGCTTGCACCTGGGCTTCGTCGGACACATCCACCGCCACACCGATAGCGTCGATGCCCAGTTCGCACAACTGCCCGGCAGCGGCGCGCGCGGCCGCGCCGTCGAGGTCGGCAATTGCCACCCGGGCACCGCATTGACCCAGCGCCTGGGCGATGGCAAGGCCGATACCGCGCGCGGCACCGGTCACCACCGCCACCTGGCCGGTGATGGCAAGACTGATAGGGGCATTCATTATTGTTGTTCCCTTGGTTGAAGATCAGGCAATACAGAGGCGGCGTCAGGCTGGCAGGTAGGCGCCCTGGGCCAGTTGGTCCTTGAGCGGCGGGATGCCCAGGCGGCGCAGGACGCGATACAGCGATGGTCGACAGATGCCCAGGGCACGCGCCGCCGCCGACATGTTCCAGCGGCAGGCGTTGAGCACATCGAGCACGTCGGCGCGCTCGTCCACCGGTGCGGCAAGAATCACCGGACGACGGATCGGCGTGACGTTGGCAGGCGACACGGCGGGCGCACTGCCCTGGGCGATGAAGTCCACCGGCAGGTCGGCGCGCTGGATGCGGGTACCTTCCATCACGGCACAGGCGTAGCGAATCACCGCACGCATCTGCCGCAGATTGCCTGGCCAGGGATGATTGAGCAGCAGTGGCCAGACATCCGAGGCGATGAGTTGCCGAGGGTCGCAGCCGGGCAATTCGCTGGCCACCATGCGGCAGACCAATTCGGCGCGGTCGGTGCGCTCGCGCAGCGGCGGCAATTGCACCACACCGGTGGCGATGCGATAGAACAGGTCTTCGCGAAACGTGCCTTGTTGCACCAGGCCAGTGAGGTTCTGGTGAGTCGCGCAGATCAGGGCGAAGTCGACCTTGACGCTGCGCTCGGCGCCCAAGGGTGTGACTTCGCGTTCGGCGATCACCCGTAGCAGGCGCGTCTGCTGTTCGAACGGCATGTCGCCGATCTCATCGAGGAACAGGGTGCCGCCGTCGGCCTGCTGGACCTTGCCTTTCTTGCCGCAGGGCAACGCGCCGGAGAAGGCGCCGCGCGAGTAGCCGAACAGTTCGCTTTCGATCAGGCTTTGTGGAATCGAGGCGCAATTGAGCGCGACGCACTGCGCCCGATGGCGTTGGCTGTGGGCGTGCAGGGCGCGGGCCAGCACTTCCTTGCCGGTGCCGGTTTCGCCCTGGATGAGCACGGCAATGCCACGCTCCATCAGGCGCAGGGCGCGACGAAAGGCCTGGCGAACCTGCGGGTCGCTGTCGTTGGCAATATCGGAATCGCACGCGGCGGGCGAAGAAAGTGCGGGCGAAGAAGTCGAAGCACGTGCGGTGTGTTCGCATACAGAAGACATCGGCGTCACCTTTTATTGTTCTATAGCTTGTGACTATCTCGAGGTCTGGCGCTCGTGACGCAAGCCTCGACGCTGTGGCCATTTCACAATACGGCAGGCGGAGTTATGTTTTCCAATCCATAATCAGGCACCCACTGATACCTTTGCGAGCATCAATGATCGAGCTCAGGCATTTACAGTACTTTCGTGCGCTGGCCGAAACCCTGCACTTCGGCCGCGCGGCCGAGCGGCTGCACATCTCCCAACCGCCGTTGTCGCGGCAGATCGCCTTGCTGGAAGACGAGTTGGGGGTAAAGCTGTTCGACCGCTCGCGGCGGCAGGTGGAATTGACCGATGCCGGCCAGCGTTTCTATCTGGACACCGGAACGGTGTTTGCGGCGTTCGAGCAGGCCAAGCGCAATGCGCTGGCGGCGGCTCGTGGGGCGGCCGGGGAATTGTCGGTGGGGTTCATGATGTCGACGGCCTACAGCGTGACGCCCGCGATCACTCGGCGTTACGCGGCGCAGTATCCGCAGGTGAATCTGAAGCTCACCGAAACACTGCCCATGGACCTGGCCCAGGACATCAGCAGCGGCCACAAGGATGTGGCGATCATGTACCGCCCGCAGGATTGCAGTGGGTTGGAAACGGTGACGATCTACCGCGAGGAAATGACGGTGGTGCTGCCGCCTGGGCATCGGTTGCTGGAGCAGCCGTTGATCGATCCGCGTGATCTGGCTGCAGAGACTTTTATCATCGTGCCGCGACGCATCGCCCCGGCTTTGCATGACATGATCGTCAACTATTGCCTGCAGCATGGCGTGACGCCCAACGTGGGGCTGGAAATCAACATGCAGCAGACCATCGTCAATCTGGTGGGTGAAGGGCTGGGCATCGCCATCGTTCCGCGCTCGATGCGCAACATGCGCTTGACCACCACCACCTTTCGGCCGCTGGTGGCACCGCCGGTGATCGAAGTGGTCGCGGTATGGAAGGCCGACAACCACAACCCCTGCATCGCCACGTTCGTGGAAAGCGCCATGCGCGCCGGGGAAGAGGCGACGCTGCAGGATCAGTGAACCCCTGAGGTATCGCGGCGCCCCTTTCGCGGCCGATGACCGCTCCTACAGGGGAGCTTGCGATTGTGCAGATCCTTCGTAGGAGCGGTCAGTGGCCGCGAAGGGTTGACGCGGTATGCCTGACACACCGCGGTGCCCTTTTCGCGGCCGATGACCGCTCCTACAGGAGAGCTTGCGATTGTGCAGATCCTTCGTAGGAGCGGTCAGTGGCCGCGAAGGATTGACGCGGTATGCCTGACACGCCGCCCTGAACTTTTACCTGGCAGTCAGATTTCGAGGATGCCGGAGGCCATGTAGCCGCCGTCCACCGGGATCACGTGTCCGCTGATGTAGGAAGCATCGTCGGATGCCAGGAAGGCCACCGCGCCGGCCATTTCCGCGGGGGTGCCGTAACGACGCATGGGCACGGCGCGGGCGTAGGACTCGCGGGTGGCACTCGAGTGCAGGCGTTGGGTCAGCGGCGTGTCCACCGGCCCCGGCGCGATGCCGTTGACAGTGATCCCGTACTCGGCCAGCTCGATCGCCATTTGCCGGGTGAGGCCAATGACCGCTGCCTTCGACGTGCCGTACGCGGTGCGCCCCGCGCTCGCGCGCATGCCGCTGATGGAGGCGACGTTGATGATCCGCCCCCAGCCCTGCGCCTTCATCAAGCGTGCCGCGTGCTGACCGCACAACAGTGCGCCGGTGACATTGATGTTGAGTACCCGCTGCCAATCGGCGAGGTCGCAGTCCAGGAAGGCTTGCGTCCTGGCGATGCCAGCGTTGTTCACCAGCACGTCGCAGCGCGGCAGGCTCGCGAACACCTCGGCGATCGACTCGGCATCACCGATGTCGATCATCGCCGCCTCGGCATCGATCCCCTGCGCGCGCAGGCCGGCGACCATTTCCTCGGCGGCGCCGCGGTTGATGTCGGCGACCACCACGCGGTGGCCGTCCTCGCCCAGGCGCTGGGCGATTGCCGCGCCAATGCCCATGGCCGCGCCGGTGATGAAAGCTACCCGACCTGCGCCAATGCTCTTCACGCCGGTGGTGCTTGAAAGCTGTCTGACTGCTTGGCTCATGACCAGGACTCTCTTAAAGGAAACCGATGGAAATCCACGGGAAACAGGCAACGATGACCAAGGCCACCACCAGTGCCGCCAAGTACCCCCAGACACGCCGGATGACGTGGTCGGACGACGTCTTGCTGATGGCACAGGCAGCGTAGAAACCCACCCCCAACGGCGGCGCAAACAGACCGATGCCCATGGCCAGGATCACCACCATGGCGTAGTGCACCGGGTGGATGCCGAGCATTTCGGCCAACGGGAACATCAAGGGGCCGAACAGCACGATGGCCGGAATGCCTTCGAGCACGCTGCCCAGGATGAGGAAGGTGACGATGGTGACGAACATGAAGCCGATCGCCCCGCCCGGTATCTCGCTGATCAGGTCGACCAGGTTGGCCGAGAACCCCGACTGGGTCAGTGCCCAGGCCATGGCCGAAGCCATGCCGATGATCAACAGGATTGCCCCGGACAGTGCCGCAGCCTCGATCATCATCGGATAGACCTTGCGGAACTCGATGTGGCGCATGAACAGGTGCATCACCAGCCCCACCAGCACCACGTAGGCCACACCGATGGTCGACACCTCGGTGGCGGTCGCCGCCCCTTCGAGCACGGCCACGCGGATCAGCAGCGGCAACGCCAGGGCCGGCAAGGCGATCATGAAGGTCTTGGCGACCACCGACATCGGTGCGCGCTTGACGGTGGGCATGGCTTCCTTGCGCGAGCGCCACCAGCAGACGATGGCGATGACTACGGTGGCGACCACCGCCGGCATCAGCCCGCCGATGAACAACGCGGTGATCGAGACACTGCATACCGCACCGATGGTGATCAGCACCAGGCTGGGCGGAATGGTCTCGGTCATGGCACCGGTAGCCGCCAGCAAGGCGGCCAGTTCTTCCGGCTCGGAGCCGCGCTTCTTCATTTCCGGGAACAGGGCCGGCGCCACCGCGGCCATGTCGGCCACCTTGGAACCGGAGATTCCCGACACCAGGAACATCGCACCGAGCAGCACGTATTGCAGGCCACCGCGCACATGCCCCAGCAGCGAGGCCATGAAATCGATCAGGGTGCGGGCCATGCCCGACAGCTGCAACACTACCCCCAGCAGGACGAACAGCGGCACGGCGAGCAGGACCATGTGCGACATGCCCTCGTCCATGCGACCGACCACGATGGACAAAGGTGCATGGGTGGCCAGCGCCAGATAGGCCATGGTCGCGGTGCCGAAGGCGAACGCGATCGGGATGCCACCGAACACGCAGGCGCCCAGCAGCACCAGGAAAAACACCACCAGGTTGTAGTTGCCGATCTCCGCCAGCAGCGGCTGGGACAGCCACAGCGTGCCGCCGACTACCGCGACCACGGCGACGCCGGCGACGAACTGGCGCAGCGTGGAGTAGCGCGCCATGCGTGACACCGCTGCCAGCAGCATGAGCATGGCGCCAACCGGCAAGGCTGCCGCGCGCACCCCGTCGGGGATGCCCAGCGCCGGGGTGGTGATCGCCATCTGCTCGTGGGAGTGGACCATCGCCGGGGTGATGATCATGGCCACGAACAGCACCACGATCAGCGCCGACAGGGTTTCGCTGAAACCACGCCAGGCCGGTGGCAGCTTGTTCACCAGCGCCGACATGCGCATGTGCTCGCCCCGATCCAGGGCCAGCACGGCGCCGAACATCGCCAGCCAGATGAACAGCGACGATGCCAGCTCATCGGTCCACACCAGCGGGTTGTGAAACACGTAGCGCGAGACCACGCCGGCCAGCAGTACACAGGTCTCGACCAGCATCAAGGCTACGGCAAGCACCTCGACCACGCGCATGGCGCCGCGGTTGAGGCAGATGAGCGCCCGGGCCGGCAGGGGCATGGCAGCGTTTTCGACCGGCATCGCCTCGGCGCTCATCATGCCAGCTTCCCGGAGTATTTTTCGAGGATGGCCCAGGCCGCTTCACCGAACTTCTCGTGCCAGTCGGCGTAGTAGTTGGCGCTGCGCAGCTTCTCGCGGAACGCCTGCGGCTCGGTGTCGGCCAGCTCCAGGCCCTTTTCCTTGAGGGTGTCGCGGATGCTGCCCTGCAAGGCCGCCAGGTCGGCGCGCTGGCTCATCACCGCGGCATCGACGTGCTTGCGCACCACGGCCTGCATGTCCGCCGGCAGGCGGGCGAAAGACTTGCTGTTGCCGAGCATCCAGAAGCCGTCCCACACGTGATTGGTCAGCGAGCAATACTTCTGCACTTCATAGAGCTTGGCCGACGACACCAGGGTCAGCGGGTTTTCCTGACCCTCGACGATGCGGGTCTGCAGGGCCGAATACACTTCGGCGAAGTTGATGCTGGTGGGCGCCGCATCGAACGCCTTGAAGATCGACATGATGATCGGACTGGGCGGCACGCGCAGCTTCATGCCGATCAGGTCTTCGGGCTTGAGCACCGGACGGGTGCTGGTGGTGGTGACGCGGAAGCCGTTGTCCCAGATCTTGTCGAAGGCGAACAGGGTCTCGGTCTTGGCGATCTCGCCGCGGACATGGGCGCCGAGCTCGCCGTCCATCGCACTCCAGACCTGATCGTAGTCCTTGAAGGCAAAGCCTACGGCGCTGATCTGTACCGAAGGCACCAGGGTGCCGAGGATCACCGGCGACAGGGCGAACATGTCCACCGCGCCGGAGCGCACCTGGGCCAGGGTGTCGGTGTCGCTGCCCAACTGGCTGCTGGGGAACACCTGGATCTGCACCGCGCCGTCGGTCTCTTCCTTGATCGCCTTGGCCATTTCCCGCGCCCGGACGTTCATCGGGTGAATCATGGGCAGGTTGTTGGCGAACTTGAGCTTGAAGTCCGCCGCCTGGCTTTTCGAGCTGTACAAGCCCAGGCCGGTGGCTGCGACCGCCGCCGATGCGAGGGTGGCGGTCTTGATGAAACTGCGGCGCGAGAAATCACTCATGTAGCTCTCCTGACCTTCTTGTTTTTATTGACCGGTTTGATGACCGGGCTGCCGTGGCTGGCGCTGGGGATGCAGGGTGAGAAAGCAAATCGGGTGCCACCCCTGCCCCGTCGGCGCAAAAAGCGTATCCAAGGGCGCCCGCCGGCAAGCAAGCCCCTGTTTTTCTTGAACAAAACTGTACCGACTCGAATGTATCCGCACGTTTCACGCCTAAAGCGCCGTACAGCCTGATGTAACAGGTGTCTCCCGCAGGTGTCGCCTGCCGCGAACGAAGCGACACCTGTGGCGACACGACACCTCGCCACGGTAACAGCCAGCCCGCCACGGGCCGGCGTTTCAAGCCCTTGGCACCGCTCTTGCTATCGACCTTGGCAAACAACATCAATCCAGATTTCATTCGAGGAAAGACCTCATGGGTTCGCCAGTCATCAGCGGTTGGTACCACTCCCCCTTCGGCAAATTCGACCAGCTCGACCCCGAGCAGATGATGGCCGATGCGGCCGTGGCTGCGCTCGAGCATGCCGGGCTTGACGCCGAACAGATCGATTCGGTTCACGTCGGCCATTTCAACGCCGGCTTTCTCTATCAGGATTTCCCCTCCGCCCTGCTCGCCAACCACATCCCGGCCCTGCGCTTCACCCCTTCGGTGCGCGTGGAGAACGCCTGCTCCACTGGCTCGGCGGCGATCCATTCGGCGTTGCAGGCAGTGCTCTCCGGCCAGTCGCGCCACGCGCTGGTGGTGGGCTTCGAGAAGATGAACACGCTGCCCACCGAGGAAGTCGGCAAGATCCTGCTCAAATGCTGCTACGCCAAGGAGGAAGCACAGATCGAGGGCGGCTTCGCCGGGGTGTTCGGCACCATCGCCCAGACCTACTTCGACCGCTACGGCGACCAGTCGGACGCGCTGGCGATGATCGCCGCGAAGAACCACGCCAACGGCGCGTTGAACCCCTATGCACACATGCGTCGCGACCTGGGCTATGAATTCTGCCGCGAGCCGTCGGCAAAGAACCCGTTCGTGGCTGGGCCACTCAAGCGCACCGACTGCTCGCTGATCACCGACGGCGCCGCCGCCCTGGTCATCAGTCGCGATGACCATGCGCCCGGCCGTGGCCAGGCGGTGAGTTTCCGCGCTGCAGTGCAGGTCAATGACTACCTGCCGCTATCGCGCCGCGACCCGACTTTCTTCGAAGGCGCGGCGCGCGCCTGGCAGCAAGCGCTGGGCACCTCTGGCCTGAGCCTGGCCGACCTGTCGCTGGTGGAAACCCACGACTGCTTCACCATTGCCGAACTGCTCGAATACGAAGCCATGGGCCTGGCCGAACGCGGCCAGGGCGCACGGGTGATCGCCGAGGGCATCAGCCGCAAGGACGGCCGGCTGCCGATCAATCCTTCTGGCGGGCTCAAGTCCAAGGGCCACCCGATCGGCGCTACCGGCGTGTCGATGCACGTGATGGCGGCCATGCAGCTCAGCGGCCAGGCCGGCGACATGCAACTGGCCAAGGCCGACCGCGCTGGCGTGTTCAACATGGGCGGCGCCGCGGTGACCAACTACGTGAGCATTCTGGAGCGCGTGCAATGACCGGCATCGACAATGTGATGAACCTGGGCGAACTGCTCAACCAGATTGCCCGCCGCTACCCGGATGCACCGGGGTTCATCCGCGGTGACCAGGTGCACACCTGGCGCAGCATCTCGCAGCGGGTCGACAGCGTCGCCGCCGTACTGCGCGCGCGCGGGCTGGGCAAGGGCGACAAATTGCTGGTGCATTCGCGCAATAACCTGCCGCTGTTCGAGAGCGCCTGGGTGGCGTTCCGCCTGGGCGCGGTATGGGTACCGACCAACGTGCGCATCACTCCGCCCGAGGCTGCCTATCTGGGCAGTTCCAGCGGCGCGGTGGCCATGTTCTACGACGACGGCCTGGCTCACTACGTGGATGCCGTGCGCGCCGAGTCGCCGGCCCTGGTGCATGTGATCGCCCTTGGCGAACCCCGCGAAGGCGAACTCAGCTACGGGCAGTTGCTGGACGAAGGCGCGCCGCACGCCAGCGCTTTCCGCCCCGCCGACGTCAACTACCATGACCCGTTGTGGTTCTTCTACACCTCGGGCACAACCGGCCACCCCAAGGCCGGGGTGCTCACCCACGGGCAGATGGCCTTCGTCATCAACAACCACATCGCCGACCTGATGCCCAGCCTGACCCAGCACTCGCGCTCCCTGGTGCTGGCGCCGTTGTCCCATGGCGCCGGCATCCATGCGCTGGTCAACGTCGCACGCGGCGCCGCCTGCGTGTTGCCGGCCGGCGATCGACTGGACTGCGACGAAGCCTGGCGCCTGGTGCAGGAACACCGGGTCGACAACCTGTTCACCGTGCCGACCATCGTCAAGATGCTTACCGAAGACCCCGCCGTCGACCGCTACGACCACAGCAGCCTGCGCCAGGTGATCTATGCCGGCGCGCCGATGTACCGCGCCGACCAATGTCACGCCCTGCGCAAGCTGGGCAAGGTGCTGGTGCAGTATTACGGGCTGGGCGAAGTCACCGGCAACATCACCGTGCTGCCCGCCGATTGCCACGATGCCGAGGATTCCCCGGCCGCCAAGGTCGGCAGTTGCGGCTATCCGCGCACTGGCATGCAAGTGGCGATTCTCGACGAGTCGGGCCAGGAACTGGCGACCGGCGAGGACGGCGAGATCTGCGTGCGCGGCCCGGCGGTGTTCAGCGGCTACTACAACAACCCCGAGGCCAACGCCAGCTGCTTCAAGCACGGCTGGTTCCACACCGGCGACCTGGGCCACGTCGACGAGCACGGCTACCTGTTCATCACCGGCCGGGCCTCGGACATGTACATTTCCGGCGGTTCCAACGTCTACCCGCGCGAGGTCGAGGAAGCCCTGCTGACTCACCCTGCTGTCAACGAAGTGGCCGTGCTGGGCATGCCGGACGCGAAATGGGGCGAATGCGGCTGCGCGGTGATCGTCACCACCGGCCCGGTCAGTGACGAGCAGTTACTGGCCCATCTGGAGCCGCGCCTGGCTCGCTACAAATGGCCCAAGCACTTCGTGCGTTGGGACGACATGCCCAAGTCCGGCTACGGCAAGATCGTCAAGAAGCAGATCCGCGCACTGCTGCAGGAACGCGAGGAGGTAGCCTGATGAACCCCCATTTCGAACAGCGCGATGGCGTACGGGTGTTCGTCCACGGCGGGCCGGCGCAGCAGCCGCGGCGCCTGGACCGCAGCGTGGCCCAGGGTGAAGAGTTGCGCATCGTGTTGCCCCTGGCGTGCAACGTCGCCGAAGGCTTGCTGGCCGCCCTGCGCGGGCGCCGCTACGGCAGCGCGGTGGGGCGCATTCTCTGTGGCGGCGCGGCGCACCTGAGCTATCACCGCATGGTGGTCACCGACAAGGCCGAGCGCCCCTACGACTACGGTGCGCCGGTGGTACTGGACGGCTACATCACGTTCATCAGCGGTGCCATCACCGTCGGCCGCGATGCGCAGAACATGCCGTTGCTGCATTGCCACGCCGGGTTCCTGGACCGCGACGGGCAGCAGCACGGTGGCCATCTGGTGCTCGACAAACTGGTGGTCGGCAGCGAAAACCTGGTGATCCGCCTGTGCCTGTTCGATCAGGTCGCCTATCAGGCACAGCCCGATGCCGAAACCCACTTCAATCTCTTGCACCCGATCGACCAGGAGGCCTCATGAACGCCAGCGCCGTACTCGAACCCGACCTGTCCGCTTCCAGCATCCAGACCGGCCGCCTGGGCCGACTCGTGGTCGCCCGGCTCAAACCCAACGAAGACATCGTTGAAAGCGCCGAGGCGCTGTGCGCCAGCCACGGGATCGCATTGGCCGTGATTCGCGGCGGGCTGGGCAGCCTGATCGATGCACAGCTGGGCTATCTGGGCCGACACGGCATGAAGACCCTGAACGTGCCGGGACCGGGAGTGGAGATTCTGAGCATCAGTGGTGAGATCGTCATCGGCGAGAGTCGCCTGCAGGCGGTGGTTGCGGACGCCGACGGCAACATCTTCGCCGGACGACTGGAGCGCGGCCGCAACCTGTCGTTCATCACCGTCGAGTTGACCCTGCAGGAGTGGCTGCCGGACTGACGCCCCCCCCCGTGGCCCTCACGTAGGAGCGGTCATCGGCCGCGAAAAAGCTATCGCGGTGGATCAGGCCGACCGCGTCAACCTTTCGCGGCCACGGACCGCTCCTACAAGGTTCTGCGCGGTTTTCGGTTCCCCGTAGGAGCGGTCAGCGGCCGCGAAAAAGCTATCGCGGTGGATCAGGCCGACCGCGTCAACCTTTCGCGGCCACGGACCGCTCCTACAGGGTCGTGCACAATCTCGGATTGCCCGCTCTATCATTCGTGCCAGTGGCGACATTTGGATGTCTGGCCGACACCCGGGTTGAACGCGTTGCAAGGGTCCAGCTGCTGGTAGAACGCCTTTAGCGCCGGCTTGGCCGGGTACAGATGGCCGACGTTGTGCTCTGCGGGGTACTCGGCGCCGCGCTCGTCGAGCAGTGCCCACATGCGATGCTCCACCGCCAGGCAATCACTGCCCTTGCGCAGGATGTAGTCCTGGTGGAAGACGTGGCAGAAGAAATGCCCGTAGTACAGCTTGACGATCATCTGCTGCTCGATGTCGTCGGGCAGCGTCTCGAACCACTGCCGATCGTTGCGCGACAGGGCGATATCCAGGGCCACGATGTCCTCTACCTCGCGGTCATGCACCGCGCGATAGCGAACCGCCGCACCGGCAGCGGCAAACCGATGCAGGAAGGCCTTGCTGCCCTCCTCTGCGGTACAGCGGAAGAAGTCTCCCTCGCGCCCGGCGAACAATCCTTCGAGCAGCTTCTGGGTCGGTGCCACCGAGCCGGCTGACACCTTGAGCATCAGGTAATGCTCGTAACGCTGCCGGAAATCGCGGATGCGGGGTGGCAGGTGATCGGGGAAGCAGCGCGCGGCGACCTGCAGGACCCGGTCGGCGAGGTTGGCGCGCAGCCAGGGAAAGCGCTTGAGAAAGGTGTCGGCGCGGCTCTTGAGGGCAAACATCCTGGGCAGGCGCTGCGTCCCCAGGTGGTGGATCATCAGGAAGGTGTCCTTGCCGTACTCGGCAGCCACGTCATAGGCGTCGCGATGCATGTACTCGCCGGCAATCGGCAGTTCGTCGAACTGCTCGAGCATGTGCCGGCGAATCTGCGTGAGGTCGGCGGTGTCGTTGCTGCCGATGTAGAACACGGCGGTGTCGCGCTCGGCGGCGAAGGTGTCCAGGCGCACGGCGAACACCGCCAGCTTGCCGGCACTGCCGCTGGCCTCGTGCAGGCGCTGGTGGTCGGCGTTGAAGCGCGCCGGGGTGGGCGCGTCGACCTCGCGCACATAGGCGGCATAGCCATGGTCGGAACCGAGCCCGGCATCGGCCTTGATGTCGGTTGCGGTGTAGCGCTGGGCGTCGAGGTTGCCCAGAATCTGCTCGGGCGTGTCGCCCAGTTCGACGCCCAGGTGGTTGACCAGCTGCAAGGTGCCGTCCGCACCGAGCTGGGCATACACGGCCATCTGCGTATAGGCCGGGCCGCGGCGCACCAGCGAGCCACCGGAATTGTTGCAGACACCGCCGAACACCGAAGCCCCGATGCACGAAGAACCGATCACCGAATGGGGCTCGCGGCCCAGCGGCTTGAGGACCTTTTCCAGCTGATCGAGGGTGGAACCGGGGAAGCAGATGACCTGCCGACCCTCCTCGATCACATGCACCGTGCGCATGCGCAAGGTACTGATGATCACCACTTCGCGGTCGTAGCCGCCGTCGGGCGTGGAACCACCGGTCAGGCCGGTATTGGCCGCCTGCATGATGACGATGACGTCCGCCGCCACGCAGGCCTTGACCACCTGCCACTGCTCCAGCAGCGAGCCGGGGCGGACCACGGCCAGTGCGTTGCCGCTGCCGAAGCGGAAGCCCTGGCGGAAACGTTCGGTCTCGGCCGACTCGGTCAGCACGTGGGTGGCGCCGACGATGCCGCGCAGGGCGCTGATCAACTCGCTCATTGCGGCACCACCGCGACCGCATCGACTTCGATGAGCATACCGTCCAGGGCCAGGCGCGGCACCGGGATCAACGTACAGGCAGGGGTCATTTCGCCGCCCCACGCCTCGCGCAGGGTGTCGCTCCAGATGGCCAGACGCTCGTGGTCGTGATCGACCACCAGCACGGTCAGCTTGGCGACATGGCAATAATCGGCACCGACCGAGGCCAGTGCGGTGCGCAGGTTGGCCAGGGCCTGCCCGGCCTGCAGCTGGAAGTCCGGGGAGATGCTGCTGTCCAGGCTTTCACCGCCCTGGCCTGCGATGAACAGCAACTTGCTGCCAGCGGCGACCTCGGCCACATGGGAGTAGCCATAGGGCGCCGGGTCGAAAAGGCCGGGCGGGTTGCTGAGCGTGAACGGGGCGAGGTCGGGCATGGGCAGGCTCCTGTTGGCTGACAGACCTTACCCTAGCACGGCTGGCCGGGCACATCGCGGCTTCTTCAGGCGTCTTTCGGCCATCCTCCGCCAAGGGCCCGATACAGACGCACACGGTCGATCGCCGCCGCGGTGGCGCTGTCGACCAGCTGGGTTTGCGTGGCCAGCAGCGCGCGCTGTACACCCAGTACGTTGATAAAGTCGGTGGCGCCCTGGTTGTAACGGTCGCGGGCAGTGCCCAGGGCCACGGTGTTCTGCCGCACTGCCTCGCCCAGCGCCGCGTGGTGCTGCTGTTCGGCGGCATAGTCGCTCATGGCATCGTCGACCTCGTGCCAGGCCGCCAGCACCACTCGTTGGTAGTCCAGCGCCGCTTGCTGCTGCTGGTGCTCGCGCAGCTCGAGGGTGCCGGTCAGTCGCCCGCCCTGGAAGATCGGCAGGTACAGGCTGGGGCCGAACGACCAGCTGCGCGAATCCCAGCCGCCCAGGTCCGAGCCGGCCAGCGCCTGGAAACCGAAGCTGGCGCCCAGGCTGACCCGCGGATAGAAATCCGCCTTGGCCACGCCGATGGCTGCCGTGGCGCGATGCAGGGCGGCTTCGCTGCGCTGGATGTCGGGCCGGCGCCGCGCCAGCTCCGAGGGCACCCCCATGGGCACGTCCGGGGCGGGGTTGGGAATGGCCTGCGGGGTGCGCAGTTCGTCGGCCAGGGCCCGGGGCGGCTCCGCCAGCAAGTAGCTCAGGGCGTTGATCAAGCGGTCCTGTTGCGCCTGCAGCATCGGCAGCGAGGCTTCGATGGTTGCCACCAGTGCGGCGGCGTTGGCGGTGTCCAGGTTGGTGGTGACGCCGTTGTCGTACCGGGTCTGCGTCAGGCGCTGGCTTTGCCGGGCGATGTCCAGGTTCTGCCGCGCCACCGCCAGGCGCGCCTGCACGCCACGCAGGCGGATGTAGTCGGTGGCGGTGCGCGCCGCGATACTCAAGCCGACCGCATCGCGCTCGGCCTGGCTGAACTGGACGTCGGCCTCGGCCATCTCCACGCTGCGCTGGACATGGCCCCACAGGTCCACTTCCCAGCTGGCGTCGAGCGCCCCGCTCCACAGTTCGAAAGGCGCCCGGCCGTTCTGGCCGGACGGATCGTTCAACCCCTCGCCACTGTTGCGCTCGCGCTGGTAGCCGCCACGCGCGCTGAGCCCGGGCAATTGCTGGCTGCCGCTGACCTGGCGCAGGGCCTGGCTTTGCTGCACGCGGTTGCTCGCCGAGCGGATGTCCAGGTTGGCCTTGGCCGCGCGGGTGACCAGCGCGGTCAGTTGCGGGTCGCCCAGCTGCTGCCACCAGGCGGCGTCCAGCGCCGCATCGGCGCGCGTCCCGGCGCTGTCCTGCCACTGGGTTGGCAACGCTGCCCGAGGACGCTGGAAGTCCGGGCCGACGCTGCAGGCGCCCAGGCTGCTCAAGGCTAGAACCAGCAATGCACGTTTCATTTCAGGGCTCCTGGGTGGTATCGACCGACGCGACCACCGACAGGCCCACCCGCAGACGGTCAAGGTGCGGTTGGTCGGCCTCGAACACCACCTTGACCGGGATGCGCTGCACCACCTTGGTGAAGTTGCCGGTAGCGTTGTCCGGGCTGATCGGCGCGAACGACAGGCCGGTGGCCGGTGCCACGCTGTCGATATGGCCGCGGAAAACCTGGTCGGGAATGCTGTCGACACGAATGTCCACACGCTGCCTGGCGTGCATGTGCGCCAACTGGGTTTCGCGGAAGTTGGCGACCACGAACGCCTGGTGCAGCGGCACCAGTGCCAGCAGGGGTCGGCCGGGCGCGACGTAGGCGCCCACACGCACCGAACGCTGGCCGATCATGCCATCGGCGGGTGCCAGGATCTGCGTGTACGACAGGTTCAGCTCGGCCTGCTGCAACGCGGAGCGGTCCTTGTCCACTGCTGCCTCGGCCACTTCCAGTTCGGCCTTGAGCACGTCCAGGGTGCGCTGGGCCGCGACCCGCGAGGCCGCATCGCGGTCGCGCGAGGCTTCCCAGCCCTGCAGTTCGGCCTCGGCCTTCTGCCGCTCTTCCTGGGTGCCGGCGCCGGCCTGGGACAGGTTGCGGTAGCGCTGGGCGTTGGCCTGGGCAAACTTCAGCGAAGCGGCAGTGGCACGGGTCGCGGCGCTGGCCTGGTCGATCACGGCCGCCTGACGCTCGATACTGGCGCGCAGATTCTTCACCTGTGCCTGTGCGGCACTGACATTGGCGTGGGCGGCCGCGACCGATGCCGCGTAGTCGCGCTCGTCCAGACGCGCGAGCAACTGCCCGGCCTGGACCGATTGGTTGTCCTGCACCAGCACCTCGGTGACCACCCCGGCCACACGTGGCGCCACCAGCACCGAGTCGGCGCGGATGTAGGCATCGTCGGTGCGCTGCACACCATCGCTGTGCAGCACGTGATAAAGGCCATAGGCCGCGCAGACGAGGATGGCGGCGCCGATGAGGGATACAGCGGTTCGGTTGTTCATAACGGATTTCATGACGGTACCGGGGGTTGCGGTGGATAGGCGCGTTTGGGCAGGGTTACCAACACCACCAGCAGCACGGCGATGAAGGCCAGCAGCGCGAGGAACGCGTCGCTGTAGCTGAGCACGAACGCTTGCGCGCGCACCCGACCGGCCATCTCGGCGGCCGGTTCGCCGTAGAGCGGCATCAGGCTCTGGTAGCTGCTGCCGAGCTGGTCGAGCAAGGTGTTGGAATGCAGGTGCTCGCGGGCGGTGACGAAATTCTCCAGCACCACGCCGGCCACCACCGAAGACAGCCCGCGCAGGGTGTTGACCATGGACGAGGCGAACGGGCCCTCCAGCGGATGAATCACGCCGGTGGCAATCATCAGCAACGGCACCACCACCATCGGCTGGCCGAACGTGTGCAGGGCCTGCAACAGATAGAAGTCGTCGCGGATCCATTCAGCGGTGATCTGCGAGCCGCCCAGCAGGGCCAGGGTCAGCAGGCCGAAACCGGCCGCCATCACATAGCGCGAATCCACCCAGTTGCGGTTGATGACGAACGCCACCAGTGGCGCGACGAGCAGCTGCGGCAAGGCGATGCACAGCGCGGTGGGCATGGTCTGCAGCGGCCGATAGCCCTGGATGTGGGTCAGGTAGCCTGCCGGAATCGCGCTGCCGGCCATGCCGACGAACAGGAACAGGCACAGCGTGGTGATGCCAAAGGCGAAGTTGCGCCGGCCCAGCAACTGCAGCTTGAACAGTGGCAGCGGGTGGAACCACTCGTTGAGCAGGAACAGCGGCAGGCAGACGCCGGCGCCGATCAGCAGCAAGGCAATCAACGGCGAGTCGAGCCAGTCGAGCCGCTCGCCCTGGGTCAGGCCGATGATCAGCATGCTGATGCCCGCGGTCCCGAGCAAGGCACCGCGCCAGTCGGCCTGCTTGAAGCGCTCCAGGCGCAAGGGATCCTGGGGCAGGCCATAGGCAATGCAGGCGGCGCCGATGAGGCACGCTGGAATGATCTGCCAGAACACCATGCGCCAGTCACCGCCCTCGGTCCACAGCGCGGCAAGCGGCATCGCCAGGTTCGGCCCGAAGGTGGCGGTAAGCGCATAGGCCGACAGCCCGTACAACTTGATGTGCCACGGCAGGAAACGCAGCGCGGCGGTCATCAGCAGCGGCGGCAGCGCCCCGCCGGCGAGGCCCTGAAGCACGCGCAACAGCAGCAGGCTTTCCAGATTGGGCGCGAACGGGCACAGTGCGCCGAAACCGGCGAAGGCCACGGTGACCACGATGGCGAAGCGGCGCAGCGAAAACGTTACCGCCAGCCAGGGCGCCAGCAGCATCGCCGAGACCTCGGCGGCCGCGTAGGCGGAACTGACCCAACTGCCTTCATCGTGGCCGAAACCGTAGATGCCCAGCAGGTCGGCCAGGGTAATGTCGGTGACACGGTCATTGATGCCGGACGTCAGCGCGGCGATCAATACGCCGATCAGGCCGAGTGCCAGACGCCCGCCGAAAGGGGCCGGGGCTGGAGGTGAAGGTGGGGACACAAAGAAATCCTGCTGGCGGCAACCGACGACAGACTGACTGTTGGCTCGGTAACCTGTTGACTGGTTAACCTGTTGGCTTAGCAAGTTATGCGATACACTGTACCGAACAGCGATACAAAAGGCAAATTACATGAGCAGCGACAATGATCGCAACGGCATTCAAGTGATCTCCCGGGCAGCGGCTATCCTGCGCTGCCTCGAAAGCGAACCGGACGGTCTGAGCCTGGGGGCGATCGCCAGGCGCATCGACCTGCCCCGCTCCACGGTGCAGCGGCTGGTCGACGCCCTGGCCCACGAAGAGCTGCTCAAGGTGCACGGCGCCGGCGGCGTGTGCCTGGGCCCGGCATTGATGCGCCTGGCCTCCAACAGCCATGTCGACATCATCCAGCAGGTCCGCCCCTATATGGAGGCACTGACCGAGCGCACCGGAGAAACCTCGGTACTGGTCAACCGCAACGGCACCCACCTGATGCTGCTGCACTCGGTGGTGTCGCCGCAGCCGTTGCGTGTCGCGCCCTCCTCCGGGAGTTTCCTCAGCGTCTACGCGACCTCGGGGGGCAAGGCATTGCTGGCCAAGATGAGCGACGAAGCCGTCGTGCAACTGCTCGGCCCGGTGCTCGAGCCGCTGACGCCCAGCACACCGGACCTGCCGCAATTGCTTGAACAATTGGCTGAGGTCCGCGCGCGGGACTATGCCTGCGACGCCAATGAGCACATGATGGGCGTTGGTGCCGTGGCCGTGGCCCTGCAGACCTCGCAAGGTCAGTACGCCCTGGCGCTGGTAGGTCCGGTATGGCGGGTCGAGGCGCAGCATGAGGTGTTTCGCCAGGCGTTGTTCGATACCCGCCAGGCCTTGACCCGTGCTCTGGGCGCAGGCCTGCGCACAGGCGAGACGTCGTCAATTTGAAACAAAATGCCACTATCTTGATTGGCACAAGTGCCGAACCTAAAGGCAACATGACACTCAGAGAGTCGCCCCTGCCACAGGATAACAGGCAGGAAAAACAAAGACAGGGAGACCCAGGCGGCTGCTCGCAGCACGCATTGGACGGGTGTGTCAGCTAACCCAAAGAGAGTTCAAGACCCATCCTATGAAAACTTTGAGCAACTGTGCCCGGCAGTTGAAACGCTACTACTACGCATTGCCCGCCATGCTGTTGGCCGGTACCTGTTCCTTCCTGGCTTTCGAAATCGGCGACAGCCGTGCGGCTCCAGTGGATGGCACGCAGACCCTGGTGTTCCTGCGCCACGCCGAGAAACCCGCCGGTGGCCTCGGCCAGCTCAACTGTCAGGGCCTCAACCGCGCACTGAACCTGGCCGAGGTGCTGCCACAACGGTTCGGCAATGCCGATTTCGTGTTCGCCGCCGACCCTGGCCGGCACGTCGAGGAAGGCGAGAACGACGAATCCTACAGCTACCTGCGCCCGCTGATGACCATCAGCCCCAGTGCGATCAAGCTCGGCCTGCCGGTGAACATCGAATACGGCGCCAACGACACCCAGGATCTGGCCAAGGAACTGATGCGCGACAAGTACCACAATGCCGTCATCTACACCGCCTGGTCGCATGGGTACCTGCCAGAGCTGATCAACGAGGTGGCCGGCCGAGCCGTAGGTCAGAAGATGAACATCACCGACGACTGGGAATCCGGCGATTTCGATTCACTCTACGTGCTGACCCTGACCTGGCACGACGGCAAGGCCAGCCTGCTCTCGCGCAACGTCAAGCAAGGCCTGGACAACGGCCATACGGCCTGCCCGGCCTGACCGCTGCCAGGGTCGTGTGAGCGGCACCAAGCGTTGCGAGGGAGGCTCGGGTATACTGCCCCTCCCTTTCAACGCGCTTGCCCCGGAGTCACCATGCCTGTCAGTCAACATCCCGATGCCGATCCGCTCGTCCAGGACGCCGAGCTCGACAGCCAGGCAGCGGTCCCGGCGTTCACCTTCCCGTTCAAGCCCGGTGCTTTCGCAGCCAAGGAAGCGGCTCGCTACCCCGGCGCCGGCAAGTCCAACCACGACAAGACCCCAGGCCGCGCGCCGAACGGCACGCGCCGCTCCATGGGCAAGCGCTGAGCGCCCGCCGCAAGCAAAACCCCGAATGCACAACGACAAAGCCACCCTAGGGTGGCTTTTTGATTTTCAGGGCTTCTGGCGCTGCTGGGAATACTGCCGCGCGATGATCGGCACGATACGCCGTCCGTCGTGCCAATAGCGCCCGGCCAGGCGACGCGGCTCGCTGAGGATGCGGTGCAGCCACTCCAGTGACAGCTTCTGCACCCACATCGGCGCGCGTTGCACCTTGCCCGACAGGAAGTTCAGCGCTGCGCCCGTGCACAAGCCTACGCCGTGGGCCAGGCCGCGGTCGGCGATCATCTTGCACAGCAGTTCCTGGCGCGGCGAACCGACCGACATGATCACCAGCTGCGCCCGATGCTGTTCGACGAACTGCAGGGTGGCCTCCACTTCTGCAGGGTTGTCGATGAAGCCCATCGGCGGGTTGTAGTGCAGGAACGTCACCGCCGGGTAGCGCTGGGCCAGCACCTGCAGCACATCGGTGGTCGAGCCGACGACCGTCACGGTCCAGCCTTCACGCTGGGCTTCATCCATCACCGACACGGTCAGGGTGCTGCCTGGGATGGCTTCGGGCACACCGGCGTCGAACTTGCGCAGCACGGGCATCAGTACTCGGCTGTCGCAGACCCGGTAGGCCGCCGCGTCATAGGCATTGCGGAAAACCGAGTCGCTTTCAAGCAGCACAACGTGGTTCACGTTGGCGGTAACCACGTAGCCAAACGGCTTGTTCACGTCGCCCTTGATGGCACGGATCAAGTGCGTTTGGTCACCTTTGTAGAAATCTATTCCAAAAACTTTCATCCAGGCCGTCCTATCAGTTCTAGAATGCGTTAATGCAGCGCCATAGAAAGGCTGCGGGAGCTTGGACGATTCGGCTTATTCGTCTGAAGCATGGTAATTGACTGGTTTCCATCCATAGGCTGAGCCAATGAACAGCAAAAGGTTGTATTCACGTGCAGATTCCGGGCGCGCAGTACCTTTCGTGCCTCAACTCCACCCGTCTCGTCCTCGTCGTGCACTGTTGAGTGCGGCGATGTCGATGGCGCTGGTGCTGGGCTCTGGCGCCGCATTCGCGGATGTGCCGATGGTTCAGATCAACGTATCGGGGGCAGAGTTCTCCGAGAATGCGTTTCCGGGCGTGGAAGGTACGCATTATTTCTTTCCGCGCGAAGGTTTCTTTGCCAACTGGAAGCGTCGCGGCATTCAAAGCGTGCGTTTTCCGCTCAAGTGGGAGCGCCTGCAACCCACGCTGGGTGGGGCATTCGACCCCACCTATGCCAAGTTGATCGACAAGATGCTGGTGCAGGCTGCACAGGCGAACATGCAAGTGATCCTCGACGTGCACAACTACGGGCGCTACCGCGGCAAGATCATCGGCACCAGGGAAGTCACCGTGGCTCACTATAAGAACCTCATGACTCAGATGGCCCGCCGCTGGAGCCCCTACAGTGCGCTGGCCGGCTACGACCTGATGAACGAGCCGCACGACGAATCCGACGCCATCTGGCCGACTGCGGCGCAGGCTGGCATCGACGCCATACGCAGCATCGACAAGACTCGTCCGATCTACGTCGAGGGCCGCTCGTGGGCCAGTGCCGAACGCTGGCCGCACTATAACGACGAGCTGCTCAAACTCAAGGACCCGTCGAACAAGCTGATCTTTTCCGCGCATATCTACATCGATCCAGACGGCAGTGGTAACTACAAGAATCGAATTTCCGGTAAATGGGATCCGGATATCGGGGTAAACCGAGCCAAGCCCTTCGTCGAGTGGCTCAAGCGCAACGGCAAGAAAGGCCACATCGGCGAGTTCGGCGTCCCTGACAATGACCCCCGCTGGCTGGACGCGGCCGAGCGGCTGCACAAGTACCTGGCCCTGCAGTGCATGCCGCTCACCTACTGGTCGAGCGGCCCTTACTGGGGTGGCTACTTCATGGCGGTCGAGCCGATCAACGGCAAGGCCCGTCCTCAATGGTCGGTCATGGGCAGGTACCTGAAAGAGCCGAAGTGCAAGGCTATCGGCCCGACCTGATCGCCAGGCCCACAGGGCCGGCCGGTCGTTCCAGTGGACGATCGGCCGGTTGCGATGCCGGCACCCTCACCTGACCGTAATAGACGAATGCCGCAACCGCGAGCGCTGCGATGTTGCCGTCGTACATCATGGCCGGCGACAGGAACAGATTGATCAGGTTGAAGCACATGTCCAGGACGAAGGCAGCCAGCAGGTCGCCTTTGTTGCGGCATTGACGGCTGATTCTCCAGAATCCGACGAAGTACACCAGAATGATCAACGGCATGATGAAGCCGTAGCGATACAGCACGCCCAGCAAGCCCACGTCCGACAGGTAGAAGTACGAGCTGTACAGGCGCGAGAACCCGCCCTGCCACTGCAGCGACAACGCCCCCATCCCTACGTACCAGTTCGCCGCGGTATCACGCAGAATGATCGCCGTGGTATCGGCACGCACCCCACCCGGCTCGGTCGCTTCCTGCACCAGGGCCATCAGTCGCTCGTACTGCGCTTCGAACGGCGCCGGCATCACCATGTAGGCGATTCCGCCCACCACGATCATTGCCAGGCCCAGCTTGACCAGCACATGCAGGTGCGCGCGGAAGATCCACAGCGCCGCCAGGGTCCACACCAGCATCGTGTTACGCGTCTGCAGAACCAGCCACAGGTAGGCGGTGAACAGGCCGAGCAACAGCACCGGGACCAATTCGATACGACGGCGCAGGCGGTACATCAGCATCATCGCGCACAGCGACACATACGACCCGCCAATGCTGAAGCGATCCGGACGCAACGGGTTGAGGCCGTAGTCCTTCTCGTCGACGTTGAACGCGACCGCGGCGTTTTCCGGGACGATCTTGAAGTAGTAGAGAAAGCCTACCGCAACGCACGCCAGGCCACCGATCAGGAAATAGCGCTCGAGCTGCTCCTGGGTCGGTTGCGCCTTCAACATCAGGTACAAGGCCGGGAAGAACAGCAGGTAGAGGAAGTTGCGGCGCTCTTCGAGCAGGCCGTAGAACAGCGGCTGCTCGAAGTGATACCAGGAGAACAGTGCGGACATCACCGGCAGGGCCACGCCCATGAACAGGATCCACATACTGGCCCGTGACTGCCACGGGCGTTGCCACATGGCCAGCAACAGCACCGCTGCGCCCACCACACCGGCCAGGTACAGCTCACGCAGGTACGGCAGCCCCGCCAGCTTGTTGTCGGTCAGGAAAACGAAGCCGGAGTTGACCACCACCAGCAGGCACAGCAACGTGCGCGGATTGAACAAAGCCTGGAGCATGTCCGTTACCTCGTGGACGATAGATCACTCAGCGCCATTTGAACGCCAAGCCCTCGGTGATGCCCTTGATGCCGAACTTGATGTTCTTGGCACTGCCGCGGTTCTGCAGCACGGTGATCGCGCCCAGCGCGATCGCCGAGACGAAGGTGCACGCGGTCGAATGAAAGCGCTTGTTGTACATGATGGCCGCGCGGTTGCGGTAGAAGTGGAACATGTGGCTGCGGCCACGGGTGCTGCCGCTGTCGCCATGGCGAGCGAAGCTGTTCAGAGCGACACGACCATGCCAGCCCACGGCGGCGGCGCGACGTTCCCAGTCCACTTCTTCGGAATACATGAAGTAGCGGTGGTCCATCATGCCGACCTCTTCGATCACCTCGCGACGCACCATCAGGCTGGCGCCCATCAGGTAGTCGGGCTCGGGCAGGCCGGCTGTGGCCAGTTGCGTGCGATCCAGGTTCTTGCCCATCAGCTTGGTCTTGCCCAGCCAGGGGAAGAGCATTCCGCCACCCACGCACTGGACCACCTGTGGCCGGTCCGAATACACCAGCACGGAAGCCGAGAAGCCGCATTTGGGCGACTGCTCCAGGGTATCGCGCAGCGCTTCCAGCGCACCGGCCTCGACGGTCACGTCGTTGTTGAGCAGCCAGATGTAGCGATAGCCTGCGCGTATCGCGTAGTCGATGCCCACGTTGTTGCCGCCGGCGTAGCCGTGGTTGCCTTCGTTGACGATCAAGACGCGCTCATGGGGCGTGTCATAGCTGCCGGCGGCGCGCTCGTCGATCACCCGTACGTCCGGGCCGGTCGAATCGTTGAGGAACTGCTGCAGGCGCGACACGCTGTCGTCCTTGGAATCATTGTCGATCACCACGACGGGAACGCGGCAGTGCGCGTCCAGAGCACGGATGCAGTCGATGGTGGTATCGGCGCCATTCCAGTTGAGGATGATCGCGCATACGTCATTATTGGATCTGGTCATGCTTCAGCCTCCTGTAGAGTGCCACGCTGGCGGTTCTGCCAGGCACGCGCCTTGAATACGACGATCGACAGCATCGCCAGATAGATGAAAATGTTTGCTGCCGCGATGGCCATCACCACCGCCAGGGCCGAGCCGCCCCAGAAGGCGCCCAGGGCCACCGCGCCGAAGCGCAGCGAAGTCGCGAAGACTTCGAAGCCCAGGAAGTAGGCCTGCAGACGCAAGGCCGGGATGGCCACTTCGCACGGCATCGCCGCGAACCGGGCCAATTCCGCCAGGGCCAGCCAGCGCGCGTATTCGCCCGCTTCGTGCCACTGGGCACCGAAGGCCACGGTGAACAGCCAGGGCCCGGCAATGACCAGGATCAGGAAACCCGCCGAGCCGATCGCCGTCATCGCGCCGACGCCCTTGAGCAGCAGGCCGACCACCGCTTCACGCGCATGGACGGCGGCGGCGATACGCGGGTAGAAGACGCTGCCCATGGCCTTGCCGATGAAGTTGCTGGGCATTGCCAGCACTTGCAGGCACAGGGCGAAATAGCCGGCCGGTATGGCGCCGAACAGCGAGGCCAGTACCAGTGTGGGCATGTGCACCGACAAGGCGTTGATCAACACCTGCGGGGCACGGAAAAGTGGGAAGTCGCGGTATTCGCTGGCCAGTTGGCGCAGGGTCTTGCGCGGCGCTTCGTCGGTTTCGGCAACCTCGGCCGGGGCCGGCTTGCTCATGGCCATGCCGATCAGGATCAGCAGGCTGTGCACCACGTAGTACAGGGCGCTGGTGACCACCAGCATGGTTGCGCTGTTGTTGAACAGGCCGCCGACACTGCGCATGCCGTTGTAGACCAGCGCATGGCTGGTGGCGGCTCGGGCGGTCAGGCGATAGCGCCCATGGCGGTAGAGCCACTGCTGCAGCACTTCGAGCACCGCCGAGCTGAACATCACCAGCGGTAGCAGCATCAGGTATGGGGTGAGCAGTGACAGGTTCCAGCGCTCGGCCAGCATCGGCCCCCACCACAACAGCACGCCGGCAACCAGTATGGAAACCAGCAAGGCGACCACGGTCGCCAGCTTGGCCAGTCCGCTGGCGTCGCGGTGGGTCTGCGGCAGGACGATGGCCATCGACCAGGTCAGGCTGCAGGCCGGGATCAGAATGATCGTCAGGCTGAGGAAGGTACCCACCACCCCGAACGCTTCGGGGCCGTAGATACGCATGATCACCGGGATCAGCGCGAGGTTGATCAGCTGCGCGCCGGCCGAGCCGCCGAGCGCAGTCGCCAGATTCCGCACCATGCGGTTCTGGCGCAACTGCTGAATGAGGCCGGGGGCCGGTGTCGGCCCCTGGCTCAAGTCGTGTTCCATCCCAGCCTCCGGGCTCAATAGATGTTCCGTGAGAACAGGGTGAACGGGGTCTTGATCAGGATCTTGATGTCCAGCCACAACGACCAGTGATTGATGTAGGCCAGGTCACGCTCCAGGCGCCCCTGCATCTTGTCCAGGGTATCGGTTTCGCCACGGAAGCCGCTGACCTGGGCCAGGCCGGTGATGCCTGGCTTGATGCGATGACGTGCCATGTAGGCCATCAATTTGTCGCAGTAGTAATGGTTGTGGGCGATGGCGTGGGGACGCGGACCGACCAGGGCCATTTCGCCGCGCAGTACGTTGATCAGCTGTGGCAGCTCGTCGAGCGAAGAACGACGCAGGAACGCACCGACGCGGGTTACGCGCGAATCGTTGCGGGTGGCCTGCTTCACTTCCTGGTCGTCGTGCATGCGCATCGAACGGAACTTGTAGACGTGAATCACGGTGCCGTTGCAGCCGTCGCGACCCTGGCGGAAGAACACCGGGCCTGGCGAGGACAGCTTGACCGCCACTGCGCAGCTGATCAGTACCGGTGCCAGGGCGATGATCGCCAGCAGCGCCAGGCTGCGGTCGATCAGGTCCTTGGCCATGGCCGCAGCAGGGTGCGAGCTCAGCGGGGTTTCGTTGAGGTAGATGGCCGGGAACTGCTCGATCTGCGAGATCGACTGGTTGAGCAGCATCATGCTGCCGAAGTCCGGCACCCAGACCACGTCCACCGCCAGGTCGAGCAGGTCGACGTAGATCGATTCGATCTGCACCATGCGATCCAGTGGCAGGGCGATGTACACCCGACGCACTTGCTCGCGCTGAACGATGTCGCGCAGTTCGTCGAAACCGCCCAGGTGCGGCACGCCCGGCACCGGTACCCAGTCGGCATCGACTTCGGCGTCCGGCGCGATGACGCCCAGCACCGGAACCCGCGGCTTGAGCTGGCGCGCCAGCTTGCCGGCCAGTTCACCGGCGCCGATGATCACGGCCTTGCGCTCGTTCTTCAGGCGCTGGTTGTGGCGGTTGAGCAGGAAGCGCAGCGGGATGAAGGTTGCCGCCTGGGCCAGGAAACCGTAGGCGATCAGCTTGACGGCCATGCCGGGCGCCAGCGTCTGCGGGCTGCCACTGAGCCAGATGACCACGGCCAGGGCCGCGACCAGGGTCAGCCAGCCGCCGAGCAGGCGCAACAGGCCGCTCAGGTAGTTCAGGCGCTTGTGGTAAACGTGCAGGAAACTGTAGACGGGGACCGAAGCAAGAACCCCGATCATCATCAGGACCCGATACTGGGGCGGGAATTCGTTGAAGTGTGCGTACAGGACACTGAATGTCAGCGCGCATGCCAGCGTGGCACCCGCGAGCCACATGGTCCAGAACGTCAGGCCCCGACGATTTACCATCGGGTGCAAGCGAGGCGCAATCATAGATGTATCCTCTGCAGACAAGTGCGGCGTGGTTGGGCATTTTCCGTAACGCGACCAGCCGTGCGCACGGCTCACCCCGAAGGGAGAGCGGCGCGGCTGCAAGGTCGGAAAGGTTTACTGAGCCGGGGCTGCCGGCAGGTAGTCATAGTAGTGGTCGCGACGCTGACCGGGTTCGGGACGCGACACCTGGTTGAGGACCACACCGGTGATCGGCGCGCCGGTCTGCAACAGCTGACCGATGCTCTTGCGCACGAGCGGCATGCTGGTGGCTTCGGACTTGATCACGTAGATCACCGAATCGGCCATGCCGCACAGCAGTGCTGCGTCACTCACCGACTGGCTGGCCGGGGTGTCCAGAATCACGCGGTCGTAGCGGTGGCGTGCCCACTCCAGGAAGGTCTGCATGCGCGTGCTGGCCAGCAGTTCCTGAGGGTTGTACGGCATTTCACCAGCGCAGATCACGTCCAGGCTACCGATGGTCTGCAGGCAGTCATCGACGCCCGCCTTGCCCGCCAGTAACTCGGCCAGGCCGATGTGCTGAGCGTCCAGGCCCAGGTTGGTGGCCACTTTCGGACGGCGCAGGTCGGCTTCCACCAACAGCACGCGTTCGACGCGGGCCATGGCACCGGCCAGGTTGATCGCCAGGGTGGTCTTGCCTTCGCCCGGAGTGGTCGAGGTCAGGACCAGGGTCTTGCGACGTACATCGTCGTCGTTGAGCATCACGCCGGTGCGCAGGGTACGTACGGCTTCGGCGAATGCCGCGTCGTCGTTGCGCTCGAACTGGCGGTGGATGCGCGAACGGTTGCGGCGCTTGAGCAACGGCACCACGCTCAGTACCGGCAGCTGCAGGGCACGCTCGACGTCGGCGCTGTTCTTGAAGCTGTTGTTCAAGGCTTCACGCAGCAGGGCAATGGCGCAACCGGCGATCAGCGACAGCAGCGCGGCCAGCACTACCAGAATGGCCTTGCGCGGAGTGGTCGGGAACAGCGGTGCAATGGCAGGGTCGACCACGCGGGCGTTGCCCGAGACCAGGTCGGCAGTCGCCATGGTTTCGCGCAGCTTGGTCATGAACGTGTTGTACACGTCACGGTTGCTGTCGACATCGCGCTGCAGTTCACGCAGGGCGAACTCCTTGCGGGAGATGTCCTGGATTTCCTGCTTGTTGGTGTTGAACGAGGAGCGCAACGAGTTCTCGTTGTCCTGCGCCAACTGGTAGTTGTGCTGCAGACCGGCGACGACCTGGCTGACCTGGCTGCGCAGGCTGGCCTGGGCGGCTTGCAGTTCGGAGCGCGCGGCAACCATCTGCGGATGCTTGTCGCCGTAGCGCTGGCTGTACTCGTCGACCCGCGCCTGGGCAGTAGCGGCCACGGCCTGGAACTGCTGGATCACCGGGTTGTTGATGACCGCAGGCACGCTGGACAGGTCCAGGTTGCCACCGCGGGCCAACAGACCCTGCACCTGACGGTACTGGCTCTGGGCATCGGCACGTTCGCGGCGTGCGTCGACCAGACGGTCGCTGGTACGAGCCAGTTCGTTGGCAGTGATGGTAGCCACGCCGCCGACATCGACCAGGCCCTGGCCATCGCGATAAGCCTGCAACTTGCTTTCAGCCTGCTGCAGCTGGGTGCGCAGCTCGACCATGCGGGTGTTCATCCAGCGGCTGGCGGTCAGCGATTCCTGCTGCTGCGAGTTCTGCCGGCTGGCCAGGTAACCCTGGGCCAAGGCGTTGGCGGTGGCCGCGCCGGTTTCGGCATCGGCCATGGTCACGCCGATGCTGACCAGGTGGCTCTTGCCCACGACGGTCACGCTGGTGCGCTGGCGCAGTTCCATCACGGCGCTGTTGAACGCCTGCTGCTCGGTGTAGTTGAGCTCCTGGTGCCAGCTCTGCGGGAACCAGTCGGCATGCCAGTTGGACAGCTGGGCCTTGATCTTGGCCAGGCGCGACTGCTTCTGCCGTGGGTCCAGTTCCTCGTGGTGCGACAGGTCGAGCTCGCGCACGGCGCGCTCGGCCACTTCGCGACTCTGGATCAGGCCCATCTGGGTCTGCAGGTAATCGCTGTTGGGATCGGGACGGTCCGGCGTCTGCTGGAACGTGATGACCTGGTTACCGCTTGGCTCGATGACCAGAGTGGCAACGGAGCGATAGGTCGGGGTCATGTTCAGCGCGTAGATCACGGCGGCGGCGGTGCCTACCGCGAACACGCCGAGGATCATGCCGCGGCGACGCCACAGCGTGCGCCACAGTTTGCGCGAATCCAGCGCATCGCGTTCTTCTGACGCGGGCACAGCCTGCCAGGGAGCAACGCCCTGGCTGTTTCTTACGGCAATCTGGCTCATGTCAGAAGAACCCCTGGTCAATGGTGATGGTGTCGCCCGGTTCTACCGGTGTTGCCAACTGGGCCGCTTTGGCACTGCCGCCGCGATTGATGTTGATGCGGTTGACCGAAGCACGCTCGGTCAGGCCGCCGGCCAGCGCGATGGCACGGTCCATGGTCAGGCCCGGCTTGTAGGGATACCCACCCGGTGCCTTGACTTCGCCGCCAATATAGAAGGGGCGGTATTCGACCACGCTCACGGTCACTTTCGGATCTTTGAGGTAATCACCGCTCAGACCCTTGGTGATGACGCGTTCGATCTCGTCGGTGGTCTTGCCCAGGGCTTTCACGTTGCCGAGAAAGGGGTAGGAAAAGGTACCGGAATCGTTGAGGTGGACTTCCTCGTTGGTCAGATCGGGTTCACCCAGTACGGACACCCGGATGACATCGCCCGAAGCGAGTTTGTAGGCATCGGCCTGGGCTCCCAGGCTGAACAGTGCCAGTACGACAATCAATGCATGCTTGAACATGGTGGCTTCTCCCCTTTGGGTTGAGTTCACAGGGACAGCTTGAGGCTGAGCAGGTAGATGTTGCGAACGTAGTCTTCGCTGTTCACGTTCGAGTTGTTGTCGACGCGGCTGTAGCCCAGGCCAACCTCGGCCCAGCGGCTGGCGGTGTAGATGATCTCGGCGCCGGCGGCGTTCTGCTTGTCGTCGCGACCGCCCGTGCCCAGGTACTCGCGATCTGCATAGCGATAGTTGACGTCGGTGGCGAAGAACGACGACCAGCTGTGGCGCCAGCCCAGGCGGCTGCTGGTCACGTGCACGGTGTTGGCACCGTCGTCACCTTCGTCGAAGGCGCGGCGCATGTTCACCGAGATGGTGGAATAGGTGCGTGGTTTGTAGTCCATGCCCACTTCCCAGGTGCCGCTGCCGTAGTCGTTGCTCTGCGAGCTTTCGAAATCCTTGCGCTCGTAACCCAGGCGGGCGGTACCGCTGAGCTTGGCGGTGACATCGCGGTCGATACCGAACAGCACGCGGTTGCCCTTGCTGTTGCGACGATCGAAGTCCAGGTAGTCGTAGTCGACATGGTTCAGCTCGACCAGGGCGCGGGTGCTGCCGCCCAGGCGATGGAACCAGGTACCGCTGACGCTGGTAGCGTCGTATTCCTTGTCATCGTTGATGCCGTCGGCATTGCGATAGCGCTGCTGACGATAGCCACCGCCCAGTTCGATCTGGTTCATGGCGCTGAGTGCGCCAAAGGTGTACTTCAGGCGACCGCCCTGACGGGTGTACTTGTCGTTTTCGCGCTCGTCGGCGGAATCGACGGTTTCTTCACCACGCTTGTAGTCGAGAATGGCGTCCAGACGATTGCGCGAATCGAAGGCCCACACGCCGCTCAGCTCGGCATCGTGGTCGATGTGACTGGCGTCGGCGTGGTCCAGGTAGGTCTGGCTGTCGGCCGAATACTGGAACTTGTAGCCGGTGTTGCGGGTTTCGCGGGTAAACAACAGGGTCGGCTTGACCGAGGTGATCCACGACGCGTCCTCATTGCGATCCACTGCACGAAAGTTGTCGTCGTAGCGTTCGCTTATCTCCAAAGTCGGAGTGAAGTTCACGGGACCAAGCTCGACTTTTGCCGGTTCCAACGCCCAAGCGCTCAAGGGCCAAGGCGCCAGCGCCAGGCATGCCATCCACTGTTGTTTATTCATATCCATTCCCACTGCCGTGATTCGGGGTAGACGCCAAGGGCGCCTAGAAAGAAAAGCCGATTTCGTTGCGTCGCAGATCTGCCTCGACCATCATTCGGCAAAGCTCCTCGAGACTGGTCTGCGGCTGCCAGCCCAGTATCTCGCGCGCCTTGGCCGGATCACCGATCAACAGATCGACTTCGGCCGGACGGTGAAACATCGGGTTGACCTTGACCAGCACCTTGCCGGTCGCGCGGCAGGTGCCGCATTCCGCATCATCCTTGCCCGACCAGTCCAGGCTGATGTCCACAGCCTTGAACGCCATGCTGACGAAATCGCGCACGGTTTCGGTACGGTTGGTCGCCAGCACGAAGGTGTCGGGTTCGTCGGCCTGCAGCATGCGCCACATGCCTTCCACGTATTCCTTGGCGAAACCCCAATCGCGCTTGGCGTCGAGGTTGCCCAGTTCGAGCACGTCGAGCTTGCCGAGCTTGATCTTGGCCACGCTGTCGGTGATCTTGCGGGTCACGAACTCACGGCCGCGCAGTGGCGACTCGTGGTTGAAAAGGATGCCGCTGGTGGCGAACAGTCCGTAGGACTCGCGGTAATTGATGGTCATCCAGTGGGCGTAGAGCTTGGCGACACCGTACGGGCTGCGCGGATAGAACGGCGTGCTTTCGATCTGCGGGATCGCCTGCACTTTGCCGAACATCTCAGAGGTGGACGCCTGGTAGAAGCGGATCTTCGGATTGACGATGCGGATCGCTTCGAGCAGGTTGACCACCCCTACTCCGGTGATCTCGGCGGTAGTCAACGGCTGGTCGAACGACACGCCGACGAAACTCTGTGCCGCAAGGTTGTAGACCTCGGTGGCTTCGGTGTTCTGCAGCAGGCGAATGCTGGCCGACAGGTCGGTCAGGTCGTACTCGACCAGGTGCAGGTTGGCGTGGCCAGCGACACCCAGCTCTTCCAGGCGCCAGAAATTCACCGAACTGGTGCGGCGGTAGGTACCGTAGACGGTGTAGCCTTTCTCCAGCAACAGCTGCGTCAGATACGCTCCATCCTGGCCGGTTACACCGGTGACAATCGCTTTCATGCAAATCTCCAGAGTCTTTGGTAAGCAACAACGACCGGTGCAACGCCAACGGCACATCCTGCGAAGCTGACCTTGGACAAGCTATTGCGACAAGGTTCAGTCCGGACGTCGTTTAAACGCAGCATCGGAGCAAAAAAAACAGGTACACCTCTCGTTTAGTCCTCAAAGGCGCTGAAACGAATCGGAGTGACCCAGGCATTGGCGATCTCGTGCGACCCACAGGTCGCTGTTTGTCAGTGCCGACTCTGGGGCGGCATCGGTAAGGCGAGGTGATACTAGGTGGCAGAAGTCCGGCAGTGCAAGCCGAGTGCTATCACCCGCATGTAAATAAATTATCAGGGCTGTATTTTTTTAGAAAGTACTTATAAATCAGTTGCTTATGCAAACTGGATTGATGGCGCCAAATATCTGCAGGCCCAATTCGTCAATTTTATTGGCGTCAATGAAGCTCATGGCGACAGTGTATGGCAGATCGCCAGCGCAAAGCGACGGTTCATTGGCGAAATTGCCCACCGCCCGACGACCGACACGCTACAGCCCCCGGTGGCCGAGGGCTGCACCTATCGGCCACGGAACACTGTGCAACGCACGCGAAACAGGTTTGCGGCCGTACCGCCAGAACCCTGACCGTTGGCGAAGGCACAAACGCCAGTAAACCGACTCAACGGGTCTCATCGATCAGTGCATCGGCACGGGCCTTGACTTGCGGGCGCAGCGCTGTGCCAAAGCCAGGCACCGTGGGTACGTTACTGAAACCACTCCTTCAAATCGGTTTCGGTCGCTTCGGCAGACGCAGAGGACTTCCAGCGGTGCTGAATCAGAACACGGCGCGAGTGCTCTGTCGCTCGATGAGGGAGAAGCCGATATCGACGATCTCGGCAACCTGCTCGGGCTGCTGCAGACGGCGCAGCAACAGGTCAGCCGCACAGGCACCCAATTGCGCACCGTCAATGCGCACCGTGGACAAGGCCGGAAAGGTATGGCTGGCGAAGTTCATGTCGCCAAAGCCCATCACACCCAGTCGCTCGGGCACCGGCAAGCCACGCGCAGCCGCTTCGGTGAGCACGCCATGAGCGAGGGTGTCGGAGGTACAGACCACCATCAAGGGTGGCGTCTGCGGGGTTGGCCAATCGTCCTCGAGCAGCGCAGCGAGCCCGCGTCGCCCCTGTTCCAGGGTCGGCAAGCCGGCGAAAATCTGCTGCTGAACATCGCCGATGCCGGCTTGGGTGAGAGCATCGAGCAGACTCTGGGCACGGCGCAATCCACGCGGATCGTCCACCGCCAGCAGGGCAAATCGACGGTAGCCCAGTCGCAGCAGGCGTTGCGCGACCTCGCTGCCCACGCGTTCATGGGAAAAGCCCACCAGCATGTCGATGGGGTCGTCGGTCAGGTCCCAGGTCTCCACCACGGGTACAGCCGCGGCACGCAAGCGCGCGCGACTGGCCTGGGTGTGCAGGGTGCCGGTGAGGATGATGCCGTCGGGGCGTCGACTGAGGATGACGTCGAGCAGATGCTGCTCCTGTTCGCTCTGGTAACCGGAAACACCGAGCAGCACCTGGTAGCCTGCCTGCATGAGGCGTTCGTTGATCGCCTGGAAGGTGTCGGAGAACAGCGGGTTGGTGACCATCGGCAGGACCACGGCGACCAGGCGGCTGCGATTGCTCGCCAGGGAGCTGGCCAGGCGGTTCTGCACGTAGCCGGTCTGGACGATGGCCTGCTGAATCTTCAGTCGGGTTTCCTCGCGCACCGCATCCGGCGCGTTCAGATAACGCGAGACGGTCATCGGCGCCACACCGGCCAGACGCGCGACATCCACCAAGGTGATACCGCGGGTACTGCGTCCCTTGCTGCCCGGTTGCTTTGCCGTCATGGTGTGCCGCGTGCCTCAGCTTGCTTCAGGAACAATGGCGTGATGGTATCAGCGCGTGCCGGGCCGCTGCACCTGCGGCCCGTTCGATAATTCAAGGAAGTCCCGTGTCGTCGTCTCAATCTGCAAAACGCTGGTGGGTGCTGGTCGCGGTCATGATGGTGTTTCTGCCCGTGGTGCTGGACGTGACCATCCTGCACGTGGCGGTCCCCTCGCTGACCCTGGCGCTGCAGGCCACTGGCACCGAGGTGCTGTGGATCATCGATATCTACCCGTTGATCATGGCCAGCCTGCTGATCCCCATGGGTACCCTCGCCGATCGGATCGGCCATCGCCAGCTGTTGATCACCGGGTTGTGCATCTTCAGCCTCGGCTCGGTGCTTGCGGCGTTCTCGCCCAGCGTGGCCACTCTGATCGCCGCTCGGGCGTTCATGGCCTTCGGCTCGGCGATGATCATTCCCTGCACGTTGGCGATCATCCGCCAAACCTTCGACGACGAGCGCGAGCGGGCCCTGGCGCTGGGCGTCTGGGGTGCCACCGGCTCGGCAGGTGCGGCCATCGGGCCATTGGTGGGCGGCGCCCTGCTCGAGCATTTCTGGTGGGGCGCGGTGTTTCTGGTCAATGTGCCGGTGATGCTGGTGGTGATGCCGCTGGTGCTCAAGCATGTACCGCGCACCTCCATCACCGGCGACGGCAACTGGACCATCGGCCAGGCATTGATCCTGATGCTGGGTATCATGGCCACTGTCTATGCGCTCAAGTCCGGGTTCAAGCCCGGCAGCTCGGTGTTCGTCACCAGCGCCTCGGCACTGATCGGCCTGACCATGCTGGGCTGGTTCGGGCACAAGCAATTGCACGCCGCACGCCCCATGCTCGACCTCAGCCTGTTCCGCTCACCGGCGATCAGCGCAGGCGTGGTCATGGCGTTGGTGGTGATGGGCGCCCTGGCCGGGGTCGAATTGATGCTGGCCCAGGAGCTGCAATTCGTGCTCGGCCAGACACCGCTCCAGGCCGGCATGTTCCTCTTGCCGTTGATGATCGCCTCGGCGGTCGGCGGGCCCATGGCGGGTCTGCTGTTGCGTGCCATTGGCCTGCGCTGGGTCGGCAGTCTGTCGCTGGCTGCTGCCAGCGCCAGCCTGGCAGGGCTGGCCATGGCTGACCTGCACCACAGCGGATGGGCCGTGATCGGCCTGCTGGTGGTGCTGGGTCTGTCCCTGAGCATTGGCCTGACGGCATCGTCGGTGGCGATCATGAGCAGTACACCGCCGCACAAGGCCGGCTCGGCCGGCGCGCTCGAAGCCACCAGCTATGACCTGGGCACAGGGCTGGGCATCACCGGGTTCGGTATCGTCCTGGGCAGCGGCTACACCCGCTCCATCCAGCTGCCCGATGGGTTGCCCCCGGCAATCGCGGAGACGGCCCGGCATTCGATCGGTGAAACCATGAGCGCGGCGAAGGCGCTGGGTGGCCCGCAGGCTGCCGAGCTGGTCGCCGCTGGCCAAGCCGCGTTCAGCACGTCGCACAACCTGGTGCTGGGATCGGCAGCGACCTTGATCGGGGTTCTCAGCGTGGTGATCTGGGTGGCGCTGCATCGCCATGGGCACACCCACAGCCAAGCGGCGTGATCGGCGGGGGCGTTCGTCGGTCCAGGTGAATTTCTGCAGGCGGGCTCACTCGAAACCAGACACCAAAAACACGATGGGTGCTGTCATGATCCCGCTTGAATCCACTGGCCATCCGCATTCAGGGGCCAGGCCCGAGCGTACTGCCCTGCCGCTCTACCGGTCGCTACTCGACCAGCCCGACGCCACCGAGCCAGGACGGGCGAAGCAGTTTCTCGAAGAACAACTGGCGCTGGCGGCCGAGCTGCCCTGCCCGATGCCCTCGAACCCTGCGCAGCTGCTGCAGTGGGTGGCCGACAACGCCGCGGCGGTGGGTCGCCAGTATTCCGAGTATCTTGCCCTGCGCCACGCCGGCGCGCCCCGACGGTTTTTCAGCAACAAGGCCCACGCCCTGTATTTCCTGCAACAGGTGGCACCGAGCAAGCTGGTCGATGGCGCGTGGTTGTTCGGCACCGTCAAGCATGCGGCGGACTGGCGCTATCACGGCCTGATCCGCACCTACCTCGAAGAGTTGGGCGACGGTGACCCCTCACTCAACCACGTCACGCTGTACCGCGCGCTGTTGGCCGAGCACGACTGCCTGGCGACCCACGACCTGGCCGACGAGCTGTACCTGCAAGGCGCCATTCAGTTGGCCTTGGGCCAGGCCAGCGAGGACTTCCTGCCCGAGGTGATCGGCTACAACCTGGGCTACGAGCAACTGCCGCTGCACCTGCTGATCACTGCGTTCGAACTGAACGAGCTGGGCATCGACCCTTACTATTTCACCTTGCACGTGACCATCGACAACGCTGGCACTGGGCATGCCCACAAGGCGGTAGCGGCCGTGCTCGATCTGCTGCCGGGCGGTGCGGACAACGCTGCGTTTCTGCAGAGGCTGCGGGCAGGCTACAACCTCAACGACTTGGGTATCGGCTCTGCCGCAGTGATCGAGGGCTTCGATCTGGACCATGAGGTGGTGCAGATGCTGGAGCGCAAGCGCGGCTTTGGCCAGTACATGCATTCGGACTACTGCCGCCTCGAAGGCAGGACCGTCAACGAGTGGCTGGCCAAGCCGGGCCAGTGCGGCGCTTTTCTGACCGCGCTGGAAAACAAGGGCTGGATCAAGCGACACCAGGACCCCGAGGCCAGCCGTTTCTGGCAGATGCTCGATGGGCCGGGCGCGCCCATGTTCGGCGTGTTCAACGGTTACGAACGGCAGTTGCTCAAGGACTGGATCGCCGGCGATTGGCTGGACGATCAGTCCGGCGCCAGCAATCCGTTCAGGGCACGCTTTCGCCGGCGCGCACCCGCGGTCGCCATTGCGACCGGCACAGCCCGGCCTGCGGAACCGACCCAGGCACTGATTCGCAAGATGTCGCCGTCGCTGCACGCATCGCCCGAGGGGTTGGAAGCTACCCGGGCATTCACTCGGCGACTGAGCGAGGGAGCGCTGAGCCATGAATATTGAGGTACGAGGCTCTGACATGAACCAGGTGAACGCGTGCCCAACCGTCGAGGCCGCGGAACTGGACCAGGTGCTGCTCCAGCTGGGTCGCCGCTTGCAAGCAGATGGCTACCGCTTTGTGACGGTGACGCCGCTGACCCATCAGCGCAACAACGAGCGGCCTGACAACGCGATCGCCCGTGACCTGCGCGATGTGTTCGGCTGGAGTCGCCCGTTCGAATCCAACCTGTTACCCGAAGTGGAGACGGCGGCATTGCTGGAAAATGCCATTGTCAGCGAGCAGTCCGGGCTGCTGCGCAGCGAGGTGCGCTGGTCCAGCCTGGACGGGCAGTTGTTCGTTCACTCGGCCTATCCGACCGTCGCCCACGATTCGGTTTTCTTTGGGCCCGATACCTATCGTTTTGCACGGGCCATCGAGAAGCACCTGCACGAGTCCCGGCAGCCGATCCGCAGCGCGGTCGATATCGGTTGCGGCAGCGGCGCAGGGGCGATTCTGATTGCCCTGGCGCGCCGCGAAGCGCAGGTTCAGGCAGTGGATATCAATCCTGCGGCGTTGCGTTTCACTGCAGTCAATGCGGCACTGGCGGGCGTAGCCAATGTAGCGGCCTGGCACAGCGACGTGCTGCAGGGCACCCGCGGGGATTTCGATCTGATCGTTGCCAACCCTCCGTACATGCAGGATCCCCAGGCACGGGCGTATCGCGACGGCGGCGGCGAACTGGGGTCGGCCTTGTCGGTGCGCATCGCCAGCGAGGCGTTGGGTCGATTGGCGCCCGGCGGCAGTCTGCTGCTGTACACCGGCGCGCCGTCGGTGGCCGGCGTCGACTTGTTTCTGAGTCAGGTGCAACCACTGGTGGACGTACCAGGGTTTCAATGGACCTACGAAGAGGTGGACCCGGACGTATTCGGCGAAGAGCTGGAAACCCCCGGGTATCGCCAGGCCGAACGAATCGCCGCCGTGGTCCTCACCGTCACCAGAACCTGACCTTGCGATGATTTTGCAAAGCCCTGTAGCAGCGGCGCGAGCCGCGTCCGGGTTTACTGCGGTGTATCAGAGGGACCGCATTTACCGCCGACGCGGCTTGCGCCGCTGCTACAGGGGGATGCGCGCTTCCAGATGCCGCTGAACCCCTGTAGCAGCGGCGCGAGCCGCGTCCGGGTTTACTGCGCTGTGTCAGGGGGGCCGCATTTACCGCCGACGCGGCTTGCGCCGCTGCTACAGGGGGGGCGCGCTGCTAGATACCGCTGAACCCCTGTAGCAGCGGCGCGAGCCGCGTCGCGCGCGGCTAGATGCCGCTGAACCAGTTGTAGCCCTGGTCTTCCCAATAGCCGCCGGGATAATCGTTGCTGACGAAGATCTCGACGATGTGCTTGGGGTTCTTGAAGCCCAGCTTGGTCGGCACGCGAACCCGCAATGGGTAGCCATATTCGGGCGGCAGCGCAACCTCGCCATAGTCCAGGGCCAGGAGCGTCTGCGGGTGCAGGGCCGTGGGCATGTCCAGGCTCGAGTAGTAGCGGTCGGCGCACTTGAATCCGACGAATTTGGCTGTGGTATCGGCGCCAATGTGCTCGAGGAAGGTTTTCAACGGCACCCCGCCCCACTGGCCAATGGCGCTCCAGCCTTCGACGCAGATCAACCGGGTGATGTCCGTCTGCTGGGGCAGCTTGCGCAGACCTTCAAGTGTCCAGGCCGCCTTGTCGCGCACCAGGCCGGATACTGCCAAGGCGTAGCCCGATACGTCGATATCGGGGATGTCGTCCTCGCTGTAGAACGCGTTGAACGGGAACGGTTGGGTCATCTGCGCCTTGCTGTAGGTAGGCGCCAGACGCTGGCCGTTGAACAGCCAGGCTTGCACTCGATCGTTCCAGCGCGACATGGCCCAGAGCACCTTGTCGACCTGATCACCGTCCTGCAGATTGCAGCCGCTGAGCATCGCCATGGCGCCGACGGTGAGGCCGCCGCGCAGGAAATGTCGCCGCTGCAGGCTTTCGAGCTGGCTGCGCTGGGCCGGTTCCAGGATTATCGGAGCGACCCGGCGGGATTTGGGTTCATTCATGATCGGTCTTCCCGGTAGTCGAAGGCCTTACCCCGCCGGTGATCATCGGCGGCAGCGTCTTGGGCACCAGCAGCACCAGGGCCAGGTGCACCACTGTAAAGGCGCCGATGGCAGACATCGCGGCGAAATGGACGTAGCGGGCGAAATCGTAGCCGCCCAGCAGTGCTACCAGCTCCTGGAACTGGATGGGCTTCCAGATGGCTACCCCGGATACCAGAATCAGCACCCCGGCCGCCAGTACCAGCCAGTACATGAGGCGCTGCACCGCGTTGTAGACGCCCTTGTCATGGATCAGCCGCAAATGCAGGGCATCGCGCAGGTCGCGTTTGACCGCGCGGGGAGTGATCGGCAGCAAATCGCGCTTGAAGTGGCGGCTGATCAATCCGTAGAGGACGTAGACGAGGCCATTGATCACCAACAGCCACATCACCGCGAAATGCCAAGCTATCGCGCCACCCAGCCAACCACCCAGAGTGAACGAGGGCGGAAAACGGAACGCAAACAATGGAGAGGCGTTGTAGATGCCCCAGCCACTCATGAACATGCAGGTCATGCCGAAGGCATTGATCCAGTGGGTGAGGCGTACCGTCAGTGAATGTATGCGACGCACGGCCATCGAATGGCCCTCCCATGTCAAAGAAACACACGCCAATGACCGCTCCCACAAGTAAGAGGATGCATCTACCCCTGTGGGAGCGGGCTCTGCCCGCGAAAAGGACGCCGCGGTGGATCAGCCATACCGCGGTGCGCCTTTCGCGGGCAGAGACCCGCTCCCACATGAGAGCGGCGACGGACGTTCAAGACACAGGTTACATCGGTGGCTGGAAGCCATCCTTGCCTACTGCCACGCCACGGGCGGTCTTGCCGTCTTCGGCAGGGAACACGACGACCTTGGCGCCTTTCACCAGCTGCTCCGACTTGCCGGCTTCGACATAGGCGATCGGCACATCTTCAGGCACGACGACCTGCTTCTCGCCGCCCTTGTAGTTCACGGTCAAGGTCCGACCATTGGCCTGGGCCAGCTTGCCGACCGTGCCATTGGTCATGGTGCCGGTGGTACCGTCGGCGTTTTCCCAACCGTAGTGCCCTTCCCCGCTGCCCTTCAGGCTGGGTTCGAACACGGTCACTTCCAGCGCTTTCAGCGTGCCATCTGCCTGGGGAGTAGCCGCCGAGCCGATGAAGCTGTCAGCCTTGATCGAGTCGATGTTGGCCTTGGACACCAAGCGGATGCCGGTCTTGTCGGTCAGGCCGATGGTCTGGTGCGCGCCGCTGCGAGTGGTGAAAGACAAGGTGTTGTTGTCCAGGCCATCGACCGTGCCACGCATCGGCTTGACCACCGGCATGTCTGCAGCCGAAGCCATCACGGCGGCACTGAGCAGCAACGTGCCCAGAGTGGTCGACAGGGCAGTTTTGATCTTCATCGGTACGACTCCTTGCGGTAGGTGTGCACCCATCCTCGGCCACCAACCCGCACGCGCGCATGACCGCTCGATGACATTTCTGTCATTCGCGCGGCATGCGCCTCAATGACGGTAATGTAACCGACAGCGCCGCGCCGCTTGGTTAGACTGCGCTGTGCGAACCCACCCGCCACGAACCCTCCACGGCAACCGCGAACGCCCGAGCGAGCCTGATCGATGCACATCCTCTTGATCGAAGACGACACCAAGACCGGCGAGTACCTGAAAAAGGGCCTCGGCGAATCCGGCTACAACGTCGACTGGGCGCAGCACGGCGCCGATGGCTTGCACCTGGCCCTGGAGAATCCCTACGACCTGCTGGTGCTCGACGTCATGCTGCCCGGCATCGACGGCTTCCAGATCATGGAGGTGCTGCGCGCGCGGCAGAATGTACCGGTGCTGTTCCTGACCGCCCGCGACCAGTTGCAAGACCGCATTCGGGGCCTAGAGCTGGGCGCCGACGACTACTTGGTAAAGCCCTTTTCGTTCACCGAACTGCTGTTGCGCATTCGTACCATCCTGCGCCGCGGCGGCGCCCGTGAAGCCGATCGCTTCCACCTCGCCGACCTCGAACTGGACCTGCTGCGGCGCCGGGTGACGCGGCAACAGGAAGTGATCACCCTGACCAACAAGGAGTTCGCCCTGCTGCACCTGCTGCTGCGGCGCGAGGGCGACGTGCTCTCGCGCACCCAGATCGCCTCGGAGGTATGGGACATGAATTTCGACAGCGATACCAATGTGGTCGACGTTGCGGTCAAGCGCCTGCGCAGCAAGGTCGACCAGCCCTACCCGGTCAAGCTCATCCACACCGTGCGCGGCATCGGTTACGTCTGCGAGGTGCGGGCATGCGAAGCCGACGCCAACCTTCCCTGACCCTGCGCTCGACCCTGGCCTTCTCTCTGGTGGCCATGCTCACCGTGGCCGGCGCCGGCTGGTACCTGTACGAATCAATGAAAGCTTCGGTGCTGCAGCGCAGCGACAACGCCGTGCTCGGGCGGCTCGACCACTTTCGCAAACTGCTGCACTACGACCTGACCCTGGACAAGCTGTCGAGCAGCCCGCAGATCTTCCAGAACATGCTCGGCAGCGAAGACGACATCTTCGTCATTGCCGAGACCGGCCAGCCACCGGTGATTCAAGTCAACCCGCTGCACGCGACCCTGCCCTCCGTGCCTGCGGTCGCCCACGATGCGATTCCCGGCAGCGCCGACCTGCGCACAGGAATGGCACCCTCGGGCATACCCCTGCGGGCGGCGAGCGTATTGACCACCTCCGGTGGGCGCGAGGTGCAACTGACGGCGGCGCACATCATGGTCAAGGAGATGGTCATGCTCGGCGAGTTCCGCCAGCGGATCTACCTGGCCGTGGGCATGGCGTTCCTGCTCACCGCCTTGCTCGGCTTCGTGCTGCTGCGCCGCGGCTTGCGGCCGCTGCGCGAGATGGCGGCGCACGCCACCGACATCTCCCCGGCACGCCTGCACAGCCGCATGAGCAGCGACAACACGCCGGTCGAACTGCAGCAGTTGAGCGAAGCCTACAATGCCATGCTCGATCGCCTGGCCGAGGGCTACCAGCGGCTGAACCAATTTTCCGCAGACCTCGCCCACGAGATCCGCACCCCGGTGGGCTCGTTGATGGGGCACTGCCAGGTCGCCCTGCGCCAAGGCCGCAGTGCGGACGAATACCAGGCACTGCTGGCGTCGAATCTGGAGGAGCTGGAACGTATTTCCCGGATCGTCGAAAGCATCCTGTTCCTGGCGCGCGCCGACGACGCCCAGGCGGTGGTACAGCGCCAGCCGCTGCAGGTGCACGATGAACTGGAGCGAGTCACCGAGTATTTCGAAGGGCTCGCCGAAGAACGCAAGATCCGCCTGCTGATTTCCGGTGACGCCACCCTGCACGCCGACCCGCTGCTATTGCGACGGGCGTTGAGCAACCTGGTGGCCAACGCGATCCGCTACGCCGACCCGCACAGCGATGCCCTGATCAGCGTCGAGTCGGCAGAGGGGCAATGCGTGATCGTGGTAGAGAATCAGGGCCCTGCCCTGGAGCCTTCGGCGCTGGCCAGCCTGTTCGATCGTTTCTACCGAGGCGACGCTTCGCGCCAGCATAATTCGGACTCCAATGGCTTGGGACTGGCCATTGTCGCGGCGATCATGCAACTGCACGCCGGTGAGGCCAGCGTGACCCAACCCCAGCCCGGACGCATCCGCTTTGCGCTGCATTTCCCGGCGCCGGGAAGCGGCTGAAACAAGTCTATTCGGGCTTCTTCCTGGACCTAAACGCCGCCACTTTCATGCGATTGCCACAGGTCGCCATGCTGCACCAGCGGCGTCGATGCGACTTGCTCAGGTCGTGAAAGAACAGCACGCAGTCATGGGCTTCGCATTGCCGAACGAACTCGAATGTGTCCCCCGTGACCAGTCTGGCCAGAGCGTCGGCCACCGGCCACAGCAGGCTTGCCGAACCAGCATCCCTGGGCTGCACCGCGATGCGAAACGCCGGTGCCGCGCCATTCCACTGCAAGCCGCTGACAGGGCGCCCGGCCTCGAGAATCTGGTTGACCACTTCAGGGTCGGCTTCTTCCCCGGTCATCGCGGCGTTCACCAGTCCTTTGGCACACGCGCGCAGCGCAAGGGCCTGGGTCAATAGTCCGCGAGCAGTGTCCGCCTGGTCATGCCGCGCAGGCAGGCCAGCAGCGTCGAGCCACTTCAGTACGTCCTCGTCGTCGCGCAGGCAATCGTGCTGCTGATCGCCCACGCCGTATTGGGTATTGATGAAATCCAGAGCCAGGTTGTCGGCCACGAACAACGTGTCAGGAGCGATGGCGGTAAGATTCATGACGTCCTGTAACCCATAAAATTAGTTTGACAGGTTACCAGAATGCTCCGTAACCTTCAAACACACCAATCAAGGGTTACATCAGGAGCCGTCATGACCATTTCGAAATCCGCAGCCGCGCTTGCCGCTTCGCTGCTGACCAGCGCCGCGCCGAACGCCCATGCCGACCGCACGGTGCACTACCGTTACGAGCAGGTCGGCGATGTCAACGTGTTCTACCGAGAAGCCGGTGATCCGGGCGCGCCCACGGTGTTGCTGCTGCATGGCTTTGCCGCCTCTTCGTTCATGTTTCGCGACCTGATTCCGCAACTGGCCGACCGCTACCATGTGATCGCGCCGGATCTGCCTGCATTCGGCTTCACCGAAGCGCCCGCCCGGGGCGACTACGCCTATACCTTCAGCCAACTGGCGCAGACCATCGGCCAGTTCACCGAACAGCTCGAGCTGGACCGCTACGCGTTGATGGTCCACGACTACGGTGCTCCAGTGGGTTGGCGCCTGGCCGTGGCGCACCCCGAGCGCGTGAGTGCGATCATCTCGCAGAACGGCAACGCCTATGAGGAAGGTTTGGGCGCTGGTTGGGCACCCATCCAGACCTACTGGCGCGAGCCTACCCAAGAGCACCGCGATGCCTTGCGGGATTTTCCGACACCGGCTTCGATCAAATGGCAGTACCTGGAAGGGGTCAGCGACCCAAGCGCGGTTTCGCCGGACGGCTACACCCTGGAAGGCCTGCAGATCTCGCGGCCCGGCAATGCCGACATCCAGCTGGACCTGGTGCTGGATTACGCCTCCAACGTGGCGATGTACCCCACCTTTCAGGACTACTTCCGCCAGTACCAGCCGCCCCTGCTGGCCGTGTGGGGCGAGCATGACCCGTTCTTCCTTCCAGCCGGCGCCCAGGCCTGGAAGCGCGACTTGCCCCAGGCGGACATTCGCTTCTACGACACCGGCCACTTCGCCCTGGAAACCCATGGCCGGGAGATTATTCCGGTGATCCGCGAATTCCTCGACAAGAACGTTCGTTGAGGGGGCGGTGCCGACTGCCCCATTCAGCGAGACGGCGTTGAGCAATGAGTGGCAGGATGCTGTCGTACCAGCACCCCACTCGAGGACCCCGACCCATGCTCTACGTCGTTCTGCTTGGCGGCAAGCACCCCAAGGCGCGCATCGAAGTGCACGATATCGCCTGCGCCGTTGCCGATTCGCTCGAAGCGACTTACCCGCAGCTGAGGGCAGACTGGTTCGGCAGTCAGAAAGGTTTGCACGTCGATGCCTGGATGGCGGTGGACGGGGTCGAACAGTGGAAGGTCGAGTTCAGCCCGCTGGCGCCTGGCGCCGGCATGCCGCGGCTGTATGTGATCAATCTTGGTGGCTACGAGGCGCAGTCGTTCGGCGAAGCACACCACTACCTGCTGGTGGTGGCGCACACGGCGCGCGATGCCAAGAGCTGCGCCCGTCGCCAGTGCCTCGAACACTGGCGCCAGCCTCACACCGACGCCGTCTTGGACGTGGACGATTGCGTGCCGATCGACCAGGTCGGCGGTCGTTACGTGCACCTGGTCGAGGGGCCCCACCAAGGCATTCAACAGCGCAACGAATACATCGTGCTGCCATAGAACATCAGGCGGACCGCAGCGCCTTCTTCGCGGGCAGAGCCCGCTCCCACAGAACATCGAACCCCGCCCCCCTTGTGGGAGCGGGCTCTGCCCGCGAAGAGGGCGCCGCGGTGGATCAGGCGCTGGACGCTCGGGTCGTGCGCCAGTGGGCGATCTGCTGCTGGATGTTCCAGTGGATGATCCGTTCGAACAGTGCCTCGGTGAACGCCGGGTCGAAGCTTGCCAAAGCGGCCCATTCCAGGCGCTGTTCGAGCATGGCAGCAACTCGCTCGGGTGCCGGAATCGATTGCTCGCTGGGTTTGAACTGCGCTGCGGCCTTGACGTACTGCAAACGCTGCACCAGGGCGTCGAAGATCTGCCGGTCGTGCCAGTCGATGCCGCAACGGATGTCTTCCAGGTTGGCACAGTCCTGGGGTGTGGGTGGCTGATTCAAGATGGTCTCCCTCGTTCTTCAGGTGGAATGGGCAACGTGTCACGCCATGAGCCGGTCATCACCGCCCGTCGAGCCTGGCTCCGCCGCCCCAGGACGTGCTGCGTGGCGGCAGTTGGGTGTTCGCGTGCCAGCTTCGCTGCAAGGTGGCGCGCCAGGCCTCCGGACGCGCCTCGGCGATCACCTCGTCGATCAGCGCATCGATGACCCGGGTGTCGCTGTGATGCGGCGTGGTGATCAGGTGCGCGGTATCACCCGAGGTGGCCAGGCCGTACTTGCGGGCAATGCCCGGCGAGGGGCAGGGAAACACCACAGTGATGGAGTTCGGGTTGCGCCACGCGTCGATTCCGCCGGCACGCAACCGATTGACCGCGTATTGGGCGCTCTTCAGGCTGTGCGCGACCCGGCGGCGCCACTGGGCTGGCGAATGGGTGCGCAGCGCCGCCCACATGATCATCGGCGTGTGGCCGTTGCGCGAACCGCTGATGGTCTTGTCGCTCGCCGAAATGTAGTCCACCTCCACCGAGATGCGCTCGACGTTCCTGCGTTTGGCCACGACGATGCCGCAGGGAATCGGCGAGCCGATCATCTTGTGCCCGGATACGCAGATCGAATCGATACCAGCGGCAAAGGTGAACGGCTGCGGCGTATCCACGAACGGCAGAATCATCCCGCTCAGCGCGGCATCGGCGTGCAGGTAGTAGTCGCGCCGCGCAATACCGGCCTGTTGCAGACGCGCCTGGATGATGGCGATATCGTCGACGGCGCCGCGCATGGTCGTGCCGATGTTGGCGAAGATGATCGGGTGCCTTTCCCCGTCCGCTGCGATCTTCGCCAGCAAGTCGTCATAGTCGATCTCACCATTGGGCAGCGCGTCCACGGCGCGGCATTTGATGCGCAGCAGCTTGACGATCTTGGCCACCGAATAGTGGGTGTCCCGCGAATAGTACAAGGTGCCATCGGGAAACAGCTCCCGTGCCAGGTAGCAACCGAACATGTTGCCCTCGGTGCCGCCGTTGGTGACATAGCCCCAGCTGTCCTCGCGGCGAATGTCGAACAGGTCGGCGAAGTACGCCATGACGTCTTTTTCGAAGTCGAAGGAGTTGAGCACGTAGTTGCTGTGTTCGCCCCAGTCGCCGCAATTGTTGATGGAAAAGCGCAGGAAGCGCTCCAGCGTGCTGTAGTCGAAATCGGCATTTTCCGGGTAGCCAATATTGAAGAATTGATGCTCCAGGCAGTGTCGCCAGAAATCATCGAGTCGAGCGGTGTCGGCAGTAGACAATGTCATCGTGGATCCTTTCTGGAATGACCAGGCGAGCCGCACTGCGCCGGCACGGCTCGCCGTTTGAATCAGGCAGCTTTCTGACGGCTCTCGACCAGTGCCCACCAGTTGGCCAGGGTCGGTTCGGTGGCCAGTTCCTCGAAGCTCACGGCCACGCCGCGCTCCTTGAGCTCGGCCGCCAGGCGCATCACCTGGAGGGAATCCAGCCCGTAGAAAATCAGATTCTCCTGAGGGTCGAGGGCGTCACCGTCCTCGATCAGTTGCAGCAGACGTGTCTGCAGCCAGCTGCGGTTGTCTTCCACCGCCAGCAGCTGGCGCAGCCGCTTCTTGTCGATCTTGCCCACGGCCGTCAACGGCATGCTCGGGATCATCCGAATGCGATCGGGCAACTTGTATTCGGCGATGCCCAGCGCCAGCAGGTGACGGCGCAGCGCGGGCGCCTTGAGCGTCGGATCGCGGCTGACCACGAACGCGCAGCTCTTCTCGCCCAGGGCCTGGTCCGGCATTGCCACCAGCCCGGCATGGGTCACGTCCGGGTGCAGCACGATGAGGTTTTCGATCTCTTCGGAAGCGATCTTCTCGCCACCACGATTGACCTGATCCTTGATACGGCCGACCACGCGCAGATCACCGCTGGGCAGGCGCTGCACCAGGTCGCCGGAATAGTAATAGCCCTGTTCGTCGAACGCCTGGGCGTTCTGCTCCGGGCTGTTGTAATAGCCGCAGAAGGTATACGGGCCTCGGGTGGCGAGCATTCCCGTCTCGCCGGTGGGCACCTCGGCGCCCTGCTCGTCGACGATCCGGATTTCATCGCCGAGGCTGACCGGACGCCCCTGGGTGGTGAACACCTGCTCGTCGCTGTCGTCCAGCCGGGTGTAGTTGATCAACCCTTCGGCCATGCCGAATACCTGCTGCAACTGGCAGCCCAGCACCGCCGGCACCTGGCGCGCCAACGAGTCGGCGAACACCGCGCCGCCCACTTGCAGGTAGCGCAGCGATTGCAGCTGCGGGCGGTGCTGAGGCGCGGCCTGCAGCCACAGGGCCACGGCACTGGGCACCAGGGCCACGGTGTTGACCGTGTGCCGCTGGATGAGCGCGAAGCACGCGGCCGGCTCGGGGTTGTCGGCCATGATCACGCAGCCACCGGCGTGAAACACGCCCAGCGCGCCTGGCGAGCTGAGCAGGAAATTGTGCGCGGCCGGCAGGGCACACAGAAAGCGTGTCTGTGTCGTAAGGGAGCAGACTTCGGCGCAGGCGCGCGCGTTGTAGTGGTAGTCGTTGTGGGTACGCGGGATCAATTTGGGCGTGCCGGTGCTGCCCCCGGACAACTGGAACAGGGCCACTTCATCGGCGGCTGTGGGCGCGTAGGCGACCTGCTCGGTGGCCGGCGTCTCGAGCCATTGGGCGAGGCTGTGCTGGTTACGCGAATCGCCCAGAAACAGAGCGACCCGAGGCTGGGCCGTCGCTTGTTCGAACAGGCTTTCATAGCTGTCATCGCGAAACACTTCGTGCTCGCGCGAGGCGATCAACAATTGCGGCGACAGCTGCTTGACGTACGCCCCCAGCTCCAGCTTGCGGTGGCTGAACAACGCGTTGAGCGGCACGATGCCGGCCTTGAACAAGGCAAACAATACAATGTAGAACTCGGCAATGTTGGGCAGCTGGACCAGCGCCGCATCGCCGCGGCCCAGGCCGCGCGCAGCCAGGCGCGAGGCCAGGTTGGACGAAAGGCGGTCAAGCTCGGCGTAGGTGAAGCTGCGCTCGCCACAGATGATTGCCGGTGCGTCGGGTTGTGCCTTGCAGCGCTCTTCGAGGATCCGCGTCAGTGGCCGGTCGAGCCAGTAGCCGAGGTCGCGGTAGGCCTGGGCACGGTCCTGTGGCCAGCGGGTGAATTCGATAGTCATGGTTTCACTCGTCATGAGGAAGGGGAAATCACGCGTGCAGTCCGCACGCCTGGAGCATGGTGCGCAGCTTGGTCTGGACCTCGGCCCATTCCGCCGCCGGTTGCGAGGCTTCGACGATGCCGGCGCCGGCGAACAGCCTGACCCGCGGGCCTGAAACCGTGCCGCAGCGAATGGTCACGACCCATTCGCCGTTGCCCTGGGCGTCGCACCAGCCGACCATTCCGGTGAACAGGCCGCGCTCGGTGGGTTCGACGAAACGAATCAGACGCCGCGCCAATTCGGTGGGGAAACCGCACACGGCAGGCGTGGGATGCAGGCGACAGGCCAGTTGCAGGGCCGACACCGAGGGGTCGGCAAGGGTGCCTTCGATGCGCGTCGACAGGTGCCAGAGGGTCGGGGTGCTGATCAGCGAAGGCCGCGGCGGTACGTCCAGCCGGGTGCACAGCTCGCTGACCCGCGCGGCGATGTCTGCGGTGACGAAGCCATGCTCGTAGTGGTCCTTGTCCGATTCGGACAACCACTGGGCATTGCGTCGATCGGCGTCGGCATCGGTCAGTCGCTTGGCCGAACCGGCCAGCGGATTGGAAACGAACGAGGCGCCGTGCTTGCGCACCAGCAACTCGGGGCTCACGCCCAGCAGGGTGGCGCCGTCGGCCATGGGCACGCGAAAGTGATAACCGCTCGGGTTCTGCACCCGCAGGTTATGGGCCAGGGCATTCACGTCGATGGCCTGGCTGAACACCAGTTCGCGCTGCACCGACAGCACCGCCTTGCGCACGTCGCTGTAGCCGAAGTTGGCCACGGCGTGCTCGACCGAGCGCATGAACGCGTGCTGGTCGGGCAGGTTGCGCTGCTCCAGCAACGACGGCATGGGGCTCGGCGTACCCGCCCCGCCCGGCTCCAAGTCGTGCCACTGCGCCTGCTCCGGAACGTAGAGGCACGACGCTTCGGACGGGTCGAAGGGAATCGCACCGACCACCATCGGCACGGCCTGCCCGGCCTTTCGCGCCTGCTCGAAAGCGCGCTGGATGGCTTGCTGGAAGCGACCCTGCGCGTCCTGCCCGCCCACCGCCGGAGTCTCGATGCGCTGTGCCAGCCCGCGGGCACGCAACTCGCGCTGACCCGACATGAACGAAAAATTGTCATCTTGCACAACGTGTTGCACGTCTTGCGGCGCAGTCGCCCTGACGATGGCTGATCTCATCTGAGGTGTCGCCTCCCTGCCCTGGAATGTAAGTTTTAATTGCGAATGTGAATGATTATTGTTTCTAATGGTGACGACATAAACGGAACGTTGTCAATCATGTGAGACGAGTGAGCCATGCGAGAGTTAACTTCGATGCAAGCCGCCTGCTGGATCGGGCGTACTGCTCATGCGGCCTTGGGGAGCGTGTCAGCTCACCTGTACGCCGAGTTCGATGGCGCTGGAATCGACCTCGAACGCCTGCGCTCGGCGCTGCAAGATGCCTGTAGCCGTCACCCCATGCTGCGCCTGCGGGTCAGCCCCGAGGGCTTGCAACACACCCCGCCAACGGCGCGCGGGCCGGCGCTTGAAGTCGACGACTTGAGCGATCTGCCGGCCGTGCAATTGCAACAGGCGCTACAGCGCAAACGCGAAGCCTGGACCCATCAGCAGCTGGATCTGGTAGACGTCGGCGGGCTGCGCGTGGGCGTCAGCCTGCTGCCCGAGAATCGCTTCCGCCTGCACGTCGACAGCGACATGATCGCCATCGACCCGTCCAGTTTTCCCACGCTGATGGAAGACCTGGCCGTCGGTTACGAAGCACCCGAGCAGCCGGCTTCGACGCCGCCGACGTTTTTCCAGTGGCTGGACACCTTGCGGGCAGACCCTGCGGTGAAGGCTGCCCGCGACCGCGATCGCCACTGGTGGCGCCAGCGCCTGGACCACATCGCGCCCGCCCCAACCCTGCCCCTGCTCGAATCAAGCGCAGCGCAGCCGCACAGCCAGCGCCTGCATACCTGGCTCGACGCCGGGCACTACCAGGCCCTGCAGAAGCTGGCGCGGGAGCGCCGACTGACCCTGTCCAGCCTGATGCTGGGGCTGTTCGCGTCGGTGCTGGGCGAGCGCACCGGCGATCCACGCTTTCGCCTCAATGTCCCCAGCTTCTGGCGCGCGCCGGTGCAGCCCCAGGTGCAGGGCATCATCGGCGAATTCGCCAACGTGCTGATCGTCGACGTGGAGATGGCCGACGCCAGCAGTCCCGCGACTCTGTGCCGACAGCTGGGTGACAGCCTGATCCAGGCCCTGGAGCACTGCGCCTATTCCGGCGTCGACCTGATGCGCGACCTGTCGCGGCATACGGGCTCGGCGCAACTGGCGCCGGTGGTCTTCACCGCTGCGTTGGAGCGCAGCAAGGGCGAGCTGTTCTCCGAACGTGTGCGGCGGGCGTTCGGCCCGATGAACTGGGTGATCTCCCAAGGTCCGCAGGTGGCCCTGGACGTTCAGGTCGCTCACATCGACGAAGGGCTTTCGATCAACTGGGATATCCGTGTCGATGCCCTGCCGCTGGCCTGGGTGTCCCCTCTGTTCGAGCGCTTCGTCGCGCGGGTGCAAGCGGTTGCCGCCGATCCGACCCGCCTGGATCAACCCCTGTCGTCGCCGCCGGCCCGACGCCCGTTGAACGCTTTGCAGCAGGCCTACCTGCTGGGGCGCGGCGCGCACATGCCGCTGGGCGGCGTGGCCATGCAGGAATTTCGCGAATACCGCGGGCACATCGACACAGCCGTGCTGCGTGCCCGCCTGGCCGACATGGTCCGGCGCCACCCGAGCCTGCGTACCCACATCGATGCCCAGCGCTGCGTGCAGTACGTCAGCGATGTGGCCGAGCCCCATCTGGATGAAATCGACCTGCGCCACTTGCCCCTGAGCGATGGCCTGCGCGAGGTGGAAGAGCGCCGCGAAGCTTACGCACATGCCGTGTTCGGCCTGCACGCGGCGCCGTGGAACGTCACGCTGTTCGAACTGGCGCAGGACCAGCACGTCGTGTTCGTGCGCATGGACGCCCTGATTGTGGACGGCCACTCCATCGCAGCGTTGCTGGTGGAGTTGTTCACCGGCACGCCCGAGCAGCCCTCGGCAGCAGCGGCCCCGCTGCCAGCACCGGCCGCGAACGAGCAACGCAAGGCAGACATGGCCTACTGGCGCGAGAAGCTTGCGGCGGTCAGCGGGCCGCCCTGCCTGCCGTGGAAACGACCGCTTGCCCAGGCTGGTCCGTCTCGCTACCAACGGCAGAGTCTGCAGGTGCCCCAATCGCGCTTTGCAGCGCTGAGCCGACGGGCCGCACAACAGCGCCTGTTCAAGAATTCCGCACTGATGGCGGTGGTTCTGGAAGTGCTCTCGCACTGGCTCGACGAGGGCGATCTGTGCGTCGCCCTGCCGGTCGCGCCAACCCGCAGCGCCGACCTGGCCAACCACTCGAGCTTTATCGCCATCAACTGGATTGCCGATCGGCGCCCGTTCACCGAACGTGCCAAGGCGCTGCAGGTGGATGTGCTGGAGGGACTGCAGCACCTGGCGTATTCCGGGGTCGACCTGACTCGTTTGCTGTTCGAGCGCCACGGCCCGGGGCCGGTGTTGCCGGTGGTGATCACCAGCGGCCTGTCGTGGCCGGTGACGCCAGCCGACAGCGCCATGGGCCTGCACGGCGGGCTGACCCAGACGCCGCAGGTGGCCATGGACATTCGCCTGTCGACCGACGCCCAAGGCTCGCTGCGGGTCGATATCGACTATGCCCACGAGGTCATGGATTCGGCGCAAGTCAGCGACATTCTGCGCATGCTGGACGACGCCATCAGCCAGATCGCCGCCCACGACAGCTTCACCCTGGAAACGGCGCCGCTGCTCGACACCGCCCACTATCGCCGCAACAGCCCCGAGCGCGATGCCTGCCAGGCACCTTTCCTGGCCCACATCGCCGAGCAGGTTTTCGATGCCGACAACACCCGCACTGCACTCATCTGCGGATCCCGGCGGCTGAGCTACGCCGAACTGGGCAACGGCGTGGCGCGGGTGATCGCCGCCTTGCAGGCCCGAGGCCTCACGCGCGGTCACGTGGTCGCGATCTGTCTGCCCCGCAGCCCGGAGCACACGATGCTGACGCTGGCCTGCGCGCTGACAGGTGTGATCTGGGTGCCCATCGATGCTCAAGCACCCGAGCAACGCCGCCGCTACCTGCTGGACAACTGCCAACCTGATCTGGTCGTACTGGCCGATCTCGAACCCATCGAACAGCCAATGGCCATCATGGCCGAGCTGCTCGCCAAGCACGCGCCCTTCCCCGTGTCGTTGCCCGATTTTTCCCTGAGTGAAGCGCCCGCCTATTATCTGTACACCTCGGGGACCACGGGCCAACCCAAATGCGTGGTGCTGAACAACCGCGCGACCGCCAACGTCATCGGCAGCACGCTGGCGCGGTGGCAAGTCAGCCAGAACGACGTGCTCATGTCAGTGACGCCGCTGCACCACGACATGTCGCTGTTCGACGTCTTCGGCAGCCTCAGCGCCGGAGCCACGCTGGTGCTGCCGGCGGTGAACGAGGACAAGGACGCGGTGCGTTGGAACCAGTTGATCGCCGAGCATCGGGTCAGCCTCTGGTGTTCGGTACCAGCGATCGTGGAAATGCTCCTGGCCGGTCGCGGCGAGCATGACCTGCGCAGCCTGCGCCTGATCGCCCAGGGTGGCGACTACATCAAGCCGGTGGTGATCGCCCAGTTGCGCGAATGCCTGCCGCACGCCCGCCTGATCTCCCTGGGCGGGCCCACCGAAACCACCATCTGGAGCATCTGGCACGAGATCGGCAACGACGACCGCACGCTGATTCCCTACGGCGAGCCGTTGCCGGGCAACCGTTATCTGCTGCTCGATGACCACGGCCGGCATTGCCCGCCGGGCGTTGTGGGGCGTATCCACACCGCGGGCGTGAACCTGGCGCTCGGTTATCTGGAAGGCGGCGAATACACGCAGACCGATTTCATCACGGTCGGCGATGAACAGGGCCACCCGATCAGGGCCTTTCGCAGCGGCGACCGCGGACGCTACCGGAGCGATGGCACCCTGCTCTTCGACAGCCGGGTCAACGGCTATGTGAAAGTGCGCGGCGTGCGCGTCTCGCTGCCCGATGTCGAGAAGGTCCTGAGCAACCATCCTGCGCTGTGCCAGGTGCTGGTAGTGGATTACCAGGACTCCAGCCAGGGCGAAACCAACCTCGGCGTGCTGTACGTGAGCGCTGCCGGCATGCCGCCAGTCAGCGTCGTCCAAGTGCGCAATTACGCCCGCGAACACCTGCAGCCTTCGCACCTGCCAACGCGCCTGCTGGCCGTCAACCAGCTGCCGCTGTCGCAGAACGGCAAGGTCGACCGCCGGCAGGCACGCGCGCTGCTCGCCGTACCGGCCACCGAGTCGTCGCCGGCTGCCGACACGCTGGCGCTGTCCGTGCTGCAGGTCTACCTGAGCGTGTTGGGCCGCCCGGCGCAGCATGCCGACGACGTTACCACCCACTTCATCAGCCTGGGCTTGCGACCACAGCACCTGAAAGCCATTGCGGCCGGGCTACGCGAGCGTTTCGCAGTGACGTTGTCGCCCGGCCAGCTACTGCAGTGCCGCAATGCCCACGACGTGCAGCGCCTGCTCGCCAAGAGCGCAGCCACGTTGACCGACTGAATCGAATGCGGCGCCCTGCAACGGCGTCGCGCCCACCCGACAATGCTCATGGAGAGACGGGATGACGGATGTAACGACGATAGACATTGCAGGCATAGGCATCGGCCCGTTCAATCTGGGCCTGGCCGCGCTGCTCGATGGCCACCCCGAGGTGAGTCATCTGTTCCTGGAACGCAAGAGCGAGTTTCGCTGGCACGAAGGCCTGCTCCTTCCCGGCACCACCTTGCAGGTGCCCTTTCTGGCGGACCTGGTGACCATGGCCGATCCAACCCACCCTTTGAGCTACCTCAATTACCTGCATCACCACGATCGGCTGCACGCGTTCTATTACTACGACAACTTCCAGGTACCTCGGCTGGAATACGACCACTACTGCCGCTGGGCAGCCCAGCGCCTGGGTGCCTGCCGTTTCGACGAGGAAGTCTGCGAGGTGACCCATGACGCCGACACCCAGCGTTTCCTGATCCAGAGCCAGTCGATCTCGGGGTTCAAGCGTCAATACCGCAGCCGACACCTGGCCGTAGGCATCGGCACCCAGCCCCTGCTGCCCCAGTGGGCACAGGTCAGGAGCACTGCGCCGATCATGCACTCGGCGCAATTCGGCAAACGTCAGGCGGAACTGGCCGAGTGCCGGCAGGTTACCGTCATCGGTTCCGGGCAAAGCGCAGCGGAATGTGTACTGGCACTGTTCAGCGAACTGACGCCGGCGCGGGTCGCGGCAGGCGCCTCGATCCGCTGGATCACGCGCTCGCCGGGCTTTCATCCGATGGAGTACTCAAAGCTGGGCCAGGAATGCTTCACCCCTGCCTATATGGACTACTTCCATAGTCTGGCGCCCGAGCGACGGCGCGAAGTGGTTGCCGGGCAAGGGTTGCTGTACAAGGGCATCAGTTTTTCGACCATCGGCGCCTTGTACGACCTGATCTACGAGCGCTCCATCGGCGGGCGTGACCCAGGGCTGACCTTGCTGTCGAACTGCGAGGTGCAGCGTGTGGAGGATGTTCACGGCGCACTGCGTATCGCCTACCGGCACCGTGAACTGGACCAGACCGGCACGCTCGAAGCGGACGCCATCGTTGCGGCGACCGGTTACCGGCACACCTGGCCGCAGTGGTTCGAACGGCTCAAGGACACACTGCTGGACACCGACAGCTATGGTGACTGCGTGGTGCAGGCGGATTTCACCGCGCGCCGCCGTGACGACGGCGCCGGCAAGATCTTCATCCAGAACGCGGAAATCTTTCAGCACGGCGTCGGCTCACCCGACCTGGGCATCGCCCCGACGCGCAACGCCACCATCGTCAACCAACTGCTGGGGCGCGCCCGCTACCGACTGCCAAAACGCTCGTCGTTCCAGCGCTACGGCATGCATCAGGACTGAACCGCGCCATCGCGCCCCTCCGTAGGAGCGGTCCGTGGCCGCGAAAAGGACACCGCGGTCAGCCTGACACACCGCAGTGAACCCTTCGCGGCCGATGACCGCTCCTACAGGGAGTCGCGCTACATCCGTAGGAGCGGTCCGTGGCCCCGAAAAGGACACCGCGGTCAGCCTGACACACCGCGGTGAACCCTTCGCGGCCGATGACCGCTCCCACAGGGAATCGCACTACATCCGTAGGAACGGTCAGTGGCCGCGAAAAGGACACCGCGGTCCGCCTGACACACCGGAGTGAACCCTTCGCGGCCGGTGACCGCTCCCACAGGGAATCGCACAACATCCGTAGGAGCGGTCAGTGGCCGCGAAAAGGACACCGCGGTTAGCCTGATACACCGCGGTGAACCCTTCGCGGCCGATGACCGCTCCTACAAGGGACGGCGCTAGACGCTCAACTGCCCCACTGATGCTTTTGCTCCTTCCCTGTCAGTGAACGCGGTCAACACCTGCTCGATCGCGCGGCTGACCCGGTCCATCTGCATGGCGCTGTAGCGCGCGGTTTGATAGGTGACGACCAGTCGCAACGAGCGCTGGCCCTCAAACATGTTTTCCATGATTTCGAACTGCATGCCGAACATCGACTGGCTCTTTTCCGGGTCGACCTGCCGGTAGCGGATCGCTTCGCCGTCGGCCCCACGCAGCGCGCCATTCAAGGCGTTGCTGGCGTGAATCTGGATGTAGACGTCGAACAGCAGGCCGTCCGCAGGCGTCATTCCCAACGCCTGCTGGATCTGCTCCAGCGGCACGTCGGCGTAGGCCATGGAATCATTGATCAGGCTGCTGACTGCCTCGACCATAGACCCCAGTGCCTGCTGCGCATCGAAGCGCACGCGATGGGCGACCATGGTGGTGAAGTAGCCGACCGTGTTGTAGTAGGCCGGATCGGTGCGCCCGGAAGCCGAGGTACCGATCACCAGTTCCTCGAGGCCGCCGACCTTGTGCAAGGCCAAGGCAATGGCGGTGTACAGCACGCCGAACAGGGAAGCATTGTTGTGCCTGGCAAACCGCTGCAGGCCATCGGTCAGCGCCTGGCTCGGGGTGATCTCGAACCATTGTGCCTGGATGCCGGGTTCGCTCGCACGCGCGCCAGCCGCACCGGCTTGGTCAGGCAACTGCAGGCCGCGCGTGGCATCGCCCAGCATGTCGGTCCAGTAGGCCAGGTGCCGTGGGTCGATGCCGGCGATGCGAGCGCGCGTGGCGTACTCGTGAAAGGCCGGCGCCGGCTCGTGCCAGAACGGCACCCGGTCGGCGGCGCGCGCGGCGTAGGCCTGGCTCAGGTCCTGCATCAGCACGTTGAGCGACCACTCGTCGATGGCCATGTGGTGGACGAGTAGCGAAAGCGTTTGCCCCGCCTGTTGCCCGTCACGCAGGAAGCGCACGCGCATCGGCAGCTCGCGGGACAGGTCGAAAACATGCCCCGCTTCGCTGGCCAGGCTGGCGCCCTCGCTGTGCTGGCTGGACCAGAACCAGCGGTACTGGCTCAGCCGCTCCAGGGGTACCTGCCGCTGGTAGGGTTCGCCTTCATCGAAATGAAAGGTCGTGCGCAGGCTGGCATGGCGCTCGACCAGATCGTGGAAGGCCTGCTCGAAAACGGCCTCGTCGACCGGTTCGCGAAACGCCACGGCGAACGGCAGGTTGAAGATCGTGCCGAAATCGAAGGCGGCGTACGCACGCCCGAGCGACGCCTGCGCCGGTGCGAAAGGGGCGGTTCGCACAGGTGTCGACGAGGCCACTGCAGCGGCCAATGCACGCTGTTCGCGGCGACGTGCCCGTTGTGCCAGCGCGCCCGCCGTGGACGCGCTGAAGAAGTCGTTGAAGTCCACCTCCACGCCGTGGCTGTCTGCAAGTTTGCCGATGATTCGCGTCGCCAGCAGGGAATGGCCACCAAATTCGAAGAAGTCGTCTTCCAGCGTCATGCCCGGCTCCGCCAGCGTGTTGCGGAACTCGCCGAGGATCAGCGCGGCCATGGCGTCGGCATCGGTCGACACCTGGGGGTCGGCCGATGGCGAGGCCAGCGGTGGGCTGTCGGTGGCCTGGCGCATCAGCCACGGCAGGTGCGGCACGCCCACGGGACGACCGTCGTAGGCATCCATGACCAGTCGATACAGGTCGTCTTCGCGACAGGTCTGGTCCAGCACCTCATGCAGCACGAACCCGAGGATCACGCCCTGCCCGGTCTGGATCACCAGGGCAGCGAGCGGCGCCTGGGTTTCGGCGTCCCAGGGCGACGCCTGACGGGCCAGCAGCAGGTCGCCTGCCTGCGCCTGAGTATCGACGTGCAGCACGGCGACACAGGCTTGCCAATCCTCGGCCGTGACCTTGCGCAACTCGCCTTCATCGTCGAACAGATAACGGGCATTGAGCGCCGGCAGTGCATCGATCACTGCCCTCAGGGCGGACTCCAGGCGCTGGGTATCGAATGCGCAGCCCAGCGACCAGGCGCAGAAATGCTTGCGGATCTGCTCGGGATACTGCTGCTGGAGCAGCCACGCCTGCTCTTCATGGGGCGTGAGCGGCGTCTGCAATACGTTGTCAGGACGGGTTTCCATCATGGAAATAAGCACCTTGGTTGGCAGGAAAAACAAGGCCGCGGCCGATGCATGAACGCGGCAGGACGGCGAGGAAGAGCGGTGCGTTTGCACTCGCGAAACAAACACCGTATCGTGCAAATGATAATCATACTTATTAGCATTCGTCAAAATCGCAGCGTCGACATGGGGTGGGGAAAGGCATCGTGGACAACGGATCGTTCGCGCTCAGACAACAAGTGGAGCGGCTCTACAAAGATCATCACGGCTGGCTCAGCGGCCTTTTGCGACGCAAGCTGGGCAACTCGACGGACGCCGCGGACCTGGCGCACGACATCTACCTCAACCTCATCCGCAAGGGCGCCGTGCCAGCGCCCGAGCACTGTCGCTGCTACCTCACGCAGATCGCCAAGGGCATGCTCATCGACCTCTACCGTCGTCGCAGCCTGGAAGCCGGGCACCTGGAACGCCTGAGGCAACAGGACGTGCCACTGGGGCCATCCGAAGAGAGTCGCGCCCTGGCGTTCGAAGCACTGACCCAGGTCGACGCCGTCATCAACCAGCAGCCGGCCAAGGCCCGCCAGGCCCTGCTCCTGCATCGCCTGAGCGGAATGGGCCATCGCGAAATCGCCAGTCAGATCAATGTGTCGGTGTCGTCCGTGGAGAAGTACATCGCCAGCGCCATGCGCGCCTGCCAGCCCTTCGCCAGCGATCGCTGCAGCCATTGAGGAATATTCGCCGTCGCTCGTAATACACGGTAAGCACCGTGCATCCACGACCTGTGCCGAGCCTGCACACCTTGCCGAGGGCCCTGCCCTCTTTACGGAGATTCAATGAGCGCCGCACCCGCTACCGACCACCCTGTCGCCGAAGGCGCGATATCCCAGCTGCTCAGGCCCATTCGTGGCCGCTTGATCGTGGCGGCCATCCTCGCCGGCCTGGGTACCGCCCTGACCTTGCTGCCACTGGCCGCAATCGCCTACCTCGCCGGCCTGGCGCTGGACCCTGCCGACGGCGGGGTCTGGGCGCTGGAGTCGACTGCGCACGTGTGGCCCGTCATCGCCGGCAGCCTGGCCTGCCTGATGCTGGGCATGATCCTGCTCTCGCTGGGCGAAATGCTCGCCCATCTGCTCGACAACCAGATCACTTCACACCTGCGCCTGGCCATTACCCGCAGGCTGGGCAAGGTACCGTTGGGCTGGTTCACCGCGCGGGCCTCGGGCGAGGTCAAGCAGGCAATGCAGGATGACGTCGATACCCTGCACAGCCTGACCGCGCACTTCTACACCACGGTCGGTCGCTCGCTGGGGGCGGTGTCGTTCGCCACGGTGTACCTGTTCGCCACGGACTGGCGCATGGCAGTCATCTCGCTGCTGCCCTTTCCGCTGTTTTTCCTGTTCGTTTCCAGGGCAACCCGGGCAAGCAGCGCCAACATGCAGGCGTTCGGCGCCGGGATGGCGCGCATCAACAACGCCGTGGTGGAATTCGTCAACGGCATCACCGTGGTCAAGTCCTTCGGTATCGAGGGCAAGGCCCAGGCCAACTACCGTGAGGCCGTGGACGGCTTCGCGCTGGCGTTCGAGGATTTCGCCCGCCCCCTGGTCAGTGCCATGGCCAATGCCCATGCGCTGATCACCCCGGTGGTGGTGCTCGGCATCGTGCTGGCGTTCGGCACGCTGTTCACCTGGCTGGGCTGGATCGAAGCCATCGACCTGCTGCCCTTCGTCCTGGTGGCGCCCAGCCTGTGCGCGCCCTTGCTGCTGCTCAGCTACATCACCCATGACCTGCACAACGCAACGGGCGCGGCCCTGCGCATTCAGCAATTGCTGGCCACCCCGGAACTGGCCAGCCCAACGGCTGCAGCCATCGACCTGCCGGCACGAACCGAACTGCAGGTGCAGAACCTGAGCTACAGCTACGACGGCGAAACGCCGGCGTTGAGCAACATCGATCTAACCCTCAGGCCCGGCACGGTCACGGCCGTGGTGGGGCCGTCCGGCGCTGGCAAGTCGACCCTGGCGCGCCTGTTGTTGCGCTTCTTCGACCCGGATACCGGGCGCATTACCCTGGGTGGCGTCGACCTGCGCCAGATCGACAGCACGCAGTTGTATCGGCATATCGGCTTCGTACTGCAGGACGTGCGCCTGATCCACGCCAGCCTGCGCGACAACATCGCCCTGGGCCGCGCCTCGGCCAGCCTCGACGAGATCGAGCAGGCAGCGCGCCTGGCCAACGTGCACGAGCGGATCATCGCCCTGCCCCGTGGCTACGATTCGGTGGTGGGCGAAGACGCGCAACTGTCCGGAGGCGAACTGCAGCGAGTCAGCATTGCCCGCGCCATGCTGCTCGACCCGGCCGTGCTGGTCCTCGACGAAGCCACCGCCGCCGCCGACGCCGAGAACGAGGTGCACATCCAGCAGGCCCTTTCACGCTTCGCCCAGGGCCGCACCGTGCTGGTGATCGCCCACCGTCTGGATACGGTGATGCACGCCGACCACATCATCCTGATCGACCACGGCAGCATTCAGGAGCAAGGCACCCACGCGCAATTGCTCGCCACTGGCGGCCGGTACGCCCGGCTGTGGCAAGCGGGCGACTACCCGAACACCGAGCTTGCGGAGCACGGCCCATGCTGAACACTTTCCTGCGGCTGCTGGGCAACGACGCCGACGTGCTCTATCGCTACCTGGGGCTGACCCTGCTGTACGGGCTGCTCAACGGGCTGACCATCGTCGCCGTGATACCCGTGCTCACCGGGTTGCTGGGCCACGACATCACGGCCGCCACGCGCGGGCTGGTCCCGATGCTGGTCGGCGCAGGGTTGTGCTGGGCGCTGCGTCGGGTGGTCGAGAAAGCCGGCGTACGCTTCGGCATGGCCGTGCTGCAAACCGGCCGCCATCGCTTGAGCGAGCACGTCGCGCGACTGCCGGTCGGCTGGTTCGACCCAGACAACACCGCTCGTCTGAGCCATGTCTCGACCCAGGGCATGATGGCCTTGGCACAACTGCCCGCCCACGTCCTGACGCCCCTGATCACCAGCGTCATCACCCCGCTGGCAGTAGTGGCCGGGCTGTTCTGGTTGAATCTGCAGATGGCCCTGATCGCCTCGGTGACCCTGCCGCTGTTGCTTGCCGTGTTCACCCTGACGGCCCGGATGGGGCAACGCAGCGACGCCCGATTCCATGCCAGCAGCGCCCGAGCCAGTCGGCGCATGGTGGAGTTCGCCCAGGCCCAGTCGGTCCTGCGCGCATTCAACGGCGAAGACGGTGGCGCACGGTTTGTGCAGCAGGCGATTGCCGGCCAGCAGCAGTCGGCCCGGCGCCTGATTCACGTCTCGGCCATGTCGGTGGTACTCAACAGCTGGGCCGTCCAGGCCAGCTTCGCAGCACTGCTGGCAGCTGCCGGGTGGGCGTTGCACTCGTCTGCCGGCAGCGCGACACCCGCTTCGATGGCAGCGCTGGTGGTGGCGCTGGTGCTGGCCAGTCGGTTCATCGACCCGCTGCTGGAGGTCGCCAGCTACAGCGAAGTGTTGCGCGGCGCGCGCGGACAACTGGCCGTGGTCGATGAGCTGTTCGCCGTGCAGCCGCTGCCGATGCCGATGCCGCAGACAGCGGCGGAGCCTGCCGACAACAGCGTGGCGTTCGACGACGTGAGCTTCGGCTACACCGCCGACCAGGCGCCGATCCTGCAGGGGATCAACCTGCACATCGCGGCGGGAAGCATGACCGCCGTGGTCGGCGCCTCAGGATCGGGCAAGACCACTCTGGTGCGATTGATCGCGCGCTTCTTCGACGTTGGCCAGGGCAGCGTACAGATCGGCGGTGTGGACGTTCGGCAGCTGTCCAGCGCCTGGCTGGCGGCGCAGACCAGTCAGATATTCCAGGACGCCTACCTGTTCCAGGGCAGCATCGCCGCCAACATCGGCGTCGGCAGGGCCGATGCCAGTCGCGAGCAGATCCTGCAGGCTGCCGAGCAGGCCGGCGTGCTGGAGATCGTCGCACGTTTGCCGCACGGGCTCGACACCCAGGTCGGCGAAGGCGGCGCACGGCTTTCCGGCGGCGAGCGCCAGCGCATCGCGATTGCCCGGGCACTGCTCAAGGATGCGCCGATCCTGCTGATCGACGAAGCCACCTCGGCCCTCGATGCCGAAAACCAGGCAGCCATCGCGCGAACCCTGGCCCGGTTGCGCGGCAAGCGCACGCTGGTGGTGATCGCGCACCAGCTGTCGACGGTGGAAATGGCCGACCAGATCGTGGTGCTGGAGAGTGGGCGCATCGCCGAACGGGGCAGCCATGCCCAGCTCAGCCGCCAGGCCGGGCCCTACGCGCGCTTCCTGGCGCAGCGACGCGCCGCCAAGGGTTGGCGGCTGGCCGCGGCAGCGGCGGACGAGGACGCTACGTGAGGGCGGCGAGCTGGCCGGTTGCATTCCTGCTGCTGTGCGGGCTGTCCTTGACGCTGGGGGTCAAGGAGGTGTCCTGGAGCGAGCTGTGGAATTTCTCCGGCGATGCCTGGCTGACCCTCACCGCCAGCCGTCTGCCGCGCCTCGCGGCACTGGTGTTGACCGGTGCCGGGCTGGCCATGTGCGGGGTGATCCTGCAGCAGATCGTGCGCAACCGCTTCGTCGAGCCGGCCACCTGCGGTGGCCTGGATGCGGCCAAGCTGGGAATCCTGGTCGCGCTGACCATCGCCCCGGCCTCGAGCAGCACGGTCAGAATGCTGTTCGCCCTGGGCTTCTGCTTTCTTGCCAGCGTGCTCTTCGTGGCGATCATTCGCCGCATCCAGTTCAAGAGCGTGGTGCTGGTACCCGTGGTTGGCCTGATGTACGGCAGCGTGCTCAGCGCACTCGCCGAATTCCACGCCTATCGCCACAACCTTCTGCAGAGCATGCAGGGCTGGATGCTCGGCGACTTCTCCAAGATCGTGCAGGGCAACTACGAAATCATCTATCTGATCCTGCCGATCGTGCTGCTCACCTACCTGTTCGCCCAGCGCTTCACCATTCTGGGCATGGGCGAAGGCATGGCCAGCAGCCTGGGGGTGAACTACGCCGCCAACGCCGCCGTGGGCCTGATGATGGTGGCCGTGTGCGTATCGGCGACGGTGATCACCGTGGGGGCGATACCCTTCGTGGGCCTGGTGGTGCCCAACCTGGTGGCGCTCTACCACGGCGAAAACCTGCAGCGCACGCTGCCCATCGTGGCGCTGTGCGGGGCGGCGCTGCTGCTGGTCTGCGACATCATCGGGCGCCTGCTGATCTACCCCTTCGAGGTGCCGATCGGCTTGACCGCAGGCAGCATCGGCGGCGTGGTGTTCCTGATCGTGCTCCTGAGAAAGTACACATGAGCCCGAACGCGACCCGCTACGGACTCTGGCTCTCGGTACTGACGTTGGCCGTGGCTTTCGTGCTGCTGGGCTCGGGAATGGATTTCGCCTACGTGATCCCGCGACGCCTGATTCGTCTGGCCGCCATGGTCATCGCCGGTGTCTGCATCGGCTACTCCTCGGTGATGTTCCAGACGATCGTCGGCAACCGCATCCTGACTCCAGCGGTCATGGGTTACGAGTCCATCTACCTGCTGTTCCAGGCCCTGTTGATCCTCTGCCTGGGCACGCACAGCCTGGTACTGCTCGGCCGGGGCGGCAACGCGCTGCTGTCGATCGTGCTGATGCTCGGCTATTCGTGGCTGATCCACCATTGGCTGTTCCGCGATGGGCGCGGCAACGTCTACCTGCTGTTGCTGCTGGGGCTGGTGTTGAGCATGGTGATGGCTACCTTCACCCAGTTCATCCAGTTGAAGATCAGCCCAGGCGAGTTCTCGATCCTGCAGGGCTTCAGCTATGCCTCGTTCAACCGGGCCCGGCTGGACCAGGTAATCTACGGCGGCGTGCTGGTCGTCGGCGCATGCCTGCTGGTGCACCGTACCTTGCCGGTACTCGATGTACTGGCGCTGGGCCGCGACCAGGCCGTCTCGCTGGGCGTCGACTACGCGCCCAGCGTGCGCCTGCAACTGGCGCTGATCGCCGTGCTGGTGGCCGTGTCCACCAGCCTGGTCGGCCCCACCGCCTTCATGGGGGTGATCGTCGCCAACATCAGCTACGCCCTGGCCCGCACCGCGCGCCACCACGCCACCCTGCCGACCGCCTGCGGTGTTGCCATCGGCGTGTTCATCGTTGCCCAGTACCTGGTCGAGCAGCTGTTCAACTACAACACCTCCGTCAGCATTCTCATCAACCTAGTGTGTGGCGTGTACTTCCTCACGCTGATGATCCGCACCCGAGGCAGCCCATGATCGCCCTCAGCCACGTCCACAAATCCTACGGCAGCACCCCGGTGCTGAACGACGTCAGCGTGCGGTTTCCGTCCGGCAAGGTGACCTCGTTGATAGGTCCCAACGGCGCCGGCAAGACTACCCTGCTGATGCTCATTGCCCGCCTGCAGAAGCCGTCGCAGGGCACCTTGACCCTGAACGGCCGCGACAGCGCCCGCATTGCCGTGCGCGATTACGCAAGGCAAGTCGCTACCCTGCGCCAGACCCAGGCATTCAGCCTGCGCCTGACGGTCGAAGAACTGGTCGCCTTCGGTCGCTTCCCCTACAGCCATGGCAACCTCACCGACGCCGACCACGCGGCAATCGACCAGGCCATCGGTTTTCTGTCCCTGCAAGCACTGCGCAGCTGCTACATCGACGAACTGAGCGGTGGACAACGGCAGCTGGCGTTCCTGGCCATGACCATCGCCCAGCAGACCGACTATCTGCTGCTGGACGAGCCGCTCAACAACCTCGACATGAAACACGCCGTGATGATCATGGGCGCCCTGCGCAGGCTGTGCGACGAACAGGGGCGCACGGTAATCCTGGTCGTGCACGACATCAATTTTGCCGCCAATTATTCCGACCACATCGTTGCCATCAAGAACGGCACCGTGCACAGCCAGGGCCCGGTCGCGCAGGTGGTCAACGAAGCGTGCCTGCGCGATCTCTACGAACTGGATTTCGAAATCCTGCGCAGCGAACGCGGGTTCGTCTGCAACTATTTCAACCCCTCGACATCAAGGCAACCGATATGAACACCCCACACCACAAGGTCGCCGGTGGCCTGCTGGCATTGGCCATCAGCACGCTCTACGGCTGCGACCAACCCACGGCCGGGGTCACCCCACCCGCCGCCGTGCAAGCCGCGCCTGCCACCACCGCCTACACGCCGATCACCGTGAAGCATGCCTTGGGTACGACCACTATCGACAAGCTGCCGCAACGTGTCGTGGCCTTCGACATGAGCGAGCTGGACAGCCTCGACCAACTCGGCGCGCCGGTGGTGGGCATCGCCAAAGACTATGTCGCCGACTTTCTGCTCAAGTACCGCGATGACCCGAACATCGCCGATGTCGGTACCACCATCGACCCCAACCTCGAGCGCCTGCACGCGCTCAAGCCCGATCTGATCCTGATCTCGCCGTTGCAGGCGCGCAGCTATGACGAGCTCAGCCAGATCGCACCGACGGTCTACGACGACATCGACCTGACCAACAAACAGGGCAATTTCATCGAAACCGCAAAGCGTCACCTGACCCTGCTTGGCCGCATCCTGAACAAACCGGCATTGGCCGAGGAAAAGGTCGCGCTGATGGATGCCAAGGTCGAGCAGACGCGCAAGGTCACCAAGGGGCGTCCCGAGAAAGCGCTGATCGTGCTGCACAACAATGGCGCCTTCACCTCATACGGCGTGAAATCGCGCTACGGCTTCATTTTCGACACTTTGGGCGTGAAGCCCGCCAGCAGCGACATCGAAGCCGGACTGCACGGCCAGCCGATCTCCAACGAGTTCATTCAGCAGGCCGACCCGGACATCCTCTATGTCATCGACCGCACCGCCGTCATGGAACGACGCCCGGCGCTGAACCTGGACAGCCTGGACAACCCTCTGCTGCGCAAGACCAAGGCATGGACCCAGGGCCGGGTGATCTTCGTCGAAGCCCGCACCTGGTACCTGTGCACCGCCAGCGTGACGTGTCTTTCACGCATGGCTGATGAGGTGATGGAGGGCTACGCACACTGATCCGAAGCGGCAAATGTGGCTGCTTGGCAACGGTCGGTCACGGCGACGAGAATTATTATCGAATGTTAATCATTTCCATTGAGGACATTTCGTTTTGTTTCGGAACCCTAGTGAGCCTTCAATCATTACCGAACCGAAAGGAATCCAGCATGTTGCCACACCGTCACCCGCGACCCGCGAATCCAGCCTCGACAGCACCGACATTTGCCCTGAGCCGTACCTGCACCGCCGTGCACATGGCTTTGCTGTTTGGCCTGAGCGGCGTTGCGATGGGCGCCCTCGCCGAGACGCAGGAGCAGGCTGAGAAAGCTCGCACAGCGCCCGACAAAGGCAGCCTGGTGCTGTCCGAGACCACAATCGAAGGCACCCAGGACACGCTTGGCACCCTGATGCCCGAGTACGCCGGCGGACAAGTGGCAACCGGTGGGCGGGTCGGCCTGCTCGGCAACAAAGACATCATGGAGACGCCCTTCAGCACCATCAGCTACACCGACAAATACATTCGGGACAGGCAGGCCAAGGACATCACCGACGTGATCGCCGCCACCGACCCGTCCGTGTTCAACAACGGTATCAAGGGCACCTACGGCGAGAACTATTCGATCCGCGGTTTCGGCGTGAGCGTCAGCGACATGACCGTCGACGGCCTTTACGGCATGGCACCCTTCTACCGGGCATCGCCGGAAATGTACGAGCGTATCGAAGTGCTCAAGGGTCCCTCGGCGCTGCTCAATGGCATGCCACCGGGCGGCTCGGTGGGCGGGATCGTCAACCTGATTCCAAAACGCGCTGGCGATACCCCGCTGACGCGTCTGACCGGCACCTACCAATCGGATGCGCAGTTCGGTGGGCATCTGGACATCGGTCGACGCTTCGGCGAAGGCAACCAGTTCGGTGTGCGTTTCAACGGTGTCTACCGTGACGGCGACACCGCCACCGATGACCAGTCGTCGCGCAACGTGCTGTCGTCGCTGGCGCTGGACTGGCGCGGCGAGCGCGCCCGGCTGTCCGTCGACCTCTTCGACGCCGACGATCGTGTCAACGGTCAGAACCGCGGCATTGGCCTGGCTGCCGGCGTCGGCATTCCCAAGCCGCCGAAAGCGGGAACGCTGCTCAACCCTGACTGGGCCTACGTCGAAACCAAGGACAAAGGCGTCATCCTGCGCGGCGAGTACGACCTCAGCGACGCCGTGATGGCCTACGGTGCGGTGGGCACCAGCAAAACCCATTACCAGTACAGCGGAGCCATATCCTCGGCCGTGATCAATGCGGCGGGTGATTTCAGAACGACCATGGGGCTGCTGAAAACCGAAATCGAGAAAACCTCGGCCGAGGTCGGCCTGCGTGGTCATTTCGATACGTTCGGCATCAATCACCAGTGGTCGGTGAACGCTACCCAATACAGTGACAAGGAAAAAAACTTCGGTCTTCGTGCGGTCCCCAATTCAATCGTGACCACCAACATCTACCACCCTGTCTGGGGAGCAAAATCGCCCGAGTCCTGGCCGCCGGTTTCGCACACCGAAAACGACCTGAAGAGCTACGGCATAGCCGACACCCTGTCGATGTTCGACAATCGCCTACAGGTCACTGCGGGTGTGCGCCGTCAGGAAGTGGTCACCGATACGTTCAGCGTCGTCACCGGCGCGCGCAACCGACCCAATTATGATACCCATGCCACCTCCCCTGCAGGCGCCATCCTGTTCAAGCTCACCGACAACCTGTCGCTGTATGCCAACTACATCGAGGGCCTGAGCAAGGGTGCCTCGGCGCCTGCGAGCGCCGCCAACGCCGGTGATGTGTTCGCGCCGTTCAAGTCCAAGCAGAAGGAAGTCGGCCTCAAGCTCGACCTGGGCACCTTCACCCACACCCTGGCGGTGTTCGAGATCAAGCGCCCGAACGCCTACACCGACCCGGCCACCAATATCTATTCGTTCGGCGGTGAACAGCGCAACCGCGGCGTGGAGTGGGGTTTCTTCGGCTCGCCGATGATGGATGTGCGGCTGATGGGCGGTGTTGCCTACGTCGACCCGGAAGTGACCAAGAGCGCCGGTGGCGCCACGGACGGCAAGAAGGCCACCGGTTATCCCAAACTGCAGGGCAAGCTCGGCATGGAATGGGACACGCCCCTGCTTGAAGGCCTGACGCTGACCGCCAATGCCACGGCGGTCTCCGAGCAATACATCAACGCCGACAACAGCCTGTCCGTCCCCGGCTACACCCTTTTCGATGCCGGTGCGCGTTACACCACGCACGTCTCCAACAAACCCGTGACCTTGCGTGCCAACGTGCGCAACCTGACCGACAAGGATTACTGGGGCATGCCGCTCACTCAGAGCCTGGGCCTGGGCGCTCCGCGCACTTATGAGCTGTCGGCCAGCGTAGACTTCTAGAACCAGCCCGGCCCGTCGGCACTCGCTTCCCTTGGCCAGGTCAACGTACCGGCCCAGGGCCTTTTCGCGGCCACCGGCCGCTTCTACGAGGGCGCTGCTCGTTGGGTGGGAGCGCCCGTTCGCAGGCTCGACGCATCGCAAATGAACTTGTGACCAGACGCGGTTACAGTCACTCTCTGTAGATCCCCGTCTACCGAGCCCTACCACCGCCATGACCCGCCAGCCCCCCGCTTTCCCCTCACGGGGCCCATCCGATCACAGCGTTCGCGATCAGATCGTCGAGGCCGCCATGGCCCACTTCGGCCATTACGGCTATGACAAGACCACGGTATCGGACCTTGCCAAGGCCATCGGCTTTTCCAAGGCCTACATCTACAAGTTCTTCGAATCCAAGCAGGCGATCGGCGAAATGATCTGCGCCAGCCGGCTGGCCATGATCATGGCCGTGGTCGATCGGGCCATGGGCGAAGCCAGCAGCCCGTCCGACAAGCTGACGCGTCTGTTCAAGGCCGTGGTGGAAGCCGGCAGCGAGCTGTTTTTCCATGATCGCAAGCTCTACGACATCGCCGCTGTCGCGGCGCGGGACAACTGGCCCTCGGCGGCGGCACACGGCCAACGCCTGCGTGGGCTGATCGAGCAGATCCTGCGCGAAGGCAGAGAAACCGGCGAGTTCGAACATCAGACACCTTTGGACGAAGCGAGCCATGGGATCTTTCTGGTGATGCGGCCCTACATCAGTCCAGTGCAGCTGCAATACAACCTCGAGAGCGCCTCGCTCGCCGCCGCGCAACTGCCCGCCTTGATACTGAGGAGCCTGGCACCCTGATATGTGACCATTGACTGATTTGGTCACTAGTATCAGAATCGGATTTCTTCTACCGCTTGCGTAAGGAATCCCATGTCTCGGCTTCGCGCTCCTGTGCTTGGCATTTGCCTGCTGCCTGTGCTTCTGACCGCCTGCGACGGCCAGCCCAGCACTGTCGACCCGCGCACGCAGCCACCTTTGGTGAGGGTGATCGAGGCTGGCCATGCAACGGATGTCGACCGCGCGTTTACCGGTGTGGTGGCAGCGCGCGTGCAAAGCGACCTGGGCTTTCGAGTGGGGGGCAAGGTCGTGGAGCGTTTCGTCGATGCTGGCCAGTCGGTCAGCCGCGGACAGCGGTTGATGCGACTCGACCCCGCCGACCTGGCACTGCAGTCCAACGCCCGCGAGCAAGCCGTGGCCGCCGCCCAGGCGCTGGCCACGCAGACTGCGAACGATGAGCGGCGCAATCGCCAACTGGTTGCCAGCGGCGCCATTTCCGCTGCCAACTACGACCGCTTCAAGTCAGCGGCCGACACTGCCCGAGCCGATCTGGTAGCACTGCAGGCGCAGGCAGCGGTGGGCCGCAACGAAGCGGGCTACGCTACCCTGACGGCGGATTCCGACGGTGTGGTCGTGGCCACCCTGGCCGAACCAGGCCAGGTCGTGAGCGCCGGACAACCTGTGGTGAAGCTGGCCAAGGCAGGCCTGCGAGAAGCGGTCGTGCAACTGCCCGAAACCCTGCGGCCGGCGCCGGGCAGCACCGCCCAGGCCAGGCTGTTCGGCAGTTCCGGCAACAGCGTCAGCGCCACGCTGCGACAGCTGGCCGACGCTGCCGACCCGCTGACCCGCACCTTCGAAGCGCGCTATGTGCTGAACGGCGAACAGGCCAATGCGCCGCTGGGCTCGACCGTGACCCTTGCCATTGCCCCGACGCCTTCGCTAGCCGACGCCCTGAGCGTGCCCATGGCCGCCATTCACGATCCAGGCAACGGGCCAGGTGTGTGGATCGTCGCGGGCACGCCGGCGGTGATCGCATGGCGGGCAATCCAGGTCGTCGGCCTGGGAGATGACACAGCCACGGTGCGCGGCGTGCTTCCAGGTGAGCGGTTGGTTGCCCTGGGCCCGCACCTGCTTCATGAGGGCGAGGAAGTGCTGCTGGCGCCGCAGGACCTGCGCGTCCAGGCCGGGGCTCAGCCATGAGCGGCAGTCGCTTCAACCTGTCCGCCCTCGCCGTGCGCGAGCGGTCGGTGACGCTGTTCCTGATTTTCCTGATCGCCATCGTCGGCACCCTGTCGTTCTTCAAGCTGGGCCGCGCCGAGGATCCGCCGTTCACGGTAAAGCAGATGACCGTGGTCACGGCCTGGCCCGGCGCGACCGCGCAGCAGATGCAGAACCTGGTGGCCGAGCCTCTGGAGAAGCGTCTGCAGGAGTTGAAATGGTACGAGCGCAGCGAAACCTACACCCGACCGGGCCTGGCCTTCACCCTCCTGTTTCTGCAGGACAAGACCCCGCCTGCTCAGGTCGAGGACGAGTTCTACCAGGCACGCAAAAAGCTCAGCGATGCGGCCAGTAGCCTGCCGGCCGGGGTGGTCGGACCCATGGTCAACGATGAGTTCGCCGACGTCACCTTCGCCCTGTTCGCGCTCAAGGCGCAAGGCGAGCCGCAACGCCTGCTGGTGCGTGAAGCCGAATCACTGCGTCAGCGCCTGCTGCACGTACCCGGGGTGAAGAAGGTCAATATCATTGGCGAGCAGTCCGAGCGGATCTTCGTGTCCTTTTCCCATGAGCGCCTGGCGACGCTGGGCGTTTCGCCGCAGGATATCTTCGCCAGCCTGAACGGACAGAACAGGCTGACCGCCGCAGGCGCCATGGAAACCCAAGGCCCTCAAGTCGTGGTACGACTCGACGGTGCCTTCGGCACGTTGGACGCCATTCGCGACACGCCTGTCATCGCCGGCCAGCGCACGCTCAAGCTGGGCGATGTGGCCACGGTTGCGCGCGGCTACGAAGACCCGGCCACGTTCATGGTGCGCCATCAGGGTGAACCGGCGCTGCTTCTCGGCGTGGTCATGCGTGATGGCTGGAACGGTCTGGAGCTGGGCAAGGCGCTGGCCGGCGAGACGGCGCGGATCAGCTCCGGGATGCCACTGGGCATGACCTTCGCGCAGGTCACCGATCAGTCGGTGAACATCGGTTCGGCAGTGAACGAGTTCATGATCAAGTTCTTCGTCGCGCTGCTGGTGGTCATGGTGGTGTGCTTCGTGAGCATGGGCTGGCGCGTCGGCGTGGTGGTTGCGGCGGCGGTGCCGCTGACCCTGGCGATCGTCTTCGTGGTCATGGAAGCCACCGGCAAGCATTTCGACCGCATCACCCTGGGCTCGCTGATCCTGGCACTGGGGCTGCTGGTGGACGACGCAATCATCGCCATCGAGATGATGGTGGTGAAAATGGAGGAAGGCTACGACCGCATCGAGGCGTCAGCCTATGCCTGGAGCCACACCGCGGCGCCCATGCTGGCCGGCACCCTGGTGACCGCCGTCGGCTTCATGCCCAACGGCTTCGCCCAGTCCACGGCCGGCGAGTACACCAGCAACATGTTCTGGATCGTCGGCATCGCGCTGATCGCATCCTGGGTAGTGGCAGTGGTGTTCACCCCCTATCTGGGGGTGAAGCTGCTGCCGGCGATCAAGGCCGTCGAAGGCGGTCATGGGGCGATCTACGACACCCCTCACTACAACCGTTTTCGCCGGTTTCTGAATCAGGTCATTCGCTGGAAATGGCCGGTGGCAGGCTTGGTGCTCCTGTCTTTCGCCCTGGCGATCGTGGGCATGGCACAGGTCAAGAAGCAGTTCTTCCCCACCTCGGATCGGCCGGAAGTACTGATCGAAGTGCAGATGCCCTATGGCACGGCCATCGAGCAGACCAGCGCAGCCACCGCCAAGATCGAGGCCTGGCTGCGCCAGCAGGACGCGGCAAAGGTCGTGACTGCCTACATCGGCCAGGGCCCGCCGCGGTTCTATCTGGCGATGGCGCCCGAACTGCCGGACCCTTCGTTCGCCAAGATCGTCGTGCTGGCCGACAGCCCGGCGGCGCGCGAGGCCCTCAAGCTGAAGATCCGCGAGGCCGTGGCTCGGGGTCTGGCCCCCGAAGCGCGGGTGCGGGTGACCCAGCTGGTGTTCGGGCCCTACTCGCCCTACCCGGTGGCCTACCGCGTCATGGGGCCGGATCCGCAAGTGCTGCGTGAAATCGCCGGCAGGGTGCAGACGGTCATGCAGGGCAGCACGATGATGCGCACCGTCAACCTCGACTGGGGGCCGCGGGTGCCCTCCCTGCATTTCGTCCTGGACCAGGATCGCCTGCAGGCTATGGGCCTGAGTTCCGCTGCGGTTGCCGAGCAGCTGCAGTTCCTGTTGTCCGGGATACCGATCACTGCCGTGCGCGAGGACATTCGTTCGGTACAGGTGGTCGGCCGGGCAGCCGGGGGGATCCGCCTCGACCCGGCGAAAATCGGCGGCTTCACCCTCGTCGGCGGCAATGGCCAGCGCATCCCGCTGTCGCAGATAGGCGCTGTCGAGGTCCGCATGGAAGATCCGCTTCTGCGCCGCCGCGATCGGGTGCCTACCTTGACCGTACGCGGCGACATCGCGGAACACCTGCAGCCGCCGGATGTCTCCAGCCAACTGACGAAAGCCCTGCAACCGATCATCGCCACGCTTCCCGACGGCTACCGCATCGAACAGGCAGGCTCCATCGAAGAATCGGCCAAGGCCACCGCGGCACTGGCGCCGCTGTTTCCGATCATGATCGCCATCACCCTGCTGATCATCATCCTGCAGACCCGCTCGATGTCAGCCATGACCATGGTGTTCCTCACCGCCCCATTGGGGCTGATCGGCGTGGTGCCTACACTGCTGCTGTTCAACCAGCCGTTCGGCATCAATGCCCTGGTCGGCCTGATCGCGCTGTCTGGCATTCTGATGCGCAACACGCTGATTCTGATCGGGCAGATCGACCTCAATGAGAAGAACGGCCTGGAGCCTTTCCACGCCGTGGTCGAAGCCACCGTGCAGCGCGCCCGGCCGGTGCTGCTGACGGCGCTGGCGGCGATCCTGGCGTTCATTCCACTGACCCATTCGGTGTTCTGGGGCACCTTGGCCTACACCCTCATAGGGGGCACGTTCGGCGGGACGGTCATGACCCTGATATTCCTCCCCGCGATGTATTCAATCTGGTACCGCATTCGTCCGGATACCCGTTCAACACGTCATCCAATGACAGGCTTGGAGAAACACCCATGAACAATCGACAGGGTCAGAAACGCATCGTCGTCACCGGTACCGGGCTGGTGACGCCGCTGGGATGCGGCGTCTACGAGGTCTGGCGGCGGCTGTTGGCGGGTGCGTCGGGCATCAGCCCTCTGCCTGCGCACATCGGTGAAGGTACCGGGGTCGCCGTGGCCGGGCAGGTTCCCACGCTGGAGGCCGACCCGGTGGCGGGCTACGATGCGCAGGCGCTGATACCGGCCAAGGAGCGCAAGAAGATGGACCGCTTCATCGAGTTCGCCCTGGTCGCCGCGCATGAGGCGCTGTCCCAGGCCAGATGGCACCCCACCAGCGAAGCCCAGCAGCAGCGCACGGCAACCGTCATCGGCTCGGGCGTCGGCGGCTTCGGCGCGCTCGCCGGGGCCGTGCGCACGACCGACGAGCGCGGACCGCGACGGTTGTCACCGTTCACCGCGCCATCGTTCCTGGCCAACATGGCGGCCGGGCACGTGTCCATCAGCAATGGATTCAAAGGCCCCCTGGGTGCTCCGGTCACCGCGTGCGCCGCGGGCGTGCAGGCGATCGGCGATGCCGCACGACTGATCCGCAGCGGTGAAGCCGACATTGCCATCTGTGGCGGAACCGAGGCGGCCATCGACCGCGTCACCCTGGGCTGTTTCGCGGCCGCGCGTGCGCTGTCCACGGGTTTCAACGACCGGCCGAGCGAGGCATCGCGGCCGTTCGACCAGGATCGCGACGGGTTCGTGATGTCCGAGGGTGCGGGCCTGCTGGTGATCGAATCGCTCGAACACGCGTTGGCCCGAGGCGCAACGCCGCTGGCGGAACTGGTTGGGTATGGCACCAGTGCCGACGCCTACCACCTGACGGCCGGCCCGGAAGATGGCAGCGGAGCCCGCCGGGCCATGGAACAGGCCCTGCGCCAGGGCGGCATCGACGCCCAGGATGTGCAGCACATCAATGCCCACGCGACGTCCACGCCAGTCGGCGACAAGGGTGAGCTGGCGGCCATTCGCGCCTTGTTCGGCACTCGGGCCGGCCTTGCCATCACCTCGACCAAGTCGGCCACCGGCCACCTGCTGGGCGCCGCTGGTGGGATCGAGGCCATCTTTACCGTGTTGGCCTTGCGCGATCAAATTGCACCGCCGACGCTGAACCTGCACACGCCGGACGAGGCGGCAGCCGGGCTCGATCTGGTCGGTCCGACTGCACGCAAGACAGCGATAACCTACGCCCTGTCCAACGGCTTCGGCTTCGGCGGCGTCAACGCCAGTGCATTGTTCCGGCGCTGGGAGGGCCGCTAGCCGTCTGCCTACCCAATCCCCTGTGGGAGCGGGCTCTGCCCGCGAAAAGGACGCCGCGGTGAATCAGGCAGACCGCAGTGCGTCCTTCGCGGCCGATGACCGCTCCTACGGGGGAAGAAATACGTCAACCCATCGTAGGAGCGGTCCGTGGCCGCGAAAAGGACGCTGCGGTGAATCAGGCAGACCGCAGTGCGCCCTTCGCGGCCGATGACCGCTCCTACGGGGGAAGAAATACGCCAACCCATCGTAGGAGCGGTCCGTGGCCGCGAAAAGGCGCTGCGGTGAATCAGGCAGACCGCAGTGCACCCTTCGCGGCCGATGACCGCTCCTACGGGGGGAGAAATACGCCAAGCCATCGTAGGAGCGGTCCGTGGCCGCGAAAAGGACGCTGCGGTGAATCAGGCAGACCGCAGTGCGCCCTTCGCGGTCGATGACCGCTCCTACAGGGGAAGAAATACACCAACCCATCGTAGGAGCGGTCCGTGGCCGCGAAAAGGCGCTGCGGTGAATCAGGCAGACCGCGGTGCGTCCTTCGCGGGCAGAGACCCGCTCCCACAAGGGCGAGCGGCGCATTGATCTCACTGATGATCACTATCAAGCGCCGCGCCTCCCAGGCTGCGGCAACCCTCCCCTATAATCGCCGCCAATTCCCCCGCTCTTCACGCCTGCCCGCAGGCGCCACGCCCCTTTGGAACCGATGCCCATGCCCACCCCTCACTCGGCCGCCCCCGGCCTTTCCGAACGTACCCCGCAAAGCGTCAAGCAACAGTGGCTGGCGATCCTCTCGGTCGCCGTCGGCGCCTTCGCTCTGGTGACCAGCGAATTTCTGCCCGTGGGTGTGCTCAACGATGTTGCCAGCGACCTGGGCATCAGTGCCGGTCGCGCCGGCCTGATGGTCACCCTGCCAGGGATCATGGCTGCGCTTGCTGCGCCCTTGCTGTCGGTGGGCATCGGTGCGATGGACCGTCGCTACCTGCTGACCGGCCTGACGCTGATCATGATCATCGCCAACACCATCGTGGCCTTCGCCAGCGATTTCAACGTCCTGCTGATCGGCCGCGTGTTGCTGGGCGTCAGCATCGGCGGCTTCTGGGCCACGGCCATCGCCTTGAGCGGTCGACTGGCGCCCAAGGGCGTCGGCGTGGCCAAGGCAACGTCGATCATCATGATGGGCGTGACCCTGGCCACGGTACTGGGCGTGCCCGTAGGCACCTGGCTCAGTGGCCTGATGGGCTGGCGCATGACCTTCCTGGTCACCGCGCTGGTGGGCGTGCCGGTACTGCTGGCGCAGATCTTCCTGCTGCCGCCGCTGTATCCGGACCGGGCCATTCGGGTCAGGGACCTGCCTGCACTGTTCACCAATGCACAGGCGCGGGTCGGCTTGATCGCCGTATTGCTGATCGGCCTGGCGCACTTCGCCGCGTACACCTACGTGGCACCGTTCTTCAAGCAGAGCGCCGGCTTCGATGGGTCCACCATCGGCTCGCTGTTGCTGCTCTACGGCATGGCCGGCGTGCTGGGCAATGTATTCGCCGGCTTCGCCGCCAACCGCAGCGTGCGCAATACGTTGTTGCTGGTGGCCCTGATGATCGGCACCAGCACCGCCCTGTTCCCCCATTTCGCCACTGGTATCACCGGGGCCGCCATGCTGATAGCCCTCTGGGGCTTCGCTTTCGGGGCTTTCCCGGCCTGCGCCAGCATCTGGATGTTCGTGGTCGCGCCCAAGGATGTGGAGCGCGGGATGCCCCTGTTCGTTGCGCTGTTTCAGGTGATCATTGCCCTGGGGTCGTTCTTCGGCGGGCAGATCGTCGATCGGTTGGGCAGCTCGGTGCTGTTGAGCCTGGCCACGGCACTGGTTGGCGCGGGGTTCGCCACGGTGTTGGTGTTGGGCCGCAATGTCAGCAACAACGTGGTGGCTCAACCCGCCTGAGCCCGACTGCGCCGAACGTTGCCGGCAGGTCGTCGGCGCAGCAGCGCGCTTCGCAAAAAAAGTTGAACTGCTTTTCCAGCCGTTCGCCTAATGATCAGCTTGTGAATATTCCCACAGGCACTGTGTCAATATCGGCACTTTCTCCAGAGGTGGTCAACGTGGCTAAAGACGAGAAGAAAACCAAAAGCGATGCTTCGAAAGCCAGCAAGGAAATGAAGGACAAAAAGTCGTCACCGGAAAAGAAATCCGCCGCAGCCTCAGCGCTTTCGAAGTCCTCCGACAAGGACAAGAAAGACAAGAAGAAAGACGCCGAGCCGAAGAAAACTGCCAAGAAAGCCGACAGCAAGCCTGAAAAGGCCAAGAAGTCTGACAAGGTCGAAAAAGCAGAAAAGCCTGCGAAGAAGAAAAAATGATATCCGTTGTCTGCTAGGGCCTTGCGCCCTAGCGTCCCACCCCTCGATAGCCCTGTTCCCCCGCCAAACCTCTTTTGCCTCGACGGCCAAGGCTTTATGCCAGGCTCATGCGCGCGTCTGATTCACCACCACTACGGTCAGCCAGGGCATTCGATAGATCTTCACCGGCTGGGTGCGGGCGAGCATTTCGAGCATGCCGGGAATGTCGTCGAGGTTGAACACGCCACTCACTGCCGTGGTCGGCAGGCTGCCCGCGATCACCAGCGAGCCAGGCAGATAGCGTTCAATGTCCGCGAACACCTCGGCCAACGGCTGGCGGTTGAAGATCAACTTGCCGCGCTGCCAGGCCGACGCGCTGCCCAGGTCCAGAGCGCCGGTCGGCGACGGCGCCGTTCCCGCAACGTATTCAAGACGCTGGGCGGCCCTCAGGGGAACCACCGCCCCGCCAGACGAAACCTTCACTTCACCCTCCGTCACCCCGACACGCACCTGTTCACCCTGCCGATCGACATCGAAGCGGGTGCCCACGGCCTGTACGCTGCCGCCCGACGCCTGCACCACGAAAGGACGCGAGGCGTCCTTGCTCACCTGGAACAGCGCTTCGCCCTTGATCAGGCTGATCTCGCGCCGCGACGAGGAATAGCGAACCGATAAAGCCGAGCCGCTGTTCAACCACACCTGGCTGCCATCTTCGAGGGTCAGCGCCCGTCGCTCGCCGACCGCCGTGGCATAGTCGGCGAAATACACCTTGGCCGGCTCGCTCAACCCGGTCAGGGCCAGGGCGCCCACCCCGGCTGCCAGCGCCGCCCAGCGCAGCGGCCTGCGCGTGACCTTGGTGGGCACAACGAAGCGCTGCGCGGCGCAAGTCTGGGGAAGTGCCTGCCAGATCCGCTCGGCCAGGCGTGCCGCTGCCTCGTGGTCCGCGCTCTGTCCGCGCCAGCGGGCAAAGGCGCTGCGATCCGCCTCGCTGGCGCGGCCCGATGTCAGGTGCACCCACTGCTCGATGGCCTGGTCCTCCAGGTCGACGGCAGAAGCACTCGGATGGGTGGGCTCGGTCATGATAATGGGCTCGCGGTCGTTGCCGCATAGACGTCAGTACCGTGCATTCTAAGGGCACTCCGACTGACGAAGCCAATCGCGACAATGACGCATGGCGTGCACCATGTACTTGCCTACCGAGCTTTCCGACACCCCGAGGCGTGTGGCGATCTCTGCGTGAGTAAGGCCTTCGAGGCGACTGAGCAGCAACGCCAGACGGGCATTGCTGGGCAGGCGCTGCAGGGCCTTGTCGAGTTGCTCGATGGCTTCGGCGGCAAGAAAGGAGCGTTCCGGCGAGGCCATGGGATCACAAGGTTCCTCGTCGGGTTCATCGACCTGCAGCGCGCAATAGCGCCGTTCCTGGCGCAGGCGGTCGATGGCCAGGTTGCCGGCCACGCGGAAGACGAAAGCGCGGGGCTCGAGGATCTGCGCCGTGTCGGCCAGGCCAGCCAGGCGCACGTAGGTGTCCTGCGCCACGTCGGCAGCCTTTTCCACATTCCCCAAGCGCCGTGCCAGAAAGGCCAACAGGTCGGCATAGTGCTCCTGAAAGACCATCAGCAAATGGTTGGAGTTGGGTGACACGGACATGCGCACGGCCCAGGCGATCGAGGCGCGCATCCTATCCCACTTGAGAACGGTTATCATCAGATTGGCAGATGATAATGAAAATATTTTCAATCTGGATGGCAAGGTCGGGTCACCTCGTTCGTCGTTGGAGTGAGAAGCATGATTCTCGGGCATTCCGCCTCCATTGGCTTACGGACGTTTACAGATGCAGGCACGTTTCCCTTCGTTCACTCCCGCTACCGGTCGCACCCTGAGCCTGGCATTGATGCTGGCCATGACGGCGGGCCTGCCACTGCTTGCGCCTTCGGCACAGGGGGCAGAAGCGACCACCGTCCTGAACCTGCAATCGGCAGAACAGTCGCTGGATCAGGCGCTGACCCGACTGGCAGACCAGGCCAACGTGCGCCTGATCTTCAACTCCTCGGATGTGGCCAACCTGCGCGCACCGGCCTTGAAAGGCCGATACACCCTCGACCAGGCCCTGCAGACGCTGCTGCGCGGCAGCGGCTTCGGCTGGCAGATGCTCGATGCACGCACCCTGGTGCTGCAGAAGCTGCCCGCGCGCGACGATCCCGCCATGGCTCTGGGCGCCACCACCGTCAATGCCATGAACGATCTGGGCAGCAGCACCGACGGCACGGGCTCGTATACCACTGGTAGCAGCAGCACCGCCGCGAAACTCAACCTGAGCCTCAAGGACACCCCGCAGACCGTCAGCGTGGTGACCCGGCAACTGATGGACGACAAGAAGCTCACCAGTCTGGACAAGGTGCTGGAACAAACCCCGGGCATCACGTTCCAGTACCGAAACTTCGGCGGGCATGTGTACACCTCCCGCGGTTTCTCGCTGCTGGCGGAAAGCTTTCTGGTGGACGGTGTGCCTGGCCAGGGCTATCAGATCACCGGGTGGATGAAGCCCGACACTGCCATCTACGACCGGGTCGAAGTGCTGCGCGGCGCGGCGGGCCTGCTGGTGGGCGCAGGCGAGCCGGGCGGCGCGGTGAACCTGGTGCGCAAGCGACCGACCGCCGAACCGCGACTGACGGTACAGGCCAGCGCCGGTTCCTGGGACCGCTACCGCATGGAGCTGGACGCCAGCGGCAAGCTCAACGAAACCGGCACCGTGCGCGGCCGACTGGTCACGGCCTACGAAGACAACGGTTCCTACCTCGATGAACGCAACACCCGCACGCCGCTGGTGTATGGCATCGTCGAAGCCGATATCGACCCGGACACCACCGTGAGCCTGAGCCTGCGCCACCAGGAAAACGTCATTAACGGCTATTCGATCTACGGCCTGCCGCGCTACAGCAACGGCAACGCTCTGGACATCTCCCGCTCCACTTCGCTGGTGCAGGATTGGAACCGTCACCAGAGCGAGATGAGCGAAGCATTCGCGGAAATCGAGCACCGCTTCAACGAGCGCTGGTCGAGCACCACCTCGGTGACCGTTTCCGAAGGCAGCTTCGATCAACAGATTGCCTATGCGCGACGGACCATCAGCCCGGTGACCAATACCGGTTCGGTGTTTCAGGCCGCACTGTTTCGCCAGGACAAGGTCACCAGCACCGGGGTGGACAGCCATGTCAGCGGCAATTTCGATGCCTTCGGCCTGACCCATGACGTCACCGTGGGCGGCACCTGGTCGCGCCAGGAGGCCAACACCCAGCAAGCCACCGCCAGCCTGGGCAACCGGCCACTGAACATTTTCAATGTCGACCACCATGCCATCGCCAAGCCTGCCAGGCCGGCATGGAGCACCGATATCGACATGACCGAGGAGCGGGCGGGCCTGTACGCCAACTCGCGGCTGCGCCTGAGCGAACCGCTGAGCCTGGTACTGGGTGGTCGCACCAGCTGGTACGACTACACCTACGACATCAAGCGCGGCGCCGCCCTGCCCTACGAATCCAAGGTGACACGCAAGGTCACCCCCTACGCCGGCGTGATCTACGACATCAGCGACGACTGGGCGTGGTATGCCAGCTATGCGGAAATCTTCAATGCCCAAGGCAACTACGTCGATACCAGCGGTACGCCGCTTTCACCCTCCGAAGGCGACAACTACGAAACCGGCATCAAGGGCGCGCTGTTCGATGACCGCCTGAACCTGTCGATGGCGCTGTTCTACATCAAGCAGACCAACGTCGCTCTGGTCGACCTGGCCAATACCAACTGCACCAGCAACGACTCCGAGGGCACCTGCTACGTCAACGGCACCATCAAGCGCAGCAAGGGCGTCGACCTGGAAGCCAGCGGCGAGATCCTGCCGGGCTGGCAGGTGTTCGGTGGCTACACCTTCAACCTGCTGCGCAACAATACCGAAGACGTCGAGGTGGCCTACGAGACGCCCAAGCACATGCTGCGCCTGCAGACCAGCTACAACCCGCCCGGTGCCTGGGACCGGCTGACCGTCGGGGGTGGCGTGTCGGCGCAGTCCTACTACAAGGCCTCGTCGACCACCGGGCTGGACTTTGGCAGTCAGGGGTATGCGATCTGGGATGCGCGCGTGGCCTGGAAGCTGGACGAGCACTGGAAGGTGCAGCTCAACGCCGAGAACCTGTTCGACAAGCGTTACTACACCACTGCGGTAGCGGTCGACCGCTCGAACGTGTTCGGCGAGCCACGCAGCTACATGCTGACCCTGCGAGGCGATTTCTGATCGCGTCGACCTCGGGATCAGGGCGCTGAACGGCTCCCTGCGCCGCTCCCTGGGCTGGCTGCACACCTGGTGCGGCCTGGTCTGCGGCTGGCTGCTGTGCGTGATCTTCCTGACCGGCTCGTTGAGCGTGTTCCGCGAACCCATCACCCGCTGGATGGAGGCGCAGCCGATCGCCCCGGTCGACGCCGGGGAGCCGCTGGATCAAAGCTCTGCTGCCTGGCAAGCGCAGCGCTACCTGGCTGCACACGGCGCCGGTGCGCGGCTGTGGCGGGTGCAGCTGCCGACCTCTGCGGGCGAGGCCGTGCACCTGCTGTGGCGCGACGCAAGCGGCACCCGGCAGATCGCTCTCGACCCTGCGAGCGGTACACCGGTGATGTCGCAAGCACTGCGCAAGACCGAAGGCGGCCGGCATTTCATGTCGTTCCACTACATGCTGCAACTGCCGGTGCTGGGCTTCTGGATCGTCGGCGCGCTGACCGTCGGTTTTCTGGTTGCACTGGTATCGGGGGTCGTGATTCACCGACGCATCTTCGCCGACTTCTTCATCTTCCGACCCGGCCGCGGGCCGCGTGCCTGGCTCGATGCACACAACGCCGCGGCCGTGCTGACCTTGCCGTTCCAGTTGATGATCGCCTACACAGGCCTGTGCATCTTCGCCAGCAGCTACATGCCGTGGCCGGTGTACGCCGTGTACGGCTCGAATGACGGTGCCCATGCACGCTTCAGCGCCGACCTGGCGCCACAGGCTCCGGCTGTGCGCAACACTGCGCCGCTCGACACTCGGGCTCCTGCGTGGGAGCACCTGCTTGGACAGGCCCGCGGACTGACCGGGCAGCCCGCGCAGATGCTGTTGGTGGACAAGCCCGGTAGCGCGAGCGCCAGCGTACGCGTCATCGGTCGTGCCGACCCCGGTCAGCCGTCGTCCCATCTGTTCACGCCCCAGGCCAGCGTGCTGTTCGACGCGGCCAGCGGCGACGTGCTGCAAGTCAGGCTGCCTGACCCGGACAGCGTGTCCATGGGCGCACGCATCGAAGGCGTGATGCGTTCCCTGCATTTTGCCGATTTCGGCAGTTGGGCATTGAGATGGGTGTACTTCGCCAGCGGCCTGCTGGGCACGCTGATGATGGTCGCAGGCACGCTGCTGTTCTCGATCAAGCGGCGGATCAAGGGGCAGCACGAATTCGGTGCTGCGACCCAACGCTTCTATCACTGTGTCGAAGCGCTCAACGTGGCGTGCAGTGCGGGCATTGGCGTGGCGTGCTGTGCCTACCTCTATGCCAACCGGCTGCTGCCACTGCAGATGCAGGATCGGGCCAACTGGGAAATACGCTGTTTCCTGCTGATCTGGCTGGCGACCCTGCTGCACGCATTGTGTCGGCCGCGCAACCGCGCATGGGCCGAACAGCTCGGCTTGGGGGCGCTGCTGTGCCTGTGCCTGCCGCTGCTCAATCACTGGACCACGGGGCAGAACCTGTGGCGCTACGCTGTCGCCGGCGACTGGCAGCGCGCAAGCGTGGAAGCGGTAGCGCTGGGTTGCGGCGCGCTGCTGGCAGGGGTGCTGATGAAGCTGCGACGGCGTCATCAGCGGCAGCGCCTGATGTCTTAGCCGGATCAAAGCCGGTTCAGCCCGCCTAAAAACTGTATACCATATGCGCTCAATCCCTCGAATGACCCAGCACCGTGGCCCAGACCAAACTCAACGCGCCGGACCTCGGCAATTCTCCCTCGACCTCGGAGATCATCACCCGGCACCTGCGCGACGCGATCGTTGCCGGGCATTTTGCCGAGGACGAACCGATCCGTCAGGACGACATCGCCCGCCAGTTCAATGTCAGCAAGATCCCTGTTCGCGAAGCGCTCAAGCGCCTCGAAGCCGAGGGTCTGGTCATGTTCCAGCGCAATCGCGGGGCGATGGTCACGCGCCTGTCGGAGTCGGAGCTGGCGCAGATGTTCGAAGTGCGCATGCTGCTCGAAGACAAGGTGCTGCGCCTGGCCATTCCGAACATGACCGAGGCCACTTTTACCCGCGCCGAGAGCATCTGCCGCGAGTTCATCGGTGAAACCGACGTGGGCCGCTGGGCCGAGCTGAACTGGGCGCTGCACGCCTGCCTCTACGAGCCCGCGCAACGGCCGTTCCTGGTGGGGATGATTCGTTCGGTCAACGACAAGCTGGAGCGTTACCTGCGCATGCAGATGAGCCTGTCGGCCGGCAAGGATCGCGCCGACCACGAACACCGGGAGATTCTCCAGGCCTGCCGCGAGCGCAACGTGGAGCTGGCCGTGCGCCTGCTCGACGAACACATCGCCGGCGTCTGCCAGACCCTGTTCGAGCATCTGCCAAGCGCCCGCTGAACCTTGGCACTGTGCCGAATTCGTCATTGTCACGGGCTAAATAGCTCAAGCCGCAGTGGGCTATCTGGGCCATTCTAAGGGTCACTTAACCGACCCGACGAGTGGCCCCATGACCCGCATCCAAGTGATCGACTCGCACACCGGTGGTGAACCCACCCGCCTGGTGATCGACGGTTTTCCCGAGCTGGGCACCGGCAGCATGGCCGAGCGCAAGCAATTGCTCGCCGAGCGGCATGATGCCTGGCGCGCCGCCTGCGTACTGGAGCCGCGGGGCAGCGATGTGCTGGTAGGCGCACTGCTGTGCACGCCGGTAGACCCGAACGCCTGCGCCGGGGTGATCTTCTTCAACAACACCGGCTACCTGGGCATGTGTGGCCACGGCACCATCGGCTTGATCGCCTCGCTGGCCCACCTGGGCCGAATCGGGCCGGGCGTGCACGCCGTCGAGACGCCGGTCGGCACCGTCCAGGCCACGCTGCACGAGGACGGTTCGGTGAGCGTGCGCAATGTGCCGGCCTATCGTTACCGCAAGGACGTCGCCCTGCAGGTGCCGGGCATCGGTTCGGTCACCGGCGACATCGCCTGGGGCGGCAACTGGTTTTTCCTGGTCGCCGAGCATGGCCTGGCGGTCAGCGGCGACAACCTCGACGCCCTGACGGCCTACACCGTCGCCGTGCAGCACGCGCTGGAGGATCAAGGCATACGCGGCGAGGACGGCGGGCTGATCGACCACATCGAGTTGTTCGCCGACGACCAACGGGCCGACAGCCGCAACTTCGTGCTGTGCCCCGGCAAAGCCTACGATCGCTCGCCTTGCGGAACCGGGACCAGCGCCAAGCTGGCGTGCCTGGCCGCCGACGGCAAACTGCAGCCCGGGCAGATCTGGCGTCAGGCCAGCGTCATCGGCAGCGAGTTCGAGGGTTCATATGAAGCCATGGAACACGGCAGCGACGGGCCCGTTGTGCCGACCATTCGCGGCCGGGCCTACATCAGCGCCGAAGCCACACTGATCCTGCAGGCCGACGATCCCTTCGCCTGGGGTATCCGCTTGTGAACCCCACGGCCGTGGCCGACGCCATCGTCATCGGCGCAGGCATCGTCGGCGCTGCCTGCGCCCAGGCCCTGGCCAAGCGCGGGCTGAGCGTACGGGTGCTGGACGCCGGCACGCCGGGTGCCACGGCTGCCGGCATGGGCCACCTGCTGGTGCTGGACGACAACGCGGCGGAACTGGCCTTGAGCCAATATTCGCTGCAGCGCTGGCGCGACATCGCCGGGTCGCTGCCCAACGGTTGCGCCTACCGCAGCAACGGCACCCTGTGGCTGGCCGCCAACGATGAGGAAATGGCCGTTGCCGAGCACAAGTTCGAGGTGTTGCGCGAGCATGGCGAGGCCTGCGAAATCCTCGCTGGCAACGCCCTGCGCGAGCGCGAACCGTTGCTTCGCGAAGGGCTGGAGGGTGGTCTGTTGATCAAGGGGGACGGCATTGTGTATGCGCCGGCGGCCGCCCAGTGGATGCTTGATCATCCGTTGATCCGCCAGCAACGCGCCACGGTCACCGAGGTAGACGGCAACCGTGTGCGTCTGGCCGACGGCCAATGGCTCAGTGCTGGCATGGTGCTGTTAGCCAACGGCATCCAGGCCACCGAGCTGTGCCCCGAGCTGCCGATCCAGGCCAAGAAAGGCCATCTGGCGATCACCGACCGCTACCCCGCGCAGATCACTCACACGCTGGTGGAACTGGGCTATGTCACCAGCGCCCACAACGCCAGTGGGCCGTCCACGGCCTGCAACATCCAGCCGCGCCCGACCGGACAACTGTTCATCGGCGCCTCACGGCAATTCAACACCACGGATCCCGAGGTCGAGGGCTGGATGCTCGCCAAGATGCTCAGGCGCGCGGCAGAGTACGTGCCTGCGCTGAACACGCTGAACGTGATTCGTGCCTGGACCGGTTTTCGCGCCGCCAGCCCGGATGGCTTGCCCCTGGTGGGCGAGCATCCCCAGCGTCCGGGCCTGTGGCTGGCAGTGGGTCATGAAGGCCTGGGGGTGACCACCGCGCCGGCGACCGCCGATTTGCTGGTGGCGCAACTGTTCGACGAATCACTGCCGCTGGCGGCAACGCCTTACCTGCCGCAACGTTTTCTCGGAGGGTCCAGCCATGCTTGAGTTGACGGTCGATGGACGCACGCTGCTGGTGGCGGTCGGCACCAGCGTCGCTGCGGCACTGGCGATGGCCGGTGATGGCTGCACGCGCACCTCGGTCAGCGGCCAACGGCGCGCGCCGCTATGCGGCATGGGTATCTGCCAGGAATGCCGTGTGACCATCGACGGCGCGCGGCGCCTGGCGTGCCAGACGTCCTGCCGCGACGGCATGCAGGTACGGAGCCTGCCATGATCGAGCACGTCGATATTCTCATCATCGGTGCCGGGCCGGCGGGCATCCATGCGGCGCTGGCAGCGGCACCCAGCGGCCTGCGCATCGTGTTGCTGGACGACAATCCGTTGCCCGGCGGGCAGATCTGGCGCGATGGCCCGCAGGCCTCGCTGCCCACCCAGGCCACACGGCTGCGCGAGCGCCTGCAGGCGTGTGCCAACGTGCAGATCCAGGGTTCCACTCGAGTGATCGCCCGGCCGGCGCCCCATCAGTTACTGGTGGAGAACGACCAGCGCGGCTGGATCATCGGCTATGCAAAGCTGATTCTGTGCACCGGTGCCCGCGAGTTGCTGCTGCCCTTCCCCGGCTGGACGCTGCCTGGCGTGACCGGTGCCGGTGGCCTGCAAGCGTTGATCAAGGGCGGCCTGCCCGTTGCGGGCGAACGCGTGGTGGTTGCCGGCAGCGGCCCGCTGCTGCTGGCCAGCGCGCACAGTGCAGCGAAGAACGGCGCACGGATCCTGCGCATCGCCGAGCAGGCCAGCACCCGCGCCGTGGCAGGATTTGCCACGCAGCTGCCACGCTGGCCACATAAATGGCTGCAGTCGTTGCAACTGTTTTCGCCCGCCTATCGCACCCGCAGCCATGTGCTGGCCGCTCTGGGTGACGACCGCCTGGAAGGCGTACGACTGATGCAACAGGGCCGAATCAGGGAACTGCCCTGTGACCGGCTGGCCTGCGGCTTCGGCCTGGTGCCCAACACGCAGCTGGGCGAGGCCTTGGGCTGTGCGCTGCAGGACCGGGCCATAGCCGTCGATGCCTGGCAGGCGAGCAGCCTGGCGGACCACTTTGCCGCAGGCGAATGCACCGGCTTCGGCGGCAGCGAGCTGGCTTCGGTGGAAGGCAGCATCGCCGGACACGCCGCCGCTGGCGACCAGGCGGCGGCGCAGCGGCTTTGGCCGCAGCGGGCCCGTTGGCAAGGCTTCGCCGCCGTGCTGAACCGGGCATTTGCCCTCGATCCTGCGCTCGCTGCCCTGTGCGCGCCGGACACCCTGATCTGCCGCTGCGAAGACGTGCCGTTTGCAGCGCTTGCCGCCCATTGCGATTGGCGCGAGGCCAAACTCGCCACCCGCTGCGGCATGGGCGCTTGCCAGGGGCGGGTATGCGGCGCCGCCGCCGCGCACCTGTTCGGCTGGCAACCCTCGGCACCGCGACCGCCCTTCAGCCCGGCACGGATCGAGACCCTGCTGCGCCTCGACGGCCAACCGCCCTCCTGAACCCCGCCCTGCTAAACACAGTGTCCGGGCTTTGCGCAGCAGCCCGGCAGCACTATCCTGCACGAGTCACTTCCGGACCTCGACCCCATGCTCGCCGCATTCCTCAGCGCCAGCACGTGCCAACTACCGAACCTGCTGGGCAGCCTGCAACCCCTGGCCCCCTTGCTCGACGCCTTGGCCGACGTGGTGTTTTTCATCAAGGACGACGCCGCCCGCTATGCCTTCGTCAATGCCACCCTGGCCAAGCGTTGCGGCTTCAAGGCCAGTGAGCAACTGCTGGGCTTGACCTCCGAGCAAGTGTTCCCGGCACGCTTTGGCACGCTGTACACCGAACAGGACCGCAAGGTCCTTGGCAGCGGCCGCGAATTGGCCAATCAGCTGGAGCTGCACCTCTATTATGGCAACCAGCCCGTGTGGTGCCTGACCCACAAGATCGCCTTGCACGATGAACAGGGTCGGATCATCGGCCTGGCCGGCATTTCCCGCGACCTGCAGTTGCCTCAGTCGAGCCACCCGGCCTTCGCGAAACTGGCGGCGGTCGACGCGCACATCCGCACCCATTTTCATCGTCCGATCAGCCTCGCGGAGCTGACCGCCATTGCCGGGCTGTCGGTTGCCCAACTGGAGCGTCACTGCAAGCGGATCTTCCACCTGACCCCGCGCCAGCTGATTCACAAGGCCCGCCTCGAGGAGGCCTCACGTCTGCTGCGCGACGAAGACCTGCCCATCACCGATGTCGCCCTGCGCTGTGGCTACACCGACCACAGTGCGTTCAGCCGGCAGTTCCGCGCGCTGACGCACCTTTCGCCAAGCCTGTACCGCGAAAGCCATCGCTGATGTTCCGTTAGCGGGCAATCATTGGGGCGGTGCTCCCTTATGTAACACCCCACGGCGTCATACCCGACTCTTCCACCCTCGCCGATCCATGATGAATACGCCCTGATTCAGAGGCTTACGACGACAGCGCGAGCACGAACGAAAACAGGCACGTCTGTTGCATTTGAAATATCGTATACGAAATTCTCAATGGCAGTTCCAGTGCTCACCCAACTCCGAGGCCTCCATGAAAACTCCCGCCTTCGCCGTAGCCCTAACCGCTGTGCTCAGTACTACTTTCATGGCGACCGCCCAGGCCGACAAGCTGGACGACATCATTGGTTCCGGCAAGCTGCGCTGTGCGGTGACCCTGGACTTCCCGCCCATGGGCATGCGCGACAGCGCCAACAAGCCTGCGGGGTTCGACGTCGACTACTGCAACGACCTGGCGAAGGTGCTGGGCGTCGATGCCGAAGTCATCGAGACGCCGTTTCCAGACCGGATTCCGGCACTCATCTCGGGCCGTGCCGACGTGATCGTGGCCTCCACCTCCGACACCCTGGAACGGGCCAAGACCGTCGGCCTCAGCGTGCCCTACTTCGCCTTCCAGATGGTCGTGCTGACCCGCGACGACACCGGCGTCAACAGCTTCGACGACCTCAAGGGCAAGGCAGTGGGCAACACCAGCGGCACCTACGAGGCCATCGCGCTGGAAAAGGACGTGAAGGGCTGGGGCAGCGGCAGCTTCCGCGCGTATCAGTCGCAGAACGACACTATTCTGGCCGTCGCCCAAGGCCATATCCAGGCCACCGTGGTCACCAATACCGTGGCCGCCGCCACTCTGAAATCCGGCAAATACAAGAACCTCAAGGTCGCCGGCAATGCGCCCTACGTGATCGACTACGTTTCCCTGGGCGCCAAGCGCACCGAATACGGTCTGCTCAACTACCTCAACCTGTTCGTCAACCAGCAGGTGCGCAGCGGTCGCTACAACGAGTTGTTCGTCAAATGGGTCGGCACCGAAATTGCGCCCGCCAACCTCACCGTACCCAACGTCTACTACTGAGGTGACGACCATGCCACGCAGCGTCGGTGGACGCAGCCTGATAGACGGCAGCGCTCAAGGCGCCCTGTTGTTTGCCGACACCGGCCTGAGTTTCTGGGGCGGGGTCGACCCCAGCAGTGGCGAGGTGATCGACCGCCATCACCCGCTCAGCGGTCAGCGGGTGGCGGGCCGGGTCCTGGCGATTCCCGGCAGTCGCGGGTCCTGCACGGGCAGCAGCGTCATGATGGAGCTGATCAGCAACGGCCACGCGCCGGCAGCGCTGGTACTGGCCGAAGCCGATGAAATCCTCAGCTTGGGCGTGCTGGTGGCACAGCACTTCTTCGACCGCTCGCTGCCGGTGCTGTGTATCGGCCAGGAAGCCTTCGATACGCTGCGCGGCGTGGCATGGGCTCGGTTGGATGGGGCAGCGCTCGGCCTCTACAGCCAGGCGCCAACGGACGACTGGCAGCCGCAGCCAGGCGTCGGCCAGCCGGAGCCGTTCGATGACGGCTTTGCACTCGACAGCCGTGACCATGAGTTGCTCGCAGGCAGCCACGGCAAGGCGGCGCAGGTGGCGATGCAGATCGTCCTGCGCATGGCCCGTCTCCAGGGCGCGCGGGAACTGGTCGATATCACTCAGGCGCACATCGACGGCTGCATCTACACCGGCCCTGCCAGCCTGCGGTTTGCCGAACAACTGGTGCAATGGGGCGCGCGGGTGCGGGTGCCCACTACCCTGAACGCCATCTCGGTGGACCAGCGGCGCTGGCGAGCACTGGGCATCGATCCGGCCCTCGGCGAGCCTGCCAGCGCGTTGGGCGACGCGTACACGGCCATGGGTGCGCGCGCAAGTTTCACCTGCGCGCCCTATCTGCTCGACAGTGCACCGGCGCTCGGCGAGCAAGTGGTGTGGGCCGAGTCCAACGCGGTGGTATACGCCAACAGCGTGCTCGGTGCGCGCACGCTCAAGTACCCGGACTACCTGGACATCTGCATTGCATTGACTGGCCGCGCGCCCCTGATCGGCTGCCATCTCCAGGAGCAACGTCGGGCCCAACTGCTGATCGACGTACCGGCGTTGAAAGAACTGGATGACAGCTTCTACCCGCTGCTCGGCTATCACGTCGGGACCCGGTGCGGCAGCCGCATTCCATTGATCAGCGGCCTGCAGCACCTCAGGCCCAGCCTGGACGACCTCAAGGCATTCGGCGCCGCGTTCGCCACCACCAGCGCTGCACCCATGTTTCATATCGCCGGCGTCACTCCGGAAGCCCTGAACCCGGCGCACTCGAGTGACTCACCGGAGACGCTGCCGCGCGTCTCGATTTCCCTGCAAGACCTGTACGCCAGCTGGATGGAACTCAACAGCGCCCGGGACACGCAGGTAAGGTTGGTATCCCTGGGCAACCCGCACTTCTCCCTGACCGAATTCGCCCGCCTGGCCGAGCTCTGCCGCGGCCTGCACAGGCACCCGGACGTGGTACTGGCCATCACCTGCGGCAGGGCGGTGCTGGAACAGGCACGGGCAGCGGGTCATGTGGCCGTGCTCGAAGCCTTCGGCGCCACGCTGATCACCGACACCTGTTGGTGCATGCTGGGCGAACCGGTCATTCCCGTGGGTGTGCGCAGCCTGATGACCAACTCGGGCAAGTACGCCCACTACGCGCCCGGCCTGGTCGGGCGCAGCGTTCATTTCGCCAGCCTCGGCACCTGTGTCGACAGCGCGTGCAGCGGCGTCACCAGCGCTCGACCGCCCGCCTGGCTGGCCACCTGTGCAGCGGAGGGCGCGGAGCATGTTTGACTACACCTTCCAATGGCGGGCTGCGTGGCGCGCCCTGCCCGACATGCTGCAAGGCGCGTGGGTGACGTTCGAAACCGCGGCGCTGTCGATGATTTTCGGTGTGCTCATCGCCCTGCTTCTGACCGTGATGCGTGCAGGCTCCGAACGGACGTTCCGCGGCCGGGCGCTGCGCGGCATCGGCGACGGCTGGGTGTCGATTGCGCGCAATACCCCGTCGCTGTTCCAGATCTACATCCTGTACTTCGGCCTCGGCTCGCTGGGCCTGCACGTCAGCTCCTGGCTGGCACTGCTGGCCGGCATCACCTTCAACAACGCCGGCTACCTGGCGGAAAATTTCCGCGGCGGTCTCAAAGCGGTGCCGGACACGCAGATGCGCGCCGCGCGCTCGCTGGGCATGAGTGCCTTCCAGGCCTACCGCATGATCATCGTTCCGCAACTGTTGCGCGTGGTGTTCTACCCGCTGAGCAACCAGATGGTCTGGGCGGTGCTGATGACATCCCTGGGCGTGGTGGTCGGGCTCAACGACGACCTCACCGGGGTCACCCAGGACTACAACGTGAAGACCTTCCGCACCTTCGAGTATTTCGCGATGGCCGCGGTGCTCTATTACCTGATCGCCAAGCTGATCGTCGGCCTCGCCCGGCTGTTGAGCTGGCGTCTGTTTCGCTACTGAGGAGCGGCGCATGTTTTCCACCAGCCTCACCGCGACAGACCTCCTGTACATGCTCGATGGCGCCTGGGTCACCCTGCAACTGACGTTCTGGGCAATCCTGGCGGGCTCCTTCGGCGGTTTGTTGTGCGGCCTGTTGCGGGCCCTTGCACCGCGCGCCAGCCTGCCGCTGGCGTGGGTGCTGGACGTGTTCCGCAGCGTGCCGTTGCTGATCCAGTTCGTGCTGCTCAATTCGCTCAAGAGCATCGTCGGATTGAACATCAGCGCGTTCAGCGTCGGCTGCATCGTGCTGGGCGTCTACGCGGCGGCGTACTTCACCGAGATCGTCCGCAGCGGGGTGCTTGCCGTGTCGCCATCGGTGCGCCGGGCCAGCCGCTCGCTCGGCCTGAGCTATTGGCAAGACCTGCGCTACATCGTCCTGCCGATGGCCACCCGGGTCGCCTTCCCCGGCTGGCTCAACCTGGTGCTCGGCGTCATGAAAGACACCGCACTGGTGATGTGGATCGGTATCGTCGAACTGCTGCGCGCCTCGCAGACCATCGTCACGCGCATACAGGAGCCGCTGCTGGTGCTGTGCATCGCCGGGCTCATCTACTACGTCATGAGCCTGGTGGTCGCTCGCCTGGGCGCTCGTCTGGAAAGAAGGTGGCAGGAAAATGATTGAGATCGACAACGTACACAAATCCTTCGGCGAACTGGAGGTCATCAAGGGCGTCAGCCTGACGGTGAGCAAGGGCGAGGTGGTGTCGATCATCGGCGGCTCGGGTTCGGGAAAATCCACCTTGCTGATGTGCATCAACGGCCTGGAGCCGATCCAGAAAGGCAGTATTCGAGTCGACGGGGTCGAGGTCCACGGCAGCAGCACAAACCTCAACCAGCTGCGCCAGCGAATCGGCATCGTGTTCCAGCAATGGAACGCCTTTCCTCACCTCACCGTGCTGGAAAACGTCATGCTGGCGCCACGCAAGGTACTGGGCAAAAGCAAGGAGCAGGCCGAGGCGCTGGCCGTGCAGCAGTTGACCCATGTCGGCCTGAGCGACAAATTCAATACCTTTCCCGGCAAGCTCTCGGGCGGCCAGCAGCAGCGCATGGCGATTGCCCGAGCGCTGGCCATGTCACCGGACTACATGCTGTTCGACGAAGCCACCTCGGCGCTCGATCCGCAACTGGTGGGCGAAGTGCTCGACACCATGCGCATGCTCGCCGAAGACGGCATGACCATGGTGCTGGTGACCCACGAGATTCGTTTCGCCCGCGATGTGTCCGATCGCGTGGCGTTTTTCCGCAACGGCCTGGTACATGAAATCGGCAGCCCGGACCAGGTCATCGGCAACCCCTTGCAGCCGGAAACGGCCGCGTTCCTGAAGTCGGTCAAATAGGCGCTACCGATGCACGAGCAGGCACATCGCCTACTCGCGGCAACATGGCTGGAACCGCATCACCCTTTGCAAACAACGTACGAATCGAAGCGTATACGAAATACCATTAATCAGCGGAGCAAATCGAATGAGCAAGCGCATAAACTGGAGTGGCGTATTCCCGGCTGTTACCACTCAATTCAACGATGACTTTTCCATCAACCTGGAAAAGACTCATCAGGTGATTTCCAATGTGATTCGCGACGGCGTGTCAGGCCTGGTGGTCTGCGGCTCGGTAGGTGAAAACACCTCGTTGACCTCAGAAGAGAAGATCGCTGTCACCGAAGTGGCCGTCGACGCCTCCGGTGGGCGCGTGCCGGTCATCTGCGGCGTGGCGGAATTCACCAGTGTCGCTGCCGCGAAAACCGCCAATGCCGTACGCAAGGCTGGGGTGGACGGCGTCATGCTGATGCCGGCACTGGTCTACGGTTCCAAGCCTTTCGAGACCGCCGAGCACTTCCGTTACGTGGCCAAGCACGCCGACGTGCCGTTGATGGTCTACAACAACCCGCCCATCTACAAGAACGATGTCACCGCCGAGATCCTCATTTCCCTGGCCGACTGCGACAACGTGGTGTGCTTCAAGGACTCCTCCGGCGACACCCGGCGCTTCATCGACGTGCGCAACGAAGTGGGCGACCGCTTCGTGCTGTTCGCCGGCCTCGACGACGTCGTTCTGGAAAGCATCGCGGTGGGCGCCGAGGGCTGGGTGTCGGGCATGTCCAACGTTTTCCCGCAGGAAGGCGAAACCATCTTCCGCCTGGCCAAGGCCGGACGCTTTGCCGAAGCCATGGAAATCTACCGGTGGCTGATGCCGATCCTCCACCTGGACGCCCGTGCGGACCTGGTGCAGTGCATCAAGCTGTGCGAAGCGATCATGGGCCGCGGCAGCGCCCTCACCCGCCCACCGCGCCTGGCCCTGCCGGATGAAGACCGTCTGTTCGTCGAACGCATCATGGCCAAGGCCCTGGCCAACCGCCCCACCCTGCCCGACGTCGGTCTTTGAATCACGACCGGGCCAGGCGCATCCGCCAGGCCCGGGTACCTGTCATTGCCACTCCAGGAAGCCTGATCATGTCCACTTCTTCCAACGCGACCACCCCAGCGGGACTCAAACGCGTCGTGGCGGCCGCCATGGCCGGAACCGTCGCCGAATGGTACGAATTCTTCCTGTACGGAACGGCCTCCGCGCTGGTGTTCGGCCAGCTGTTCTTTCGCCAGACCGATAGCCCCATCGACGGCATCATTGCTGCCTTCGCGCTCTACGCAGTGGGCTTTCTGGCCCGACCACTGGGCGGGTTGGTGTTCGGCCACTACGGCGACAAGTTCGGCCGCAAGCGCCTGCTGCAACTGAGCCTGGTAGTGGTGGGCATCACCACCTTCCTGATGGGCTGCCTGCCAGGTTTCGCCACCATCGGCTACGCTGCGCCCGTGCTGCTGGTGCTGTTGCGGCTGATCCAGGGCTTCGCGTTCGGCGGCGAATGGGGCGGTGCCATCCTGCTGGTGTCCGAGCACTGCCCAGACAACCGTCGCGGCTTCTGGGCCAGCTGGCCACAAGCAGGCGTGCCGGCGGGCAACCTGATCGCTACCGTCGCCTTGCTGGGGCTGTCCACCGGGCTTTCCGAGGAGCAGTTCCTGGCCTGGGGCTGGCGCGTGGCGTTCTGGCTGTCGGCCATTGTGGTGCTGATCGGCTACTGGATCCGCAGCAGCGTCGACGATGCGCCTATCTTCAAGGAAGCCCAGGCGCGCCAGGCATCGATTCAATCCGAACAGCTGGGTGTGGTCGAAGTACTGCGCCATCACTGGCGTTCAGTGTTGGTGGGAATCGGCGCGCGGTTTGCCGAGAACATTCTGTATTACACGGTGGTGACCTTTTCCATCACCTACCTCAAGCTGGTGGTTCACAAGGACACCTCGCAGATTCTGCTGCTGATGTTCGGCGCGCACTTCCTGCACTTCTTCATGATTCCGCTGATGGGCTACCTGTCCGACCTAATCGGCCGCAAACCGGTGTACCTGACCGGCGCGGTACTGACGGCATTCTGGGGTTTCGTCGGCTTCCCGATGATGGACACCGGCAACAACTGGCTGATCATGGCGGCCATCACTCTGGGCCTGGCCATCGAATCCATGACCTATGCGCCCTACTCGGCACTCATGGCCGAGATGTTCCCGACCCACGTGCGCTACACAGCGCTGTCGCTGTGTTATCAGGTGGCGCCGATCTTCGCCGGCTCGCTGGCGCCGCTGATCGCAATCACCCTGCTGAACAAATACAACAGCTCCACGCCCATCGCCTGGTACCTGGTCGGGGCTGCGGTAATCTCCATCGTCGCCGTCAGCCTGACCCGTGAAACCCGTGGCAAGTCGTTGCGCACGGTCGATGCCGAAGCCGCCGCACGCGTGGCGGCCTCGGAACAAACGGGCGTGTCGCGCGGCAAACTGGCCTGAGCACGTTGCGCTGACGATGACCGTCAGCGCGCCCTCAAAGCCCCAGATCACTCAACCCTGGGTGATCGTCGGGGCGCCGCCCCAAGGGCCAGTGGTACTTGCGTTCGGACTCGGCAATCGGCAGGTCGTTGATGCAGGCGAAGCGCCGGTGCATGAGTCCGTTGGCGGCGAACTCCCAGTTCTCGTTGCCGTAGGAGCGAAACCAGTTGCCCGAATCGTCATGCCACTCGTAGGCGTAACGCACGGCAATGCGGTTGTCGGCGAAGGCCCACAGCTCCTTGATCAGGCGGTAGTCCAACTCCTTGCGCCACTTGCGCTCGAGAAACGCCTGGGCCTGGGCACGACCTTCGATGAACTCGCTGCGGTTGCGCCAGCAGGTGTCGTGGGTATAGGCCAGCGCCACTTTGGCGGCGTCCCGGGTGTTCCAGCCATCTTCGGCGCCACGCACTTTCCGAATGGCGGTTTCGACGGTGAAAGGTGGCAACGGTGGGCGGTTTTCCTGGTTCATGGCGAGGATCCTAGAAAGGCTTGTAGGGCAGGAACTTGCCGTCCAGGGTGATCACAGCACGCGATCCGCCTTCGGGATCTTCGACTTTCTTGATGTCGAGTTTGAAGTTGATCGCACTGATGATGCCGTCGCCGAATTGCTCATGCACCAGAGCCTTCAAGGTAGTGCCGTAGACCTGGACCATTTCGTGAAAGCGATAGATGGTCGGGTCGTTGGACACGTCTTCGGCGTTGCCGCGCAACGGTATGGTCTGCAACTGCACGACCGCTTGCGCGTCGAGGCCCAGACGCTCGGCCACCACTTCGGCAACCGCCTGCGGCAGCGGATGTTGGCCCAGCAGCGCGGCCGTCACATACACCGTACTCAGGCCGGTCCCCTCGGACAGCGCCGCCCAGGTCAGATTGTGCGTGGCCTTGGCCTGCAGGACTTGTTCGGTCAAGGTCTGACGCGGCACCTTGGAAACGTTGCTCTGGGACATGGTGATTCTCCGGACTGAAACGCAGGGTCGATTGAACAGCTTGGCAGCAGGGAATCATCGAAACCTACCACAATGATCAGGGCTGTCTTGCACAATTTCAGCTGGGGTTCGATTCGTGCCACTACGTCCCATTGGTCACCTGAGCGCTGCGGTTGGCCAGGCAGGACAGCGGGAGGAAGGCTGAACGCGCTGCACGCTCGCGCAAACTTTTCCGTGGTTCAGGCGTCAGCTTGATAGCACATCTCGCTATTGCAGCGCCCCCCTGCCCCTGCACAAGGACTCACCATGGTTTTCTTCATCTTTCTGCTGGCCTGCGCCGCCGCAGCCAGCACCGGCGTCATCTTCAAGCCCGGCGAATGGTACGCCTCGCTGGTCAAGCCGCGTTTCACCCCACCCAACTGGGCATTTCCCGTGGCCTGGACGGTCATCTATCTGCTGCTGGCGTGGGCGGGCTATCGGCTGACGCAACTGCCGGGCAGCGAGACGGTGCTGGCGCTGTGGGCCGCGCAGATCGCCCTGAATACCCTGTGGACGCCGGTATTCTTCGGCGCCCATCGCCTGCTCGCCGGGATGGTGATCATCGTGGTCTTGTGGCTGGTGACCGCCGCCATGGTTGCCCTGGCAATGCGCCTGGACGTCATCACCGGGCTGATCCTGTTCCCCTACCTGGCCTGGCTCTGCGTGGCCGCGGCGCTGAACTTCTCGATTCTGCGCAACAATCGCTGACGCTACGGTTGCGCCGCTCCCACTCGGCCACGGTCAGATCGCGAACGCCCCGACCAATGCGGTCAGCCCGACCGCCAGCCTCGACACTTCTCCGCTGGCGGTGGCCGTTTGCGTGGCGCCGGCTGCGCTCTGGATCGAAAGGTCGCGGATGCTGGTGATGTTGCGGTCGATTTCCCGCGCCACCTGTGCCTGCTCCTCGGCTGCCGTGGCGATCACGGTGTTGCGCTCGCTGATGAGGTTGATCGATGCCGATATCTGACTGAGCGATGCGCTGGCGTGTTGCGCCACGGCCGACGAATCGCTGGCCATCTGCTGACTCTGCTCCATGGCTTGCACAGCCTGCACCGAATCGGTCTGCATGGAGCCGATCATCTTTTCGATTTCCTGGGTCGACTGCTGCGTGCGGTGAGCCAGGGCGCGCACTTCATCCGCCACCACGGCGAAGCCTCGACCCTGCTCTCCGGCGCGGGCCGCTTCGATGGCCGCGTTCAATGCCAGCAGGTTGGTCTGTTCGGCGATGGCGCGAATCACCTCGACCACCGTATTGATCTCCCGCGCCCGTGACGACAGCTGCTTGACCTGGGTGCTGGTGCTGCCCACGTTGGTGGCCAGTGCCTGAATGGCGGTGAGGGTCTGCTCGACCTTGCCCAGCCCATCCCTGGCCAGGGACTGGGTGGTTGCCGACGCGTCGGCGGCCTCTGCCGCATTGCGTGCCACCTCATCAACGGCCGAGCTCATCTGGGTGACGGCGCTGGCAGCCTGATTGACCTCGTCGTTCTGGCGCGCCAGACCGCGGCTGGATTCCTCGGTCACGGCGCTCATCTCTTCCGAGGCGGCAGCCAACTGGCTGGAACTGTCGGAAATGTGCGCGATGGTCTGGCGCAGGTTGGCCTGCATCTGGGCCAACGCGGTGAGCATGCTGGCGGCCTCGTCCTGCCCGACCACGACGATCGTTTCGGTCAGGTCCTTGCGCGCGATGCGCTGGGCGATCTGCACGGCCTCCTTGATCGGCTGGGTGATGCTGCGGATCAATAGCGCAGCGAGCAGGATGGTAGCCAGCACGGCCGCAGCCATCAGCCCTATGACCCAGTTGCGTCCCGACTCGAACGTCGCCAGCGCCGCATCGCCGGCATCCGTGGCACCGCGGTCGTTCAGCGCCATGAGCTGGTTGACCTTGCCTTCGAGGGTATTGGTCAACGGGCGAATGGCCGTGTTGATCAGGGCAGTTGCCGCAGTGGTGTCGGCAGCACGCAGCATAGGTTCCAGCTGACCCAGCACTTGGTCATACGTTGCCGCATCGGTGCGTATGGAATCGTAAAGTTTACGGTCATCGTCGCTCGCAACGGTGCTCTCGTAGTGCTTGATGGTTTCCTGAAAAGTACGGCGATAGCCCGGAAACGCAGCAATCGTCTGTTCACGAAGCGCGGCATCGGTGGTGGTGGCACCGCGCATGCTTTCGAGCCGCAACCTGAGCAGTCCGCTGTTCATCTGACCCGCATCGCGAATGCCGAGCATCCAGTTGGTTTCCACGTCCTGCTCGGCCTGGTAGAGCTTGTTCATCTGAACGATGGAGATACTGCCCAGAAGGATCACGACCGCGACTACGGCCGAGAAGAAAGCGATCGCCCGAGGGGCGAGATTGAGGCGTCGGATGATCATGCAGGATTCCATTGCGATCGGGGGTTGATGACAACCATCATCGGCCCGCCGACAGGAATCTTGAGCATGGGGCAGGTCGGCAGCTATCGGATATGGCTCACGACGATAGCGAAACGAGCGCGATCAGGGCCTGCAGCGGATCACGGCCTGGCGAACAGGAGTTTCAAGCCGGCTGCGGCAAAGACCATCGCCAAGGTGCCCTCGATCCAACGGCGCGCCTTTCCATAGGCACGCACCATTGGGGCCGTAGAGAAGACCAGTGCATAACCGCCAAAAATGGTCACGCTAAGTATGGCGCAACCCGCCAGGATGATCGCCACGGTCGAGCTCGTCGCGCCTGGGCCCAAGCCCAGGGTCATCGTAGCGATCCAGCTCAGCAGGGCTTTCGGATTGGTAAGGTGCATCAGCAAGCCCCGACGATACAGACTCGGCCAGGATGCCTTCGGTGAAGATGCCAACTCATCGGCAAAGCGTTGATTGGACGTCAGCGCGGAACGGCAGGCCTTGCTGGCCAGAAAAAGCAGATAGGCGCCGCCTGCCATCTTCAGAATGAACAGCGCGCCGGCGTATTGCACGAGCACTGCCGAGACACCCGTAGCAGCCATTGAACCCCAGAAGAACGAACCACTGATGACGCCTGCGGCCAGCACCAACGCGGGGCGTCTGCCTTGGTGCATCGCGACGCTCATGATTCGCATGTTGCTGGGCCCCGGGCTGGCTGCGCCGACAATGTAGGTGACGAACACCAGAAGCAGATGGTGAATATCGAACGACATAAAGGGGCCCCACTCTGTTGCGTCGCTGGCAATGTACTCAGGTACCCTATAGCAACGCCGGTCGCCGATGCAAACCCACGTATTCCGTCCGAAAATGAGGAGTTCTTTCATGTTCACAGGTTTGAGCGCATTCCCTTTGACCCCGCTGCGTGACGGTGTCGTCGACGAAACGGCCTTCGCCGGGTTGATTGAAAACCTGTCGTCGGCAAAGGTCGATTCCATCGGCGTTCTAGGCTCGACGGGAAGCTACGCGTACCTGAACCGGGAAGAACGACGCCTCGCGACGCGGCTTGCCGTCAGCGTGGCCGGTGAGGTGCCCGTTATCGTCGGGATCGGCTCGGTCGCCACGCGAGATGTGCTGCTGCTGGCGGATGATGCGCAGGCCGCTGGGGCCTGCGCGCTGTTGCTGCCACCGGTGAGTTACCAGAAGCTTGGTGCCGATGAAGTATTCGAGTTCTACGAAACCCTCGCCCACCACGTTTCGGTGCCGTTGGTGGTCTACGACAACCCCGGCACCACGCACTTCGAGTTCACGGACGAGCTGCACGGGCGCATTGCAGCTCTGCCGAATGTCGCCTCGATCAAGATCCCCGGCATGAACCTGGATCCAGCGCAAGCCTCGGCCCGGGTGGCGCGCCTGCGGGCGAGCATCCCTGCCCACGTCAGTATAGGCATCAGTGGCGATGCCTTTGCAGTGACCGGCCTCAATGCAGGGTGCGAGCTGTGGTACTCCGTGCTGGGCGGACTGTTTCCGCGAACTGCGCTGGCGCTCATCGAGGCAACGAAGGGTGCACACTCGGGCCGCGCCGTCGAACTGTCGGCAGGGCTTGAACCGCTGTGGGCAATGTTCCGTGAATATGGCAGTGTCCGGGTCATCGCTGCCGCAGCCGAGATCATGGGCCAGGCAGCAGCCAATTGCCTGCCTCTTCCCCTCAAGGGGCTCGACCGGCAGTCCAAAGAGCGCCTGGTGCAGATGCTGAAGGCGCTAGAACTCGCCTGAGCCTGGAGCCGCGAGGCCTGGGCCGGGGTCAGTGCCGTTTGATCGACACCTCGCCACCGGACGGGCCCTGCAGCTTGTAGCCCATGCTGTGCACGGTATGCAGCAGGGGTACATCGAAGGTTTTGTCGATGGTTCTGCGCAACATGTAGATGCCCGTTCGCAGGCTGTCGGAGTCGTGCGTTTCCTGGCCCCACAGTGCCAGTTCGAACTCGCGACGCTTCACTATCGCGGGGCTTTTGCGCATCAGCAGCTCCAGCAGCACGAGGGTGGTGGGGTTGAGTTTGAGCAGCCTGCCCGCCCGCTTCACCTCAAGCGAATCCAGGTCGAAGGTCAGGTCATGGACCTGGAGCACGTTCTTCCGAACGCCTGTCGACCGTCGACTCACCGTCTCGACGCGAGCAAACAGCTCGGACAACGCGAAGGGTTTGATGATGTAGTCGTCGGCCCCGACGCTGAAGCCAGTCAAGCGGTCTTCCAATTCGTCACGGGCAGTGAGCATCAGGATGGGCGTGTTCTGCCTGGAGACCGAGCGCAGCTTGTGACAGACCCGATTGCCGTCCATGCCGGGCAGCATCACATCGAGAATGATGGCGTCGAAGTTGCCGGTCATCGCCAGGTGCAGCCCAGTGACGCCATCCAGCGCCCCGGTGACTTCACAGCCCTTGAGCGTGAAGTACTCGGAGATGTTGGCGAGGATATCGGCGTGATCTTCGATAACCAGTATGCGCATGGAACCCTCTTTGTGATGTCAGGCGGAACAACGGAAAAGGTCACCCGCTCAGCGGCCGGCCGCCAGTTGTTTCGCCGCGTCAGCCGCATGCCCGTTGATCCCCCTGCAACTGGCGAACATATCCAACCCGGTGTCGTAGACACGCGTCTGCACATGCAGCAAGCCTAGCACCGAGTGAAACAGATTGTCCTGACTCAGCGGTTCATGACGCGTCTGCTGCAGGCAGCGGCTGTCGACCGTGAGCGCGCGCTGATAACTTTCGGAAAGCCATACCAGCAGCGGCACGTGTTTCTGCTGATCGGGGGCAAGCATGTAAGGCGTGCCATGCAGGAACAGGTTGTACTCGCCCAGCGACTCGCCATGATCCGACAGATAGATCATTGCGGTGGCCAGATGATCCTGGTTGCTGCGCAGTACATCGATGAGCCGAGCCAGCACGTGATCGGTGTACAGCAAGGTGTTGTCATAGCCGTTGACGATACTCTCTCTGCTGCACGCATCCAGCGCATTGCTTTTGCACACTGGCGTGAATTTCTCGAACGCCTTGGGGTAACGCTTGAAATATTCGGGCCCGTGGCTGCCCATCTGGTGCAATACCAGAACGGTATCTTTGCTCAAATGGTCAATGAAGGCCTGCAGACCTTGCAGCAGAATTTCGTCCCCGCACTCGTTGTCCGCGCACAATGCGGGATCTCTGTCATGGCTGACGTCCAGCAAAGTGACCCGGTCGCACGTCCCCTTGCAGCCAGACTGGTTGTCCCACCACATCACATCCAGCCCCGCGCGTTTGAGCACGTCCAGCAAGCCTTCCTGGTTTTTCGCGATGTCCGCCTTGTACTGCTTGCGGCCCATGTTGGAGAACATGCAGGGGACGGACACCGCGGTTTCGGTGCCGCAGGAATGCACGTCGGTAAAGGCCACCAGCCCTTGTTCCTGGGCAAGTTGCGGCGTGGTCTCGCGCTCGTAACCCAGGATGCCGAAGTTCTCGGCGCGCGCACTTTCCCCTACCACCAGTACCGTCAGTGACTTGGGCGCATTGCTGGCCACGTTGACGGCTCGCACGGCGTCTTCGCCGATGGCCCGGAATGGCTGTCGTGCCGTGGACACTTGTTCGCGTACATAGGCGATCGAGGCACCAATGTAATTGCTCGGCACCACCATCAGGCGCAACTCGTGATGATTGCGCAACAGTGACGACAGCCCCTGATAGTCCACCAGCGCGACCACGGCAATGACCGCCGCAGAGCCCGCGCCGACCAGTGCCTTGCTGACCAACTGGCGATGCACTTTGCGGTAGGCGATGGGCGTTTTCCACAACAGCACCGAAGGCAATACGCCCAACAGCAAAACATAGACCCAGAGCATCGGAGACAGCAAGCCTTGTACTTCGGTGATATTGGTTTCCACCAGATTGCGAAGCATGCCAACGTCCATGAGCACACCGTAGTGACTCATGAAGTAGGTGACACTAGCACTGGTAAGAAACAGCACCGTCAATACCGGTTTGAATATGATTGGAAACGCCACTATCGTCAGGACGATATTGAACACGCCCAACAGCATGATGGCAAACGCAAGAGCAAGTTGTGTTCCAGCGCCACCCTCCCCGGTAATTGCAGCCAGATGCTGCCAGAGGGGCACATTGAACACCACCAGCAGAAAGACACTGGCAAGCACCGTCGCGGTTTCCGGGCGTACAGGTTTGAGTTTGAACATGGGAGTCTGCCGTCGGGCAAAGAAGCGAGCCGTGCGCCGTGCTACGGTTGTCGATGGCGCGGACTCTAGACGCGGATAATTCAAATTTTCGTGAAAGATTCGCGAGGAAAAGCTCGTTGCGAGTCCGTTTCGAGGCATGCGCTGGAACACAGCAATGCGATCGCTTAATTCAACCGAAGCAAGTACTACTTTCCACATATTTTTCACAGTTCATTCACGTCGTTCTGAACGGCGCAAACTTATCGTCGCTCGTAACGCAAGCGGCCAATGGATCATTGATGACAGGCCGCCGTCGTTACTTTCCCACGTAACTTTCACCTGTTCTTCATCATTGGATCGGAGCCTGTCATGGCTATCGCATTACCTGTTGCTGCGTCCCGGCATTTTGACTTTCGATTGGCGCTGGGCATTCCGCTCGTGCTGATGGCAACGATGCTGTGGCTGTATCCGCCCGCCCTCGACTTCGCCCTGGCGCAGATCTTCTACGTGCCGGGGGTTGGCTTCATCGGACGCCAGAGCTACTGGCTGGAAAACATTCTGCATGATCGCGCCAAGCAGGCGGTGATCGCCTTTGCCGTACTTGCACTTGCAGGTTTCGTGGCAAGTCTGTGGGCCACGCGCCTGCGCCAATGGCGTCGACCATTGGGGTATGTGGTGCTGGCGATGGCGCTGACGACGTCGGTGGTGACGCCGCTCAAGGTGCTGACCGCAGTCCATTGCCCCTGGAGCCTGAAGGAGTTCGGCGGCCAGGAAACCTATACACCGTTGCTCAGCCCCCGTGCCGCAACGGAAAAGCCTGGTCTGTGCTGGCCCGGCGGCCATGCGTCGAGCGGCTTCTCACTGCTCGCCCTGTTCTTTTTCTGGCGCGATCGTCGCCCACGCACTGCGCGCATCGCACTGGCGGTGGCGCTGATACTGGGATCGGTCTTTTCGCTGGGGCGAATGGCGCAAGGTGCGCACTTCCTTTCGCACAACATCTGGACGCTGCTGATCGATTGGGTCATTTGCGTGCTGTGTTATCGCTGGATTCTCTACCGCCCCTCGACACAGCCTTCACCTGTGCCGACTGCGGCCCTGGTGCCCGACGGGTACCGGCGATGAACGCCCTGTGGAGACCTGGTAGACGAACTGGGGTGCTGCTGAGCCTAGCCTTATCGGCAGTAGTGTTGAGCGCCTGCCAAACGACCCGGGAGCGGCTATTGGCCGAGGGCTACCCTGCCCCCTTCGCCAGCGGCTTCGAGGACGGCTGCGGCAGTGGTCGGCACGCCGCGCAAGCCTTGGGCGAATTTCGCAAGAACGTGCCTGTCTACCTTTCGGATCGTCAATACGCCACCGGCTGGGACGACGGCTTCCGGCAATGCCAAGCCAGCGCCATCGCTGACTTCCAACGGCATGTGGGCATCGACAGCAAGGAAGACCGCGATTGGCGCCACGCAAAGGATCAGGGGTGGGGCAAGGCGCTTGGGCGCTGATCGAACGCGCTTTTGCGCGAAACAATCTGCGCGCTAACGAAAAAAAACGAGTGAAAGGGAGAACCGGGTGTCTATTCCAATCAAGCACACCTCGCTCGATTTCAGACATTTCATTCGCACACCCACCCAGGACACTCATCGATGCACGACAGCATAAAGTGGCCGCTGACCCTCTACTTCGACGGTGACTGCCCCCTCTGCGCCCACGAGATCAAGGTTCTGAGGGCGCGTGCCTTGCCCGAACGCCTGCATTTCATCGATATCAGCGATCCGGCGTTCGACGCTCAATCCTTGGGCTTCACCCATGCGCACATGGAGTCGTTGCTTCATGCCCGCTTCAGCGATGGAACATGGGTCACCGGCCTGGACGCGACCCTCTGGAGCTGGCGCGCCGCGGGCCTTGGCCTATGGGCCGCGCCATTGTCCTGGCGCTGGGCCAGGCCGCTGTTCAACGTTGGCTATCGGCTGTTCTGCCGCTGGCGTCCGCATCTGGCCTGGTTGCCCCACCCGGACGGCAGTGCTCGCTGCAGGAACGGCAGTTGTGCAGTTCCCGAAGCGGATAGTACCGGGCAAAAGCCGCCACCGTCCGGGCCGCGTTGAGAGCAGTTCCGACTTGGCTCGTCATAGGGTTGATGGCTGACATGCAAATGCTTGGGGCCCTAGCTTGCACATCACTGCTACGGCCGGCTTGAAGTTGCCAAAAATGACAACTGGCGTATCATGATGATAAACGCCAGGAAAACATATGGATGTCCTGAAGAAGGATCGATTTGACGACGCATGCCGTAGGCACCCTACCTGCGCCACTGCCCTCAAAGCCTGCTATCGAATTCTGTGTGCATTGGAACCCAGCTGTTACAACGATCTGGCAGACCTGTTTGTGAGCCGGTTGGATCTATTCAAGCCCCGGGCACAGGTGGGGTGGGTTGTGATCGATATCGGCGGCAACCAATTGAGATTGATCGCAGGCGTCAATTACAAGCGGCAAAAGCTCTACGTCAAACACATCTATACCCATGCTGAATATGACGCTGCAAATAACTGGTATGCCAGAAACAACCAAGGGGCGAAACCATGACCACCGTACTTCAAGATCCTCAAAGCATCCGTGCTGCCTTGGAAAGCCTTCAAGTATTGGTTGAGCAGCTACGTGAGTCGTTCGTTGGCGGCATCCATAGCCCCGCTGAATACGCGCGTGCGTCTGCGTTGCTCGACGAGCTGACTGATGGCCACACCCTGAACAAGTATGAAGAGCAGGTACTGGTCGAGCTCGAGGATGCGCTTCTGAATTACGAGCGTGATTCGCAGCAGTTCGAGGCCATCAACGCCCATTTGAAACCCACCAGCACTGCCGTGCAGCTGTTGCGTGACTTCATGGAGATGCTGGGGCTTACCGGTTCGGATTTGCCCGAAATTGGCGATAAGCATGTGGTGTCAAAGGTGCTGGCCGGGACGCGCCCCATCAGCCACAAGATGGCCTATGCGCTGGCACAGCGCTTCCATACCAAGCCAGATGTATTCATCGAGGAATCCAAGCCCACGCGTATTGGATGAACCCTGCACCCATCTGCGCCGGTGGCCCGCTACCTGCCGGCATAGAACGGCTCAGCGTCTGCCAAAGCCATATGCTCCTCTCGTCGTGTTTTTGCCCGGATAAAAAACTAGAAACATTTTGAAACATGCACCTCGGATAACCACTCCATAGTCTTTCCCCCAAAGACTATTCCATGAAAACGCCCCGTCCTGCCGCACGCCTGGAACCCCTCGAGCAACTGCGCAATTTGAAGATGGCCCGATCCGCGCATGCCTATGTGCGCGGCAGCACCGTGCAATTCTATGAATGGCTGCAGTCCCAGTCCGGTCGGCGCTTGCCCAGTGGGCCGCCGGTGTGGATCTGTGGCGACTGTCACGCCGGCAACCTCGGGCCGACCGGCGATTTGAAGGGTCGCATCGACATCCATATCCGCGACCTGGACCAGACGGTGATCGGCAACCCTGTCCACGACCTGGTCCGGCTCGGCTTGTCGCTGGCGACCGCCGCTCGCGGCTCGGACCTGCCCGGCGTGGCCACCGCGCGCATGCTCGAAGAGATGATGGTGGGCTACGAGCAAGCCTTCGAGAACAACCAGGAAGAACAGCCGCAGCGTCCCGCGCAGGTCAAGGCTGGCATGCGCAGCGCTGTGCAGCGTACGTGGAAGCATCTGGCGCAGGAACGCATCGAAGACATGCGTCCGACGATTCCGTTGGGCAAGCATTTCTGGGCGCTCTCCAAAACCGAGCGCAGCGCCATCAAGACCTTGTGCGCCACCGACGAGATCCATGCCCTGGTCACGTCCCTCAAGGGCCGCTCGGGGAGTGACAGTGTCGAGTTGCTGGATTCGGCTTATTGGGTCAAGGGTTGCAGCTCCCTGGGCCTCAAGCGCTATGCCGTGCTGCTCGGCGTGGGCGACGACGATGACCAGGAACTGTGTCTCCTGGACGTCAAGGAAGCGGTCGCTGCCGCAGCACCGCGCACGGTTCGCGCAGGCATGCCGCGCGATAACGGCCGGCGCGTGGTCGAAGGCGCCCGGCATCTGTCTCCGGGCCTAGGCAATCGGATGCTGGCCACGCGGATGCTCGACCATGGCTTCTTCATTCGTGAACTGCTGCCTCAGGACATGAAGCTTGAGCTCGACCAGTTGAGCGAAACCGAGGCCATGCGCGCGGCGAGTTACCTGGCCAGGGTCGTGGGCGCCGCTCACGCCCGGCAGATGGACCTTTCGACCAGGGCTGACTGGATGCGCGAGCTACAGACCAATCGCTCGAACACGCTGGACGCGCCGTCCTGGCTGTGGTCCAGCGTGGTTCATCTGGTGGGCAGTCATGAGCAAGGGTACCTGGAGCACTGCCGACGGTACGCTTTGCAGAATTGAACATCGGCGCTCGCGCACAGGACTAAATCGAAACCCCGCGCAGCTGCGCCACATAGGAAACCCCTGTATGCATATTCTTCACATTGCCAGCTCTCCGCGTGGCGAGCGTTCCGCCTCGCTGAAACTGGCCGCACGCTACCTGGAAACCGTCGCCTCCCATCAGCCTGACGCCACCGTCGACGTGCTGGATGTGTGGACCACCGATCTGCTGCCTTTCGACGGCCCTGCGTTGAATGCCAAGTACGCCGACCTCGAAGGCGTGGAAATGACTGCCGAACAGGCAGCCGTGTGGAAACAGATCCACGCGTTGGGCGAGCGCTTCCATCGCGCCGATGTAATTGTCTTCAGTGTGCCGATGTGGAATTTCGGTGTGCCCTACCGTCTCAAGCACCTGATCGACTCGGTGTCACAGCGCGGCGTGCTGTTCGATTTCGATGAACAGGGCATGTGCGGCCTGCTCAAGGGCAAGAAGGTGGTGGTACTCGCCACCCGCGGAGTGGTGCTGGGCGAGGACTATCCCACCGAGGATTACGACCATCAGGTTGCATTCCTCAGGACCTGGGCACGGATGGTCGGCATTCCAGCCATCGACACGGTGGAGTCGGAAGCGACGCTGGGCGATGCCGCAACGGCCGAGGCCAGCTTTAATGCCGCTCTGGATGCGGCCACCAAGCTGGCTGCATCCCTGTAGCGCTGCGACCGTCAGCGCTGATAGACCACAGCGCGCCGATCTGCCCCTGGGCACTGATCGGCGCTCCCCGGCGCGCCTTCCTATAGCTTGAACCGCGCCACCACGGTGCGCAGCTCCGTCGCCAGCAACGAGAGCTCTTCTGCGGTCACGGCGTTGTCTTCGATACCTTCCATCAACGCTAGGCTGCCATTGCGAATCTCGGTCACGTTGCGATTGATGTCCTCCGACACGGCATGCTGCTGGACGGCCGCGCTGGCGATCTGGGTGTTCATGCCGACGATCTGCTCGACGCCATCGCTGATGGCATCCAGGCTGGTCGAGGCCGCATCCGCGGACTGCAGGCATTCCTGGGCGCGCTGCTTGCCAGCCTTCATTTGCTCGACGGCAGCCGCGGTGGCCAATTGCAGTTCCTGGATGATGCGGCGGATCTCTTCGGTGGAGTTTTGCGTACGCGATGCCAAGGTCCGCACCTCGTCGGCGACCACCGCGAAGCCGCGGCCCTGCTCACCCGCACGGGCGGCTTCGATGGCGGCGTTCAAGGCCAGCAGGTTGGTCTGGTCGGCAATGTTGCGGATCACTTCGATGACCCCACCGATCTGCTGGCTGTGCTGGGCAAGCGCCGAGACCTTCTGCGCGCTGCGCGCCACTTCGTCGGCCAAGGCCTCGATGGTGACCTTGGTTTCGTGCATCTGCGCCAACCCGGCATGGGAAGACTGGCTGGCCTGTTCGGCCGCGTGGGCAGCACCTTCGGTGTTCTGCGCGACATCGGCAACGCTGGTGGTCATTTCGTTGATGGCCGTGGCCACCTGTTCGGTTTCGCTCTGCTGGGTATTCATCGAGCGTTTGGCGCGGTCGATGGACACACCCATGCGCGTGGCGGCCTCGGAAACCGACTGCGAACTGCGCTCGACCTGAGCCAGCGAAGCACTGAAAGCCTGCACCATATGATTCAGGCTGTTGCCTACGTCGGCCATTTCATCCTTGCCGCGGACCTGCACGCGCGTGCTCAGGTCGCCCTGGGCAATGAGCCGGGTGGCCAACAGAACATCCTGAATGGTGCGGCGCATGGCGCTGTAGATGCCGCAGAATACGTACACCAGCAGCAAGCCGACGAGCGCGAACATGCCAATGATGAACTGGCGTTGGGCATTCTTCTCCTCGACACGGTGTTGCAGCCGATTGAGCAACTCCACCTGCAGGGTGTCCTGGGCCTTGTACAACTCAGCCACCACTGCATTGCCCTTGGCGGGTACGTTCTGCACGTTGCCCAGTGTATCGCTGGTAGAGGACGTCACTGCCTCGAGGTCCGCACGGAAGCCCTCAAGGCTTGCGAAAGCGCTGCTGATGGGTGCCTGGATCCGATCGGCGAGCGCAGGCTCACGGCGACGCAGCAAGGCCAGGCTTTGCTGCAGTTCCTTGTGGATCAGCAGTTCGTTCTTGAGCATCGACTTGATCACGCCGCGCGTAGCCGGGCTCAACACCTGCCCTTCACGCAGGCCGCTGGCGAGCCCACGCAGTTGCCCGACGATGTTGATCTGGCGGGGCAGGCGCAAGGTGCTCTGGTCGATCATGAACAGCGATGCGTAATCCTCATCCAGCACCATCCCCGACGTGGCCGACACGTAGTAGACAAAATTCAACGTCTCGGTGAGTTGGTCGTTCCACGCGTCGAACACGCCGCTCTGGTCGGCGCCCGGCTTGGCCTGCGCCATCAGCCGCGTGGCTGCTGCGTGCAGATCCTGCACGCGGTCACCGGTTTCCAGTGGCTCGTTGAACTCGCGGTCCGTGGCGGCCAGCTTCGAGAATGCGTCCTCCAGCTTCGCCTGGTTGGCCAGTACATCGGCTTGCGCAGTCGAATCGCCGCTGAGCAGACGATTGCTCAAGGCGCGCTGGAGCATGGACAAGCGCAAGACGGGCGTGACGTCCAGCAGGTAACGCTGGCCTGCTTGCTCCGAACGGATGACCGCGAGGCTGTCGTTGATTTGAATGATGAAACGGGTGCCCAGCAGCGCCAGGGGAATCAGGACGATGATGGCCAGTACTGCAAATTTCGTCGGAAAGCGTAATCGGTTGGCCAGTGCTACGGCAGGAGCAAGGATGTTCATGAGGTTCTCACAGCCCGAAATGGGACGGTTCGTAATGGGTCTTGGGGTGAGAACGGTCCATTTCTCCGACGCCTGGGCTCTGTTCGGCCCATGTGGCTGCGCACAATTGTTCTGTGGTCAAACGTGCGTATCGGTAGCGATCCAAAGAACTTTACAGAAAGTTGTACATATATTTATTTCTGTAAAGGTTTTGAACTTTACAGAGCAGGTGATGTCTCTTTGGCATCAGTGTATCTCGGGTCGATTTTCAGCGCCGATTGAGGAAAGTTATTCATCAGTGTCGATCCAAAAGGTCGGAAACAGGCATCAGGCCGAGCGTTAGACTGGTGTCATCTCTTGGATCTTGGGGCAGGCACTGTGAATCAGGACAATCAATCGCACGACCTGGCTGGCCACGACGCGTTCAGCCGCACCTTCCAACACGGTCAATTGACCATTGGTTTCATTTCCCCGGCCAGTGGCTACCCCGACAGCCCCTTTCCGGATTTGTCCGATCAGGCCGAGATCGTACAAAGCCTCGACCGCAGTGACGCTGCAGCCTTGTGGCTGCGCGATGTGCCGTTCTACGACCCGTCGTTCGGCGACACCGGCCAGGTGCTCGACCCACTGGTGTACGCCGGCTGGCTGGCCGCGCTCACTAAACGGATCGCAATCAGCACGGCCGGGTTCGTTACGCCCCTGCGCGAGCCGGTCATCACCGCCAAGCAGATCACCACCGCCGACCAACTGTTGGGCGGCCGTTTTCTGGCCGGCATGGCTTCCGGTGACCGGCCAACCGAGTACCCGGCCTTCGGGGTCGACTTCGCCACGCGCGTGGAGCGCTATCGCGAAGCGGTGGCCTTGATCAAGACCCTGACCTCGGTGTCCTTCCCGCGCTTGAAAACCGAACACTTCGGCCATCTGCGCGGCGATATCGACCTGGTGCCCAAGCCTGCGGCGTCACGCATCCCCATCATCGCCATTGGCCGTGCCGGCCAGAGCCTGGAGTGGCTGGGCGAACACGTCGACGCCTGGATCTGGCATGGCGATGCCCAGCGTATGTCGGAGGTGGTGCCGCACTGGCGTGAAGTGACCGCGTCGCGTGGTTTCGTACCGTTCGGCTATGGCGCGATGTTCGACCTGGATACCGATGCCAACGCACCGTTGCAGACCGGTCGAGTGCTGCGCGGCGGCCGTCATGCCCTCAAGGCCTTCTTCGCGCGCCAACGCGATGCCGGCGTCAACCATGTTGCCTTGAACCTCAAGCCAACACGGCGCCCGGCGCTGGAGGTGATTGCGGAACTGCAGGAGTATGTGCTTCCCGAGTTTGCGGTGGGGGCCGAGTAGGTACGACCCCGCTGCAGCCATCAGCCCTCAACGCTGGCCGGCCACGGCTGCACACAAAGCCGATTCTTGCCACTGCGCTTGGCTCGGTATAGTGCTTCGTCCGTGGCCTTTATCCAATCTCGTTCGCTGGCATATTCATGGGAGTAAGGCACCAGGCCAATGCTCAGGGTCACTTTTACGGGCACGGTCAGGTCAGCCCAGTCGGCGAATCGTTGGCGAATGTCGTCCAACTGCCGGGTCGCTTCCGCGACGCTGACATCGAACAGCAGCAAACAGAACTCGTCGCCGCCGTAGCGTCCCGGCACTGCAGAGGTCCCCAGCCCTGAACGCAGCAGGTTGGCCAGGCGGCCGATGATGGCATCGCCCACCAGATGACCGTGCTCATCGTTGATGCGCTTGAAGTTGTCGATGTCGATCAAGGCCAGCATCGCCATTACCTCGCCCCTCCTGCAGCGAGGAAAGATTTCGTCCAGCTTTTCCCTCCACGAAGCGTGATGGAGCAGGCGGGTCATGCCGTCCAGTTTACTGATGAGCTTGAAGGCCTTCTTGTGCACTGCCAGTTGCACCGAAACGCCGTAGCTGGCGCGGGCCACGATCAGCGGGTAGATGATCAGCATCGGCAGACAGGCCAGTTGCTGCAGCGCCGTGGTCGCCATCGACAACTCGAACCTATTCAGGCTCAGCGCCATAAGCACACCCACAACCTGCAGCGCAACGCTGGCCCGTAACAGGCGCCAACCGCCTGCGGCCATCGCGTTCATGGCTACCATGGCAAGCAGCAGCACCGACGGCAGCAGGTTGAACGCCATCAGCCCTGCCCAGCCGCCGGCGAACAGGGCGTCCAGCATGAGGTTGCGCTGTTCGGCAGCGAAGGGATCCGAGGCATTGCGTGCGAGCAGGTACGCACCGGTGGGCCAGGCCACGAGGTTGGCCAACATCGCTGCCCATACCCACGTGAGCGTGCCGGGCTGATCCAGCAACACTGCACCGATGAAGAGCGCACTGAGCAGGCACCCTATCGAGCGCGGCCCGTAGATACGGCGCGCGAAACTTCTCCCCAACTCCTGGCGACTGAGCGGCATACCAAGGCTCCCCGCCTTTGCTATCGATGTGCCCTGTCAGAGCAAAGACGTGCCGCTGTCCGGTGGTCGACTGAGCGTCGAACGGCATGGCACTTTGGCATCGATTTTATAGCAAGTCGGGTTTGCAGTCAGCAGCCGTTCGGTGCACGGGCGATTGTTGCCAATGCACGCTGGACATTGGCCTCACTGCGCCTGGCCGTACTCCGCATCGCTGACCTGCTCCAGCCAATCCACCACCTTGCCGTCCAGTGCCTCGGCAATGGCGATATGGCTCATGCCAGTATCGGGCCGTGCGCCGTGCCAGTGTTTCACCTGGGGAGGAATCCACACGGTATCACCGGGGCGAATCAGCTGGCGGCCCTGGCCCTCCTGCTGAACGTAGCCGGCACCTGCGGTCACGATCAGCGTCTGGCCCAGCGGGTGGGTGTGCCAGGCGGTACGCGGGCCGGGCTCGAAAGTGACCGTGGCGCCGCCGATGCGAGCGCCGTCGGTGCCTTTGAATGGGGCATCGACCCGAACCTTGCCGGTAAAGTACTCGGCGGGCCCGACCGCGGACGGCTGCGAGCCTGCGGGCGTTACGGTGACATTGAGGGAGTGAGTGCCATTCATGGGCTGGGCTCCTTTGCTTTCAAACGTTAACAAGGACAATGAGAGCGCGGCGGCTGCGAGTGATTTCACCAAGAATCTTCCTGTGCTTTGCCGAAGAACTCCAATCTACCCGTTAGATGTCCGTCTGATTAGCCACTATAATCAGCATGGATAAATGAACTGGACTCATGAATGCTTCGCGACAATGCCAACGATCTTCTTGCCTTCCTCGCGGTTGCCAAGGAGCGCAGCTTTACCAAGGCCGCCGGCAAGCTTGGCGTTTCGCAGTCTGCGCTCAGCCACACGGTGCGAGCCCTGGAAGCGCGCCTGGGCTTGCGACTGCTGACGCGCACGACCCGCAGCGTATCCCCCACCGAGGCTGGCCAGCGATTGATCAGCACGGTTGGCCCCAGTTTCGCCGATATCGAAGTTGCGCTGGCGGCACTCAGCGAACTGCGCGACCGTCCCGCCGGTAACATCCGCATCAACGCCGTGGACCATGCTCTGGAACTGGTTTTGCGCCCGGTGCTGAAAACCTTCCTGCCCAGGTACCCCGACATTTCGATAGAAGTGTGTTGCGAGTACAACTTCGTCGACATCGCGGCCCAGGGCTTCGACGCCGGCGTGAGACTGGGCGAGGCCGTCGCCGATGGCATGATCGCCACGCGCATCGGTCCCGACATGCGCATGCTCGTGGTGGGTTCACCGGCCTACTTCGCCGGACGCGAGCGCCCGGTCACACCGCGCTGCCTGCCCAACCATCTGTGCAACAACCTGCGCCTGCCCACTCACGGCGGACTGTATGCGTGGGAGTTCGAAAAGGACGATGAAACCCTCAACGTGCGGGTGTCTGGACAGGTCATCTACAACGGCGCGTACCAACTGCTCGACGCCGCCCTGGACGGGTTCGGCTTGAGCTTCATTCCAGACGACATGGCTGCGCCCTACATTGCCAGCGGGCAACTGCAGGTCGTACTCGAAGACTGGTGCCCCTGGCACCCGGGGTACCACTTGTATTACCCAAGCCGCAGGCAAGCGTCGCCGGCGTTTGCGTTGCTGGTCGAGGCGTTGCGGTATCGGGCGGATTGATGCTGCAGGTTGCGGGTATTCGTGGATTTTTTGCTTGCTCAGCATCGGATGTGAGGCGAGGCTGCACCGGCGCACTACCGGCATAGCTCATACAAACTTGTACGATGTCTTATCACGCGGTATTACTGCATCTCCAAAAAAAACAAGATCACGGAGATCGCTACATGGACTCGACCTTGTCCGCCTTGCCTGAACGCACTGCTCAAGGCAACACCCGCCGCAGCTTCCTGCATAAGTCCCTCGCCGTCTCTGCCTCGCTGGCGACAATGGGCGCCGCCGCCCTGCCCCAACTGTCGGATGCCGCCGAACCACTGAGCTCGCGCTACCCCGACCCGTTGGTTCACGCCCTCGACGATAGCTTCATGGCGTTGCGTGTGTTCAACGCCAGCGTGGAAAAGCTCGCCACCGGCATGCGGTGGGCAGAAGGCCCGGTCTGGGTGGGCGATGGCCGCTACTTGCTGGTCAGTGACATTCCCAATAATCGCATCATGCGCTGGGACGAAGTCACCGAGGGCTTCTCCGTGTACCGCGAGCACGCCAACTTTTCCAATGGCATGTGCCGCGATCGCCAAGGGCGTTTGCTGGTCTGCGAAGGGTCGACCACCACTGCCGAGGGTCGCCGGGTCACGCGCACCGAATACAACGGAACGCTCACCGTGCTGGCCGACAGCTACGATGGCAAGCCCTTCAACTCGCCCAACGATATCGTCTGTAGAAGCGACGGCTCGATCTGGTTCACCGACCCGCCTTTTCAGACCCACAACAACTACGAAGGCCACAAGGTCACGCCGGTTCAACCCCATGGCGTTTACCGCATCGACGGCGACAGTGGCAAGGTCACTCGGGTCATCGACAACCTCGATGGCCCCAACGGCCTGTGCTTCTCCCCCGATGAAAAAACCCTGTACGTCGTCGAAGGCCGGGCCAAACCCAACCGCCTGGTCTGGGCCATTGCGGTCAAGGACGACGGCACCCTGGGCGAGCGCCGCAAGCATATCGAGGGGCTCGACTACGCCGCCATCGACGGAATCGAATGTGATGAAGAAGGCAACCTGTGGTGCGGCTGGGGCGGCAATGGCGATCCCAAGGCCGACCTGGAAAAACTGGACGGCGTGCGCGTGTTCAACCCCCAAGGCAAGGCGATCGGACACATTTCGCTGCCAGAACGCTGCGCAAACCTGTGCTTTGGCGGACGGGAAGGCAACCGACTGTTCATGGCCAGCAGTCATTCGATCTACTCGCTGTTCGTGAACACGCGTGGAACGACTTTCACCTCGTAGCAACCGGGCTGGTCTCGCTACAGGCTCCCCAGTAGCCAAACCCTACCCAGCCGCACAGACAGGCATGTGCGGCGACGCCCTTCCTTCTACCCTATGACGAGCCACCCATGAACGCATCCGCCACGCGTCCCGTGTCGCAGTTTCTTTCCGACCCCAGAACCGTATTGCTTTTGGCTACCCTGTGTTGCGCCCTTTGGGGCAGCTCCTACCCGGCGATCAAGAACGGCTACGAGTTGCTGCAGATTGCCCCGAACGACGTGCCATCCAAGCTGATTTTCGCAGGTTATCGTTTCCTCCTGGCCGGCCTGTGCCTGTTGCTGCTGGCGGTCATGATGGGCAAACCTGTCTTGCGCCTGAGCCCACGCACATTTGGCCAGGTGGCCCTGCTGGGCCTGGTGCAAACGGGGCTGCAATACGTGTTCTTCTACATTGGCCTGGCCTACACGACGGGCGTCCGCGCGTCGATTCTGAATGCCACCACCACCTTCTTCAGCGTGCTGCTGGCGCACTTCGTCTACCACAACGACAAACTGTCCACGCGCAAGAGCGTGGGCTGCCTGCTCGGATTTGCCGGCGTATTGACGGTGAACGCCGGCGCGGGTCCGCTCGATGCCTTGCCGTCCGTGCACGGGGAGGGCTTCATCGTGATCGCCGCTTTCGTGCTGTCGGCGGCGTCCATCTATGGCAAATATGTCTCCCACCGTATGGATGCGATGGTGATGACGGGTTGGCAGCTGGCCATTGGTGGCCTGGCATTGCTTGTGGGCGGGTACACGACCGGCGGAACCCTGGGTCACATGACAGCCACATCGACCCTGCTACTCATCTACCTGGCCCTGCTGTCAGCGGTGGCGTTCACGCTGTGGAGCCTGCTCCTCAAATACAACCCCGTCGGCAGGGTCAGTGTGTTCGCGTTCCTGGTGCCGGTGTTCGGGGCCGCGCTGTCGGCGGTGTTCCTCGGCGAGAGCATTTTCGAATGGAAGAATTTGGCAGCCCTGGTGCTGGTGTGTGTCGGTATCGCGCTGGTCACGCGCGCGCAGGTGCCTGGGGTTGCATCCAAGGCGAGCTAGCGCGTGCTTCTCATGGATATCGATACGCATCACATAAACACATTCGAATGTGTTAATGTGAAGCTACTCTCGTTGTCCTACGGAACTGAAATGATCGACTCCAGCCTGTTCACCTCCCTCACACTCGGTGGCCTGACCCTCAAGAACCGGATTGCCCTGCCCCCGCTCACGCGGTCCAGAAGTACCCAGCCCGGGGACGTGCCCAATGCCTTGATGACTGACTATTACCGGCAGCGCGCCAGTGCCGGGTTCATGATTACCGAGGGCACTCAGATAGAGCCGCGTGGCCAGGGCTATGCCTGGACACCAGGCATCTACAGCCAGGAACAGATCGCTGGCTGGCAGCAGGTCACCCAGGCCGTCCATGAACAAGGCGGAGTGATTTTCTGTCAGCTGTGGCATGTCGGGCGCGTGTCTCATGACAGCCTGCAACCTGACAACCAGCCCCCCGTCGCCCCCTCCGCCATTCGCGCAACGGCCGTGAAGGTCTTCATCGAAACCGGTCCTGACGCCGGTGCGCTGGCCGACCCGAGCATGCCCAGGGCCCTGGAAACTGCGGAGGTCCAGGCGCTGGTCGAGTTGTATCGCGTCGCGGCAGTCAACGCCAGGGAAGCGGGGTTCGACGGCGTCGAACTGCATTCGGCCAATGGCTACCTGCTCAATCAGTTCATCTCGGAACATACCAACCTTCGCACCGATGAATACGGAGGTTCGCTGGACAATCGCCTGCGCTTCTTGCGCGAGGTCACCGAAGCGGTGATCTCGGTGTTCGGCAGCGAGCGTGTCGGCGTACGTTTTGCGCCGCTGTTCGAGACAACCGCTGAGGAACGCGTCTACCTGGGCCTGGTAGAAAGCGACCCGCAGGCTACCTACATCCAGGCAGCGGCCATGTTGAATGAGCTGGGTATCGGTTACCTGTCCATTGCCGAGGCCGACTGGGACAACGCCCCGGAACTGCCCGAGTCGTTTCGCAAGGCGCTGCGCGAGACGTTCACCCGGCCGATCATGTACTCGGGTTGCTACACTCAGGAAAAGGCCGAGCGCGTGCTTGCCGACGGCCATGGCGACCTGTTCGGTTTCGGTCGCACGTTCATCGCCAACCCAGATCTGCCGAAGCGATTCGAACAGGGCCTGCCGCTCAATCCCGTCGACTACGCCACGCTTTACGGCGGCGGTGAGACAGGTTACGTCGACTATCCCTTCGCGACGCCCTAAAATAGCCACTCCTCGGCGGGATCACTCCCGCCGGTCAAAAGGGTCAGGCAGCGAAATGACGGCATTGAACGAGGCACTCAAGGTTCTATCCAGCCCTACGCGACGGGCCGTTCTGACCTGGCTCAAGGACCCCCATCGCTCGTTCGAAGGCTACAGCCAGCTGTACGATTTCAGTGTGCATGGCGTCTGTGCCAGCCTGATTCAGGACAAGGCCGGCCTCTCGCAGCCGGCCACCTCGATCTGCCTCAAGGCCTTGCTCGACCAAGGGTTCGTCGAGGCCAGCAAGGTTGGCAAGTGGACCTACTACCGGCGCAATGAAGAACGACTCAGGGAGGCGATGTCAGGCTTGCTGACCGAGCTTGAGGTCGACACCCAGAGCTCATAGGGCCTGCCCGAAGTCATGCCTGGCCTTCATCACCCGGTTCGTGCGCTCGCCTGAACGCCAGGATCGCAGACAGATTGTCCTCGATCCAATCAACGACGATCTCCAGTTTCGCAGCCGCCGCCGTCCCCAGTGGCGTCAGGCTGTACTCGACATACGGTGGCACCACTGGCCGGGCCACGCGCAGCACCAGTCCATCCCCTTCCAGCCGTTGCAGCGTATGGGCGAGCATCTTCTCGCTGACGCCGCCGATCTTGCGCCGCAGTTCGCTGAATCGATGCGTGCCTCCCAACAAGACCACCATTACCAGAACGCCCCATCGACTGGTCATGTGCTGGAGGATTTCCCGAGACGGACAATCGGCCTGCAGCACTTCACCGCGGCGGACTTTCTCGGAGAACGTATGGGAAGCGGATTCGAGATCAACCATTGCACTTACCTTTATGTATGTACTTACTTTTCGTAAGCTTATATTCTAGCATCGGTCGGTCTCTAACCCGAACGAAGGTGCTTCCATGATTGCTATTACCGGTGCAAATGGCCAACTGGGCCGCCTGGTCCTCGACTCGCTGCTGAAAACCGTCAATCCCGCCGAGCTGATCGCGCTGGTACGCGACCCGGCAAAGGCAGCCGATCTGCGCGCCAAAGGCATCGAGATCCGAGCGGCGGATTACAACAAGCCTGAAACCCTGGCCAGCGCGTTGAGAGGTGTTGACCGCCTGTTGCTGATCTCCTCCAGCGAGGTTGGACAGCGCCGTGCACAACACCGCGCCGTTATCGCCGCCGCGCAGGCAGAAGGCGTGGCATTGTTGGCCTACACCAGCTTGCTGCACGCAGACACATCGACATTGGGATTGGCAGCGGAGCATCGCGATACCGAACAGGCACTGGCCGAATCCGTTTTGAGCCATGTGCTTTTGCGAAATGGCTGGTACAACGAAAACTACACCGCCAGCGTTGCATCGGCTGTCGAGCATGGCGTGATCCTGGGCAGCGCAAAGGAAGGTCGAATCTCCTCGGCGGCTCGGGCGGACTACGCCGAGGCCGCCGCGAGTGTGCTGACCCAAGACGGCCAGGCCGGCAAGATCTACGAACTGGCCGGCGACGACAGCTACACCTTGACTGAGTTGGCCGCAGAAGTGGCGCAGCAATCGGGTAAGGCGGTTGCCTATAACGACTTGCCGCAGGCGCAGTATAAAGAGGCCCTCGTCAGCATTGGATTACCCGATGAATTGGCGGCGATGCTGGCTGACTCGGATGCAGCGGCAGCCAAAGGCGATCTGTACGACGGCAACCGGCAGTTGAGCCAACTGTTGGGGCGCCCCACGACACCGATTGCACAGTCCGTCAGCGCTGCCTTGAAGCCCTGAGCTCGGAGCGCCAGGTCACAGGGGCGTTCAAGGCGCGGCGCCCCCTGCTCGCCCAGCCCGTGCATCAGTGACCACTGACCATCTGGCCAGACGCCCTGGTTCCTCCAACGAAGCCATGCACCCGAGCCTGCGCGGCGATGCCCAGACTGATCAATACCAGCACCAGCAACACCCAGGGAAAGGAACTCACGCCCCAGTGGCCCAGCAACACGCCACCCAGTAACCCGCCGCCCGCTATCGCACTGTTCCACACCACGACATTCATCGACAGCGCGACGTCAGCGCCTCTGCCTGCCGAGTCGGCCAGCGCTGTTTGCAACAGCGTCGCGGCACCACCGAACGTCAGCCCCCAGATCGCAACGCCGACATAGATGGCCAACGCCGACGCCGAGAACACGCCGAGAAAGACCGCGACCGCCGCAAAGGTGGCCAAACTGACCAGGACTGTTCTTCGTAGATGATCTTCGACCAGCCGTCCCGTGGCCCAGATGCCCACCAGCGCTGCCACACCAAAGGACAGCAAGACCAGATCCACGTCATTCGCCAGCCCGGCCTTGGAAACAAAAGGTGCGACATAGGTATAGAGAATGTTGTGCGCCAGCATCCAGGTGAACACCACGCCCAGCACCGGGCGCACGCCCGGTGTGGAAAAGACCTCGCGCAACGCCATCCGCTGCGAGGACGAATGCCCCGGGTAGTCGGGCACTTTAATCAGCACCCAGACGATCAATACCAAGGTCATCCCGGACATCAATCCAAAGGCCATGCGCCAACCCATGAAACCGCCCAGCCAGGTCCCCAGGGGCACGCCCAGCGACAAGGCAATCGGCGTTCCGATCATCGCCACCGCCAGCGCACGGCCCTGCAGTCGCGGTACCACCATGCGTCGAGCGTAGCCAGCGATCAAACTCCAGGCCAGCCCCGCGGAGACGCCCGCGAAAAATCTGGCCACCAGGGTCAGCTCATAGTTGGAAGACCATGCAGTGATGGAATTGAACAACAGAAACCCTACGATCGTCATCAACAGCACCGTTCTGCGTCGCCAGCTTTGGGTGGCGATGGTCAGCGGAATGGCCGCCAGCAGCGAACCCAATGCATAGACGGTGACCATCTGCCCTGCCAGTGATGGCGAGACGTCCAGGCCGCTGCTGATCTGCGGCAGCAATCCGGCCGGCAATGTCTCGGTGACGATGCAGATGAAACCGGTCATCGCCAAAGCCAGCAATGCGCCAAGCGGAAGCTTTTCGCTGTGTCGCTCATATGTGGTCATGCCTTCCTCCCTTCGATTTATATACTGATCGGTATAAATATAAGGCGATAGCGTGAAGTGGTCAACGACTTATGTATCGGTTAGTATTTAAGTCTTGCAGAAGGAGACTCGACATGGCACAGATGGGACGCCCGCGTACGTTCGACCGTGATGCCGCAATCACCCAAGCGATGCATCTGTTCTGGGAGCATGGCTACGACGCCACCTCGTTGAGCCAGCTCAAGGCCAGAATCGGAGGCGGCATCAGTGCGCCCAGTTTCTACGCCGCTTTCGGCTCCAAGCAGGCGCTGTTCCATGAGGTGATCGAGCGTTATCTCGACACCCATGGTCGAGTCACCGAAAGCCTGTTCGATACGACCCTCCCGCCGCGTAAGGCGATCGAGCTCACCCTGCGCCGCTCGGCGAAAATGCAATGCGAGCCCGGTCATCCCAGAGGGTGCCTGGTCGCGTTGGGCCTCATGAGCGCATGTTCCGAGGAAAGCAAGGCGATATCCGAGCCATTGGCGCGTACGAGAAACGTGAACCGGGCCGGTCTGGTGGCGTGTGTCGAGCGAGCCGTCAGCACTGGCGAACTAACGAAGACGGTGATCCCCGAAGTGCTCGCCACCACGTTCGACAGTTTCATGCTTGGCTTGTCGACCCTGGCGCGCGACGGTGTGCCGGCTGCAAGGCTGGACACCGCGGTCGATCAGATAATGGCGCTGTGGGATAGCCTGAATGCGAGCATTGGCCGTGAGTGCGGCGATATCGCTGACGAGCCTGGCGAACGGAAATCCGACTGAACGGCGACATGCCGAGTTTCGGGCATGGCACCTGGCAGCCAGCGTCACAACGCAAACGACATCATCACGAAATATATCTTGCGCACTAAATATTAGCGCGATAGATTGAGCCCAGCCAGTCAGCGTGCGAATGCATGGCTGACGGCACCTCCTCCAGCCATCGATGGGAAAAAGCCATGAACGTTCTCTATACCGCAACCGCAACTGCCACCGGTGGCCGTGATGGCCGTGCCGTTTCCAGCGACAAGATTCTCGACGTGGCGCTGGCCACGCCGAAAGAACTGGGCGGCGCCGGTGGCGAAGCCACCAACCCCGAGCAACTGTTCGCTGCCGGCTACTCAGCCTGCTTCATCGGTGCACTGAAATTCGTCGCCGGCCAGAACAAACGCAGCATCCCGGCCGACACGTCGATCACTGCCCAGGTGGGCATCGGCCAGATTCCGGGCGGGTTCGGCCTGGACATCGACCTGAACATCAACCTGCCAGGTCTGGAGCAGGCCGATGCCCAGGCGTTGGTCGAAGCTGCCCACCAGGTGTGCCCGTACTCCAATGCCACGCGCGGCAATATCGAGGTTCGCCTGCACGTTACCGTTTGAATCACTCGCCTGACTGAAGTGCTGCCTCGGCTAGGCCGCACAGGCCGTCAATCGACGGCTCTCTCCCTCTGAACGGCAAACGCCCGACCCATGGGTCGGGCGCTTGCCGTCTCGCGCTCGGCTTCCGCGGTCTGGGTCAGCAAACTGCCCAAGCGTTCTCCGATGATCACGCAAGGCGCCATGGTGTTTCCCGTGGTCACCCGCGGCATGATCGAGGCGTCTGCCACCCTCAGGCCGCTGATGCCGTAGACCCGCAACTGTGAATCCACTACGGACATGGCATCCCTGCCCATCTTCGCCGTACAGGACTGGTGCCAGACGGTCGAGGCCGTATTGCGCACGAATGACTCCAGCGCCTTGCGGCTCATGGCCCCCGGCATGACTTCGCGCCGTACAAACGGTGCCATTGCCGAACTGTTGCCGAGTTCGCGACAAAACTCGACTGCCCGTACCAGGGCCTGCAGGTCTTCGGGATCCGACAGCGCGGCACTGTCGATGAGCGGCGCATCCATGGGATTGGCACTCGCCAGGGTGATCGCGCCCCGGCTTTTGGGCCGCACCAGCCCAGGTAGCAGCGACCACGCAGCCGCAGGTGGCTGGAACATGGCCTGGGCCTCGGGCGTGGCTATGGGGATTTGAGCGAGAAAGGTCTGGATGTCCGGGACATCCAGGGATGGATCGCTTTTCCAGAAGAACGTCGACTCGCCGGCATTGTTACGCGGTGGCTGGGGGTGCTGATATTCCCAGATGCATCCGGAAACCATGATGTGGTCCTGATAGTTCTGACCGACACCCGGAAGGTTCTGAACTACATCGATACCTTGCGCGTTCAACTGCCGCGTGTCGCCGATTCCGGAGAGCATCAGGACCTTGGGTGTATTGATGGCGCCCAGAGACAGCACGACCTCATGTCGAGCCCCCAACCTGATGACTTTGCCCTCGTGAAGCACCTCCACCCCCACCGCCCGCTTACCGTCCAGCAACACCCGCAGCACATGAGTATGAGTCAGCACGGTCAGGTTGGGCTGAGCCATCAAGGGGTACACATAGCTGCGAAAGATCGAACGGCGACGGCCGTCGTCCAGGCACAGATTGGCCAACGCGGCGCCTCCGGGCCCCTCCATCATGGCGCCGTTCTGATCGTCGTAGACCGGCAGGCCAAGCGATGCGGCGGCGCGCAGCATGGCCGGTGCAACCGGATTGGGGTCTGGCGCAGGCTGGACGAAAACCGGCCCTCCCGTGCCGCGCCTCAGCGGATCCGGTGCGCCTTGCCAGTCTTCGATACGTCGAAAGGTTGCCAGAGCCGAAGCGTAGTTCCAGGCTGGATCATCAGCCTCCCTGGCAAAATAGTCCCAGTCGCTGCTGTGACCGCGCGACCAGACCATGACGTTGATCGATGCACCCCCGCCGAGCACCTTGCCCATGGACAGGGGAATGGCTCGATCATGGAGATGCGGGTTCGGTTGTGCCTGAAACTGCCAATCGCGTTCGCCGCCCAGGTTGACGAACCACTGGCTGGCATCGGTGACACTGGGCACCTCGTCCGTGCCACCGGCCTCGATCAGCAATACTCTGATGTCGAGGTTCTCCGCCAGGCGGCGGGCAACCACCGATCCGGACGTACCCGAGCCACAGACGATGTAGTCATAGGTCTCAGCCAGCCTGGCCTTCAACTGACGTTGATTGTGTTCGACACGACGCGAGAAGTCTGCGGTGTGCATAGCGCTTGTATAGCTGTTCATGTAGGTGCCTTTGAACACCCCTCAAGCGGGTGACAACGAACGACATTGCCAGCCATTGCAAGGAGGTGCAGGTGTACAACCAAGGACGCTGACATAGCCGCCGGGAAACAATCTGTCTGCGAAGACACGACCGATTCTAGGGCGTGAAGAACCCCGACCCGTTACCCAAGAGGCGCTTGCTGCTTGTCCGTGAGGCGCTTTTCAATGCGTTTGAAGAATGCAGGCCGAAGGTAAAGGCGTTCAGCGAGTACTGGCTCGGACCTGCGAGGGGCAAATGCCGAACTCGGCGCGGTAGGCGCGGCTGAAGTGGGCGGCGGTCGCGAATCCGCATTGCCAGGCGACTTCCTGAGCGCTGGGGGTGAGCGTCTGTCTGGCGCTCAGCAAGCGCTGCGCGTGCTGCAGGCGAACGTGCCAGACATGACCCATGACGGTAGTGCCCTGGCTTCTGAACACGTGTTGCAGGTGCTTGACCGATACGTGCGCGGCGGCGGCGATCGCCGAAGTATCCAGCCCAGTGTGCGCCAGGCATGTGTGGATGTAGCGGCGGGCCCGCAGCAGTACGACTTCCGCACTGCGCGAAGTGGCCTTGTCCCCCGGAGCACCTAGTAACGCGTCGATCAACTCCAGCAGTTGTCGACCCATCAGATCGCGAATCACGGGGCTGGGCGCTACTTGTTGCTGTGCGATGCAGTGAATGAGGGCGCGGGCGGCGCGCGTGTCGGCCGAGCTCGAATCGGTAATCACCGGCCTGGGCAGGGAATGCCTGAGCCCGCGTTCGCGCAGATTGCTCTTGGGAATACGCAGCACCGTCATCTGGGCGCGTTCAGTGAAAGACTCTTAAAAAGACCGTTCGGGGTCGATGAAAAACATGCTCCCGGCATCGAATCGGTGCTGCTGCCCGGCTTCCTCGATGTCGACATGCCCTTGCGTCATCAGCTTCAAGTACAGCCAATCGCCCTGCCACGAGGATCGCTCCTCGCCCACCGGCGCCAGCACGACGCACGCCAGGTCGGCCTGGGTCAGGCCTATGTGGCCCAGCATCCAACTTTTCGATGTGGAAGCCTGCACGCGTGAGTCGTCGAACCGGCAGTACAGGCCGTGGTGCTCGAGCATGACGTCAGACCAATTGGCTGCGGCATCGGGGCCAAGATCGAAGTCCATGTCGTGAGCGGCGAAGCGTCTTGGCGGCATGGAAACGTTCTCGGGTCAGGTTTCACGCTCTGTATCTCGGCCCACCTCGTGGGCAACGAGACGGGGATCTGAGGCAGGTTACGCTCTTTGTCCAACTGCAGGTCCATCTTCTTGGAAACCGCTTAGAGACGGCCCGTCGTACTGTGTTTTACCAACGCGCGCGGTATCCCTGCCCAACAGTCCCAGACCGTGCATTGATGCGTTTCCGCCAGACGCCTATCATGAGCATTCACTCATATTGCCCACCTGTGCATCAGTCATGAGCCTGCCATGAAAGACTTGCCACCAACCGCCAGCCTGCGCGCCTTCGAGGTGGCAACGCGGCATGCCACCTTCACCTCGGCCTCCGAAGAACTGCATGTAACCCAAAGCGCCGTCAGCCATCAGCTCAGGCACTTGGAGGATCTGTGGGGGTTGAAGCTGTTCGAACGGGGCAAGTCGCTCACCCTGACACCCGCCGGAGCGGCTCTGGCGCCCATCGTCCGTGGTTTTTTCGCGGACCTGGAGGCGATGCTCGCCGAACTGAGGGAGCATAAGGGAAGAGTGCGGCTCAAGGTCAGTACCACCTACTCTTACGCACTGAAGTGGCTGCTGCCGCGATTGCCGAGTCTGGCCCAGCAGCACCCGGACATATTGGTGACGCTGGACACCACCGATACGGCAATCAAGTTCTCCGGCACCGACCCTGACGTTGCGATCCGCCTGGGCACCGGTAACTACCCCGGCCTTTACTCCGAGTTTCTGTTCCGCGAACATATCTTCCCCGTCGCCAGCCCCGCCTTGCTCGCGCGCTTCGGGCTGCCGCAGCACCCTGGCGAGTTGCTGCGCTACCCGCTGCTGACCCGTGACGGGAACGATCTGGTACCACGGTGGGAAGTGTGGTTCCAGCACGTCGGCCTGAGCATTTCCACGCTCAAGGAAAATGTGCGGTTCGCCGACACCAACATGACCGTTGACGCTGCCCTGCTGGGACAAGGCATTGCTCTGGTTCGCAGCGGCCACGTCGAGTCACAGATCGCCGATGGCAGCCTCGTCAGGCTCTTCGAGGTGCCATTCCCCTCGCCGGTGGCGTACTACTTCGTCTGCCCGAAAGGTATCGAAACCCAACCCCACGTGGTTTCATTCCGGAAGTGGTTGAGCGAGCAGTCCACGCAAGCACAACTGGCCTACGATCGTGATGTCCCATGAGGTTTCGCTCATGACGCAATGAGCAGACTTCTCTGTTACATCCACTGATGGGCGGCCTAACATGGCGCATGCCTATCTCCATCATCTCCCTCGTACTGTTCGCCGCCCTGCTGCATGCCGGCTGGAACGCGCTGTTGCGCGGCGGCCAAGACCGCCTGTGGTCCATGACCGTCATGTGCCTGGCCGTGGCGGTCACCTGCATCACTCTGGCTTTGTTCATGGTCGCGCCAGCCCAGGCGAGTTGGCCGTATGCGGTGCTGTCGGGCGTGCTGCACGTTGGCTACAACCTGTTCCTGGTGCGCAGCTACCGGGTGGGCGATCTTGGCCAGACCTATCCGGTAGCACGCGGCTCGTCGCCGATTCTGATCACCCTTGGCGCAGCCCTGTTCGCCGGGGAACAGATCCAGGCCAGTGCCCTGTTGGGCATTTTTCTGGTCTCGGGCGGGATCATCCTGCTGGCGTTCAGCAAGGGCAAACTCGCTGTGCCTAGCCTGCCCTACGCCTTGGGCACAGGCGCCTTCATCGCGGCCTACAGCGTCACCGATGGCATCGGCGCGCGCCTGTCCGGCGCGCCCATGGCCTATACCGTCTGGATGTGTGCATTGTGGGGTGTGCTGATGCCAGCGGTGTACATCGCACGTCGTGGCGCGCGCAGCCTGTTCGCCTGGCGCCCTGGAATGGCGACCGCAGCCGCCGGTGGGCTGGTCTCGCTGCTGGCCTACGGTATCGTCATTTATGCCATGACCGACGCTCCGATGGGCATGGTCTCGGCGCTGCGTGAAACCAGCGTGCTGTTTGCAGCCTTGATCGGTTATTTTTTCCTCGGTGAAAGCCTTACCGTGCGCAAGGTGCTGGCCTGTACGGTGATCGCGGTGGGTACGGTGATCATCGGCTGAGCGCGCTCGCCTGGGGCACGGGCGCAGGCCCCTCGAACGGCAACAACTCCACCACCCAATCGATGAACACCCGCAACTTCAAACTGATATGCCGGTTGGGTGGATAGGCGATGTACATCGGCATGGTGTCCAGCTGCCACTCCTGAAAAAGAGGCACGAGCTCGCCGCGGGCCCGCGGAGCCCTGGCCATGTATTCGGGTAGCCACAGCACACCCATGCCAGCCAGACCGGCTGCCAGGTAGGCGTTGCCGTCGTCGACCGAAAGCACCGGCTGGCCACGTACAGTGACGCTTTGATTGTCGCGGCGCAGCGTGTAGGCCAACGCCCGGCCCGTGCGCGCCCAGAGGAAGCCGATCACGCGGTGCTGCGTGGCGTCGAGCTCGCTGGGATGTTGCGGCGTGCCGAGTCGCTGCAGGTAGCCGGGTGAGGCATAGACCCCCAACTGAAGGTCGCCCAAGCGACGCGCCATCAGCGATTGATCGGTCAGTTCACCGCCACGCACAACGCAGTCGACATTCTCGCCGATGATATCGACCATGCGGTCGCTGACGCCCATGTCGATCTGGATATCCGGATAGCGCCGATGAAAGTCGGGCATGGCCGGCATCAGCACATGGCTGGCGAACGGGCTCGGTACGTCTACCCGCAGCCTGCCGCGCGGCGCGATCGCGGCGCTGGAAAGGCCGGTTTCGGCATCGTCCAGATCGGCCAGCAGGCGTATCGCCCGCTCGTAGTAGACGGCACCGTCGGCGGTGACGTTGACCCTGCGCGTGGTGCGGTTCAGCAGCTTCACCCTCAGGCGCGCTTCGAGCTGCTGCACCAACTGGGTCACGGTGGTCTTGCTCATGCGCAAGGTCTGCGCCGCGCGGGTGAAGCTACCCGTCTCCACCACTCGCGCGAAGGCCTGCATGGCATCGAAACGGTCCATCGGCACCTCGTCTTGACTGGCCATTGTTTGGAAAACCCAAACAGTCCTGGTCAGACTTGCCCGTTTATGCAGCCCTGACAAGCCTCTACTGTGGCTGCACGATAGATGACGGGTCACCCGGCCCGCCCCAGGAGGCAATCCCATGACCCAGCGTGACGTCGTTTTTCCAGCCGGCCGCCAGGCGCTTTATGAGCGCAACCGCTACTCCCCCGCCGTTCGCAGCAATGGCCTGCTGTTCGTGTCTGGCCAGGTCGGCAGCCGCGAGGACGGCTCGCCCGAGCCCGACTTGCGGGACCAGGTGCGCCTGGCATTCAAAAATCTCAACGCCGTGCTGCTGGCAGCCGACTGCACATTCGATGACGTGGTGGACGTCACGGTGTTCATCGTCGATCCGCATTCCCGATTCGAGACCATCTGGGAAGTGGTGCCCGAATACTGGGGACAAGCCCCCTTCCCCAACATCACCTGCGTGGGCGTTACCTGGTTGTATGGGTTCGATTTCGAGATCAAGGTGATAGCGAAGCTGCCGTCGCAAAGCTAAGTCGCTCGAAAACTCCACACGATTTCCACGACATGCTCGCAGATGACCAGACAGTTCAGGCACAGTGCGGTCGGGTCTGGTCTACCATAGGACGGGCGCAGGCAATGCGCCAGTCGCAAAGCCGCATCCCTCCAATCATTCACCCAAGAGCCCAGCATGCTGATTTCCGCAGTCCTCAACGGCCAGCCCTTGCTGCTGGCAGAGCACCCCGAGCCGATGCTGCCGTGGTGGAGCTTCACCAAAACGGTGCTTGCCGCCACCGCGCTGACCCTGGTCCGTGACGGGAGGCTGGACCTGGACGAGCCGTTGACGGGCCACGACTACACGTTGCGCCAGTTGCTGCGGCATGAGGCGGGATTGGCGGACTATGCCGAGCTGACTGAATACCATACCGCCGTCGCCAACCATGAGCCGGCCTGGTCGGCGCAAGAGATGCTGCAGCGCTTGCAGGCCGATCGGCTTCGCTACAGCCCTGGCGCGGGCTGGCGTTATTCCAACGTCGGCTACCTGCTGGTAGCCAGGCTGATCGAGCGCTTCACCGACCTGCCGCTGGCCGATGCAGTGCACACGCGCGTGCTGTTGCCATTGGGCATCGCCAACGTGCGTTTCGCCACCGATCGAGCCGATCTGCAGCAAGCCTGCACCGGCCTCGCCACCTACGACCCAGGCTGGGTGTATCACGGCTTGCTGATCGGCCCGCTGTCACAGGCCGTGCTGCTGCTTGACCGTCTGTTCAGCGAACACCTGCTGCCTGGCGACTTGCTGCAGGCGATGCAGGAAACGCACACCCTGGGCGGCCCGATTGCCGGCAGACCCTGGCGGGCACCGGGCTATGCGTTGGGGCTGATGCGCGGTCCGGTGGACGGCGGTGTGGTGTTGGCAGGGCATACCGGGTCCGGGCCCCGCAGCGTCGTCGCGGTGTACCGAGGCTGCCTGGGTGACGTCTGCGCCAGTTATGCAGCGTTCGCCCAGGACACCAGCGAAGGCGCTGTCGAGGCCTGCGTCGTCGAGCACATCTGCCGCCATCTCAACGGCTGAAGCGTGCTCGGTCGACGCTCGGCGGCCCCTCAGCGCTTCAGACCTCTTCGTCCTGAAAGGCCTCTTCGCGCTTCTTGCGAAACGCTGGCAGCACCATCATCACCAGCAGAATGGCGGACGCGGCGAAGAGCACGGCACTGATGGGTCGCTCGATCAACACGACAGGGTCACCCTGAGAGATCAACAGCGCGCGGCGCAGGTTGGTCTCCAGCAACGGCCCCAGTACGAAGCCGAGCAACAGCGGCCCGGGCTCGCACTTGGCCTTGCGAAACAGATACCCCAGCAGACCGAAGATGATCACCAGAGCCACGTCGAAACCGCGGTTATTCACGCTGTACACGCCGACGCAGCAGAACAGCAGGATGGCCGGAAACAACAGACGGTACGGTACCCGCAGCAAACGCACCCAAAGGCCGATCAATGGCAGGTTGATGACCAACAGCATGACGTTGCCGATCCACATGCTCGCGATCAGCCCCCAGAACAGTGCCGGTTGGTTGGTGATGACCGACGGGCCGGGGGTGATGCCGTGGATCATCATGGCCCCGAGCATCATTGCCATGATCGAGTTGGACGGAATGCCCAGGGTCAGCAGCGGAATGAACGAAGACTGCGCGCCGGCGTTGTTGGCGGCTTCCGGTGCAGCCACCCCTTCGACCAGGCCTGTGCCGAACTTCCCCGGGGTCTTCGACATCTTCTTTTCCAGGGAATAGGCACTGAAGGCGCTCAACGTTGCACCGCCGCCCGGCAGTACACCGAGAAACGTCCCCAGCGCCGTGCCCCGCAACGTGGCCGGCCAGGCCCGGCGGAAATCCTCACGGGTGGGCCACAGGCGCGTGATCTTGCCGGCCAGTGAGGTCTTGGCCTCGCCGGACTCCAGGTTGACTGCGATCTCGGCGATGCCGAACAGGCCGACCGCGATAACCACGAAATCGATACCGTCGTACAGGTCGGTGCTGCCGAACGTCAGCCGGGTCGAACCGCTGCTCACGTCGATGCCGATCATGCCCAGCAGCAGGCCGATGCAGACCATGCCGACGGCCTTGATCACCGAGCCGCTGGCCAGGATGGTCGCAGCCAATAACCCGAACACGGTCAACGCTACATATTCGGCAGGGCCGAACGACAGCGCGAACTTCGACAGCAGCGGCCCTGCAACGGCCAGGGCCACGGTCGCCACGGTCCCGGCGAAGAACGACGCCAGCGCTGCGGTGGCCAGTGCCGCCCCAGCCCTTCCCTGCTTGGCCATGGCATGGCCGTCCAGCGCCGTGACGACCGCCGAGGCTTCACCCGGCAAGTTGACCAGAATGGCTGTGGTCGATCCCCCGTATTGAGCGCCGTAGAAAATCCCTGCCAGCATGATCAGCGCGGCCAGCGGCGGCAGGAAGTAGGTGATCGGCAGCAGGATCGCCACGGTCGCTGACGGGCCGATGCCCGGCAGGACGCCGATCAAGGTACCGAGCAGCGCACCGATCAGGCAGAACGCCAGGTTGGTCGGGCTCAACGCTTCGGAAAAGCCCAGGTACAGCGCGTCGAACATGTCCATCAGAAGGGCCCCACCGGCATTTGGACGTCGAGTCCGTAGATGAATACGAGCAGCCCGAACAGGGTCAGCACGGTACTGGAGATGAGTACCTCGCGGACCCGCCACGCCTTGTCGGCCATGCTGCCGAAGATGATCAACCCTGCCGCGGCGATGACGAACCCGGCCAGCTCGGCGGCCAGGGCGAACCCACCCACCGCTGCCAGCAGGATCAACAGCGGTCGCAGCTTGACCGGGTCGATCGACTCCACCTGTTTGAACAATCCCATGAGCCCCACGATCAAGCCGAGGATGATGATCAGCGAGCCGATCATCAGCGGCATGAACCCGGGCCCCATCATGGCAGCGCTGCCAGCCGGCAGGTCGCGCGTGGACCACAGCACCAGCCCGCCGAGGCCGATGAAGATCGCGCTGGCCAGCAGATCGGGGCGGTTGCCCCGTGCGGTCAAGCTCATTTCACCCATGGCGACGCGCTCCAGAGCTGCTGGAAACGCTCCGTCTGCGCAGGCATCTGGGCCGCCCAGTCCTCACCGGACAGGTAGGCGATCGGCAACGACAAGTCCTTGGCCTGCTTGAGAAAGGCCGGATCCTCAAGCACCTCCTTGACGGCCACGGACATGCGCGCGGCGATCTCCACCGGGACTTTGGCAGGCGCGGCAATGCCGCGCTCCGAGGTCATCACCAGGTCGACGCCCTGCTCCCTGGCCGTGGGCAGGTCGGGTTCCTGGGGCATGCGTTCGGCGGAAAACTGCGCCAGCACGCGGTACTTGGTGTCATCGCTCAGCTCGCTGATGTTCTGGCCGGCCGCGCTGATGTGTCCGCCCATCAAGGCGGTGCTGGACTCCGATGCGCCACCGAAGGGAACGTGGGTCAGCTCGATGCCTGCGAGCTGGTCCAGTTGCACCATCATCAGGTGATCGTCGGTGCCCACGCCGGAGGTACCTACCGACAGCTTGCCGGGTGCAGCCTTGGCAGCCTGGATGAAATCGTTGAGGGTTTTGTAGGGCGAATCGTTGGGCACGGCGAGCACGGTGGGGTCGTCGACGATACGTGCCACCGGGCGAATGGAGTCGGCCGCATAGCCCACCTTGCGCTGCACTCGGGTGCTGAGAAAACCGGGGGTGTTGATGAACGCGAAGGTGTAGCCATCGGGCCGTGCCTTGCTCAATGCGGTGTAGGCGATTTCGCCAGCAGCACCGGGCCGATTGACGATGACGACTTTCGCCCCGAGACGTTTTTCCAGGTACGGCTGCATGGTGCGCGCCATCACGTCGGTGCTGCCACCGGGCGCATAGGCCACGAGAAATTCGATTGGACGGTCTTCCGGCCAGGCCGCGTGAGCACTGAACGAGCTCAGGGCCAAACCCACAAGCGTTGCGGACAAAACGGATTTGCAGTGATTCATGAAGTGTTCCTCTGTTGTTTTTATGTGAGGCAACAAGCGTGTTCGGGGCGTATCTGTCAGCTTTTTCAGGTGAGGCAAGTAGGCAGGATTTCGAATCTAGCAGAATAGAACGTCATTTTAAAAGCGATTAATGACTGGCGGACAGCCAGTGCTTAGCGCAGGTGAACGCATGCATCATGCCTGACCCGGCAGCACGCAACCCTTGGCCTTGAGCGCCGCGATCACCCACGTGCGGTCATTGCTACCCTGCGCGATCTGCTCCATCTGCTTGTGCTCGGCGGCGTACTTGGCAGCCGCCCGCGCGTACACCTGCTCGACATGCTCGAAGGGCACACACAGCAAGCCGTCCTCATCGCCGATCACCAGATCGCCGGGCTCCACCACCATGCCGTCGATGGCGATCGGAACGTTGACCTCACCGGGGCCATCCTTGTACGGCCCGCGGTGGGACACACCGGCGGCGAACAATGGAAAGTCGCCTGAGGCGATGTTGGCGGCATCACGAATGGCGCCATTGATGACGATCCCCGCCACGCCGCGCTTGATGGCGTAGGCGACCATCATTTCGCCGATCAGCGCATTGGTCAGGTCGCCACCGGCGTCGACCACGATCACGTCGCCCGGCTCGGCGATGTCCAGTGCGTAGTGCAGCATCAGGTTATCGCCAGGCCGCGCCTTGACCGTCAGCGCCGGTCCGGCCAGCACGCCTTGACGGTGCATGGGCCGCAGGCGGGCGCCAGCGGCGGTCATGCGATTCATCGAATCGCTGACGTTGGCCACGGGAAGCTCACGGAAGCGCTCGACCCATTGCGGGCTCACGCGGCGTGAACGTTGCACAACCTGAAAACCGATGCTCATGTGACATACCTCTGCTTGGTGTTATTCGATGTCATGGATAGGTGGCTTTTTTTAGAATTGCATTTCATAAATGCCAAATCAACACCCAATTCAATCTATCCTGCAGAGGAGAAAGACTTTATTTTCAGGATTATCGCAACGTCGTTTCATTATGGTAGATTCGAGTGTACGTCGATACCAGGTCGCAGACCGCGTCCCGACTGGAACCACTCACACATAAAAACAAGGTATTCACGATGCCCCGCACCGTCTTGCTGACCGGTCCCGAACTTGCCCCCGAGGCCATGCGCCTGGCCGCCGCCGAGGGCCTCAGGATCATCGCCACCATGCCCTATCTGCCCGAGACCGAGCTGCTGGCGACCATCGCGAGCGAACAGCCCGACGCAATCATCGTCCGCCAGGGCCAACTGACTCGGGCAATGATCGACGCTGCGCACTCGCTGAAAATCATCGCCAAGCACGGCGTGGGCTATAACACCATCGACATCCAGGCGGCTGCCGAGCGAGGCATTCCCGTCACCATTGCCGCAGGGGCCAACGCGCAGTCGGTGGCCGAACATGCATTTGCCCTGATGTTCAGCGTCGCGCGGCAGACCGCCTGGCTGGACGCACGCCTGCGCGCCGGCCATTGGGACAAGTCATCGGCCAACGGCATCGAATTGTTCGGCAAAACCCTGGGGCTGATCGGCCTGGGCGCTATCGGCAGCATTCTGATGGACCTGGTGGCGCCGCTACGGATGCGCGTCAAGGTCTACGACCCCTACCTGCGCGAGCTGCCGCAGCGGACCCATGTCGAGCGCGAAGAAAACCTCGACCAGCTGTTGGCCGACAGCGATGTGATCAGCCTTCATTGCCCGCTTACCGACAGCAACCACCACCTGATCGGTGCGGTGCAACTGGCGCGCATGCGCCCGGGCAGCGTGCTGATCAACACCGCGCGCGGCGAGCTGGTGGATACCCAGGCGTTGGTGGAGGCATTGAAACAAGGGCGGATCGCCGGTGCCGGGCTGGACACGTTCAGCCCCGAGCCGCCGCCTGCGGACAGCGCGCTATGGGACCTGCCGACGCTGGTCGCCACGCCCCACGTCGGCGCCAACACCAGCGAAGCACGCGACCGGGTGGGCCTGGTGGCGCTGCAGCAGATTCTGGCCGTCTGGAACGGTGCGCAGCTGGACCCACGCTGCGTGGTCAACCGCCACCTGCTGGGCCATTGATCGTCGTCGGGCGCTGCCGATGAAGCGCGGCCCTGCGAGGAACGCTATTGGGCGGCGGTTGGCTCAGCGCTGGATGCCTGCTCGTCCGCCGGCTTGAAACCCAGACTGCGCATGAGGTCGCGCGCGGTGTCGAACAGCAGCGCCCAGTGGCTTTCGGCCGCTTCTTCGGTCAGCCGGCTGGCAGGTCCGGAGATCACCAGCGCGCCCATCAGCTCGCGCTGCGCGCCATACACCGGCAAAGCAATCGACGCGGCGTGTGGGTCGGTAGCGCCCTTGGAGAAATAGGGTTTGTCCAGCGACGTGCCGATCTGTACCGGCACGCGCAATGCCTGTGCCCCCGCCGCTTCGTCCATCGGGCGCATGTCGCCGGGCTGCAGGTTGAGCCTGAGCCGATGCGCCGAGTTCACCCGGAACTGGCACATTCGGTAGGCGCCGTGGCGCACGTAGAACGAGGCGGTCTCGCCGGTTTGTTCAGCCAACAGGTGCAGCCGGGGCATCACGTGGCGCTCCAGGTCCAGCGCCTCTTGATACACCGCGTTCAGCCGCATGACTTCGCTGGCGAGCTGATAGCGTCCGTCGGCCATGCGGGTGATGTAGCCATGGTCTTCCAGCGAAACCATCAGCCGCATGATGGTGCTTTTGATCAGCCCGGTACGGTTCACCAACTCGACCAGACTCAGCGCCGTGTCGCCGATGGCGAACGCGGAAAGCACCGTGAGCACCCGATCGGCCGAAGCGACTCCATTTACCGCCGGACGCGGGCGCGCTTTTACCATCAGACAATCCTCAGTGGCGATCCCCCGACCAAGCTGGCGGGGCTGCGCGTCATTATCCGACAACCACCGTATGGCGGCTACAACTGAGCGCTGCGCATTTCGCCGCTGACACAATTCCTTAACCGCCTTGCCTGTAGGGTACCCCTGCAGCCACCGGGACTCACCTCAAGGTGGCTGTGGTGACATGCCGTCTGCATCTGTGCAGTAGCAGCGAATCAGACATTAATCCCCTCAACAAGGAGAGACACCATGAGCACCACTACCCCAGCAGCAAGCACCAGCAGCGCCGACGCAGCGATCGAGAAAATGACCGCTGCCTTCGACTCGGCCATCGAGAAATCGGCCAAGGTGACTGAGATCACCACCGAGAAGAAGTCCGAGCTCGACGCCGCCAAGCAGCGTCCGCAGAACTGATTCGCTGGCGGGTGGCGTGCTGCGCCATCCGCCCGTTCTTGTCGACGCCGAGTGATGAATGCCTGTGATTGCTGCACACCGCTCCCTGCCACTGACTGCCCACCCCCTTCTTCCCGAGCTCAACGTGCTGAGCGGCCCCCATGCCGGTGCGGTCGTCGCGCTCGAAAGCAGTGTCTGTCGCATCGGCGCCCATGAAGACTGCGACATCGTCCTGCGCGACCCCCAGATCCATGCAACCCATCTCACCGTGCACGTACACCGGCGCTTCCTGGCGATCGAGGCCACCGGCGGCGATGTCATGGTTGGCGACGTGCGCGTTGCCCAGGGCCACGGCTACCGCTGCAGCCTGCCGGTGCAACTGAGCGTTGGCCACACCGCCCTGCGCCTCTCGCATCCACCCGGCAGCGAACCACCGCGCTCGGCAGCAACCGCTCGCTGGACGCTGCTCGCCATGGCGTGCCTGCTGATCGTTGTCGGCTACCTGTGGCGGCCATGGACCGAAGCAGCCCCAGCGCTGGCCGTCGACGGCGCTGCGCCGACTGCCGATGCCCGGCCTGCAATCGCCAGCGCACAGCCTCAGGCACTGGCTGCGCTGCGCGAGCGTCTGGATCAAGCCGGCCTGCAACCGTTATCCATCGACACCCAGGGCAACACGCTGCGGGTCAGTGGCCTGGTCGACAGTGATCAGCGCACCCGCTGGATCGAGGTACAGAGTTGGTATGACCGGACCTGGGGCAATGCGCCGGTGCTGCGCAACGACGTGCTGCCAGCACCGCCGCTGGTGCCGCCGCGGGTGCATTTCCAGGCGGTCTGGCTGGGCCCGCAACCCTATGTGCTAGGCGAGCGCGGCGAACGCCTCCACCCCGGTGCGGCGCTGGCCGATGGCTGGGTTCTGCAGCGTATCGAACACGATCGGCTGATTCTTGCCCGCCAGGGCAAGGAATTCGAGTTGACCCTATGAATCTGCGGGCCAGGCGGGAGCCAGCGGCATGAAAGTCGAGGCGCGCAAAGGGCCCGAGCCCACGGCCGGCAGCCTGCGCAGCGAGCCGGTGCAACCAGCCGCCGCCAGTGCCGCGACGGCCACCCGCGAGGCCTTCGAGAAAGCCATTCGCAACCGGCGCGCCGATATCGGCAAGTCGCTGCGCGGACGGCTCGAGCAGCTGACTCAGGTTCAGGTTCAGGACCCGACGATATTCAGCCCGCACCGCACCGCGCAGATTCTCCAGCACCTGATCGACGTCATCGTGCCGCACTTGGGCGCCGATGCGGAAACCGAAGCGGTGGCGCTGGCGTTGCTGCACGAAGAGATGCAACTGCAGCGCGACATCGAGGCTCACCTGGAAGCCGGCGCTGACCATGACGGCTGAACGCGAACTGCCAGGCGAGATGGACATGAGCCCCGCGGCGCCGTCGCCGCGTGACTGCGCCCAGTGGCTGCAGAGCCGCGGGCAGTCGTATGCACGCAGCGGCCAAGAGCGACGTGGCCTGACCTACCTGTTGATGGCCTATCGCATCTGCCCGGACGACATCCATATCCTGCGCAGCCTGATCGCCTTGTTCACCCAATCGGGTGACGGGCGCCGGGCGCTCAATGCACTCGACTACCTGATCGGCCTGGAAGGCGAGCACCCGTGCCATGCGCTGCTGCGCAGCCGCGCCCTGTGGGTCAGCGGCGATCATGCCGGCGCACGCGAGTGTTTTTCCCGTCACCTGCTGGGGCCTGCCCCGCCAAGGACTTCGACCCCATGAACCTCGCCCCACTCAACCGCCTGGCGCTGTTGGCATCGCAGCGCAGTGACGTGGTCATTGCCGCCTTCATGATGCTGGCCGTGGTGATGATGATCATTCCGTTGCCGACGATCATGGTCGACGCGCTGATTGCGGTGAACATCGCCTTCAGCCTGCTGGTGCTGGTAGTGGCTTTCTACGTTTCGCGTTCGGTGGATTTTTCCGCCTTGCCGCCGATCATCCTGCTCAGCACCCTGTTGCGCCTGTCGCTGTCGATCACCACAACGCGCCTGATCCTGTTGCAGGGCGACGCCGGCGAGATCGTCGCGGCCTTTGGCGAGTTCGTGATTGCCGGAGAGGTGGTGATCGGCCTGGTGGTGTTCCTGATCATTACCGTGGCCCAGTTTCTGGTGATCACCAAGGGCGCCGAGCGGGTCGCCGAGGTGGCCGCACGCTTCACCCTGGACGCCATGCCCGGCAAGCAGATGAGCATCGATAACGATCTGCGCAACGGCGATATAGAACCGGCGCAGGCCAAACAGCGGCGCTCCCTGCTGGAGCGCGAGAGTCAGCTGTACGGAGCCATGGACGGGGCCATGAAGTTCGTCAAGGGTGACGCGATCGCCAGCCTGGTGATCCTGTTCGTCAATCTGCTCGGCGGCATGGCCATCGGCATGGCCAAACGCGGGCTTTCGTTCAGCGAAGCCAGCCATACCTATTCGCTGTTGACCGTCGGCGATGGTTTGATCGCGCAGATCCCGGCACTGCTGATCGCGGTCGCCGCCGGCATCGTGGTGACCCGCGTTGACAGCGATGACGACCAGGACCTGGGCAGCGAGATCATCGGCCAGCTGGGCTCGAACCAACGCGCATTGACCCTGACCGCCGTTATCCTGCTGGCAGTGGCGTTCATTCCCGGTTTCCCTGCGCTGGTCTTCGTGTTCATCTCGGCGATTCTGGGTGCCGCCGCATGGGCCTTGCACCGGCGCCAGGCGCGCTATGCCATGACCCAGAGCGTGCCCGCCACGGCAATCGATCAGTCAGGTGCAGCCGGTGCAACCGCTTCGGTGGAGCGCTTGCCGGAGCCGGTGGAGCCCGAGCGGCGCATCATGCTGCGGGTCGGCCAGACCCTGGCCCTGCACCTTACTGCGGACGAACTGCGCGAGCATGCCGAGGACGCGCGCCAGGCGGTGATGCAGCAACTGGGCATCGAGCTGCCCGAGGTGGGAACGCGGATCGATCCCGGTATGGCCGCCGATCAGTTCGCGGTCCTGCTCGAAGGCATTCCGATCAGCGCCGGTCCGTTGCCTGCCGCCCACCTGTGGGTGCGCGACGATCCGCTGCACGTGCAGTTGCTCGACGTGGAGCCGCAGTCCGCCATGGCCTTGGTGGGGCGCAGTGACACGCTGTGGGTCGACCAGGTTCACCGCGAGGCGCTGGAACAGGCCGGCATCGGCTTTCATGGGCTGGAACAGGCGCTGGGGGCGCACCTGCAGACCGTGTTGACGCGCTACGCTGCGGACTTCATCGGCATCCAGGAAACCCGCCGCCTGCTCGACCGTATCGAAACCGACTATCCGGAGCTGGTACGCGAAGCCCTGCGGCACACTTCGCTCCAGCGTCTGGCGGACATCCTGCGCCGCCTGCTCGACGAGGGTATCGCCTTGCGCAACCTGCGTGGCCTGCTCGAGGCCTTGGTGGAGTGGGGCCCGCGCGATCTCGAACTGCATGTACTGAGCGAACACGCCCGCGGCGCGCTGGCACGCCAGATCTGTCATCGCTACGCCGACGAGCACCGGGTCATCGCCGCCTTCGTCCTCGCCCGACCTGCCGAGGACGCGATTCGCCAGGCGCTGCGGCGCACCGAAGCAAGCCGCAGCGCCGGCCTGCCGGACGCGCTCGGCCAGGCGCTGCTGGAGCAATTGCGTCAAGCGTTCAACCGCACGGACGACGACTTTCAAGTGGTGTTGATGGTGTCGGCCGATCTGCGCCGCTATCTGCGCCAGTGGCTGGTGCGCCACGACCTGGAAATCCCCGTGCTGTCCTATCAAGACCTGACCCGAGAATTCACCTTGCATACATTGCGCTCCATCGCCCTGCCCGGCAGCCCTGCGGCTGCGCTTGCTGCTCCCGATGCAGGAGTCCTGGCATGAACCAGCTGTCGATGCCCACCCGCCGGCTGCGTGGTCTGCTGCGCCGAGTGCCATGCGCCGGCGCATGGCTGGCGCTTGCGCTGGCCGGGCCGGCACAGGGGATGAACTTCGATCCGGCGCCCAGCGAAACGGTGCAATTGAGCGTGGGTGAAGGCCGCATCCTGCGCTTTGCCGCGCCCGTGGAATCGGTGTTCATCGCCGACAACGCAATAGCCGACATTCGCATCGTTTCGCCCGGCGTAGCCTATGTGTTCGGCAAGACGGACGGCCAGACCAACCTGATTGCCCTGGATGCCCAGCAAGCCTCACAGGGTAGCGTGGGCGTGAGCGTCCGCCCGCCGATCGGCACAGCGCTGCAGCAGCACAACCCGGACAATCAGGTGCAGGTGCGCAGCCAGGGCAAGCGCTTGCTGGCCGACGGTGCGGTGGCCGACATCGACAGCGCCATCGAACTCAACGCTTTGCTGGTCAGCAGCGCAGCGGCAGGCGTGCCGCCGATCAACGCCGCGACCTACAACGGCTCGCCCCAGGTCAATATCCGTGTGCGCTTTGCCGAGGTCTCCCGCGAGCAGTTGCTGCGCTACGGGGTCAACTGGAATGCCCTGATCAACAGCGGCTCGTTTTCCTTCGGCCTGATCACTGGCGGCCCGCTGGCCAGTTCGGCAGTGGCCGGCGCTACCAACCTGTTGTCGGCCGGGTTCAACTCCAGCAGCGCCAGCGTCGATGTACTCCTCGACGCCTTGCAGAGCAACGGCTTCCTGGAAATCCTCGCGGAACCGAACATCACCGCTCTGAGCGGGCAGACCGCCAGCTTCCTGGCCGGTGGAGAGATTCCCGTGCCCGTCCCGGTCGGCAACCAGTTGATCGGCATCGACTACAAGTCGTTCGGCGTTTCCTTGCAGTTCACCCCGACCTTGCTGCCCAACAAACGCATCGGCCTGCAGGTCCGACCGGAAGTCAGCAGCCTGTCGACCACCAGCCAGGTACAGATCAGCGGGTTCAGCGTCCCCAGCTTCCAGGTCCGCCGGGCCGACACCCGGGTCGAAGTCGGCAGCGGGCAAACCTTCGCCATCGCCGGGCTGTTCCAGCGCAGCAGTTCGCAGGACATCGACAAGCTGCCGCTGCTGGGCGACGTGCCGGTGCTGGGCAATCTGTTCAGGTCCAAACGCTTCCAGCGCAGTGAAACCGAACTGGTCATCCTGATCACCCCCTACATCGTCGAGCCGGTGGCCGATCGCAGCCTGGCCACACCGCTTGACCCTGCCGGCGACAACCCGGCCTGGCGGCTGGCGGGAGGCAACGTTGCGCTCACTGCCCATACGGAGTTCGGCTTCTATGTGGACTGAACCGGTGTGGAGTAAACCTGCGTGGGCTCATCGTCGATGGATGGCCTGCTGCAGAACATTGGCCTGTGTCGCGTCCCTGCTGATGCTTGGCGGGTGCGCCACCGAGCTGGACACCGCGGACGACTCCGTGGATTACTTGCAGCTGCGCGACGATCCGTCGACGGGCGCTGCGCGCACCGTGCCGGCAGCGTGCACGGGTGCCGATAACATCGCAGGCCGCGCGCGCTTGCCGCTGGGCTGTGCCAATGCCGTGAACCTGCAGCGCATGGTGCAAGACACCCGCGACCTGCACCAGGGGCAAGCCATGGGACCGACCCTGGCGGCGCCCGTGGGTCGCGCCGCGCAACAGTACCTGCTTGGGGAAACGGCCGATCTGGAGCGCAGGCGCGAGCTGGAGCGTGAACGTCTGGCCGCGCCGGCGCCCTGATATTCAGCGCGCCTGGCGCGCGAGAATGCCGAGGGCGCGAGCGCGGTCGGCCGGATCCTGCAGCACCTTGATGGCCCGTGCCTTGCCGATCAACGCCATCCGCTCGCTTTCGCTCAGGTCGGGCAGTTCGGCAGCAATGCGCTGCTCCCGACCGGCCAGGGTCAGCACCAGGAGTTGCTGACGCAGGTGACTGGGACGTGCCAGTGGCGAGCGGACCACCTGTGCCATGCGTTCGACGGCCTCGTTCGGCTGACTACCAAGTGCATGAGCCAAGGCCAGGTTGGTACTGATATCCAGGTTCTGCGGGTCCAGCTCATGGGCCTGGCGCAGCGCGGCGATGCCCTGCGCCTGCCGGCCCGCGAGCATCGCGGCAGTACCCAGGCGATTGTAGGCAGTGGCCGTGCCGATCAGCGGTGCTGCCTGTGCAAGGGTGTCACTGGCGCGACTGACTTCGCCGCTCTGCAGCAACGCGGTGCCCAGGCCCAGCAGCGCCCGCGGCTCCTTGCTCTGGTTGACCAGCACGCCACGGAAAGCCCGCGCCGCGCCTTGAGGATCGCCGCTGGCCAAACGCGCTTCACCCAACTGCAACATGACCTCGGGCGCCTCCTGGGACAGTACGGCGGCACGCTCATAGAGCGCCACTGCCGAAGAAGGATCGCCGCGACGATCGACCTCGGCCGCCAGTTGCATCAATCGCGCGCCGTCATCGCTGGGCGGTGCCTGCGTGGCGCAGCCGCCCAACAGCACGCAGGCCGCCGCCAGTGCCGTGATCGGCAGAGACTTTCCAGGTCTTGAAAAACCCACTACACCCCTCCCCTGAATGCTGACAAAGGGCTGAGTGAACCCTACCCAGATGACAGTCCGGTGACAACACGCACTTGCATGGGGTGCAAGGCTTGCAGTGCGTGGCGCGTTTGCCGACCGTCACAAAAACGCAAAGTGCGCGCGGCTACACTCGGCCCGTTCAAACAATCGGCAGGAACGCACAGCGCATGAGCCAGCACGGCCCAGACATCATTGCCAGATCCAGCCAGCGCTCGCCCGGCACGCCGGGGCTGCTCAGCGTATTGGTGATCTTGGGCATGCTGGCCGGGCCCAGCGCCTGGGCCGCAACCGATGCTGCGCCGGCCTGGGCCGCGCAACCCTATCCGTACCTCATCATCGACCAGGATGTACGGGGCGTGCTGCAGGAGATGGGCAGCAACCTCGGTATCGCGGTGGTCATCGCCGACGCCGTCAAGGGCAAGGTTCGCGGCAAGGTGCGTGGCGACAGCGCCGCCGATTTTCTCGCCGCGTTGAGCACCGCCAACGGGCTTGGCTGGTACTTCGATGGCAGCACGCTGTTCGTCGACAGCGCCAACGACACTGCGGCGCGCACCTTCGACACCGGCACGCTGTCGGCCGCTGCGGTTCAGGGCGCGCTGGCCCCGCTGCTTGCCGGAGGCCCGCGCGCCCGGCTGAGCGTCGATGCCAGCGCGAGCACGGTGCGCGCGGCCGGCTCGCCAGGCTACCTGAGCCTGATCGACGGGCAACTCGCCGCCCTGCGACCGCCTCTGCGCCGCACGGCCGCTGCCCAACCTGCGGCCGGCAGTGTGCGGATCTTTCGTGGCGGCGCCGAGACCCAGGTGGTCTCGGGCCTCAACTGAGTTCACCCCGCCCTCGGGCTCACATGCAAGGAGAACGACCATGGCTACAAACGCTATCGATCCGAACCTCGACCCCTCTGCCGGCACGGACGGCGAAGCGCAATTCAACGCCGCGCTGGACAGCTCCACGGAACTGAGCGACGCCGAGTTCACCGATCAGTTGGTCAGCGGCGCGGTCACCGTGGCCGGCCAGATGATCATCATGCCCAAGGCCAACGAAATGCTGAACGAAGCGATGTCCGACGAGTGATTGCGTCGCGCTGAACCTTCCCATCGTCGAACAGGAGCCTGACCATGCTGCCCATTGCCGCCACCGCCGTACCGGCACAGCCACCCATCGCCGATGCAGTGGGCACCGGCCAGGTATCGCAGAACCTTTTCGAGCACATGGCCCGGCAACCCGCCGTCGCCCCCACCGGCACCAGCCCCGCGCAGTTGGGGGCCGGTGTTCTGGACAACCTCGACGGCTTCTTCAATCGCACCCAGCGCTTCTCCGAGCGCGCCGCCGACCTCGGCGCCAGACAGACCGACCCTGCGGCGGCCGGTCACCCGACCCCGGCGCAGGCCGCTGCCGACCCGCAACTGCAAAAAGTCGTGGAGTCGTTGAGCCTGATGTTCGATCACTCCATCGAGACGCAGATGGTGGTGCGCGGTGCCACCCAGGTGTCCGGCGCCGCCAACACCTTGCTCAAGGGTCAATGATGAACCTTACCCCTTTCTCGATACTGCCTGTCTCGATACTGCCTCTGCCGATACTGCAGCGCACGACACGCCGCCTGCTGGCCATCGTCCTGCTCGCCTGCCTGATGCAGGGCTGCAAGACCCAGCTGTACACCAATCTCAGCGAGCGCGAGGCCAACACCATGGTCGCTGCGCTGTTGCACGAAGGCATCCCCGCCGACCGCATGGTGCAGAAGGACGGGCGCTTGACCGTCAACGTGGCGCAGGAGCGCTTTGCACAAGCCATGGCGATCCTGGAACAGGCCGGCCTGCCGGAGCAGACCTTCGCCAGCATGGGCGAGGTGTTCAAGAGCAACGGCCTGGTTTCGTCGCCCACCCAGGAGCGCGCCCAGCTGATCTACGCGTTGAGCGAGGAACTGGCGCACACCGTATCGCAGGTCGACGGCGTGGTCTCGGCCCGAGTCCACGTGGTGCTGCCGGACAACGATCTGCTCAAGCGCAACATCACCCCCTCTTCGGCCTCGGTGTTCGTACGCTACGAAGCCGGGCTGGACATCAATGCACTGATACCGCAGATCAAGACGTTGGTCGCCAATGGCATTTCCGGGTTGGGCTACGACGGCGTCTCGGTCATTCCCGTGCAGGCCGCCGCCCGCGAGCGCGCACGCCAGGCACCCGCGTTTTCCTCGGTCATGGGTATCTGGGTGCTGGACAGCAGCCAGCCCCGCGCTGCAACCCTGTTCGGCGTGATGTTGCTGGCCATCGTGGCGCTGGCCGGGGTGCTGGGTTATGTGCTGTGGCAGGCACGTCAGCCGCGCAGCTACGCCTTGGTGGACGCCACATGAACGCAGCGGAACGCACTATCGCCGCAGCCGAGCATGAACGCCGCTGGCAAACCTTTACCGCCCGCCCCCTGCACAACGTGCACCGGGCACGTCTGCAGGCCTGCTTCGACAACCTCGACCTGCCCGCCGCCACCCTGGACGCGATGCTGGCCCAGCCACGCCTGCGCGAGCGGCTGACGCGCATGCTGGAGCGACGCTTTGCCTTGCAACCCCTCGAGGCGCTGCACGCCCCGCCGGCCGAGGATGTCCCGGTGGCCACCCTGGACAGCGCGCAACTCAGGCAACTGGCGCGTCGCTGCGGGGTGGTGTTCTGGGCCGAGGCGCTGGTTCGGGAAATTCGCGCACCGGCAGTACGTGCGCTGCGCGAGCACTTCGGTGATGCGCTGTTCGAATTGGCCCTGGCCGAACATGCCTTGGCTTGCCCGCTGGCCAGCCACGAGCTGCCGGCTTCTCTCGAGGAACTGGACGCTGTGGTCGAACGAGATGGCCAGGCCTGCGTCAACGCCTGGCTGGCCGAACAACCTCGCGCACTGGCCGCCTGGTACCGATTGAAAATCGATGACCCGGCCGCCGCCACGCCGATTACTCCGCGCATCGAACAGTACGGGCCAATGATCGTGCGGCGGGTAGTGCGCAGCGATCCGCCGACCCAGGGGGGCATGCATGAGTGAAGCCAGCCCATTGCCAACCCCTGGCAGGCGCATCGTGCGCGCCGACGAAGCTGCGCACTGGATCGACGGCCAACGGTATTTGCAGAACGCCCGCGAGCAGGCCCGACACCTGCTCGAGCTGGCCGAGCGGCAGGCCCAGGACCTGCGCACTGCCGCCCGCGCCGAAGGACTTGCCGAGGGCCAGGCGGCGGCGGGTCGACAGCTGGTCGAGACCGCTGCAGGCGTGGAGCGCTATCTGGCCACGGTGCAGGAGCAACTGGCCGAGCTGAGCCTGACATTGGTTCGCCAGGTACTCGACGACCTCGACGCCGCCCCCCTGATCGCGCAGTTGTGCCAGCGCGCCCTGCACGACTTCCGCGACCAGCAGCAACTGACCCTGCGCGTGCCGCCGGCTCAATTGGCGCCGGTCACGAGTTTGCTGGACGGGCTGCTCGGAGTGGTGCAGGTGCAGATTCAGGTTCAGGGCGATGCCAGCCTGGGGCCGCGACAGGCCACGCTGTCGAGCCCGGCCGCGCTGGTCGACCTGGACGTCGACGAGCAGTTGCGCGGCCTGCGCTTCGCCCTGGGTCTGCCAGCCGCCCCTGCCAGCAGCGGATCTGCCCGGTGAGCGCGGTACTCGACAACGTGCTGCCAGAATTGCTCGCGCGGGCCACGACTGCCATACCAAGACCGATGCGCGGCAAAGTCCGGCGGATTCGCGGAATCATGGTCTACGCCAGCCTGCCAATGGCCCGCATCGGTGAGCTGTGTTACCTGCGCGATCCCCTCGACCAGCGTCTGGTCGCGGCCCAGGTCATCGGTTTCGAAGGCGACGAAGCTTTGCTCACGCCGATCGGCGAGCTGCAAGGCATGTCCACCCGCTGCGAAGTGATCCCCACCGGCGCGCCCCTGAAGGTCAGCGTGGGTGAGCATCTGCTGGGACGGGTCATCGACCCGCTGGGCCACTTTCTCGACGGCCCGGCCCCGCCTCTGGCGCCAGGGCCGGCACGTCACTACCCGGTGCATGGCGAGCCGCCGGCGGCGTTCTCGCGCAGCCTGATCGAGCAGCCGCTGGCCCTGGGTATCCGCGCCATAGACGGCCTGCTGACTGTCGCCCGTGGCCAGCGGGTGGGCATATTCGGCGAGCCGGGGGTGGGCAAATCGTCGCTGCTGACCAGCATCGTGCGCGGCACCGCCGCCGACGTCATCGTGCTGGGATTGATCGGCGAACGTGGACGTGAAGTACGCGAATTGCTCGACGTCCAGCTCGGCGCGCAGGCCCGCGCACGCACCGTCGCCGTGGTCGCTACCTCCGACCGTCCAGCCATGGAGCGGGTCCAGGCGGCCCACGTGGCAACCAGCATCGCCGAATACTTCCGGGACCAGGGCCTGCATGTGCTGCTGTTGATGGACAGCATCACACGCTTCGCCCGCGCGCAGCGCGAGGTCGGCCTGGCAGCGGGCGAACCGCCGACCCGGCGCGGCTTTCCACCTTCGTTGTTCGCCGCCCTGCCGCGCCTGCTGGAGCGCGCGGGACCGGCAGCGCGCGGCAGCATCACCGGCCTGTACACGGTCCTTACCGAAGGCGACGGCAGCCAGGATCCGGTGGCCGAAGAAGTCACCTCGATCCTGGACGGGCACATCGTGCTCAGCGCCGCCCTGGCGCAGAAGAACCACTTCCCGGCCATCGACATACTGCGCAGTCGCAGCCGCCTGATGGACGCCGTGGTGCGGCCGCTGCAACGCCAGAGCGCGGCGCAGATTCGTCAGTCCATGGCGCTGTACGCCGATGTCCAGCTGTTGTTGCAGGTGGGCGAGTACAGCGCTGGCAGCGATCCGCAGACCGATGCGGCCATCGCGCGGCAGGGGGCTATCGAGCGATTCCTGTGCCAGCAGGCCGACAGTTGCAGCGACTATGAACAAACCGTGCGTGCGCTGTTCGAGTTGCTCGAGTGACCGGCGCCGAGCGCTTGCAGGCGCTGCTGCGACTGCGCGAGTTGCGCGAACGCAAGGCACGGATGGCTGCCGCCCGACAGGCGCGCAGCCGCGACGAGTTGGAGCAGCGGATAGACACCCTGACCCAGGCGCACTGCCTGCACAGCGAAGCCCTGGCCCGCCGCGACGCACGCAACGGCGCGGCGCTGCTGGGTGAAGTCGTCGATCATTGGCAGGTCCAGCGCTACCAGCAGCAGGCATCCGAGCGGGTTCACCTGGATCAGCAGTTCGCACAGCAGCTGCAAGCCCTCAGCGAGGAACGGACCCAGGCGCACGCTCAGCTGGAAGCCCTGCGGCAGCAGCGTCAACAGCACCAGCGACAGTGTGAGGCCATGGCCCAACTGCTGGCACAGGAAGTTCGCCAGGTCCGCCTGCGCGCGCAGGGGCACGCCGAAGCGGAAGCAGAAGATCGGCCCGGGCGCGTGCCCCATGGGTGACGTCCGCCCGATCCGCCCCGCGCAGGCGTCGCCAGCGCCGGTGTTGCCACAACAGGTGCTTGCGCATTTCCCCCGGGTCGATGCCACTGCCTGGGAACTGATCAATCAATGGTTGCACCCGCGCGCCGTCATCGAGTTCGCGCTGGGCGGTCACGCCTGCCAACTGGCCGTGCGCGCCTGGCCCGAGGCGCTCGACGACCGCCTCGACGTCGCCTTCAGCCTCGGTCAGGACGCGGGCGCCCTGTACCTGCCCATGGGCTTGCTGGACAGTGCGTTTGGTACCGAAACGAGCACCAGCCTGCAACAGGCCTCCCCGGAACAGCGTTGCCTGCTGCTCGAGTACCTGCTGCTCGACCTCGTCGAAGCCTTGGAAAAACTGACCACCCAGCCCCTGCAGTGCGTCCCTGAACCGACCGCGGAGAATACGTTGCCGGTGCGCCTGGGATTGGCCGTCAGCCAAGGAGCGTGGCACGCCACCCTGGGTCTGGCGCTCGACCCGGGCGCCGCCCAACGTCTGTTGGCTCTGCTCGATACCCAGGTACCACGCGTGCCGGAGCACCCTGGCTGGCTACCCCTGCCGGTGTCGGTCGCCTGCGGCTGGCAGCGGCTGTCCCTGGACGAACTGCACAGCCTGGCGCCGGGCGATGTGGTCATGCTCGATCGACCTTGCGAAGGCGTGCTGGTAAGCATCGCCGAGCGCCTGCACGCGTTTGCCACGCTCATCCCCGGCGGCCTGCGCCTGGACGATTCACCGTCGCCGGCTTCCTTTCCGTTCCTTTCGCCTTCCTCAGGAGAATCCACCATGGCGCAATCCCCCGAACACCTTGCAGCGCATTTGCCCGTCACCCTGGTCTGCGAAGTCGGGCACCTCGAGGTGACGGTGCAGACCCTTGGCGCACTGGTGTGCGGCAGCGTGTTGCCCCTGCCGGACCGAGAGGGTCAGCAGGTCATGCTGCATGCCAACGGCAAAGCCTTCGGCCAAGGCGAACTGATCACCCTGGGCGAAGGCCTGGGGGTGCGCTTGACGAGCCGTGCAGCCCATGAATGAGCTGCAACCCAACCTGATCGAAATCATCATCGTGGTCTCCACCATCGGCCTGGTGCCGTTGGTGGTGGTCACCATGACCGGCTTCCTGAAGATCTCCGTGGTGCTGTTTCTCATCCGCAACGCTTTGGGCGTGCAGCAGACGCCGCCCAACCTGGTGCTGTACGGCATCGCGCTGATTCTCACCGTCTACATCACCACGCCGCTGGTGGGGGAAATGCTCCACCGCCTCGAAGCCCAGCCCATCAGCCTGCAGAGCGTGGACGGCATTCGCGAAGCCGGCGACGTGCTGCGCGCACCGTTGCAGGCGCACCTGTCGCGCTACGCCAATCCGGATGAGCGCGCGTTCTTTCTGCAGGCGACCGAGAGCATCTGGTCGGAGGAAGCCCGCGCCGATCTTCGCGAAGACGATCTGGTGGTATTGATCCCGGCGTTCGTCAGCTCCGAGCTGACCCGTGCCTTCGAGATCGGCTTTCTGCTCTACATCCCGTTCCTGGTGATCGACCTGATCGTCTCCAACATCCTCATGGCGATGGGCATGATGATGGTATCGCCGACGCTGATCTCGATCCCGTTGAAGATCTTTCTGTTCGTGGCCGTCAGCGGTTGGTCGCGCCTCATGCACGGACTGATCATGAGCTACGGCGCATGAACGTCGACCACCCACCCCTCGCGAGGTAGCAGTCATGGGCCAGGACATCTTCCTGACAGTGATGAAAGACGCGCTGATGACCGTATTGCTGCTGTCGGCGCCAGCGTTGCTGGTCGCGATTGTGGTCGGCTTCGGCGTCGGCCTGGTCCAGGCGCTGACCCAGATCCAGGACCAGACCCTGCCGCAGGCGATCAAGCTGGTCGCGGTCATGCTGGTGCTGCTGGTGCTCGGTCCACTGCTGGCGAGCCAGGTGGTCAACCTGGCCGGGCAGATGCTCGACAACTTTCCCGCGTGGACACGCTGACGGTGGCCCATGCTCGGTGAGCAACTGACAGGTTTCTTCGACCTCGCCTACCCCCTGCTCAGCGCCTTCGGCATGGCCGTGGCCCGCGCCCTGGGCATGATCATCATCACCCCGGCGTTCAATCGGCTGGGCCTGACCGGCATGATCCGCAGCGCGGTCGCGGTGGTGGTGTCGATTCCGATTGCCCCGGACATCTTCATGGCCCTGGCAGGCGAGCAGGCGCCGTCGACCCTGATGTTGATGGCGCTGCTGATCAAGGAAATGGTGATCGGCGTGGTCATCGGGTTGATCTTCGGTATCCCGTTCTGGGCCGCCGAAGTCGCTGGCGAGCTGATCGACCTGCAACGTGGCTCGACCATGGCGCAGCTGCTCGATCCGCTGAGCTCGGGCGAATCGAGCGTCACCTCGACCCTGCTGAGCATCACTTTGATCACGCTGTTCTTCATGTCCGGGGGCTTCACCCTGATGCTCGACGGGCTGTACCGCAGCTACCAGTTGTGGCCGGCACTGGCAGCGGCGCCGGCACTGGGCGTGAACAGTGTCATGGAGATCGTGGGCGTGCTGGACAAGGTCATGCAGACCGGCGTGCTGATGATCGCCCCGGTGGTGATCGCCATCCTCACCGCCGACCTGCTGCTGGCCTACCTGGCCCGCATGGCGCCGCAGTTGCACGTGTTCGACCTGTCACTGTCGGTGAAGAACCTGCTGTTCTCGTTCCTGATGGTCGTCTATGTCAGCTTCATGATTCCCTACATGCTCAGCCAGCTGGGCGCGATGCGCGGCTGGTTCGACGTGGTCGAGTCGACGGTGCAGGCCGGCCTGCAGACAGGTGCGCCGTGAGCGAGCAACCCAGCGAAGAGAAGTCACTGCCCGCCTCGCAGAAGAAACTGCGCGATGCGCGCAACAAAGGCCAACTGCCGAAGAGCCAGGACATGGTTACCGCCATGGTCATCCTGACCTGCAGCCTGTACCTGATCAGCGTCGCCGAAGGCCTGCAGCAACGTTGCATGGCCTTCGTCGAGCTGGTTGCCCAGGTCTGGAGCGAACCGTTCGCCAGCCTCTGGCCGCGGGTGCAAAGCACTGCGGTGGACCTGCTGCTGAGCGTCACCCTGCCGCTGCTGGCGGTGACGGTGGTGACCGTGGTGCTGAGCAACCTGGTGACCATGGGCGGCCCGGTGTTCAGCGCCGACCCGATCAAGCCCGAGTTCGAGCGCATCAGCCCGGTCGCGGGGTTCAAGCGCATTTTTTCGCTGCGCAGCCTCATCGAGTTGCTCAAGGGGCTGTTCAAGCTCGGCGCGTTGACCGTCGCCTTCGTCCTGGTGTATCGCGGCGGCATGCAGAGCCTGATGCAGTCCTCCGGCTGCGGCGCCGAATGCGTACGGGCCTCGTTTCTGCAGATGTTCCAGCCGCTGCTGGCCACCCTGATCATCGCCTTCCTGTTGGTGGGCGGGCTGGACGTGCTCATGCAGCGGTGGCTGTTCGGCCGGGAGATGCGCATGACCAAGAGCGACCGCAAGCGCGAGACCAAGGACAGCGACGGCGACCCACTGATCCGCCAGGCACGCCAGCGCCAGCGCAAGCAGATGCATGCGCTGGCCACCAAGCGCGGTGTGCACAACGCCACGCTGGTGATCGGCGAAGCGGGCCAATGGGCGGTGGGCCTGCGCTACATCCGCGGCCAGACACCGGTGCCGGTGATCGTCAGCCGCGCCGGCCCGGAGGAATCGACAGCGATGCTGGAACAGGCACGCGCGCTGGGCATCGCCCATGCCGTGAACGCGCTGCTGGCGCGTCGCATTGCCGTGCGCGCGGCCGGCGACGCGGTACCCGATGCAACCTTCCAGGAAGTGGCCGACATCCTGGTCGGTGCACGGTTGATCTAGGCGGTGACCCAAAAGTTAAACACTCGGGCTGTACGGTGGACATTCGGCGGCTGTCTCGCTGTCGCGCCGCGCTCATTCACCTCACAAGGAAGCAAGCCGATGACCGATACCCTTCAGCCTGCCACGTCGACCGATCCGGTCGCACCGCAAACCAGTCCCGAGCTGACCTTCGATGCCTTGATCGCGATCGCCAAGAGCATCGCCCAGCAGCAGCCCAAGCCCCTGCCCATCGAGAACCCCGCAACCCGGGAGATGATCGAGCTGCAGGAAAAACTGCATGACGCCAGCGTGCTGCGCACCGAAGAGGCGCCGAGCCTGGATCAGGTGCGCACCATCGAACGTGACCCCAGCAACCCGGACGTGCTGATGGTGTACAAGCATGACGACAGCGTGGTGGTGGTTACCCGCGAGTTGACTCCAGAGGCGTTCGATACCCTGGACGACATGGGCAAGACCCTGGACGGCATCAAGACCAGCGAAGACGAAGGTTACCAGCAGGTCAAGGACAACCCGTTCACCGACGCCGACATCGACGGCGCGACCATCGGGGTCAAGGACGAGGTCGGTCCGGGCCTGGTTCGCGCCGAGGTGTTCGATGCCGACGGCGGCAGTCGCAAGGTCATCGTTTCCAAGGAGAGCAATCCGCAGCTGTATGAACGCTTCGTGGCCGTGGATGAAGGCCGCCGCAACGATGACGGCAAGATAGACGATGCGCGCAAGGAAGCCGACCTGCCGGCCATGACCGAACTGGATGTGGGCAATCTGGAGACCGGCACGGTCGACCCCAACGATGCGAACCGCAAGCTCACCGTCAGTGAGCAGACCTGGCAGAACCTGATCGCGCAATGGAAAACCGGCGTGGAGAACGGCAGCATCGGCAAGGATGACGACCGCGCCAAACTCTACACGGCGTTGCGCGCGCAGGCCGCCAGTGACGGCGGGCTGGACATGGTGGTGCTGGACATGTCCATGGGCCAGAGTACCGCCAAGGTCAGCGGCGACGATCTGTCGTCGATCATCGACCGGGTCAAGGTCGACGAACGCACGGCCGAACTGTTCGGCGCCGAAAGCGTGCAGAAGGATTTCCAGGCGCAGCAGGCCAAGTCCCTCGACGCCCTGCCGGACAAGACTGCGGTGCGTGAAAAGCTTGAAAGCATGGCGTTCTCCGAAGACTACTCGCGCTACATCGCTGACCTGAAGAACAGCGGCAAGGAAGGCCTGGCCGAAGCCGACATCAGCAAGACCTACGCCGCCCTGGCCGCCTTCGATCCAGAAAAGGCCGCGCAGTTTTCCCAGCACATGATGATCGACGCGACCACCATGGACCTGGACAAGCTGCTGGCCGATCCGTCGGGAATCAACGACCAGAACACGGCGCTGGCCACCCAGGATACGATCAAGACGCTGCTGACGGCCTTGAAGAAAGGCGGCGTGGACATCCCTCGACGTACCGTGGAAACCGAACGTTTCGTCCAGGAATTTCTCGGCAACAAGCAAACCGCCAAAACCTTTGCCAGTGCCTTGAAGGAACTGGGTGCCACGTTCAGCCAGAACGGCACGGTGACCCAGACCGATATCGAGAAGGTCATGGGCAAGGACGTCTACAAGACCCTCGGCGAAGGCGCCCATGGCAGCATGCTGCGCACCCTGAGCGAGCTCAACGGCAACGGCGTGCTGGGATCGGCCGGCGGACTGATCTCGCTGGCCTCGGGTATCTATCAGTTGGTCGGCAAGGGCGGCAGCCTGGCCGATACCCCGGAAGAGCGGCTGGCCATCGCCAAGGACATGGTCAGTGTGCTCGGCGCCGGCCAGCACTTCGTCAATCTGGGTTCCAATATCGTCGACAGCGTGCGTGGCACTCAGGTCAACCAGATGCTGGGCCTGGACAAGTCGCTGCCGCAGATCTTCGGCAAGGACCAGCCCCAGGGCGGCGGGCGGCCGTTCAGTGTGGTGGAAGGCGACCTGAAGAAGCTGTTCGAGGACTTCAATGCAGCCGTCGATGCAGCGCCGATCGACGACAAGAAGAAGCTGGCGGAAAAGCTCAACCTTTCCGAAGACAACATGAAGACCTTGACCGAGGGCTTCCACGACGGCTTCGCCAAGAATCCCGGGCTCAATGGCAGCACGCCCAGCACCCGCGCGGTTTCCGCGTTCCTGCGGATCATGGACGCCGGCGCCAATACCTTCACCGGTGTGGCCGATCTGGTGCTGGGCGGCCTGAAGATCAAGAGCGGGCTCAACAGCAACGACCAGACGGTCGTCGCACAGGGCGCGATCACCGTGGCCGCCGGGGCCTTCAACGTAGCCGGCGGGGGTGCGCAGATGGCCGCGCTGGTGGGTTCCAACGTCGCCAGGGCGTTGACCGGGCCACTGTTGTGGGCCGGTGCTGCCCTTACCCTGGCGCTGACGCCGTTCCTGATCGTCGAAGACATCAAGCACAACAACCGCATGGATGACCACCGCGATGACCTGCAAGGGTTGTTTGCCGACCTGTCCGAGCAGGGCTTGCTGACCGAAGACGGCGACAAGCGCTTCGAATTCCTCGACACCTACATGTACAACTACGGCCAGCGCGACGCGCCCGACGATAAAAGCATCTTCGAGTATCGCGACGGTGAGTACGAGTTCTACGCCGAGGAAGGTCATCTGCCGGAAGATGGCTTCGACGACGTCAAGCATGACGACTACAAGGGCGACGGCGAAAACCTCGACACCCGCCTGGACCGCGTAGGCTGATTGCGCACCGACCGCCCCTGCGCAACCCGTAGGAGCGGTCACCGGCCGCGAAGGGCACGACGTGGTATGTCCGATGCACCGCAGCGCCACCTTCGCGGCCACGGACCGCTCCTACGTTCGATCGCGTCCCCACTGTAGGAGCGGTCATCGGCCGCGAAAGCCGTGACGCGGTATGCCTGATGCAACGCGGTGTGCCTTTCGCGGCCACGGACCGCTCCTACGTTCGATCGCGGTCTGTTTTTCTCCAGGCGAACCCCTGAGCGGGATGCTTTTTCGTTGTTGTCTGGGTAACGAACGACGATGCTGCGGTGCTGCTCAGCCAAGTCCCGGCGGCAGCGGATGAAGGTCTGCGTTGCGCCCCGCCTTCGCCACCTGCCCCGGCATTTCATGCCCCAGCAGCGCTGGCAACGTGCGGGAAAGGTCGAGCAGACGGGGCAGATCGATGCCGGTGGGAATGCCCATCTCCTCACACAGGTTCACCAGATCTTCGGTGCAGATGTTGCCCGAGGCGCCCGGCGCGAACGGGCATCCGCCCAACCCCCCGAGCGACGCATCGAAGCGCCGCGCACCGGCTTCGTAGGCAGCCAGGACGTTGCTCAATCCCAGCCCGCGGGTATTGTGGAAATGCAGGGTCAGCGCTTCGGCGGGCAACTGTTCCAGCACCCGCCGGACCAATGCGTAGACCTGGCGCGGGTTGGCCATGCCCGTGGTGTCGGCCAGGGTCACGCCCTGCATGCCGAGCCGCTGATAGGCATCGACCAGGTCCATCACCACGCGTTCATCGATGGCGCCTTCGAACGGGCAGCCGAAGGTCGTGGCGATGGTGCCATTAAGGCTGACCGACGTACCGCGGGCCAGCTCGAGCACTTCGGTGAAGCCTGCCAGGGATTGTTCACGGGTCATGCGCATGTTGGCGCGGTTGTGGCTTTGGCTGGCCGACAACACCAAGTTGAGTTCATCCGCCTTGGCGGCGAGCGCGCGCTGCGCCCCCTTGAGATTGGGAATCAGCGCCACGTAGGTCACACCCGGCTGGCGGGCGATGCCATGGAACACCTGTTCGCCATCGCGCAGGGCTGGAATGGCCTTGGGCGAAACGAAAGAACCGGCCTCGATACGAGTGAAGCCTGCCAGCGAAAGCTGGTCGATCAAGGCAATCTTGTCTGCGGTGGCAACCCAGATCGGCTCGATCTGCAGACCATCACGGGGCGCCACTTCCTGAACGACGAGACGTTGCGAGTAGTCATTTATCACTGCACGATCCCCTCATCCTTCAGGCGCTGGATAGCGCTCTCGCTCAGGCCCAGCTCGGTCAGCACGGCCTGGGTATGCTGCCCCAGGCTCGGCCCCTGCCAATTGACCACACCCGGCGTGGCGGAGAGCTTGGGCACGATGCCGGGCATTTTCGTTGCCACGCCACCGGGTAGCTGCGCATCGAGAATCATGCCGCGGGCCTGATAGTGCGGGTCGGCGACGATATCGGCGACCGAGTAGATGCGCCCGGCAGGCACCTCGGCGCTTTCCAGTGCTTGTAACACATCCTCGATAGGGCGCTGGGCGCTCCAGGCACTGATGGCGCCATCGAGCAGGTCGCTCTGCGCAGCTCGGCCGTCGTTGTGAGCGAACGCCGGGTCATCGCCCAGATCGGCTCGACCGATGGCGTTCATCAGGCGCTTGAAAATGGGATCGCTGTTGCCCGCGATCACCACATAACCGCCATCGACAGTGGGATAGGTATTGGATGGGGCGATACCGGGCAAAGCACCGCCGCTGCGCTCGCGCACATGACCGAGCATGGCATACTCGGGCACTAGGCTTTCCATCACGTTGAAGACGCTTTCGGCCAGGGAGACATCGACCACCTGACCGTCACCCTGACCGGTCTTGACCCGCAGCAACGACATCAGCGCGCCCATCACCGCATGCATGGACGCCAGCGAATCACCCAGGCTGACCCCCACCCGTGCCGGCGGTGAGTCCGGGTGGCCGGTGGTGTAGCGAATGCCGCCCATGGCCTCGCCGATCGCGCCGAAACCTGGCCGGTCGCGATAAGGGCCAGACTGGCCATAGCCGGAGATGCGCACCAGCGTTAGCTTGGGGTTCAGCGCATGCAAGACGTCCCAGCCCAGGCCGAGTTTCTCCAAGGCGCCGGGACGCAGGTTCTCGATCAGTACGTCGGCGCTTTCGGCCAGTTGCTTGACGATCTCGATGCCTTCGGCGGACTTGAGGTTCAGCGCCAGGGATTTCTTGTTGCGCGATTGCAGGTACCACCACAACGAAGTGCCTTCGTGGAGTTTTCGCCACTTGCGAAGGGGGTCGCCCTGCCCCAGGGTTTCGATCTTGATCACCTCGGCACCGAACTCGCCCATCATGCGCGCAGCGAACGGCGCAGCGATGAGGGTTCCGATCTCGATGACACGGATTCCGCTAAGAGCAGTCATGGGGCAGCCTCGATGTCTGTTGAAAAAAGGATGATCTGCGATGCGGCGCAGGGGACATGGCGCGCCACTCAGTCCTGATTGACGCCCTCGGTCAGTTGCTGGTCCTCGCCGAGGAAACCGCCGCTCTGGTGCTGCCATAGCCGTGCATAGATACCGTTTTTCGCCAGCAGCTGGGCATGGGTGCCCTGTTCGAGAATGCGCCCCTGGTCCATGACGATGAGCCGGTCCATGGCGGCGATGGTCGACAGGCGGTGGGCAATGGCGATCACGGTCTTGCCCTGCATCATGTGATCGAGGCTTTCCTGGATGGCCACTTCGACTTCCGAGTCCAGCGCGCTGGTGGCCTCGTCGAGCAACAGGATCGGCGCGTTCTTGAGCATCACCCGCGCAATCGCCACGCGTTGGCGCTGGCCGCCGGACAGCTTGATGCCCCGCTCGCCCACCAGGGTGTCGTAGCCACAGTGGCCCTGGCGGTCGCTCAGCTGGCTGATGAACTCATCGGCCTGGGCGCTGGCGGCCGCACTGCGCACCTGTTCATCGGTGGCATCGGGACGCCCATAGGCGATGTTGTCGCGAATGGAGCGGTGCAACAGCGAGGTGTCCTGGGTCACCATGCCGATCGCGCTGCGCAGACTGTCCTGTGTCACATGGGCGATGTTCTGCCCATCGATGCGGATCTCGCCGCTGTCGACGTCGTAGAAGCGCAGCAGCAGGTTGATCAGCGTCGATTTGCCCGCACCCGAGCGCCCGACCAGGCCGATCTTCTCACCCGGGCGGATGTCCAGGCTCAAACCGTCGAGCACCTGGCGTTCGCCGTTGTAGTTGAAGCTCACGTTGTCGAACGTCACCGCCCCGCCGGAAGTCGTCAGCGCACCTGCGTCGGGCGCGTCCTGCACCTTCGCCCCGCGGGTCAGCGTGCCCATGCCATCCTGCAGCGTGCCGATGTTTTCGAACAACGAGGTCATCTGCCACATGATCCAGTGCGACATGCCGTTGATACGCAGCGCCATGGCCGTGATCGCCGCGACGGCGCCGGTCCCGATCTCGCCCAGGTGCCACAGCCACAGCGCGTAGCCACCGGCCGCCATCAGCAGGCCGACCACCAGTGCCTGGTTGACGATCTCGAACTGGCTGACCAGACGCATCTGGCGGAAGCCGGTGTTCTTGAAGTCTTCCATGGCCGCGCGGGCGAAGTGCGCCTCGCGGTTGGAGTGGGAGAACAGCTTGACCGTGGCGATGTTGGTGTAGGCATCGGAGATGCGTCCGGTCATCGACGAACGGGCGTGGGCCTGCTCTTGCCCGACCTTGCCCAGGCGCGGCACGAAATACAGCATGGCCAGGCCGAACAGCACCAGCCAGGCCACGAACGGCAGCATCAGCTTGGGTGCGAAACCACCGGCCAGAGCGATGATGGCGATGAAATACACGCCGATGCCCGGCAGGATCTCGATCAGCGTGAACAGCACGTCGCGCACGGCCAGGGCGGTCTGCATCACCTTGGTGGTGACCCGCCCGGAAAATTCGTCGGAGAAGAACGACAGGCTTTGCCGCAGCATCAGCCGGTGGAAGTCCCAACGCAGCCTGAGCGGCAGGTTGATCGCCAGAATCTGGTGCTGGACCATGGTGCGCAAGGCGACCAGGGCAATGCTGCCCACCATCACCAGGCCCATGCCCCACAACACGCGGCTTTCCTGGGCAGCGGCATCGCCGCCCTGCTGCCAGGTGGTGAGCAGGTCGACGACCTGGCCAAGAAAGGAAAACAGCCAGGCTTCATAGACCGACACCGCAGCGCTGAGCACCGCAAATGCCAGGATATAGCCGCGCGCGCCGCGCGTGCAGGCCCAGAGAAAACGGGCCAGGCCATCGGGTGGCGGCGGTACTTCATCGGGTGGGAAAGGGTCGAGCCTTCGTTCGAATGCACGAAGCATGGGGGTCTCCATCGGAATCAAGTGGCGCAGATTCTGCCACTTAATGGCGCACTCGTGGGTCGCGATGGGCGCCTTTGCGAAGAACGGTGCATTCGGCAAACGCGCGCGGGGTGCAATCCACTAGCTCGCCAGGGCCTTCAATCCCCAGAGCACGGCCATTCCGACGGCCAGGGTCAGCACCGTGCTCTTGAACTTCCAGGCGACCACCGCGGCGGCGATCGCCGCCGGAATCTGCGGATTGTCCAGCACCGGTGCACCCTGTCCGTTCGGGTAGATCACCGCCGGCAGCACCAGCGCGGCGAGGACGCTGGCCGGCACGTAGCGCAAGGCGCGACTGAGCAGCTCGGGCATGCGCCAGCGGCCGTGCAGCTCGACAAAGCACAGACGCATGGCGAAGGTTCCCACGCCCACGGCAACGAACAGCGCCCACAGGCCCAGGTCGCTCACGAGGCTCGCCCCCCGGGGTCGGCGCCAGCGCGCGAGGCGATCCGGTCGCGCCTGGTTTCGATGGCGAGGCCCGCAGCGATTCCACCCACCGCAGCGATGACCAGTCCAAGGTTGTAAGGCAGGTTCACCGCCAGCACGGCGAGCACCCCGCCTACCACGGCCGCGCCCAAGGTCGCCGGACTGCGGATGCCAGGCACCAGCAGCGCCAGGAAGGACAAGGGTATGGCAAAGCTCAATGACCAGCTCTGCGGGATGCTCGCGCCCAGGTACACACCTGCCAGTACCGACACCTGCCACGCCAGCCACATGCCCACTGCGGTGCCAGCGTAGTAATGGTGAGCATGGCGGCCCAGTTCCCCGCTGTCGAACTTCAGTGTGCACAGCGCGTAGGCCTGGTCCGACAGCAGGTAGCACAGCGGCCAGGTCCAGCGCCGCGGCAGGCCGTGAAAATGCGGCGCCAGCGACGCGCTGTACATGATGAAGCGCAGGTTGATGATCAATGCCGTAGGGACGATCGCCACGGGCAGGACACCGACGTGCAGCAGCTGCAAGGCGACCATCTGCGCTGAACCCGAGTAGAAGAGCAACGTCATGCCGATACTGGTGCCCGGCGACAGACCCAGCTCGACCGCCATCACCCCAGTGACCAGGCCGAACGGAATCACCCCAGGGGTCAACGGCAGCAGTGCACGGATGCCCTGGATGAACGCTTGGCTTGCACTCGGGAAAGGCATTCAGGTTCCTCGGCTGGGTATGATCTCAGGCCTCAGCAAGACACTTCGCGTGGGGCCTGTGCGACGGCAGCGGCATCGCCTTCGCGCTCGATCCACTCGATCAGTCGTTCGCTGGCCATCGGCGCAGCAATGAAGTAACCCTGCCCCTCGTCGCAACCCCAGCCTTTCACTGCGTCGAAACTGGCCTGGTTCTCGATGCCCTCGGCCACCACCTTGTAGCCCAGACGCTGCGCCAGATCAATGAGTGTGGTGACCAGGCGCCGATCCTTTTCCTGGTTTTCGATGTCCTTGAGCAGCGAACGGTCGAGCTTTACCGAGGTGGCAGGCAGTTCGCGCAGGTAGGTCCAGTTGCTGTAGCCGGTGCCGAAGTCATCGATGGAGATCTCGATGCCCAGCGCACGCAGGCGGGTCAGCTGGTTCCGGCATTCGGCGGGGTTCTTGATCAACGCGCCTTCGGTGAACTCGATCTCCAAGGTGGCAGCCTCGACGCCATAGCGTTCCAGGGTCTGGATCAGCCGGTCGGTGAAAGCCGGCCCCTCGAGATCGCAGGGGCTGATATTGATCGCGACCTTGAAGTCGTAGCCTGCATCCCGCCAATGCCGGGTCTGCTTGATGGCGGCCTCGACCACCCACACGCTCAACAGCCGAATCAGGTCGGTCTTCTCCGCCAGCGGGATGAATTCGTCCGGTCCTATCGGCCCCAAAGTCGGGTGGGTCCAACGCAACAGCGCCTCGACCGCGCAGCAGCGTCCACTGGCGAAGTCGATGCGCGGCTGGAACACCAGGCCCAGTTGCTCGGACTCTTCCAGGGCGTACGACAATGAACTGAGCAGCACGAAGGCACGTTGCTGGGCGATGTCCAGTTCGGCCTGGTACCTGGCCCAGCCGATCCCGCGGTCACGCGCGTAATCGGCGGCACTGACCACCAGACGCACCCAGTCACGGTCGTGGATCGTGTGGCAGTCCAGCTCCAGCGCACCCATGCCGATCTGCGTGCGAATCGGGATCCCGTCATGTTCGACCGGGGTGGCGAAGGCCGTGGAAAACCTCGCGTACAAGGTCGCCAGGCATTCGTCACGCGGCTTGATGAATGCGAAACGGGTGAGACCGATCCGGTACAGCACGCAGTCGTGGCCGATCAAGCCCGCCACCCGACGGCTGATTTCACTGACCAGACGCTGGGAAAACGAATAGCCCAGCGCCTTGACGATATCGTTGACGAAACTGGGCGAGAGGAAATCGACCGCGACCAGCAACGGTTCTTCCCTAGCGCTCAGATGCCGATGGATGTCGTCTTCCAGGCGAATACGGTTCATCAGGCGGGTGGGCCGGTCGATGAACGAATCGGCGCGCAGGTCGTGGAGCCGGTGCACCACCAACTGCGCCAGGTGCCGCAGGCTCGCCCGCTGGCCGGCGGACATTGGCTCACGCGGCTGCTTGTCGATGACGCACAGGCTGCCCAAGGCATGACCGTCATCGGTCAGCAGCGGCACGCCGGCGTAATAGCGTATGCCTGGTGCACCGGTGACCAGCACGTTGTGCCGAAACCGCGGGTCGCGGTGGGTGTCCGGCACTTCGAAGAAGTCGTCGACCAAAATGGTGTGACCGCAAAAGGACACATCCCGTGGCGTGGATGAAACGGTGATGCCGACCTTCGCCCGAAACCACTGTTGCTGTTCTTCGAGAATGGAAATGAGCGCTATCGGCGTGCCGAAGACTTCAGCGGCCAGCGCCACGATCCGATCCAGCACCTCGTCGTCGACCGCGTCGCGGTAGCAGAGCTCGGCTACGCGGCGAACGCGCTCGCGCTCGTTGTCCGGGAAAGGTGGAGCGAAGTGGGTCATCACGGTATTCATTGCCCGATGGTCAGTCGCAAAGGGAGGCACTCAAGACAAGGCTGCATCCCTGTATCGGCAGCCTTTCCGGGAACTGTATACAGCTTTGCCCCAAGAGCACCACTGCCCTTCGTCTCCCTAGACAGCGCCGAAGAAGGCCACCTTCTGCGAAAGCCGGTCCGCCAGGCGAGCCAGCTCGGTGCTGGCGGTCGCGACCTGCTGCGAGCCGGTCGCTGACTGCACCGTCGAGCCATGGATGCGCGTGATGTTCTGCGAGACGTCGTCGGCAACTGCGTTCTGCTGCACCGAAGCGCTGGCAATCTGTGCGTTCATCAGGTTGATCGCGCCCACCTGCTCGCTGATCTTGGCCAGGGCCTCCTGCGCACTGCGCGTCTGGGTGACGGTGTGCCCGACCAGTTCGCAGCTGTTGCGCATGGTCTGCGCGGCCGTCTCGGTGCCCGATTGCAAGGTGCTGATCATCTCGCGGATCTCTTCGGTCGACTGTTGGGTGCGATTGGCCAGCGAGCGCACTTCGTCGGCGACCACTGCAAAGCCACGGCCGTGCTCGCCGGCGCGGGCGGCCTCGATGGCGGCATTGAGGGCCAGCAGGTTGGTCTGCGCGGCAATCGAGTTGATCACGTCGATGACCGACTCGATCTTTTCGCTGTGGCGCGACACCTGGTCGACGGTGTCGGTGGTCTGCTCCAAAGTGAGCGCCAACTGCTCGATAGCCTGCGTGGTGCTGGCCACCAGCCGATTGCCGCTTTCCACTTCGATATCCGCCAGGCGCGACGCATCCGCAGCCTGGGCAGCGTAACCGGACACTTCGCCCACGGTCGCCGCCATCTGCGTGATGGCGGTGGCCACCTGTTCGGCCTCACGGGTCTGCAGGCGAATATGCGCGTCGTTGGCGGTGGAGGTCGCCGACAGCTGCGCCGAAGAGTGAGTGACTTCCCGCGCCGCCGTACGCACCTGCTCGATGGTCTCGCGCAAATGGCCCAAGGCGGTTTGCAATACCCCCATCACGCTACCTGGGTAATCGGTCACGATGGTCTGGTTCAGGTTGCCTGCGGCGAGTTGCTCGATTGCCAGGGCCACTTCGGCCGGCTCGGCGCCCAGCGTCGACTTGACGAAGCGGATGATCACGATCGACAGCACGATGCTCAGCAGCAGCGCGATACCGGTGGCCACCAGCATCAGCGTGCTGAACTGGCTGGCGGTAGCCTGCACATCACCCAGCTTGGCCTTGATCGCGGCTTCCTCGTAGTCGATCAGTGCGTTGATGCGCTTGAGCCATTCGCTGTAGTCATCCGAAGTCTGGCGCAGCAGCAAAGCCTGGGCACCTTGCACATCACCGCCCCGACGCAGCTCGATGAGCGTGCGGGTCGATTCCAGGGTCTGCCGCTCGATGCCCTTGATGGCCGCCAGCAACTGACGCTCCTCCCCTGTTACGCCAGCGCTCTGGAACAGCTGCTCCATGGGCGCGGCGGAATCGACATAGTCTTTTTCCAGCGAGGCCACCTGCGCCAGGTGTTTTTCCAGGTCGCGATCATTGTCCACCAACACCGCGTCACGGATGGCGATGGCACGGTTGTGCACACTGCCACGAAAATTGATGGCGTAACGCTGGATCTTTGCGGCGTTCTCGCTCACGTCACTCAACGTGGAGTCGATGAACGCAACACGCTGGATGCCGATGGCGGTGATCATTACCAACAAGGCGAGAATGGCCGCAAAGCTCAGGGCTATGCGCGTGGCCAGAGACAGAGGTTTTTTCATGGCAGGCTCGAAAGTTCGCCCGATGAGGACGGAAAAGGCGCGCGATCCGAAGGTGCAGTCGCGCCGAAGCGGCGGACGTTACGGCCCTGCTGGCAAGGAAGCCAATTGGCATTTCGCGAAGCAATGATAGCTAAACGCTATCAAACTAATCCCGCGGTGAGTTGTGCATTGGGTTGACACGCAAAACGATCGCTCTACAGTCGCCTGATGGACAACCACTCAGAAATTCCAGCGGTTTTCGACGGTGCGCCAGCTGCCGCCAGGGAGGTCGGCGTGGTCGCTGCCGATGAGGCCAGGCAGGCCGCGCTGACCCTCACGGTTTACGCAAAGGTCCGGGCATCATGAACGCCGGTCGTAACCTGGTAGCGGCGGCATTTGCCCTCACCGCGCTCTCGTACGGGCTGGCGCGTTTCGCCTATGGCTTGCTGTTGCCGCAGATGCGCGTGGAGCTGTCGCTGGACCCCACGGCCGCAGGCTGGATCGGCAGCGGCGCCTTCGCGGCCTACTGCGCAGGCATCGTCTTGACGTTCGTACTCAACGGCACGTTCACGCCACGCACCCTTGCGGTGCTCGCGGGTCTGGCCGCCACGGTGGGAATGGCCTGTATCGTGGTCGCTTCATCGGGGTGGGTGCTGGGTGCCGGTGTGGCGCTTGCCGGGCTGAGCACCGGGTTGACCTCACCACCGCTGGCGAGTGCAGTCGCCGCTCGGTTCAACGCTGCCGGCCGCGCGAAGGCCAATGCGGCGATCAACGCCGGCACGGCTGCTGGCATCGTCTTCTCGGGTGCGGCTGCGGCCATGACCGTGGACGCCTGGCGTGAGCTGTATGCCGTGTTCGCCCTGATCGGCGCAGCGATCACCCTCTGGCTGTGGCGGGCCCTGCCGCAGGGTGGTGGCAGTGACACCGGCGCTGGCATGTCCTTGAAACTGCTTGGCCGACCGGGGCTGGCCCTGCTCTGCCTGAGTGCCTTCGCCATGGGCCTGTCGAGCACCGCCATCTGGACCTTCGGCGCCGACATCCTGCGCGGCGCGTTCGGGGTCAGCGACAGCGGCATTGCCTGGGCCTGGATCGTGCTGGGGGCAGCCGGGGTCAGCGGCGCTGCCACCGGCGTGCTGATCGACCGCTTCGGTACGGCCGTCATCCATGGCGGCTCGCTGTTCGCCATCGTCACAGCGATCCTGACCCTGGCCGCTAGCGAGTTCAGCATCGCCTATGGCTTCGTCGCCATGGGCCTGTTCGGCGCGGCCTACATCATGTCCTCGGGTGCTTACCTGATCCAGGGTACTGCACTGCTGCCGGATCGACCCGACCTGGGCCTGGGTTTTCCGTTCCTGTGCCTGGCACTCGGGCAGACGGCCGGCGCGCCGTTGTTCGGTGCAGCCATGGGCGCCATGGGTGTCACCGCTGCCCTTTTCGCCTTTGCCCTGCCTGCGTTTCTGGCGATATTTCTCAGGCCCAAAACCCGCTAGCAGAATCTTCATTCGATTGCGCTGTGGAGCCCGGAACTTACGCCCGATCCGCCCACTCAGTTCTGTACCTGCCTGCCCTCATTCGAGACCACTGCCTTGGCCACATCTGCCACTTCGCGGCGTAACGCGCTGTCTCTCGACGGCCTGAATTTCTTCCTGGCCGATGTCCGTGACGGGCTCGGACCCTATCTGGCAATCTACCTGCTGGCGGTGCACAAATGGGACCCCGGCAGTATCGGCCTGGTGATGACCCTTGCCGGGCTGGCGGCGCTGCTCACGCAGACACCCGCCGGCGCCCTGATCGACAAGACCCGGCACAAACGTGCGGTGGTGGTGGTTGCCGCCCTGCTGGTCACCGCCAGTTGCGTGGTACTGCCTTTCATTACTTCGTTCGGCCTGGTGGCCGCTACCCAGGCGCTTGGCGCCATCGCCGGCTCGGTGTTCGCTCCGGCCATCGCCGCCATCTCCCTGGGCATCACCGGGCCCAAGGCCTTCACCCGGCGTACCGGTCGCAACGAAACCTACAACCATGCCGGCAACGCCTTCGCCGCCCTGCTGGCGGGCGGGTTTGCCTACCTGTTCGGACCGGTCGCGGTGTTCTACCTGATGGCCGCCATGGCCTTGGCCAGCGTACTGGCAGTGAGCTGCGTGAAGGCCGATGCCATTGACCACGACGTCGCCCGCGGGCTGGAGGCACACCACAAGGACGGTCACGAACAGCCCTCCGGCTTCAAGGTGCTGCTGGGCAACCGTGCGCTGCTGGTGTTCGCGGTGTGTTGTGCGCTGTTCCACCTGGCCAACGCGGCGATGCTGCCGCTGGTGAGCCAGAAGCTTTCGCAGATCGACCTGAGCATGGCCACCCCATTGACCTCGGCCTGTATCGTCGCCGCGCAACTGGTGATGGTGCCTGCGGCCCTGCTGGTGGGTGCGCGCGCCGATCAATGGGGGCGCAAGCCCCTGCTGCTGGCCGGCTTCCTGATCCTGCCGATTCGCGGTGTGCTCTATACGTTTTCCAATGATCCATACTGGCTGGTGGGCGTGCAATTGCTCGACGGCATTGGCGCCGGCCTGTTCGGTGCACTGTTTCCGCTGGTGGTCAAAGACCTCACCCACGGTACCGGGCGTTTCAACGTCAGCCTGGGCGCCCTGACCACGGCGTTCGGCCTGGGCGCTGCGCTGAGCAATGGCCTGGCCGGCCTGGTCGTGCAGGAGGCTGGCTACAGCGCAGCTTTCCTGACCCTGGCCGGGGTCGCTGCTGCGGCCTTCGTCCTGCTGCTCACCGCCATGCCGGAAACCCTGCGCCGCGGCACTGAACAGGAAGCCACGCCTTGCCCCACGCCAGCTTGATCATCTGGGGCGTCAGCCTCCTCGCGACGTTGGGCATCATCACCAGGCCATTGCGCATCCCCGAATACTTCTGGGCGCTGGCGGCAGCGATCGGTCTGGTCGCTGGCGGTTTGATCGCCTGGTCTTCGGCACTGGCAGCGGTACTTAAAGGTACCGATGTCTACCTGTTTCTGGTGGGCATGATGCTGCTGGCCGAACTGGCCCGCCGTGAAGGGTTGTTCGATTGGCTGGCGACCGTCGCTGCCCGCCAGGCCCGCGGCAGTGCGCAACGGCTGTTCGATCTGGTGTTCGTGGTTGGCACCGTTGTGACTGTTTTCCTGTCCAACGATGCCACGGCCGTTGTGCTGACCCCGGCCGTGTACGCGGCCACCCGGGCAGCACGCGTCAACCCGCTGCCGTATCTGTTCGTCTGCGCATTCATTGCCAACGCTGCCAGTTTCGTCCTGCCGATTTCCAACCCGGCCAATCTGGTGATATTCGGCAAGCACATGCCGCCGCTGCTCGATTGGCTGGCCATGTTCAGCCTGCCGTCCCTGGCGGCCATCGCCATGACCTATCTGGTTTTGCGCCTGACCCAGCGTCGCCATCTGCAGCAGCGCCTGGAACTTGTCGAACAACTACCCCACCTGAGCGCAGGTGCTCGACTCACCGCCTGCGGGCTGGCCGTCACGGCGGTGTTGCTGTTGACCGTATCGGCCCTGGACGAAGCGCTGGGCCTGCCGACGTTCCTCGCCGCCGTCAGCACCCTCGCCGTCGTCCACCTGTACCAGAGAAGCAATCCCTGGCCGGTGTGCAAGGGCGTGGCCTGGGGCGTGCTGCCGCTGGTAGCGGGGCTGTTCGTGCTGGTGGAAGGCATTGGCCAGACCGGCGTGACCGGTCAGTTGGCCAACTGGCTGGAACAGGCCGCAAGGCACGCGCCGGCCCAGGCGCACTGGTGGGCAGGAGGCCTGGTGGCGCTGGCCTGCAACATCGGCAACAACCTGCCGATCGGCCTGCTCAGCGGGTCCATCAACGAACTGGCGCACCTGCCGCCCACTGTCACCGGCGCGCTGGTGGTCGGCGTCGACCTGGGCCCCAACCTCTCGGTCACCGGCTCCCTGGCGACCTTGCTGTGGTTGATCGCGGTGCGCCGCGAAGGGGTCGAAATCAGCGCCTGGACGTTCCTCAAGCTCGGCGCAGTGGTCATGCCGCCGGCCTTGATCGCCGCCCTGTGGCTGCTCTGAGGCCGCAGGCGCATTCGCGTCTCAGAACTTCACCGTCGCGGTCAGACGCGCCGTGCGCAACGCGCCCTCTTCCACCTGCAGCGTGCTGCTGCCGGTGGTAGCTGGGTAATACTGCTTGTTGAACAGGTTGTCGATGTTCAGCTGCAGGCGCGTTTCGTAACCCTGGGTGGGCAGGTCCCAGCGCACGAAAGCGTCGGCCAGGGTGTAGCTGTCCATCCAGAAACTGTTGGCGCTGTCGCCCGGCCGCTCGCCCACGTAGCGCGCGCCTGCGCCCACATGCCACTGGCCGGTCTGCGCGGGCAAGGCCAGATGATGGGTCAGGTACAGGCTGGCCGTGTGCATCGGCGCGTTGGGCAGACGATTGCCTTCCTGCTCGGGCGCTTCGGCGTTCTTCAGCACTTCGGTATGGCTGTAGGCATAGGTGCCGATCACACTCCAATTCTCGGCTATCCGACCGGTGACATCCAGCTCGACACCGCGCGAGCGCGCCTTGCCGACCGCCTCGTCGAGGCTGTCGCCATTGCTCTGCAGCACGCTGTTGACCAGGTTCTTCTTCTCGATGTCATACACCGCCAGGTTCACGTTCAGCGCAGCGGTCGGCGTGTATTTGACCCCGGCTTCGTAGCTGCGACCCTCGGTGGGCTTGAAGCTGTTGCCTGCATCGTCGGCGTCGTTGGGCACGAACGAGCGGCTGTAGTTGGCATACAGTGCCACCGTTTCGCTGGGCTGGTAGACGATCCCGCCAAAGGGAATGAATTCGTCGCCGTTGGAATCGGCACCGGGCGCGTACGAGCGGCCCAGGCCCTGATCGCTGTATTGGTCCCAATGCGCCTGACGCCCACCGAACACCAGGATCCAGCGATCGTTGAGGTGCCAGTTATCCTTGAAGTACAGGGATGTGGTGACCAGGTTGTTCTCGGCATTGCTCTGCGCCGCGCTGACCGTGACCGGCTCGGCCAGACGGCCATAGACCGGGTTGCGGATGTCGATATTGCCGGCGGCGGTATTGGCGTTGCGGTAGGTCTTGCCGCGGTATTTGTCCAGCGACTCGTTGTCCAGGCCCACCACGATTTCATGCCGCTGGCCGAACAGCTGCTGGTCGCCGATCAGGTCCAGCGCGGTGTAGCGGCTTTCGTAATCGTAGTGACCGCCATTGGCGATGCGCCGCAACGTGTTGCCGGTGAGCGTGTTGGGTTGAGCGATAGCCAGGCTGTAGCGATCCTGCGTCCAACCGTAGGTCAGGCGACTGCGCCAGGCGTCCCCCAGCTGGTATTCGAACTTCGCTGTGGTGCTCTGGCTGATGCCCACGGTCTTGGCCCAGCGCTCGTCGAGGCGGTCGCGGTAGCTGATGTCGGCGGGTCGCCCAGCGACGAACACGGTGCCACGGTCGAACGGGCTGGCGTAGTCGTTGTAGGTATAGGCCAGCGAAGCACTGGCCCGCTCACCGACCCAGGCAATCGACGGAGCGATCAGGGTGTGCTCGTCGGTCCCATAGTTGCGCCAGTAATCCTCGTGGCTGCGCTCGGCCACCAGCCGGTAGGCCAGATCGGTATCGCCCAGCGGGCCGGTGGTGTCCAGCGACAGCGAACCGCCACCCTCGCTGAAGCCGGATGCGCCGAGGGTGGTGCTGCGGGTGAACTGCGGCTGCTTGCTGACAACGTTGATGACCCCGCCCGGTTCGAGCGCGCCATACATCAGCGAGGCCGGCCCTTTGAGCACTTCAACATGATCGGTGGTCGCCCCCAGGTTGCGACCGATGGCCGAGCGGATGCCGTCGCGCAGGATCGAGTTGTCGTCGTTGCTGCCAAAGCCGCGCTTGATCAGCGCATCCTTGGTGCCGCCCAGGGTGTTGGTCTGGGTGACACCGCTGACGAAGCGCATCGCGTCGTTCAAATCCTTGACCTGGTAGTCGTCCAGCGTGCGTGCCGTTACCGAATTGATGGTCTGCGCTTCATCACGGTTCTGCGTGGCGCTCTTGCTGGCGGTTTCGCCGAGCACGCGGGCATAGCCGTCATCGCCCTCACCTTCGCCGGTGGCCTGGATGACACTGGATGGCAGCTCGGTGGCCGCCATGGCCAGGCAAGGCAGGACTGAGCACAACAGCACCCAGGAATGGGCCCGATTCAACGACTTGACCACGCGTGTAACTCCGTACTGGATAGAAGACGCGAATGCGTCCCATCTCAATTGTACGGACTATCGTGAGCATTTGCTGAATCGGCTGTACGATTTTTTACTACCTGAGAGACGAATTCAGAGACGGAAGCGACCCACCAGATCGTTGAACGAGATGGCCAGGCGCGACAGATCCTGGGTCGATGCGCTGGTCTGGTGAGCGCCTGCGGCCGTCTGCGTCGACAGATCCTGGATGTTGATCAGATTCCGGTCGACCTCACGGGCCACGTGGGCCTGCTCTTCACAGGCGCTGGCGATGACCAGGTTGCGGTCGTTGATCTGCGCGATCCCGGTGGCGATGGATTGCAGCGCATCCCCGGTGGCTTTGGCCAATACCTGAGTGTCCCCTACCAGCCCCTGGCTCTTGCCCATGGCAGCGACTGCCTGGTCTGCCCGCGAACGCACTGCACCGATCATGCTTTCGATCTCGCCCGTGGACGACTGGGTACGCGCCGCCAGTGCCCTGACCTCGTCGGCAACCACCGCGAAACCACGCCCCTGTTCGCCGGCGCGGGCCGCTTCGATGGCCGCGTTGAGGGCCAGCAGATTGGTCTGTTCGGCGATACCGCGAATCACGTCGAGCACCTTGCCGATATCGCGCACCTGAACCGCCAGATCTTCCACGATGGTGGTCGAGGACTGGATTTCGATGGTGGCATTGTTTACCGCTTCTACGGCATTGCGCGCCTGCGTCAGGCCATCGGTGGCCTGGCTGCTGGCGGTCTTCGAGGCTTCCGAAGTGGAGATGGCGTTGCGCGCGACCTCTTCCACGGCCGACGTCATCTCGGTGACGGCCGTGGCCGCCTGCTGAATCTCGTCGTTCTGACGCAACAGCCCACGGCTGCCGTCTTCAGTGACCGCGTTCAACTCTTCGGCTGCCGAAGCGAGTTGATTCGAGGCGTCGGCAATCTGGTGGATGGTGGCCTTGAGGCCTTCCTGCATTTCGCCGAGCGCGGCGAGCAGCTGCCCGGTCTCGTCACGGGCCGAGCTGCCAATGCTGTGGGTCAGATCACCCTTGGCGATCAATTTCGCGCTGGCCACCGCGGTGGCGATGGGCCTGCTGATCAGGCGGCTCATGAACAGCCCCAGTGCCAGTGCTGCCAGGAAGGCCAGTGCGATACCGATATAAAGCACGGTGATCGCCGCCCGCTCCTGCTCGTCGGCGTCACGCGCGCCTTCCTGGATCTGCCGGTTGTTCGACTCGACCATCACGGTCAGCTCGTCCATGACGGTGCGATAGGCCGGCTGGATCTCGCCCGACATGAGCGAGCGCGCCGCCGAAACATCGCCGGTGTCCAGCACCGACAGGACCTTCTGCAGCTGCGCCTGATAGAGCGGCCAGTCACGTTCCATCTTGTCGCCGGCGGCACGCTCGTCGTCGGCCTGTGGCGTCTTGCGGTACGTCGAAAAAGCCTTCTCGCTGTCAGCCAGGTTGGTGTTCATGCTCTGGCGAATCGAGTCCTTGACACCCTGCGAATCGTTCTCCGCATGGGCGGCGATCAGGGCGTAGAGGTCCTTGAGCTGGGCAATCGCTTTGCTCTTGGCTTCGGCCGTCTTGGCAACCGACACCAGGTTGTTAGAGAACACCCCTTTGAGGCTGTCCGACAGCTGACTGACGCCGCGGCTACCCAGCATGCCGACGCCCAGGGTAATGAACGCACACAACCCGAAGGCCGCAATCAGTTTGGAAGATAACTTTGCATCGCGAAGCCACGTCATACAGGTATCCTGTCAGGTCCACCAAAAAAAGCCCCGGGTTCGGCACTTTCCTTAGCGTCGTGGGCGGTATGAACCCGCTATCGGCATCGCCGCAGGAAGCTTGAATAGTGTTCGCAGGCCGTGTGGCCACTTGGCCCTACCTTCTGTCGTGGCGACCAAATGCACCTGCCATACGATCAGCGGTATGAACGCTTATGAGATGATGGCTGTCTGACATCACTCTATCCGCATGACCTTGCGATGCCGCCCATGAACGATCTCAACCGCCGTAATCCATGCCGCTTGCCGATGCTTCTGACGCTGACGCTGCTCACGATCGTGGGGCTCTCCATCCTGTGGGAGTTCCACCTCGAAGCCTATGTGATGCACTGGCTGAACCTGCCCTACGACGGTGACTTCGAAGATGCCGAACGGTGGCGTTTCGTGCTGACATCTTCGGGGTTCTCGATGATTTCGCTGATCGTGCCGACCATCGTGCTCAAGCGCATGGTCACCAGTACTCAACTCAGCTACCGGCGTCTGCAGCGGATCCAGTTTCAAACCGAAACCCTGGCCAAGTACGACTCCCTCAGCGCCTTGATCAACCGTCGCGGCTTTATGGACCTGCTGTGCGAACGGCTTGCACAGCACCGTTGCGTATCGATCATGCTGATCGACCTGGACCACTTCAAAGCCATAAACGACCAGCATGGCCACTCTGGCGGAGACAGCGTGCTGGTCGAGGTGGCCGACCGGCTCAAGCACATCGCACGCTTGCACGGTGGCACCGCCGCCCGACTGGGTGGGGATGAATTCTGCCTGCTGTTTCTGGACTACAGGGATGAGCGCGAGTTGAGCGACATTGCCGCAACGACCATCCAGCGGGTCAGCGAGGCCTTTGTCGAACCCTCTACCCCCGTGCGGCTGGGCGCGACCATTGGCATATCGCGTTCCTGGATCGATGCCACCGAGGCGTCCGCACTGCTGCACTGCGCAGATACGGCGATGTACCGGGGAAAGAACGCTGGCCGCTCCATGTTCAATTTCTACGACAACGAATACGAGCGGCAGCTGCGGGCGCAAGCCGACCTCGACCAAGCCCTCAGGCACGCGGTGGAGCGCGAGGAAATCGTGCCGTTCTTCCAACCCATCGTCACCCTTCCGTCGCAGACGATCGTAGGCTTCGAGGTGCTCGCACGCTGGGCCCGGCCCGACGGCAGCACCGGCATGCCTACCGACTTCATCCCGATACTGGAGCGCCTTGGCCTGATTCCGGCCATGACCCGCTCACTGGTCAAGCAGGCCTGCAGGGCGGCCAGCTTCTGGGACGACACACTGCACCTGTCGCTCAATGTCAGCGCCACCATGATCACCGACGAGCTGTTCCCCGATCGCCTGGCCGAGCAACTCAGGCATGAACGCTTCCCCTACGAGCGCTTCGAAGTGGAGATCACGGAAGAAGCGCTGGTGGGCAACCTCGACGCCGCCCAGCGGAACCTGAGCAAGCTGCATGCCTACGGCATCAGCGTGGCGCTGGACGACTTCGGCATCGGCTATTCGGGCCTGTACCATCTGACGCGGCTGTCCATCGACAAGATCAAGATAGACCGCTCTTTCTTCGAGGCCGGCAGCATCGACCACCTGCCCATGGTGGAAGCCATCCTGGGGATGGCACGCAGTCTGAAAATGAAGGTTACGGCCGAAGGCATCGAGGACTTCCACTTGCCCTACCTGCCGAAATGGCTGGCTGAAAATGGTTGCCATTATGCCCAGGGGTATCTATATGGCCGCCCACAGGCAGGGAGCACCATCGCCGCCGCCGTCCAGGCGCCGTTGACGGTCTGCGCCGCAGCTCAGAACTGAACCCGACGCCCGGTCACCGGGTAGCTCGGGTCGGTGTAGCCAGGCGTCGAGCTATGGCCCGCCACCACCAGGGCGTCGATGAACGCCTCGTCCTCTACGGTGAACCGGTACTGCAACGCCGGCACATAGTCGCGCCATTGCTGTTCGGTGCGAGGCCCGGCGATGGCCGAGCTGATCAATGGGTTGTTGAGCACCCAGGCCAGCGCGAACTGCCCCGAGGTGATACCGCGGGCCTGGGCGTGATCCTTGATGCGTTGCGCCAGGTTCAGCGACTCTGGGCGCCACTCGGTCTGCTGCAGGCGCGGATCGCTGCGCCCCGCCCGCGTGTCGACACCCGGTTCGGCACCGGGGTCGTACTTGGCGGTCAGCACGCCTCGCGCCAGCGGGCTGTAGGACACCACGCCGATGCCATAATGCTCGGCTGCCGGCAGATGCTCGGCTTCGATCTGCCGATTGGCCAGGTTGTACAGTGGCTGGCTCACGGTCGGCCGCTCGACCCCCAGCAGGTCTGCCACCCGGCAGAATTCGGCAAGCTTCCAACTGCTGTGGTTCGACAGCCCGTAGCCGCGGATCTTGCCGGCGCGAATCAGATCGGCCAAGGCGCGCACGGTCTCTTCCACCGGCGTGAAAGGGTCTTCACGGTGCACGTAGTAGAGGTCGAGGTAATCGGTCTGCAAGCGGCGCAGACTGCCTTCCACCGACTCGATCACGCTATGGCGCGAAGCCCCGCGCCCATTCGGCCCATGCACGCCGGGGTTGGGGTTGACGAACTTGCTCGACAGCACCCAACGCGAGCGCTGGCCGGCGATCAGCTTGCCCACCGCGATTTCCGAAGCGCCGTCGTTGTAATTGTTCGCCGTGTCGATGGCATTGATGCCCTGCTCCAAAGCATCGTCGACGATACGCTTGGCAGTGGCGTCGTCGGTCTGGCCACCGAACATCATCGTGCCCAGGGTGATTTCGGAAACCTGCAGACCGTGGCGGCCCAGGCGGCGGTATCTGACGTCGCTCATCGGAAAGTCCTCTCTTGGCAAAACCGGCGGCCATGCAAGGCCCTGTTCCTCGATGCTGGCGTATCCGATCCAATCCAGCAACATACTGGCCTATAGCCTCTATCGGAAAAGACTATTTAAGCTGCGCGGGCTGTGGCCGATAGACTGATCACACTCAAATGAAACAACGCTCATCCCGTGGCCAGGACGCCTACACCAAGATAGAGCCCTCGGAGCACCGCATGCCCACCACCCACATCACGGAAATGCAGGAAGACGTCCATGACGCGGCACGTCAGTTGGAAATGATCTACCAAATGCTCCGCGGCCACGCCTTGTTTCTGCGCAGCAGAAACATCGACCATCTCATAGATGATGTCTTGCTCGTTGAGAACCAGGCGGGCGCTCTGGCCCTGTCCATTCAAGATCTAAAAGGGGCCGCGTCCAGGATGGCCAAGGCGGCGTAGCTCGAAAAGCCTCGTATCCCACAACGTCCAGTATACACGACTCTTATTCCATTCAGGAATTTACTGAAACCATTTAGTGATTATCCAGGCATAAGCACCAATGCTAGTGTCGACGACATACCGATCAGCATTCGTGTCGTCCTTATGCCCAATTATCTCGATTCCCGTCACCGCCAATCGATCCTGAAACTGCAGAATACCTGGACCGCGCGCAGCGACTGGCCAACCTGGCTGCTGCTGCTCTGCACCTATGGCGCCTGGTGGGCGCTGATCGAATTCGGTTCGTTCATCGGGCGACCGCTCACCGTACTGCTGCTGGTGCCGCTGCTTACCTTGTGGATGTCGCTGCAGCATGAACTTCTGCACGGCCACCCTACCCGCTGGCGCAGCGTCAACAAGGTCCTGGGCTATGCCCCGCTGGCTATCTGGTATCCCTACACCCTGTACCGCGACAGCCATCTGGCCCATCACCGCGACGAGACGATCACGCTGCCACGCGACGACCCGGAAAGCCGTTACCTCGATGCCCGGGCCTGGTCAGGCAGCGCGGGGCCCGGCCGGACGCTGCACTGGCTGAACAAGACCCTGCTGGGCCGTCTCTGCGTAGGCCCGGCCCTGGCGCTTGCCGGTTTGATTCACGAGCAGTGCGCCCGCCTGTTGCGCGGCGAGGCGCAAGCGTGGCTGATGTGGGGCACTCATCTGCTCTGCCTGCTGACGCTGTTCGGGTTCATCAGCGCCCAAGGCGTGGCTGTCTTCGATTACCTGCTGGCGAGCATTCTGGCGCTGGCGCTGTCCATGGTTCGTTCCTACTACGAACATCGCCCTGCAGAGGCACCCGAGCAGCGCTCGGTGCTCAACGAGGCGGGCTGGCCCTGGCGCTGGCTGTTTCTCAACCTCAACCTGCACCTGGTGCACCACGACCTGCCGGGGTTGCCTTGGTACTACCTGCCCCGCGTGTACCGCGAGCGCCGCGCGGACTGGCTGCAACGCAGCGGACATTTTTTGGTCAATGGCTACAGCGAGCTGTTTCGGCGTTATGCCGTGTCCCCCGTCGACAGTCCTCTGCATCCTCTAGGTCGAGGCACCCAGCCATGAGCGCCGATGTAATCGCTGCACTGCCCATGTATCCCACGCCCGCCGTAATCGGTGAGGCGTACCAGCGCTGGCTGGAGGAAACCCTGCAGTTGCTGGGCACCGACCGTCCCACGCCCTGGCCGGGTTCACTCGCGGACCTGTGGCTGCATCCACGACTGCTGTTGGCGCAGACCTGCGGCTTGCCTTTGATCACCGAACTCAAGCATCGGGTCCGTATCGTCGGCCGACCTCATTTCGCGCTACCCGAGGCACAGGCCGGACAACATTGCAGCCTGCTGATCGCTCGCCTCGATGACCCACGGCAGACCCTCGCCGAATTCTTCGATTGCCGGGGCGCCTACAACAGCCTCGACTCCAACAGTGGCATGAACCTGCTGCGCCATGCGCTGATCCCCCATGTGCGGGAGGGTCGGTTCTTCAAAAGCGTTCTAGCGACTGGCAGTCATCGCCAGAGCATTGCCCACGTCGCCACAGGCATCGCCGACCTGGCGGCCATCGACAGCGTGACCTTTGCCTACCTGGCTCGCCATGCCCCGAATGAAGTCGCCGGCGTGCGGGTCGTGGAACGTACGGCCAATGCGCCGACATTGCCGTATGTCACCAGCCTCCACGGGCCAGAGCCAGGCTTGCTGCGCGAGGCCATGAATGCGGCACTGGCACATCTGCCAGAGGTTGCGGCAGTGTTGGCTATAACGACCGTGCAGGAAACGGCCTTCGCCGATTACGAAGTATTGCTGGAGTATCGGGACAAGGCGCGGCGGCATATCGGACAAGCCGAGCTGTGGTAGCCTCGCATCGCTTGGGCCGACCCTGGCCGTCAGAAAAAGTACCTTACCGATGCGCCCAGGGTGGTTGATGGCTGAGGCACGATCACCAGGCCGCTGTTGGTGCCATAGGCCACTTCGCTGCCATACCGGTGGGGCTGAAAAGTGCCGTAGACACTGAACTGGTAATCGCTGTAGTCGTAGCTGGCGCGCAGGTCATAGCGCGTGTAGGCAGGCATGGTCTTCCTGCCAGTGCCGACGTAATAGGGAATGCCGCCCAGATGATAAGCATCGGCATTCAATGTAACTTGCCCACCCATGAACCCGTCTCGATACTGAACGCCCGCCTTGTAGGTGTGCTCCGGCACGACCAGTCGCGCACCGATACCCGGCGCCGGGTTGGTGATGACCGCATCGATGATCCGGCCATAACTGATGTAGGTACTGACGGTCGACGTGGCTTGATAGTTGACACTGGTCTCCAGCCCTTTGCGCGTGGTGTCACCTACTTGCTCGTACACACCCGGCGAGGTTTGCACGGTCTCGCTGTCGTTCTGGATGTAATAGAACTCGGTGGTACTGGACAGGCTATCGGTAGGCCGCAGGGTAAAACCCACGTCGTAGGACTTGACCTTGCTGGGGCGTACGCTGCCGTTTATCTGTCCACCCGTGTCCCTGAGCGGAAGCGCACTGCTGCTGCCTGAACTGATGTACTCCGCCGCTGGGGAGCGGAAACCCTGAGCCACATTGGTGAACAGTTCGAGCTGATCGATCGGTGTCCATGCCACGCCGAACCTGGGCGTTGTCACCGAGCTGTTGTAGCCGGTACTGGCGTCTCGAAACTTCAGGTTGTCGATATCGTAGTCGAACCGATCGTGACGGATACCGGCGAGCAACTTGAGCGAATCGATGGGCTTGTACTGGCCCTGCGCGAAGACCCCATAGGTGATGAGGTCCATGTCGAAGTCGTAGTAGAAGTTTTGCGTGGGCTGGAAGTTGCGGTACTGCTGGCGAAAGGCATCGCCTTTGTCGCGACGCACGTCCGTACCGACCATGAGCGATGCCGTGTCTTCATACACGAAGTTATAGGCCAGGCGACCACCGTAGATGTCACGATCATCCTTGCCATAGTTATGTGTGTTCGTACCGTTGGAGATGCCGCGTACGCGCCTGAAGTCTTCGTAATAGGCCGTGTAGTACAGGCCCGCTTCGCCCTCGGCCGGCGACCGATTGAACACGTAGGTATTGCGATTGGCGTTGCCGAAGCCATACAGGTTGTCGGTATCGCGGCGGCCGACGGTGCCCGCCTTCAATGCGGGCAGGCTCAGATAGCCGTCATTCCTGAAGTCCGATTCGTAATGGCTGAACCGCGCCGAGTATTTCGCATCGCCAATGACTTTGGAAAGCTTCCAGAAATAGTTGTCGCGCTGGTTTTCGGCGGCCTTGCGGTATCCGTTGGTCCTGTAGAGGTCAGTCACCAACAGTGACTCCAGGCCTTCATGTTCACCGCCTAGTACCACGTTAGTCCGCTGGCCATCGAAGCTGGCGACATCCACCCCGATGCTGGACGCGACGTCACTGCCGTCCAAGGTTTCGATGTTCACCGCGCCTGCCCGATTCTGATCGCCGTACAGTGCCGACACCGGGCCTTTGATGACGTCCACACGCTTGATCATCTGCGGCGTGAGCCATTCCAGAAATACGGGACCATGCCCTGCCCCGCCCTGACTTGAGGGAATGTTCTGCGGCACCCCGTCCACCGACACCGCCACGTCGGCCCCGTGGGTGCCATTGGTGGCGAACCCGCGCATGCGAAAACCGTTACCGGTGTCCCCCTGATCGATGTTGTTGGCTACCACGCCCGGCACCCGTCGGTAGATGTTGGAGATATCGCGATCCACGTTGAGGGTGCGGATCTCTTCTTCGGTTATCGTCGAGACGGCAGTCGGCAGGCTTTGCGAGGCCGTGCTGATCCGATTGCGCACCAGCGGTTGCGCTATACCCGTGCCGTATCGATCGCCAGAAATCTCGACAAGGCCCAACTCGGTAGGCCCTGGTGGTTCCGACTCCTGTGCCGCCAGCGGCGTGTAGAAACCAACGCTGCCAGTCAGCGCCGCGCCAGCGAATGCCAGGCGCCTGAAGTGATTCGCATATCCGTACATGAATAATTCTGCCTACGTTATGATATAACGTGACAAGATTACAACCGAAAATGTCCGTTGACCAGAAGCGCCCTACACGATTGCCGTGCTGCACCCGCGATGCCTATCGGCATCGTTCGATGCGCACGGTTCAACCCCTGCAGAACACTCGGGAAAACCCATGAAAATTGCTTTGTCATTGCTTGCCGCTGCAACCCTTCTCAGCGCCCAAGGTGCGTATGCCCATGGTATCTGGACCGAACAACGCTACGGCCAGTTGGACGTCGTCTACGGGCACGGCGCAGAAGACCAGGCCTATGCCGCGGATAAGGTCAAAGGCGCATGGGCCTACGATAAACGCGGACAAATGATCCCGGTGACGGTCGAGAAGCTCGGCGACCACGCGCGCCTGCATCCAGCCGCGCAGCCCGCCGTGCTCGCCGTTGCCCTGGACAACGGTGTCTGGAGCAAGAACGCTCAGGGAGAATCGGTGAACAAGCCCATGGCTGACGTACCTGGCGCCGTCAGCGCCAGTCACAGCTACAAGTACAGCCTGGCGATCCTGAAAGCACACGCGCAGGTGCCCGACGCGCTGAAATTGGCCATGGTCATTCGTCCGTTGAAAGATCCGAGCGAAGTAGGCGTCGGTAATCCATTACCCGTTGAACTGACGATCGATGGCAAGCCGGCCGGTGGCATCGCCCTGCTCGATGACTATCGAGGCATGTCGGACGCCAGTAGCGTCGTCACCGATGCACGAGGTCGCGCCACCGTCACCGTGCGCAACGCCGGGTTGAACGTCATCGCGGCTCAAGCCAAGGTAGCCGCGGTCGATCGCAAGGACGTTTCAGAGCGCAGCCTCTTCACCTCGCTGACCTTTGTCGGCAAGGCACACCAACACTGAGTCCGCGAGCCGCCCTTCATTTCAACCAATCCAGCGTCATGATCAGGCGGCGCTCGCCAGCCCGTGCCTGCGGCGAGCGATGAATGATTCCGCGCCCTTCGTTGCTCATCCATCGCTCACCCTTGAACAAGGCCACGTCAGCCGCCAGCAGCTTGTGCGGTGCATCCACCGGTTCGGACCCGGCCTGCCCCAGCCCCGCCCTGGGCATCGCACCCTCTTCGAGCCATTCGCTGCCCCGGCCAGCGTACGTCGTGATCAAGCGCACGGAGACCCGATCGACGTGATAACGCGGACACATCGCCTTGTCCAGAATGCGCAGACGCAGGCCGATACGCTCGGCGCCCAACAGGCAACCGTAGGCCTGGGTCAACCAGGCAACATCCTCGACGAACTCGGCGTAACCCTCACACTGAGCGAAAGCGGCAGCCAGCCCGACCAGATCCGGGGGCTCTTCCCCCTGTAACTCAATCACTCGCGACTCCGATAGTGGATCGTCACGGCACAACAACGCATCAGTGAAACTCGCGATCGCGGGCGAAAATTGCCGCGTCCAGATGGCCAGGTTTATGTCCTCGCGCAGGATCTCCGCCAGCACGGCGGGCTCGGGCGACTGAATGTAATGGGGGGTGGCGGGCATGGCATACATCGCATCAGTGGAGGATATGAATAGATATAACATAACATATCAATAACCACGCCCATGATCCAACGAGATGTGTTAGTCGCGCCGTTGTCACAGCTTTATCACCCAAAGGAGGATGAGCCAGTGAAACAGATTCAAGCAGGCGTGCTCAACGTCGCGTACCGGGACCTTGGCCCAGCCGATGGGCCTGCGGTCGTGCTGTTGCATGGCTTCCCCTACGACATCCGCGCCTACGACGCGGTGGCCGAACGGATCACCGCTGCCGGTTGCCGATGCATCGTCCCCTACCTGCGCGGATACGGGGGCACGCATTTCATCGACGCAAACACGCCTCGCTCGGGTGAGCAAGCAGCCTTGGGGTCGGACCTGCTGGCATTATTGGATGCTTTGAAAATTTCCCAGGCCGTACTTGCCGGCTACGACTGGGGTGGCCGCGCAGCGTGCGTGGTGTCCGCCCTGTGGCCCGAGCGCGTCGTGGGAATGGTCAGTTGCGAGCCGGGCTACAACATCCAGGACATTGCCCATGCGACCCGCCCCGCCGCCCCGCAAGCCGAACAGCGCTTGTGGTATCAGTACTACCTGCACGGCGCCCGCGGCTACGCAGGCCTTGAAGCCGACCGGGATGCCTTCTGCAAGCTGCTGTGGCAACTATGGTCGCCGACCTGGGCATTCACCGATGAGGTGTTTTTGTCCTCGGCGCAGTCGTTCCACACTCCCGACTTCGTCGACGTGGTCACGCACTCCTATCGCCATCGCTTCGGACTGGTCGACGGCGATGCGCAGTACGCGGCCATCGAACAGAGGCTGGCGAAGCAACCCGTCATTGCCGTGCCAACGGTCATCCTGGCCGGTGCTTGCGACGGTGTCACCCCGGTTCAGGATGAGCAGCAGGCGCTACGCCGATTCAGCGGCCCTGTTCGTCGATCAATCCTCGAAGGCGTGGGCCACAACGTCCCGCAGGAGGCACCGGAGGCATTCGCCCAGGCGGTGCTGAGCCTGTCAGGGCCGTGAGGCCCCTACCATGGTGTGGCCCATCAATTGGTGTCGGGTGTCTATTCACTCAAGAGCGTGCGCAGCAGCTCGATCATAGGCTCGACCGCCGGGCTGCTTCGATTGGGTGCCTGCACCAGATGCAATTGCCTTGACGCCACGGAATCATCCAGATCGCGAACGACTATATCCGCCCTGCAGGTGGTGGTGGACAGTTTCGGTGCAAGCGCCACGCCCAACCCTGCAGCGACCATTGCCTGGGTTTCCTGATAGTCGTTGGCCAACAGGGCGATGCGTGGCGTGAACTTGCACTGGGCAGCGGTGCGGTGCAGCAGCTCGGTGATTTCATGACCATCGGACCGGCACACCCAAGCCTCCTTGGCGAGCTGAGCCAGGTTCAGAGGTCCTGCCTCCTGCGCCATTGCGTGCCCTGCTGGCAGCAATACCACCGTAGGGTCCGTGCGTAGCTGCAAGGTCGACCCAGGTTCGTTCAGCCACGGGTATGTCCAAGTAATGGCCAGATCGAGCTCACCCGAGCCGATGAGTTGACGCAGCGCCACCAGACGAGTGCTGCGCACATCCAAGGTGATGGTCGGATGCCGCGCCCTGAACTGCATGACAATTCGCGGCAACAATGAAGACCCCAGCGTCGGAAACACCCCCAGCGACAGGTGGCCGGCGCGGCCTTCGGCAACACTGCGCAGTTCCGTCTCGAGCTGCGCCATCTGTGCCTCGATCAGGTTGACCCGGCGCATGACCCGCTCCCCGGCATCGGTAAGCACCATGCCATGGGGTCGACGCTCGAACAGTGGCAGCCCGATGACGCTTTCCACACGCTGTACCGTTTGAGAAACCGCGGAGGGGGTCAGGTGCAAGCTGCGTGCGGCAGCGGTCATCGAGCCGACTCTGCCGACTTGTGCCACCACTCTGAGTTTTTCGATATCGAGCTTCATGGAAAGAGCCTATTTGCTATTAAGCCAGACTTCAATCTGTGTTTAGCATTTGTCGTTAGGCTTAACGACCTGGCGTTGATATCTTTTTATCAAGCGCTGCAATTCTCGTCAGCAGCACTACCCAGACACAATAAAAACAAAAGGCACCGCTCATGAACCCACGACACAACCTGGTCTCGCAGACAGATCACTGCCTGCCCCATCCGCCCGTCCCCTTTATTGTTCCTGTCCCATTCGACGCCTGCTGAGGAGCACCGACATGTTGGCTCTCCTCGGTTTTGCCACCTTGGGTGTGTTCATGCTGTGCGTCATCCGCAAATGGATGACGGCCTTCGTCGCGATCATAGTCGTGCCAGCATTTTTCCTGCTGTTTACCGGCCAGGGCGCACAGCTGGGCGAAATGATCGCCGCCGGCATCAAGACGGTAGCACCCACTGCCGTGTTGCTGTTGTTCGCCGTGCTGTATTTCGGCTTGATGATGGATGCGCGCTCGTTCGATCCGCTATCGCGACTGATCATCCGCATATCCAAAGGCGACCCAGTCAATATCTGCGTGGGCACCGCCGTCCTCGCCTGTCTGGTCGCCCTGGATGGCGACGGAACCACCAGCTACATGATCATCTGCTCGGCTTTCCTGCCGCTCTACAAAAGGCTTCACATCAACCCGTTGATCATCGCGACCATCGCCACCATGGCGCTGGGTACCGTGTCCGGGACGACCCCTTGGGGCGGTGCTGCAACACGGGCCGTCAGTATCCTGCACCTGGACGCCAGCGAGTATTTCGCGGCAATGCTCGGCCCGATGATCCTGTCCTGCGCCTTCGTCTGCCTCATTGCCTACGTGCTGGGGCGCAAAGCGCGCAAGGCAATCGATCCGCAGCACAGTGCGCAGGTTTCAGCGCAGATCATCGCCGAGAGCTGCCAGGTCGAGCACGCCGCCAACTGGCGGACGGCATTGAACGCTGCACTGACCGTCCTGCTGCTGGTGTGCCTGGTCTTGGGTGTAGCCAACCTCATGGTGTTGTTCATCGCCGGTTTCGTCATCGCACTGTTCGTCAATGTGCCACGTGCTGCCGACCAAGGCGCTGTCATTCAGCGGCATGCAGCAAGTGCCGTGCCTGTGGTGATGCTGGTATTAGGCGCAGGGGTCTTCACGGGGATTTTGACTCAAACCGGCATGACCACGGCGATGGCCGAAGCCTTCGTGGGCAGTCTGCCCAGCCACCTCGGCTCCTTGATCCCACTGGCCACCGCGCTGATCGGCATCCCCCTGAGCTTCTTCATGGCCAACGACGCGTACTTCTTTGGCATCGTGCCGGTACTGGCGGAAATGGCCGCGCGCTACGACATCCCCGCCATGGAGATCGCTCGTGCCGCCGTCATCGGCCAGATGGCCCATTCGATAGGCCCGGCCTCGGCGCCCTTGTGGGCCTTGCTCGGCATCATCAAGGCAGACCTGGGCGACTTCCAGAAATTTGCCTGGAAATGGGTGCTGCTGGCATCGCTGGCCTACATGACTTTTGCCGTCCTGACCGGGGCAATCTCCGTCTCCAGGTAGATCCCGCTCTGCATGGCGAATTTGACTCCATCCCGGCAATGCGGCCTTGAACGAGGTACCGACACGCCTGGTCGATACCTCCCTTCACGATTGGACTCACAATGAAACTGACCTCTACCATCGCAGCACGCACCTGCAGTCTGACCTTCGAGCACTTATCCCCACAGGCCTTATGGAATGCCAAGCTCGCCATCCTCGACACCGTGGGCTGTGCCTTGGCAGGCGCACGTGAACCCGTGGTGCACACGCTGCTGCAGACCGGGGGACTGAACACCCTCGGCGCAGTACCGGTACTGGGCAGACACGAACGACTGGACCCGCTGTGCGCGGCCCTGGTCAACGGTGCTGCAGCCCATGCGCTGGATTTCGACGACGTGAACATCGCCATGGGCGGGCACCCTACCGCGCCGATCCTGCCGGCCTTGTTGGCCTTGGCTGCAGAAGGGGGACACACCGGCCGCCAGCTGTTGCTGGCTTACGTGGCCGGCTTCGAAACGCAGGCCCGCCTGGCACAGAGCGTCAATTTTCATCACTACGACAAGGGCTGGCACCCAACTGCCACCTTAGGCGTGTTCGGCGCAGCTGCGGCCAGTGCTCGGTTGCTTGGCCTCGATGAACAGCAGACCTCGATGGCCTTGGCGCTGTGTGTGTCGTTGGCCTCGGGTGTCAAGGCCAACTTCGGCACCATGGCCAAGCCCTACCACGTCGGCCATGCCGCCAGGAACGGCTTGATGGCAGCGCTTTTGACCCGCAACGGTTTCACCGCAAGCCTGGATGCCTTCGAACATCGCCAAGGTTTCTTCGAAGTGTTCAACGGCCCCGGAAACTATACGCCAGCACTGGCATTGCAGAATTGGGCTGCTCCCCTGGACATCGTGGAGCCAGGTATCGGCATCAAGCTCTACCCCTGCTGCGACAGCACACACACCAGCCTCGATGCCTTGTTCACGCTGCGCCGTGACCACCCTTTCGAGGTTCGCGACGTTGCAGGCATCGAGGTTTACCTGCATCCACTGCGTCTGACCCATGTCGACCGCTCTCTGCTACGGACCAGCCTGGATGCCAAATTCAGCGTGCAATATTGCCTGGCCCGCGCCCTGATCGACGGCCGCATCGTACTTGACAGCTTCAGCGAAAACGCCTTCAACGACGCCGAAGCGCTGGCGCTCATGCAACGCATACATGCCCTGCCTCACCCCACTCCCTCTCTAGCCAGACCAGGCAACTACCTGACCGAGTTGCACATTCGATTGCACAACGGGACGCGGCTGACCGTGCGAGCGCACAGTCCGGCCGGCAGGACCGCCGACCAGCCAGCCCCTCTGGAGAGCATCATGACCAAATTCAACCACAACGCGGCCAAGGCCTTGGATACGCAAGCCGTTGCAACCTTGAGCGATACCCTCATGCGCATGGAGCAATTGCCCCGCGCCGAGGTGATCGGCGATCTTTGCGCGACGCGTTGAACGTCGGTAAAACGCCAAGTGCGTCCTGGGGCAGGTAGTGCAGAACACGGGGCCGAATATATGCACTCGCCCATGTGCACTCGAGGGGCATCCACTTGGACACCGCTGCTGCATTCCCTGTATTGACCGCTCAACCAATGCGAAAGAAAATCTTGCCCAGCATCAGCAGGCTTACGCAAACACAGAGCACAGAGAACATCTGCTGCAAGAGCCGTGCAGGTAGGGTCGGCGCCACAAGGCGGCCGCCAATCATGCCGACCAGTGCCGATACGGTGAACACGGCGCCTGCCGAGGAAAACTTCATACCCTGGCTGAACAGATGGCCCAAGGTACCCAGTGACACCAGTGCAACCACCATCAGTGAAGTGGCCACGACGCCATGCATGCGCACGTCGCTGAACGTTCGAAAGGCGGGAACGATGAAAAACCCTCCTCCAACCCCCAGCAAGCCGGTCAGGAACCCCGAACCCGCGCCAATCGAAGCCAGCGTCGCCAGGCAGCGGGCATTCCAATCGAGTTTGCCCGTTGCAGGGTCGAGCATACAGTTGCGCTGCAGCGCGCCCTGGGCCTCGTCGTCGCGTCGGGACTGCAGGTACATTCGACACGCTACAACCAACATGACCAGCGCAAACACTGTCGTCAATGCTGTACCGGGTACGCGCGCGGCCACGTGAATCCCCAGAGGAGCTGCCACCCATCCGGCGGCAGCCATGGTGGCTGCTGCCTTGTAGCGTACCAGGCCCTGGCGCAACCCCTGCAGCGCGCCGATCGAGGCGGCGCTGCCAACCGCCAGCAACGCGATGGGCGTGGCTTGGGTAATCGACCAACCCAATCCAAGGGTCAGGGCCGGAATCGCCAGAATGCCACCACCTGCTCCGGTGAGCCCCAGCACCAGACCTACACATGCGCCCAATATGAACGTCAGCATCCGATCACTTCGAAGAGCAGTCGGTGAACCACTCGCGCCCCTTGAGCATGCCGTTCCAATAGAACCATGGCAGCAATCGTGCCTTGAGGAACCACGCCGACCTGCGCGGGATCGTCGGGTCCATCGGGAACGTGGGTAACAATTTTCCACCATACCCAAACTCGGCCAATATGACCTTGCCGTTCTCGACAGTGAGTGGACACGAACCGTAACCGTCATAACGGCGAGGCGGTTCCAGGCCTTTGCGCAGTGCGATGAGGTTGTCTGCGACCACTACCGCCTGCTTGCGCGCAGCCGCTGCGGTTTTGGCGTTGGTGGTGCCGCAGACATCCCCCAGGGCAAATATTTCAGGGTAACGCGTGTGCTGCAACGTGGCTGGATCGACCTCCAACCATCCGGCCTTGTCGGCGAGCTCGCTGCGGCGAATCACATCCGGCGCTTGCTGTGGTGGCACGACGTGCAGTACATCGAAGCGTTTTTCCACGCGCGTCACGTTTCCGGCCGTGTCTGTCACATCGAACCATGCGGTCTTGCTCGGGCCATCGACCCTGACCAGATTGGACTGGAAGGCGAGTTTCGCGCCGTAGGCTTCGACATACTTCATCAGCGGGGCGACGAACGTGGCGACCCCGAACAGCACGGGAGCTGCCAGGTTGAACTCGGCCGAAATCGACGACAGCACGCCCTCCTTGCGCCAGTGATCACAGGACAGGTACATCGCCTTCTGCGGCGCGCCTGCACATTTGATCGGCATGGGAGGCTGGCTGAACAAGACCTTCCCACTGCGCAGCGAGCGAACCAGTTCCCAGGTATAAGGGGCCAGGTCGTGACGGTAGTTCGACGTCACGCCGTTCTTGCCGAGGGTGTCTTCAAGACCTTGGATTTCTTCCCAGGCCAGTTGCAGACCTGGGCAGACGATGAGTTGCTGGTACGCCAGCTCGCTGCCGTCGCTGAGCAACACCAGCTTGCGGTCGGGAGCGAAGGCTGACACCGACGCCCTGATCCAGCATGCGCCTTGGGGAATGACGCTTTGCATTGGGCGGACGGTGGCATCGATGGGGTAAGCGCCCCCGCCCACGAGCGTCCAGGCGGGCTGATAGTAATGCTCGGTGGCGGGCTCGACGATCGCAACGCGTAACGATGAATCACGCTTGAGCAGACTGGCCGCTACAGCGATGCCAGCAGAACCTCCGCCCATGACGACTACATCGTACTGCTGGGTCAGAGGGCGGCCTTTGGTTGCCGCCTCGTACAACTTGGCGGACCGATTGCCGGTACGGCAGTAGGCAAGCACCGGCTTGGGCAACTGCTCCAGAAGCGCGTTCAGCGCTTGAGCCTGGGCTGCCGTAGCACCGGAGCTCGCCACCGGTAGATATCGGAACTCCAGCCCCGACGCGACAGCCGCTCGGTGCATGGCCAGGTGGCTGGGTTGCTCAGCCCCACCTTCATCGTCAGGACGATTGCAGATCAGGCTGGCGAACCCTTGAGCCCGCACCTCAGGCACATCCTGGGGATCGAGTTGGCCCGCCACCGAGAACGATGCGTCTATTCGCTTTATCACTTGCTCCATTACAAACCCCGGGCATAGCCACCGTGTGAGAGTTCCAACACCGCGCCCCGGCCGAGCCACGCAAGGTGCGATGGCACAGCGACAAGCAACGGGTCGTGCAGAGGCTTACTTCTTCAGCGCCTGGCCACAATAAAGCCCCGACAAGGTCTGCATCAGCGAGACCACCTCGAAGCTGGCCAACGAGTAGTAGATGTACTTGCCCATTCTGCGGGTGTTGACCATTCCTTCATCGCGCAGCACACCCAGCTGCTGCGACAGCGTCGGCTGCCTGATCCCGGACAGCGCCTCCAATTCCCCGACGTTTCGCTCGCCTTGGGTCAATTGGCACAGCAGCAACAGACGGTCTTCGTTCGCCAAGGCCTTGAGCAAGGCACACGCCTTGGACGCGGAATCGCGCAACAGACCGATTTCTTCGGTGGACAATTGAGCAGTCATGGAAAGCCCCGATGGTTGACCGGTCGACAGTCTACGATTGAATAGTATATGTTTCAATATAGTGTAATGACGTGAATCGAAGAGGTTGCCCGATGACTGCCCAGATAGAAGGTTTCTACGACACCGCCACCTCGACGGTGAGCTATGTCATTTTCGAAGCGTCAGGGGGGGCATGTGCAATCGTGGATCCGGTGCTGGATTACGATGCCAAAGCCGGGCGAATCGGTACCGATAACGCGGACCGCATCATCGCCTTCGTGGACAGCCATGGGTTGCAGGTGCAGTGGCTACTGGAAACACACGCCCATGCCGATCACCTCTCGGCCAGCGCTTACCTCAAAGCCAAGCGCGGCGGCAAAATCGGCATCGGTGCGCAGATCACCGTCGTGCAGAGCGCGTTTCGGGATATCTACAACCTCGAATCCGACTTCCTGCTGGATGGCTCGCAGTTCGACACGCTGTTCGAAGCGGACCAGATCTTCCACATCGGCATCATACCGGTCCAGGTTCTGCACGTGCCTGGCCACACACCTGCGGATGTCGCCTATCGAGTCGCAGACACACAGGTCTTTGTCGGCGATACGCTGTTCATGCCGGATGTCGGCACTGCCCGATGCGATTTCCCCGGCGGAGACGCCGTACAGATGTATGACTCGATCAAACGGCTGCTGAGCCTACCCCCGCAGACCACACTGTTCATGTGCCACGACTATCCTCCTGCCAACAGGGAAGCATCCTGGATCACCACCGTTGCCGAGCAGCGCGCGAACAACATTCATGTGGGTGACGCGTCCGATCTCGAGTCGTTCGTACGCATGCGCACAGCTCGCGATGTCAGCCTGTCGGTCCCGGCGCTGTTGCTGCCGGCGATCCAGGTGAATATCCGCGCCGGGAATCTGCCCCCTGCCGATGAAAGTGGGTTGTGCAGCCTGAAGATTCCTTTGAACAGGTTTTGAGAGGGTTTGTCGTGGTTAGGTAATGGCCTCAGTGAGCATGAGCGGAGCTGTTTCATCGCCACCTCGCTAGAAAGTATCGCCGAAACCCATCTCGAAATAGTTGCTCGAATGATTGCCGGACACCCTGTTCAACAATGAGTTGAATACGGCGTTGAAAGGCGTATGCTCGCTCTTAACGAATAACGTTAAGCGTTCAATCCATGATTCGAAGCTTTGCATGCGCCGATACGGAAGCACTTTTCACCACCGGCAGGACAAGGCGCTGGGCAGACATCAAGTCAGTCGCGGAGCGTAAACTGGCCGCACTGCATGCTGCGAAAGAGCTTCGAGACTTGCGCTCACCGCCCGGAAACCGGCTTCACACCTTGGAAGGTGACAGAGCCGGCCAGCATAGCATCAGCATCAACATGCAGTGGCGGGTATGCTTCATATGGACCCAGAACGGCCCTGAACACGTTGAGATTGTCGACTATCACTGAGGTGCATCATGTTCAAGAATGGCATGCGTCCCATACATCCCGGCGAGATTCTTCGCGAGGATTTCCAGCACGAAATGGGCTTCAGTGCCGCTGCTCTGGCCCGTGCTTTAGGCGTATCTACGCCGACCGTGAATAACATTCTGCTTGAGCGTGGTGGCGTATCGGCTGACATGGCCTTGCGCTTGGCCGTCTGCCTGGATACCACTGCAGAGTTCTGGCTCAACCTGCAAACAGCGTACGAGTTACGTAAGGCAGAGCTGGAGCATGGAGATGCGATTGCAGCGGTACAGCGCTTGGTTGCTTGAAATGAATCCAGATGCCCGCCAAGGGCGGGCTTCAGACACGCGCAGGCTCAAGCGCTCCATTATGACCCTCCCTGGCGCTCCTGTTGCGCCGCTGAAAACTCCTGACCCACTCGCCTGCAAACGCTCGGGGATCATCAGTCGCTGCACGGCAGGGATAATGGCTCAGAGCGAGTCCCGGGAGATCCCATTACTCACACGAACGATGTCAGCCATTACGGCCAGGGCAATCTCCGCCGGTGTCTTGCTTCCCAGGCTCAAGCCTACCGGTGCGCTGATACGGCTAATTGCCCGATCGTCCAAAGCGCCGATGCGGCGAACGCGTTCAAGGCGCTTTTCACTGGTACGTCGTGAGCCCATGGCGCCGATATAGAACGCGGGCGTTCGCACCGCTTCAAGTAACGTCAGATCATCCAGGCGTGGGTCGTGGGTGAGCGCGACAACGGCGGTGCCCGCGTGGCAGCCACCCTTGGCGATGAAGACCGCGGGTAGTTGCTCGATGACTTTCACCCCTTCCACGTGAAACCTGTGGAGCAGCTCGGTGCGCGGATCACAGACAATGACTTCATAGCCCAATGACACGGCGAAACTTGCGCAAAATTCTGCCACAGGCGACAGCCCCGCTATCAATAGCCGCCGCGCTGCGCCAATGCGAATGGCGACCTGCTGGTCGAATACTTCGACGGTTTGACCCTGCGCAGAAGAGGTGTCGAGTGCACGGTCGTCGCTGACCAGAGAAACGTTACGGATGATCCGTTGCTGGCCTTGCAGCGCGTGCAACATCAAGGAAAAGTGCTCGAGTGACTGACAGCCGGGGCCGAACTGCTCAACGAGTACGTCAAGGACGCCTCCACACGGCAGCTCCATTGAAGGCGCCAGACCTCCTTCGCCATATCGAACGATTTGGTTGTCGGGCCCGAACTCGTCACGCGCAAGACGCTCGAGGAAGTCGTCCTCGACACAACCGCCTGAAAGGGACCCGCAAAAACTTCCACTGGCCAGCGCAACCAGCATTGCCCCTGGCCCCCGTGGCGCAGAGCCAAACGTAGAAAGAACAGTGCAAAGCCACACGCACTGCCCCTGTTCAAGCCACTGCTGCCCTTGCTGGACTACTTGGAGGTCAAGGTTGTTCATGGGGCTTACGGTCCACTGTGTTTGCAGAAACCCGAGCAATGAGGTGGGCTGGGACTACCCGATTCAGTATGTGTTGGAGCGACTTTCAAAAGTTGCCCGATCCGCGCGGGTTATTGCCTATTTCTTGCGACCTTGAGGCTAAACCAAGCGCATGCTGCGAGCTCGTCGAACCGGGCAATCATTGCCGCGAACCCGGAAGGTACTGACCTGGCGATCAGATGAGGATGGATGACACACTCATCCGGTGATAGTGGCGAAGTTCGCCGACCACCTCGCGCCCAAAGGCGCGCGCCAGCAGGCTTTGCTCATCCACTCTGAAATCATCCAGGTAGTCTTCGAATGCTGCCAAAGCGCGCATCAGTTCGATCAGTACAGGGACATCGGTCGCAGCGGCTGCGCGAACTGCCGAGCCTGAGGTCAGCACGCGCAAGAGATCGAAGTGGAGGTGCTCTGCACAATGTCGGTATTCGAGAGGCTAAGGCCTTCATCGAGCCAGCCGGTGACACCACCGATCATTTCCTTCACCGCATAACCGAGCTGAGCTATTCGTGCAGCTGCCCGGTGCACACCGTTACAGTGAGGGCCGGCACAGGCTGCAACATGCACGCATGACTCAGGCTCGCTCGCTGCTTGAGAGCACAGTTCTCAATACCGAGCAAATCGCCGAGCGATGCGGATTCGCCTCGGTGGAAAGCTTCAGGGTGGCCTTTCGCAAGGCAGTCGGGCTTGCGCCATCGCTCTATCGAGACGGTTTTGGCCAGCGTTGAATCAGGAGCACAACCAGCAGCCCTGCCGCTCACCCTGCTTTCGGTGTAACGGCTCGTGTAAAAATGAAGACAAAAAAAAACCACTTTCGAGAAGTGGCTTTCTTGTCTGATTTTACTCAGGAATAAATGGTCGGGACGGAGTGATTCGAACACTCGACCCCTTGCACCCCATGCAAGTGCGCTACCGGGCTGCGCTACGCCCCGACCGAGCGTAAAGCTGTTCCAGAACCTCTGAGAACGTCGAGGAATATACCTTAAGCATTTGAATTATGGAAGTATTCTTTTCCAGAAATTCACTTCTTGAGGACACTCAGCACATCTTCGAGCTCGGAGATCGTCTGGCGGATCAGTTGCTTGTACTGCGTAGTGTCATCCTTGGCCTCGTCGCCGGACAGGCGCAGACGCGCGCCGCCGATGGTGAAGCCCTGGTCATACAGCAGCGCGCGGATCTGGCGAATCATCAGCACATCCTGGCGCTGGTAATACCGACGGTTTCCGCGACGCTTCACGGGGTTGAGCTGAGAAAACTCCTGCTCCCAATACCGCAGCACATGTGGCTTGACGGCACACAAGTCGCTCACTTCACCGATGGTGAAGTAGCGCTTGCCGGGAATGGGCGGGAGTTCGTCGTTATGACTTGGTTCCAGCATAGGCCTCAACTCGGGCTTTCAACTTCTGCCCTGGACGAAAGGTGACCACGCGGCGAGCCGTGATCGGGATTTCTTCACCGGTTTTCGGATTGCGGCCAGGCCGCTGGCGTTTGTCCCGAAGGTCGAAATTGCCGAAACCGGACAATTTGACCTGCTCGTTGTCTTCAAGAGCGTGCCTGATTTCTTCGAAGAAAAGCTCGACCAATTCCTTGGCCTCTCGTTTGTTCAGGCCCAACTCTTCATAAAGACGTTCCGCCATTTCAGCTTTCGTCAAAGCCCCCATGCGCTACTTCCTTAACGTGGCGTTCAACCTTTGTTCGAGCGAGGTGAGGATTGTTTGAGTCGTGGCATTCACCTCATCGTCATTAAGAGTGCGCGATGGATGCTGCCAGGTCAAGCCAACAGCCAGGCTTTTTCTATGAGGATCAATGCCTTTACCCTGGTAGACGTCAAACAGCCTGAGGTCCGTGAGCCATTCCCCTGCATTCTCGCGAATGACCGCGAGCACTGCGCTGGCAGCCACATCACGATCGGCCAGCAGCGCCAGGTCGCGGCGCACTTCGGGGAAGCGCGACAACTCCTGGAACTTCGGCAGACGGCCTTCGGACACCTGCGCAAGCACCAGCTCGAAAACGAAGACAGCGCGATCCAGACCCAGCGACTTCACCAGTTCCGGGTGCAATGCGCCCAGATAACCGACCAGCTGACCCTCGCGCTCGATGCGCGCAGTCTGGCCCGGATGCAGAGCAGGATGCTGCCCCGGAACGAAGGTGAAGGCATCCAGCGCACCGGCGAAGCCAAGCACGGCTTCCACGTCGGCCTTGACGTCGAAGAAGTCCACCGTCTCGCGACCCTGCGCCCAGCCTTCGGGCAGACGACTGCCGCAGACCACGCCAGCCAGCATGGGCTCTTGCTTCAAGCCATCGAGCTGACCGACGAAACGCAGGCCGCTCTCGAACAGGCGTACGCGATCCTGCTGGCGATTGAGGTTGTGCTGCAGAGCCTTGACCAGGCCTGGCCACAGCGACGAGCGCATGGCCGCCATGTCGGCCGAGATCGGGTTGGCCAGCAGCAGCGGCTCGACGCCGGGGCTGAACAGTTCGAACAGCTTGGGATCGATGAAGCTGTAGGTGATAGCCTCCTGGTAACCACGTGCAACCAACAGGCGGCGCAGGGCCGGCAAGTCGGAACGTGCCTCCGGGGCGGCCTGTGGCGCCAGCCGCGCTTGCGGGTAGCGCACGGGCAGGCGGTTGTAGCCATAGAGCCGTGCCAGCTCTTCGATCAGATCGACTTCCAGGCTGATATCGAAGCGATGGCTCGGCACCTCCACGGACCACTGCCCTTCCCCGCTGGCCGTGACACCGAGGCCCAATCCGGTCAGCAACCCTTCAATTTCGCTGGCGCCCATTTCCAGGCCCAGCATCTGGCTGACCCGATCGGCTCGCAAGGTGATCGGCGCAATCTGCGGAAGATGCTCCTGGCTGACGTGTTCGACGATCGGACCCGGTTCGCCGCCGGCGATTTCCAGCAACAGTGCGGTCGCACGCTCCATGGCTTCACGGGCCAGATTCGAATCGACACCGCGCTCGAAACGGTGCGACGCATCGGTGTGCAGCCCGTACGAGCGGGCCTTGCCGGCCACCGAGATCGGTTCGAAAAACGCCGCCTCGAGGAACACGTCGCGGGTCTTGGCGGTCACGCCGCTGTTCTCGCCACCCATCACGCCAGCGATGCCCAGCAGGCGCGCGTGGTCGGCAATGACCAGCGTGTCGCCGCGCAGTGCTACTTCCTGACCGTCGAGCAGGGTGATCTTCTCGCCCTCCTCGGCCATGCGCACGCGGATGCCGCCGTCGATTTCGGCAAGGTCGTAGGCATGCATCGGCTGGCCCAGCTCGATCATCACGTAGTTGGTGATGTCTACCGCGGCATCGATGCTGCGCACTTCGCTGCGACGCAGACGCTCGACCATCCATAACGGAGTGGCCCTGGACAGGTCGACGTTGCGCACCACTCGGCCGAGGAAGCGCGGACAGGCGGCAGGCGCCAACACGTCCACTGGCAGCACGTCGTCGCTGACCGGGACTACCGCAGCGATGACCGGACGGGTCACTGGGGCTGCATACAGCGCGCCCACTTCCCGCGCCAGGCCCGCCAGCGACAGGCAGTCGCCGCGGTTGGGCGTCAGGTCGACCTCGATGCTGGCATCGTCCAAGCCCAGGTAAACCCGGAAATCCTCACCCGCAGGGGCATCGGCCGGCAGCTCCATCAGGCCGTCGTTGCCCTCGCCGACCTGCAGCTCTGACTGCGAGCAGAGCATGCCGTTGGACTCGACGCCGCGCAGCTTGGCTTTCTTGATCTTGAAATCGCCCGGCAACTGGGCGCCGATCTTGGCGAACGGAATCTTCAGGCCGGGGCGCACGTTTGGCGCACCGCAAACCACCTGAAAGGTTTCGCTGCCATCGCTGACCTGACACACACGCAGTTTGTCGGCGTCCGGGTGTTGCTCCGTGGCAAGCACTTCACCCACCACCACGCCGCTGAACTCACCTGCGGCCAGGGTCACACTGTCCACTTCCAGACCTGCCATCGACAGACGTGCAACCAGCTCGTCTCGCGAGGCCTGCGGGCTTACCCAGCCGCGCAGCCATTGTTCACTGAATTTCATCCTGCTCTCCTGAAAGATTCGTTACGGCTAGCGAAATTGCGCGAGGAACCGCAAGTCGTTGTCGAAGAACAGGCGCAAGTCGTTGACGCCGTAACGCAGCATGGCCAGACGTTCTGCGCCCATGCCGAAAGCAAAACCCTGGAACTCTTCGGGGTCGATACCCGACATGCGCAGCACGTTCGGGTGCACCATGCCGCAGCCCAGCACTTCCAGCCAGCCGGTCTGCTTGCAGACCCGGCAGCCCTTGCCGCTGCACATCACGCATTGGATATCGACTTCAGCCGAAGGCTCGGTGAAGGGGAAGAACGAGGGCCGGAAGCGTACTGCCAGCTCTTTTTCGAAGAACACCCGCAGGAATTCCTCGATGGTGCCTTTCAGGTCCGCGAAATTGATGTCGCGGTCGATCAGCAACCCCTCGACCTGATGAAACATCGGCGAGTGGGTGATATCCGAGTCGCAGCGATAGACCCGTCCCGGGCAGACGACCCGGATCGGCGGCTGTTGCGACTCCATGGTCCGCGCCTGCACCGGTGAGGTGTGGGTACGCAGCAACATGTTGGCATTGAAATAGAAGGTGTCATGCATCGCACGGGCCGGGTGATGGCCTGGGATGTTGAGCGCTTCGAAGTTGTGGTAGTCGTCTTCCACCTCGGGGCCTTCGGCGATGCCGTAGCCTATGTGGGTGAAAAACTGCTCGATACGCTCCAGCGTCCGGGTAACCGGATGCAGGCCGCCAGTGGTCTGGCCACGGCCAGGCAAGGTGACGTCGATCTGCTCGGCGGCGAGCTTGGCGCTCAGTTCGGCTTCTTCGAATGCCGTCTTGCGCGCATTGAGGACATCTGTGACACGTTCCTTGGCTTCGTTGATCAGCGCGCCCACCTTGGGCCGCTCATCGGCAGGCATGTTGCCCAAGGTCTTCATCACCTGGGTCAGTTCGCCTTTCTTGCCAAGGAATTGAACCCGGATCTGCTCCAGGGCATTGATGTCTTCAGCGTGTTGCACGGCCTCCAAAGCTTGAGAGACCAGCGCATCCAGGTTTTCCATGTACAGACTCCAGATACGAAATAGGGGAAGAGCTTGAAGGCTCTTCCCCTATTCATGACGTTTAACACCCCAGCCCGCCGACGGCAGGCTGGGGTGATTGTCGGGGTACTTAGGCCAGCGAGGCTTTAGCTTTCTCGACAATCGCAGCAAACGCCGCTTTTTCGTTCACTGCCAGATCAGCCAGAACCTTACGGTCGATCTCGATGGACGCTTTCTTCAGGCCAGCGATGAAACGGCTGTAGGACAGACCGTTTACACGAGCACCGGCGTTGATACGAGCGATCCACAGGGCGCGGAACTGACGTTTTTTCTGACGACGGTCACGGTAGGCGTATTGGCCTGCCTTGATTACCGCTTGCTTGGCAACACGGAATACGCGCGAACGAGCGCCGTAGTAGCCTTTAGCCAGTTTCAGAATTTTCTTGTGACGCTTACGGGCAATGACGCCACGCTTAACACGAGCCATGAGTTAGTCCTCTATCTTTGACCGAAATTAACGAAGGCGCAGCATGCGCTCGACTTTTGCCACGTCAGACGGATGCAGCAAGCTGCTACCGCGCAGTTGACGCTTACGCTTGGTCGACATTTTGGTCAGGATGTGGCTCTTGAAAGCGTGCTTGTGCTTGATGCCGTTAGCGGTTTTCAAGAACCGCTTAGCTGCACCACTTTTGGTTTTCATCTTTGGCATGTTCGGGTACTCCACATTCAATTGATAAACATAACCGCAAGGCCTGCCGTGCCCTGGTGGTTACTTCTTTTTCTTGGGGGCGATGACCATGATCAGCTGGCGTCCTTCCATCTTCGGATGCTGTTCGACGGAACCGTATTCGAGCAGGTCACCTTCGACCCGCTTCAACAGCTCCATACCCAGCTCCTGATGCGCCATCTCACGGCCGCGGAATCGCAAGGATACCTTGGCCCTGTCCCCGTCACTCAGGAAACGTACCAGGTTGCGGAGTTTTACCTGGTAGTCCCCTTCTTCCGTCCCTGGACGAAACTTGATTTCTTTAACCTGAATCTGTTTCTGGTTCTTCTTCGCTGCGGCAACCTGCTTCTTCTTCTCGAAGATCGATTTGCCGTAGTCCATCACCCGGCATACGGGCGGGATGGCGTCAGCGGAGATTTCCACCAGATCCAGCTTCGATTCTTCAGCGATACGAAGCGCTTCATCGATAGAGACGATGCCAATCTGCTCGCCGTCAGCGCCAATTAACCGAACCTCGCGTGCCGAGATATTCTCGTTGATCGGGGCTTTCGGTGCAGCTCGTTTATCTTGTCTCATTTCACGCTTAATAATAATTACTCCGAATCTGGGCGACCACGCCGGGAAACCGCTTGTGCAAGGTACTCGGTGAATTGCGCGATGGGCATGGAGCCCAGGTCAGCGCCTTCACGGGTACGCACAGCGACAGTTTGCGTTTCAACTTCCTTGTCCCCGATGACCAGGAGATAAGGAACCTTGAGCAAAGTATGCTCACGGATTTTAAAGCCGATCTTTTCATTTCTCAAGTCGGACTTGGCACGAAACCCGCTTTCCGTCAGATTTTTTTCGACAAGCTGTACAAAATCGGCTTGTTTATCAGTGATATTCATCACCACTGCCTGTGTCGGCGCCAGCCAGGCCGGGAATGCGCCCTCGTAGTGCTCGATCAGGATCCCGACGAATCGCTCGAACGAACCCAGGATCGCCCGGTGCAGCATCACGGGATGCTTGCGACCGTTGTCTTCGGTGACGTATTCGGCGCCCAGGCGGATCGGCAGGTTGAAATCGAGCTGCAGTGTACCGCATTGCCAGACGCGACCCAGACAATCCTTCAACGAGAATTCGATCTTGGGGCCGTAGAAGGCGCCCTCGCCCGGCTGCAGATCGTAGGGAAGCCCGGCCGCGTCGAGTGCCGCAGCCAGGGCTGACTCGGCGCGATCCCACAGCTCGTCGGAACCGACACGCTTTTCAGGACGCGTCGACAGCTTGAGCTGGATGTCCTTGAAGCCGAAGTCGGCGTAGACGTCCATGGTCAGCTTGATGAAGGCTGCGGATTCGGACTGCATCTGCTCTTCGGTGCAGAAGATGTGCGCATCGTCCTGCACGAAGCCACGCACGCGCATGATGCCGTGCAGCGCGCCCGAAGGCTCGTTGCGGTGGCAGGCACCGAACTCGGCCAGGCGCAGCGGCAACTCGCGGTAGCTTTTCAAGCCCTGGTTGAACACCTGCACATGGCACGGGCAGTTCATCGGCTTGATGGCGTAGTCGCGGTTTTCCGACTCCGTGGTGAACATGTTCTCGGCGTAGTTGGCCCAGTGCCCTGATTTCTCCCAGAGGCTGCGATCGACCACCTGGGGCGTCTTGATTTCCAGGTAGCCGTTCTGCTGCTGGATCTTGCGCATGTACTGCTCGAGCACTTGGTACACGGTCCAGCCGTTGGGGTGCCAGAAGACCATGCCCGGAGCTTCTTCCTGGAGATGGAACAGGCCCAGGCGCTTGCCGATCTTGCGGTGATCGCGCTTCTCGGCTTCCTCGATGCGCTTGACGTAGGCCGCCAGCTGCTTCTTGTCGGCCCACGCAGTGCCGTAGACGCGCTGCAGCTGCTCGTTCTTGGCATCGCCGCGCCAGTAGGCGCCCGACAGCTTGGTGAGCTTGAAGGATTTCAGGAAACGCGTGTTCGGCACGTGCGGACCACGGCACATGTCGACGTATTCTTCGTGATAGTACAGGCCCATGGCCTGTTCATCCGGCATGTCTTCGACCAGACGTAGCTTGTAGTCTTCACCGCGAGCGGTGAACACGTCGATGACTTCGGCACGCGGCGTGACCTTCTTGACCACGTCGTATTCGGTGTCGATCAGCTGCTGCATGCGCTGCTCGATCGCCGCCATGTCGTCTGGCGTGAAAGGCCGCTCGTAGGCGATGTCGTAGTAGAAGCCTTCTTCGATGACCGGACCGATCACCATGCGCGCAGTGGGGTACAGCTGCTTGACCGCATGGCCGACGAGGTGGGCGCAGGAGTGACGAATGATCTCCAGCCCCTCTTCGTCCTTTGGCGTGATGATCTGCAAGGTGGCGTCGGCGGTGATCAGGTCACAGGCATCGACCAGCTGGTCGTTGACCTTGCCGGCAACGGTGGCCTTGGCCAGGCCGGCGCCGATGGACGCGGCGACCTCGGCGACGGAAACCGGGTGATCGAACGAACGCTGACTGCCGTCGGGAAGAGTAATGGTGGGCATGGCGCCTCCTCTCCTAGTGGTGACCCCTACCAAAGGTCACATGGGTTGGGATGAGCCAGTACGCGATTCGCCCGGTATGCCCGCCTTACATTGGCAGGAGCCTTGCGGCCGACCGGAACACGAACCAGAGTGACTGGAGCAATCGAAAAAGGTGAATCCCGCACCTCGGCGCCTACTCAAGGCAGCGCCGAACGCAGGGCCGAACATCCTAGCACAGAAGATGCGTCGACTTGCTGCGTCATGTGCACGATACGGCAACTGGGCCCGTCGCTGAACTTGCTGCCCTCTTCACCCCTCAGATGACATGAGTCAAAACCGCCTGAGAACAAGGAGCTATTCATTATGGGTCTCAAACGACTTCTTCCCCTGAGTGCCTGCCTGGCCCTGGTGCTTCCATTCGCGGCCCAGGCTGCCGCGCTGTCCGCCGATGCCAAGGCCGAATATACCGCGCAGTGCCAGGCCGCAGCCGTGCAGCAAGGCGTGGACGCCGCCAAGGCGCAGGCACACTGCAGCTGTGGCGCGAAAGTGATCGAGGAGAAATTCAGCAAGGCCGAGATCGACCAGCTCACCAACAAGCAGGTCGAACCGCCAATGGCGCTGCGCCAGAAGCTGATGAAGGAAGTGCTGGTTTGCAATAACCAGTAGCGCTTTCAGCAGCACCGCAGGACGGCCCCGAGAGACGCCAACGGCGCTACTGGGGGTCGACGGCTGCGGTCAATCGAATCAAGTGCGACTTGATGCGGTTTTTTTTTAAAACATTTTTCAGCTGCAAACCTCAATGAAATAAGGGGCTTAGCAGTTTTGGACAGGCCAATTTGCGACAACTTTGGTTCTTGCGCCAATCAAAGGGGGTTCACAGTCCAGGTTTTGGACTATGATAGGCCCCGTGTGCCCAGTTGGCCTGAGCAGCACAGCACTACTGAATATTATGTTTCTTGGAGATTCACCATGTCTAATCGCCAGACCGGCACCGTAAAATGGTTCAACGATGAGAAAGGCTTCGGCTTCATCACTCCTTCAGGTGGCGGTGACGACCTGTTCGTACACTTCAAAGCTATCGAATCCGACGGTTTCAAAAGCCTGAAAGAAGGCCAGACCGTTTCGTTCGTGGCTGAGAAAGGCCAAAAGGGCATGCAAGCTGCTCAAGTTCGCCCAGAGTAATCTCGGCAACTGAAAAAAACCCGTCCATGTGACGGGTTTTTTTTCGCCTGCGATTCGTGTCGAGTGCGACGATTATTCAGCCACAGTTGACACGGGTGATCTGGCCGCTGTCATCGGCGTTGAGGTTGAGACGGTCGGAACGGTATTCCAGGGTCACCATGTCGTGCGGGCGCAGGACGCGGGCGACCTGTGCGCCTGCCTTGACCCTCGCCTGCTCGAGCAGGTCTGCGGAAACCGGCTTGCCAACGGTGTAGCGTGCGCCGTCGGCGTTGCAGCGCCCATCGAATGCAGGGGCGGCAGCGGCAGACTGTCCGGTCGAGGTTCCGGATGTAGAACAGCCAGTTACAGCCAGGGCTGCCATCAGGATCAACAAGGTCTTGCGCGGGAAAGGCATGCAGCCTCCTCTTTTCAGTGGGTTTTTCTGGTAGGTAAGGTTGTGCGACCGCCTCTGGCCGATTTGGTTGCACATTGGCCTAGTCTGCCCGAGCGCATCGTTACGCGGTGTCAGAGAAATCGTCACTGGATGTGTGTCTGCGGATCAGTACAAGTCAATGTAGTCGGATAGGGGCATGGGCCAGTGTGTCTGCAGGGCCGTGTGGATCTGCTTCACCCAGGTGGCGTCGGATGCCGCAGCAGCGCCAACGTAACCGGATCCGGCGGCCCAGGTTTCCAGACGGAAGCACAGGCCCTGGATATCCGTGCCGCCGACCGCCTCGGTGGAGAGGAAGGCGATGCCGTCGCGGGTCACGCGCAGCTGGGTATGGATGGCCGGATTGCCCGAGGCGATCAGCGCACGGACCGCATCCAGGGTGAGTGAATCGCTTTGCTTGAGATCGATGTGCACATGAGCCTCCATGGCGAAGATTTGACCAAAGTTTGACACGCGCCCTGCCATCTGCCCAAGGGCCGGTGTAAAGCGCTGGCGAAAATGCTTTACTTGGCCACGTGGAGCGAACGTCGTTCGCTCGTGACCGTTGGCGAGAGCAACATGGCAAACGTATCAATCAAGGCGGACATCAAGGTCCAGTGGCCTCAGGGCCAGAGCTCCTTCAGCCCCGGTACGCCCGAGGAGCTGGCGATCATCGGCGTCGACGTGCTGGTCAAGGCATTGGGCACCGATGCGGCGCGCAGCTTCGTCATGCAGGTGTTCGAGCGTTACGCCCACGAACACGTGGCAGCGACGGGCAATACCGTGGCGCACCCCTTGAAGAACGTGCCCACGCCATAACCCGTGATGCACCGGCGCTTCGGCCGGTCAGGGCAGACGCTGCAGGCGTTGGGTCAGCAGATCGAAAAAGCCCTGTGCATTCCCCTCGTTCACCCAGAACACGTTGGCCGGCTGCTCGAGCGTACCGTACCAGTCGGCCACGGTCTGGCCGAAGCTCGGGCCTTCCCGGCTGTCGATGGTAAGGTTGACCTTGCGCCCGCTGAACAGCTCTGGCGCCAGCAGATAGGCAATCACGCTGGCATCGTGAACCGGGCCGCCGGGCAGCCCGTAGTGCTCCATATCGGCCTTGACGTACGCCTGCAGGATATCCACCACCCGCGGCCCGGCCTTGTTCTGCAAGGCAGCCAACTGCTGCAGGCGCGCCGGGCTGGTCAGAACCTTGTGAGTGACATCCAGTGGCACGTAGGTGAGCTTGACGCCGCTGGCCAGTACCACCTGGGCGGCGTGAGGGTCTGCGAACAGGTTGAACTCGGCCACCGGGGTGATATTGCCGCCATTGAAGTGCGCGCCCCCCATGACGATCACTTCCTTGATGCCCTGGGTGATGCCGGGCGCCTGGATCAATGCCAGCGCCAGGTTGGTCTGTGGCCCCAACATCGCCAGGGTGATGCTGTGGGGTTCGGCATTGCTCAGGGTGTCGATCAAATACTGCACCGCGTTGCCCTCGGCCAGCCCTTTGCTCGGCTCATGCACGGCGATACCAGGCACGCCCTCCTCGCCATGCACGTTGGCGGCATAGATCGGCTCGCGGACCAGCGGCTTGGGTGCACCGGCATAGACCGGCACATCTTCGCGACCCGCCCACTCACGGGCCAGGCGTGCGTTTCGCGAGGTCTTGTCGAGGCGCACGTTGCCGGCCACGGTCGTGAGGGCGCGGACGTTGATCTCCTCGGGCGAAGCCAGGGCCAGCAGCAAGGCGACGACATCGTCGGCGCCAGGGTCGGTGTCGATGATCAGATCGATCTTGTCGGCCGCCGTGGCGGCAGCGCTGGTCAGCAGGGCCATCAATGAAAATCCTCGAAGCAGGGTCAGCAGGGAACGTTGCATGTTGCACTCCTTGTGCTCAGTGGTAAGTCTAGAAAGTGACGCCCGCCAACAGGGCGATATTGCTGTAGGGCTGACATTCGCCAGTGCGCACGATGGCGCGAGCGTTCCGCGACAGCTCCTTGAACCGCGCATGGCTGACCGACTGGCGCACACCGAGGGCGCCCTGCTCGTGCAACTGCTGGATTCGCGCCGACGCCGGCGGCAGCACCTGCAGCATCTCCTCGGCGATCACGTGGCTTTCCACCTGCATTTCGCTGAGCAGCACGTCCAGCGTGCTGATGAAGCTGGGAATGCCTGGCGTCAAGGCCAGATCGATCAAGGGCACGCCCGGTGGTACCGGCAAACCGGCATCGCCGATCACGACGATATCGCCATGGCCCAGGGACGCAACCAGTTGCGAAAGCGAGATGTTCAACAAGGCGGTCTTTTTCACGATGCAACCTGCTCCACTTGCGCCAGGGTCGGGATGGAAGGCTGGGCGCCGGCGCGGGTGACCGACAGTGCAGCGGCGGCCTGGCCGAACGCAATGGCCTGTGACTCGTCCAGGCCTCTGGCCAGCGCCGCGGCAAAGCCACCGACGAACGTATCGCCAGCCGCCGTGGTATCCACCGCCTGCACCTTGCGTCCAGGATAATGCCGGGGCTGCGCGCCGTCGGCAAACAGCAGGCCCTGCTCACCCAGGGTGATGAGCACCTTGCCGGCGCCGGCCTGGCGCAGAAGACTGGCCGCCTGCTCGGCCTCGGCCACCGAGCTGACGCTCAGGCCGGTGAGCGCCTGAGTTTCGGTTTCGTTGGGGATCAAATAATCGACCCAGCCCAGCCATTGCTGCGGTAACGGCCCGCTGACCGGCGCCGGATTGAGAATGACCGTCTTGCCAGCCTGGTGAGCGCGCTGCAAGGCGAAAGCCACCACCGCATGAGGAATTTCCAGCTGGCACACCACCACATCGGCGGCCAGCAGCAGGCGGTCGAAACGCTCGATGTCGGCGCATTCGAGCTGGCCATTGCCGCCCGCCACGATGACGATCGCATTCTGGCTGTTGGCATCGACCACGATCATCGCGATCCCGGTCGCTACCGCTTCAGCCACCCGTACGCCCTGGCAGTCGATGCCTTCATCGGCCAACGCCTGGCGCAGCGCCTGGCCATAGGCGTCGGCGCCGACGCAGCCGATCATCGCCACTTGCCCGCCCAGCCGCGCGGCAGCGACCGCCTGGTTGGCGCCCTTGCCGCCCGGCACGGTCGCGAAGGACTGGCCCAGCAGGGTTTCTCCCGCCTGCGGCAAACGCTCGGCCTGTGCCACCAGGTCCATGTTCAGACTGCCTATTACCAATACGTTTGCTTGCATCATCTACCACTCTCAGCGCAATTCATGGGAAAGACCGGCGTATCGCGCCGTGGACTCGCGCACCACGATCTGTGGCGCGATGACGTGTTGCGTCGCAGCCGCACCGGCCGCTCCGGCGATGCGCGCCAGAAGCCGCTCGGCAGCCACTTCACCCAATTCGCCGATGCGCTGGCCGACGGTGGTCAGGGCCGGGTACACATAGCGACTGAGTTGGATATCGTCGAAACCGATGACCGACAGCTGTTCGGGCACCCGGACGCCACGCTCGGCGGCCGCGCGCAGCACGCCCAGGCCGATCATGTCGTTGGCCGCAAAGATCGCCGTGGGCACCGGCCCCGCGAGCAGCTCGACCGCTGCACGGTAGCCACCCGGACTGGTGAAATCGCTGTACAGGACATGCTCGGGCGCGGGTTGCACGGCGTACTCGGCGAGCGCACGACGATAGCCGTCCAGGCGCAGCTGCGCCACGTGGGTATGTTGCGGGCCACTGATGCAGGCGATGGCGCGATGGCCCAGTTCGAGCAGATGCCGGGTGGCCAGGTAGCTACCCTGTTCGTGATCGATGCACACCAGGTCGGCTGCCACCTGCTGCAGGCCGCGGTCGACGATAACCATGGGCGTGCGCACCGCCGCGAGCATATCGGTCAGTGCGGCATCGCCACCCACCGAGGCGAATACGATACCGTCGACGCGCTTCTCCAGCAGCACGCGCAAGTAGTTGCGCTGCTTCTGCGGGTCGTCGTCGCAGTTGCAGAGGATCACGCAGTAGCCGTTGCGCTCGCAGCAGTCTTCGATACCACGCGCCAGCTCGGCGAAATACGGGTTGACGCTGTTGGGCACCAACAAGCCGATGGTCGCTGTGCTGCGCGCTTTCAAGGAGCGCGCCACCGCACTGGGAACGTAGTTGAGCTCGGCAATCGCCAACTCGACCTTGCGCCGCACGTGCGCGCTGACCGGCCGACTGTTGTTCACGACGTGCGAGACGGTGGTGTAGGAGATACCGGCTCGCGCCGCCACGTCCTTGATGGTCGCCATGCTAGCCCCGCTTGCGTGCGCGTTGGCTGCGGTAGGTGTCGAGCACCACGGCGATGACGATCACCGCGCCGGTGATGATGCGCTTGGTCGGCTCGGTTGCGCCGATCTGCGCCAGGCCGGCCGCCAGCACGGAAATGATCAGCACGCCAAAGAAGGTGCTGATGACCGAGCCGCGCCCGCCCATCAGGCTGGTGCCGCCGATCACCACGGCGGCGATCACCTGCAGTTCCAGGCCAGCACCGGCATTCGGGTCGGCCGCCTCCAGCCGGGATATCTGGAACAGCGCGGCCACGCCCGCCAGCAGGCCCATGAGGGAGAACACCAGCACCTTGTAGGGCTTGGGGTTGATGCCGGCCAGGCGCACGGCCTCTTCGTTGGTACCGATGCCGATCAGGTAGCGGCCGAACACGGTGCGAGTCAGGGTCAGGTGGGCAATGGCAATGACGCCGAGGGCGATCAGGAACGAGGGCGCTATGCCGAACGCTACCGGGTCGGACAGCCAGGCGAAGGCATCGCCGATATAGGCGGTGCGCGAATCGGTCATCTGGTAGGCAACCCCGCGGGCCATTTCCAGCACACCCAGGGAGACGATGAACGAAGGAATCCGCCAGGCCACGGTGATCGAGCCGGTGATGGTGCCGGCGAGCGCTGCGCAACCCATGCCGAGCAGGGCTGCGGGCAATACGCTCCAGCCCCAGCCGAGGATCGCCACACTGACCGCCGAGGCCGCCAGCGCCAGCACCGACCCCACCGACAGGTCGATGCCGCCGATGATCAGCACGAAGGTCATGCCGACGGCCAGCACCATGAGGTCGGGGATCTGGTTGGCGATGGTGCTGAACGTGCTGTACGAAAGGAAATGGCTGCTGAGCAGGGAGAACAGGACGATCATGGCCAGCAATGCGCCAGCCAGACCCAGATAGGTGCCGAGGCCCAGGTAAGTGCCGCCGGTTTTTGCGCCGGGAGTGTCTTTGGGCAGTGTCGAAGTTTTCATGCAGGGGTCCTTGCTGCAGGCTCGGCCAGCAGCGCATCGCGTTTTTGATAACCGGCGAACGCGGCTGCCAGCAGTTCATCCTGGCTCCAGTGTTCGCGCTCGAAGGTGTCGATCAGGCGGCCGGCCGAGAGCACCGCGATGCGATCGCAGATCAGCATCAGCTCGCGCAGGTCGCTGGACACCACCACCAGTGCCTTGCCCTGACGGGTGAGCTCGCCCAGCAGGGCATAGATGTCGAATTTGGCGCCCACGTCGATGCCACGGGTGGGCTCGTCGAACAGCAGCACGTTGCAGTCACGCTCCAGCCAGCGGCCGATCACCACCTTCTGCTGATTGCCGCCGGAAAGCTCGGCCACCGTCTGCGCCGGGCTGGAACTGCGGATGCGCATGGCCTCGATCTGGCGCTGGGCCAGGCCTCGCTCGGCCTTGTTGTCGACGATACCGGCCGCGGAAATGGCCGGCATGTTGCCCAGGGCGATATTGGCGCTGATCGACTGCGACAGCAGCAGGCCTTCGCCCTTGCGGTCTTCGGTGATCAGGGCGATACCATGAGCAACGGCGTCGGCCGGGCTGCGAATGCTCACCGGTTTGGGTGGTTGACCGATCGCGACGGTACCGGCATCGCTGGCATCGGCGCCGAAGATCAGCCGCAGCAGCTCGGTACGCCCAGCCCCGATCAATCCGGAAATACCGAAAATTTCACCCTGGCGCACCTCGAAGGACACGTCCTTGACCTTGTCGCCACGGGTCATGCCCTGCACCTTGAACATCGGCGCGCCGATGCGTCGCTCGCCCAGGTCGATACGCTCGCCCAGTTCGCGCCCGACCATGAGGTTCACCAGTTGCTCGCTGTCGTAGCGCGCCATCGGTTCGACACACACCAGGCGTCCGTCGCGCAGCACGGCGATGCGTTGCGCGACCTGCGCCAGTTCTTCCAGCCGGTGGGAAATGTAGATGATCGACACCCCGCGTTCGCGCAGCCGCAGGATCTGCGCGAACAGCATGTCGACCTCGCGTGCGGTGAGCATGGCGGTAGGTTCGTCGAGCACCAGCACCTGACAGTCGCCGATCAGGTTGCGGGCGATTTCGACCATCTGCTGATGGCCGATGCCAAGGTCGCTGACCAGGGTGTCCGGGTCGATGGCATCCAGGCCCACCTGCGCCATGGCCTGGCGGGCCTGTTCGCGCAGGCGGCGACGGTCGATCCAGCCAGCACGGCTGGGCAGATCATGGAGGAACAGGTTTTCCGCGACGGTCAGGGTAGGCAACAGGTTGAGTTCCTGCATGACCATGCGCACCCCGCCGCGCTCGGCTGCAGTGCGACTGCCCGGCAGCCATGGCTGGCCCTGGAACTGCATCTGGCCGGTGGTGGGTGCTTCCAGGCCACCGATTATCTTCGACAGCGTGCTTTTGCCTGCGCCGTTCTCCCCGGTCAAGGCCAGCACTTCGCCGCGGTGCAACTCAAGGTCGATGTCCCACAGCACCGGCTGGGCATAGGTCTTGCCGATGCCACTTACCGACAGCACAACGTTGGATGTCATAGGTTTCTCCAGGCACACCTGCAGGCGACAGGCCGGCACTGGCCAGACCTGCCGCGAGGTGCACTGCATCAAGGCTTGGTGACGAGCTCGACCGGGGTCTGGATGACACCGTTGGCGTCGACGTTGAGCTTGTCGCCCTTGACCAGGGCCAAGGCGTTCTGGATGCCGAACACTGCCTGGCGGGCGGCGAACTGGTCGGCCGTGGCCAGTATGCGGCCGTCCTTGAGCATCGGCTTGATGGCATTGATGTTGTCGTAGCCGACCACCTGGACCTTGCCCGCCTTGCCGGCGGCGCGCACTGCAGACACTGCGCCCAGCGCCATGCTGTCGTTGCCGGCCAGCAGCGCCTTGAGGTCCGGGTACTCGTTGAGCATGGCCGAAGCGACGGCATTGCCCTTGTCGATTTCCCAGTTACCCGACTGCACCGAGACGATGTTCATCTGCGCCGCTTGCATGGCGTCCTTGAAACCGGCAGTGCGCATCTGCGCGTTGGTGGTGGTCGGTACACCTTCGATGATCCCCACCTGGTCGCCAGCGCTCAGGCGCGTAGCCAGGTAGTCACCCACCAGCTTGGCGCCCTTGCGGTTGTCGGGGCCCACGAACGGCACCTGGATGCCTTTGCTCTTAAGCACCCCGGCATCGAGCTGGTTGTCGATATTGACGACCTTGATGCCTGCATCCATGGCTTTCTTGATGATGGGTACCAGTGCCTTGGAGTCCGCCGGAGCAATGACCAGCGCGTCGACCTTGGCGACGATCATCTGCTCGACGATACGGATCTGGTTGGCGGTGTCGGACTCGTCCTTGATGCCGTTGGACACCAGGTCGAAATCGGCAGCGTGCTCTTTCTGGTAGCTTTTGGCGCCGTCTTCCATGGTCAGGAAGAATTCGTTGGCCAGGGACTTCATGACCAGCGCGACCTTGGGCTTCTGGGTATCGGCGAAAGAGGATTGCAACGGGGCGATGGCGCCGATGGCAGCCATCAGGGAGACAGCGAGCAGGCGTCCGGCGAAGGGCAGCTTCATGGGTTTACTCCGATCTTATGATTGTTATCGAGCGCAGCTTGCGGAAACCCGCAAACGTTTGCGTGACAGGAACTATGGTCAGGGATCGGAGAATTGTCAATCGGTGCCGCGGGCTGTAGCAAGGGTCATCACAGCGCCCACTCGAGGCGGGCCGAAACACGGCAGGTTACAACAGCGGGAAACCTATCCCTGATTCCTGTTTATCGGTACTGCCATGACTGACGCTGCTGCTCACACCATCCATGCTGCAACCCCTGCCCTGCGCTGCTTCGACGGCCGGGCGCGGGTGCTGCGCGAGATTGCCTACCACCGCGACCAAGCGGGTCCTGCGCAGGCCCGCATCACTCGCTACGGCCATGACGCCAGCGGGCAATTGATCAGCAGTATCGATCCGCGCCTTCACGCGGCCCAGGCCGAGCGTCCCGAAGTGGCCGCCAACCTGGTACAGGTGCGCAGCTTGAGCGGTCGATGCCTGTACACCCGCAGTGTCGATGCCGGCAACACGCGAACGCTGTACGACGCGTGTGGCCGCGAGGCGATGACATGGCTGGCGAACGGTGTCGAGCAGACGCGCTGCTACGAACCTGCGGCACTGCCCGGCCGGCTGCTGTCGATCCGGGAGCGCTCTGCCCAAGGCGCCTTTCGCACCGCCGAGCGCTGGCAATGGGCGGGCGTTGACGCAGAGGCCAAAGCGTTCAACCTGGCCGGCCATTGCCAGACACGTTTCGACAGCGCCGGCAGACACGTCGTGCAAGCGCGCAGCCTGCTCGGTGCAATCGCCGGCGAGAACCTGCAACTGCTAGCTGGCCACACCGAATGCGACTGGGCGCAGGACGATGCCCAAGGCGAGGCGCGGTGCCTGGAACCGCAAAGCCTGACCAGTACGGTGAGCTTCGATGCCTGCGGCGCAATCATCGCCAGCGAGGATGCCAGGGCGCATCGACAACGCCATGGCCATGACCGTTGCGGGCAGTACCGGGCCAGTTGGGTCACTCGCAATGGCGGCTTGGAGACGCCGGTGGTGCTGGACGTGACCTACACAGCCGGGGGGCAGAAAGAAGTCGAGCGGCATGCCAACGGTGTCGTCATCACCCATACCTATGCAGCCGACACCCAACGCCTGGTCGGCATGCGTACCCAGCGCGCCAGCGACCGCCAGACCTTGCAGGACCTGCGCTACCGGTATGACCCCACCGGTCGGGTGACTCGGGTGCGCAACGAAGCGGAGCAGACACGCTTCTGGCGCAATCAGAAAATCGATCCGCAGCAGGACTACCGTTACGACTCGCTGTCGCAGTTGATCCTGGCCAGCGGTCGGCAGATGGCTGCACTCGGCCAGATGAGCAGCAGCCTGCCATCTGCACTCCCCATCGATACCCGTGCCCATGCGTTGTACCAGCGTCGCTACGCGTACGACGAGGCCGGCAACCTGCAGAGCATTCGGCACACCGTGCCAGCCACTGATTCCGGCTACACGGTCAGACTGACGACCTCGGCGTGCAGCAACCGGGCGGTGTTGAGCAGAGTGTGCGATGACCCTGCATTGATCGACCGCCAGTTCGATGCCGCCGGGCAACAACGCGGGCTGGACGGCTCACAATCTGTCGCCTGGAACAGTCGCATGCAGCTGGCCAGCGTGACGCGCGCCGGGGCCGGCACCGAGCACTACCTCTACGGCCAGCAGCACCAGCGACTGCGCAAGACCCACGCGCAGGGAAGCACTTGCTACCTGCCGGGGCTGGAGTTGCGCCTGCATGACGGCCAGACCCTGCATTGCCTCAAGGTAGCCGAACATATTCGCCTGTTGCACTGGCCAGACGGCAGTCCCGAGGGCCTGGCCAACGATCAGTTGCGCTACAGCTACACCGACCTGCTGGGCAGTCATGGCCTGGAACTCGACGGCGACGGTCAAGTCATCAGCCGCGAGGAATTCTTCCCGTTCGGCGCTACCTCGATCTGGGCGTGCCGCCACCAGGTCGAGGCGAGCTACAAGACCGTCCGTTACTCGGGCAAGGAACGCGACGACACCGGGCTCTACTACTATGGCTACCGCTACTATCAGCCCTGGGCCGGACGCTGGCTGAGCGCCGATCCGGCGGGGACGGTGGATGGGCTCAATCTGTATGCCATGGTGCGCAACTCGCCGTCGTCTGCAGTGGATGACGATGGCCGGATGATGCGTGCCTTGTTCAAAGGCGGCGTCGGCGCAGCGGGTATCGGCTACGAGGCGTACAAGTACCACGAACGTCAGTCGCAAGCGCCAGCACAGCCAGCTGCTGCTCCGCCAAGCACCTCGATGGGCGACCAGCGTGCGGACAACGCCATGGGCAAGGTTCAGCGCATGAAGGACCAATTCAGCCCGGGGCAGCAGATTCTGAACAGCGCCAAGGGCCGTGCGCAGACGGCAGATCACCTCGCGCATGGGCAAGTGCCGGGCGTCGGTGCAGTGCTCAAGGGTGCTGAAAGCGTTGGCACCGTGGTCGAGTTCAGCCAGACCGGGGACCTCTCGCAGATCAACAAAGCACCTCTGGCGGGGGCTATTGCCACGGATGCGGTGAACGGCGTTGCGCACAGCATCAAGGCCACTATCAAAAACACCCAGAAAGCCATGCAAGGCACTGCCGAGCTGGCAACCCTGTCCGAAACCAAGGCCGAGGAACTGCAAGCGTCACTGCACGACCTGCAGGAGCTGACGCAAGACAAGCTGATCACCGGCCTGTCGTTCGGCGCTACGGTCAAGGCAGGCCTGGACGGCGCTGCTGCGGTGGTGCCGCATCCAGTAGCGAAGTTCGGACTCAAGGTGTTGTCGACGGCGTGGACCGTGACCGGTGTGGTGCATGGCGCGGAGGAGCTTGGAGAGATTGCCAAGACTCATGAGGATCTGCTTGCGAGCAAGACCGGTGAAAACCTCATGGGGCAGATGAAGACAGTCAATGCGTCGAATCGCTCGGGGATCATGGACCGCGTCAAGCAGAGCTATGGTCTCTCGGGCAATCCATAACGCCAGCTCGCCACCTGTGCCAGTAGCCACTGGCCGCGACGTTTTGCCACTCAACTAACGCTCTGCCAGGCAGTCACAGCTGAAGCGGTTACATTTTGTAGCCATTTCAGGGGCGCAAGCCCGGCGAGGCCTGATGAGCTTTATTTTGTGGATGGCCGTTCTTGGCGTCCTGCTGTTGATGCTGGCGCTGACGGCGTCTTACTTGCGCTGGCTGCCGGTGACGACCTCTGCGGTGTGCCTGGCATTCGGCGTGGCCATCGGTCCCATGGGGCTGGGCCTGTTCACCACCGATTTCAAGGACACCGCCTCGTGGCTCGAGCGCCTGGCGGAGGCTGCCGTGCTGTTCTCGCTGTTCAGCACCGGGATCAAGCTGCGACTTGGCCTGGGGCGCAGCGCGTGGCGAGCGGCCTATATGCTGTCGGGTCCGGTCATGCTGGTGTCGATTCTGGGCGTGTGCCTGGTGGCGCACTACGGCCTGGGCTTGTCCTGGGGCGTGAGTACCTTGCTGGGGGCCATGCTGGCGCCGACCGATCCGGTGCTGGCATCCATGGTCCAGGTGAATAGCGCGCAGGACTTCGACCGTGTGCGCTTCGGGCTGTCGGGTGAGGCCGGGCTCAACGACGGTACGGCCTTTCCCTTCGTGATCCTCAGCCTGCTGATGCTGCACCATGGCAGCCTGGACAGCCACTGGCTGGGCCAGTGGGCCTTGGAGAATCTGCTGTGGGGCGTGCCGGTCGGGCTCTTGGTCGGTTACGGGATGGGCCGGGCCATCGGTCACCTGATGATCTACCTGCGCGTGCGCAATGCCGACAGTACCAACTCGCCCAACGACTTTCTGGCGTTGGCGCTGATTGCCCTGTCGTACTTTGGCGCCGCATCCCTGGGCGCTTTCGGATTTCTCGCAGTGTTCGCGGCCGGCCTGGGGCTGCGTCAGGCAGAAGTGCGTACGTCGAGATCCGAGGTGCCTTCGGAGCATCTGGCCAAGCCGGTCGTGGGGCACCGCGACCTGGCGCCCGAGGAAGGTACCGTCACCCATCCCAAGGATCTGGAGGACGGGCAATTGGCCGCTGGGGTGATGATGGGAGACATCCTGGTGTTTGGCAATCTGGTGGAGCGGTCGATGGAAGTCCTGCTGATCACCATTCTGGGGGCGACGTTGTCTGCCTACTGGGACTGGCGTGCGGTCGGCCTGGCGGCGGCACTGTTCTGCGTGATCCGCCCGCTGAGCGTATGGCTGCTGGTCAGCCGCCGTCTGCTCGATGGGCACCAGCGGGCGTTGCTGGGCTGGTTCGGCATCCGCGGGATCGGTTCGATCTACTACCTGTGCTACGCCCTGGCTCACGAACTGCCGGAGTCGGTCGAGCAGGTGTGCATCAGCCTGACGTTGTCGGTGGTGGCCTTGAGCATTCTGGTGCATGGCATCAGCACCCAGCCATTGCTGGAGCATTACGAACGTCGGCGCAAGTCCGTCTAGCGGTGGTCGAGGTGGATCAGGGGCTGCGCGGTGCTGCCGGACGCGGCTTGCGCCGCTGCTACAGGGAGTGCGAACACCTGCCATACCGTTATGCGACGACCTTCTGTAGCATCGCCGCAAGCCGCGTCGGCGGTGTATGCGGTGTATCTGAATGGATGCGGTGACACCTGACGCGGCTTGCGCCGCTGCTACAGGGTATGGGTTCGGATGCACCGGCTTGGTCAAAAAGGTATAGAATCCCCAGCATTTGAAGGATCGGTCACCGTCGTGCAGACATGGCCGATCGCGTACAACCCATACAGGCAGATCGGATATTGGAACAGCTAAAGCGCCTCGCGAGCGGGATTGAAGGGCTCGATTTGTTGCTCAAGGGTGGGCTGGTGGCCGGTGCGTCATACATCGTGCAGGGCCGTCCGGGTTCGGGCAAGACCATCCTGGCCAACCAATTGGGCTTCAATCACGTGAGCCAGGGCGGCCGGGTCCTGGTCGCTACGCTGCTCGCGGAATCCCACGAGCGGCTGTTCCAATACTTGTCTACCTTGAGCTTTTTCGATGCCTCGAAGATAGGCAACGAAATCCAGTTCGTCAGTGCGTTCGACACCCTGGAAAACGAAGGCCTGGACGAAGTGGTCAAGCTGCTGCGCCGCGAGATCAGTCGGCAGAAAGCGACGGTATTGATCGTTGATGGCGTGCTCAATGCCCGCTCCAAGGCCGACTCGCAGATCGACACCAAGAAATTCATCTCCGAGCTGCAGGGCCATGCAGCGTTCGCCGGATGTACGGTGCTGTTCCTGACCAGCTCGCGACTGGACGACGGCAGCCCCGAGCACACCATGGTCGATGGTGTGATCGAGCTGGGCGAGGAGCTGTTCAACACCCGTTCGGTGCGCCGCATCCAGCTGCGCAAGACCCGTGGCAGCGGCGCGCTGTCAGGGTTGCATGAATGCGAGATCACCGACGATGGGCTGGTGGTGTACCCGCGCCTGGAAAGCCTGTACAGCCACCCCTCGTGCCCCGACCCCACCGATCTTACCCGCATACCCAGCGGCATTCCGGCGCTGGACAACCTGATTGGCGGCGGTCTGCCGCGTTCCTCGGTGACGCTGGTAATGGGCCCGTCGGGCATCGGCAAAACCAGCATGGGAATCAGCTTCCTGTCGGCGTCCACGCCCGAACAGCCGGGCATGCTGTTTGGCATGTACGAGTCCGAGCGCCGCCTGCAGGTCAAGGCGCGATCGCTTGGCCATGATTTCGAGGCGCTGCAAGCCAGCGGCGCTTTGCACGTGTGCTGGCAGCCCACCACAGAAGGGCTGCTCGACGGTCTGGGATTACGGCTGTTGCGCCACGTCGAGGTCCATGGAATCAAGCGCCTGCTCATCGACAGCCTGGGCGGCATGGCCCGCACGGCGACCAGTACGGTACGCCTGACCGAGTTCTTCAGCACCCTGATGAGCGAGCTGCGCGCCCGCGGCGTGACGGTATTCGCCACCTGGGAGGTTCGCGGCTTGTTCGGCCCGGAGATCACCTCGCCAGCGCCAGACCTCTCCAGCATCGTCGACAACATCCTGCTGACGCGATTCGTCGAACATGAGTCTGAACTAAAGCGCCTGCTGTCCATTCTTAAAGTCAGAGACAGCTACTATGATCCGTCGCTATTGGAGCTGGTCATTCATGGTCATGGAATCGACCTGAGAAAGGCGTTCACAAATGCAGAGGCAGTGTTATCAGGTAGTGCCTCCACGATTTCGAATCCGTGATGCTGCCGGGGTCGAACTGACATGCCCACTATCCTGATCGTCGACGATGAGTATCTCATCGCCGACATTCTTGGTTACGCGTTGGAAGACGAAGGCTATATGGCCGTCAAGGCCGGTAATGGCAAGCGTGCGCTTGAGATCCTCGATCGCGAGCGTCCGGCATTGGTCATTACCGACTTCATGATGCCTGGGATGAACGGCCTCGAACTGGCGCAGAAGATCCGTAGTCACGCTTCGTTCGAGTCTGTGCCCATTCTTTTGATGAGTGGCGCCCAAGGCAACGTCGGCCGGGCAACGCCCGAACTTTTCAACGCCGTATACGACAAGCCCTTCGACATCAACGAAGTGGTAGCACGCGTGCGCGAATTGGTGCCGCTGGATCCGGCCTAGGCGCAAAAGCCGCCGCTCGCGCGTTTTAGAGCGTGAGGATTTCGTAGCCATCGGCAGTCACTGCCACCATATGCTCCCATTGCGCGGACAACGACCGATCGCGGGTCACCACGGTCCAGCCATCGGCCAACTGGCGGGTTCCAGCCTTGCCGGCGTTGATCATGGGCTCGATGGTGAAAATCATGCCCTGGCTCAAACGCATCCCCTCGCCCTTGCGGCCGTAGTGCAGCACTTGCGGATCGTCATGGTAGATCTGTCCGATGCCATGCCCGCAGTACTCGCGCACTACGCTGAAACCTTCACGGTGCGCCACGCTCTGGATGGCGTGGCCGATGTCGCCCAAGGTCGCACCCGGCTTGACCACTTCGATACCAGCCAGCATTGCCTCGTAAGTAGTGTCCACCAGCCGTTTTGCCAGCGCGCTGGGTTCACCGACGTAGTACATGCGGCTGGTGTCGCCGAACCAGCCGTCTTTTATGACGGCCACATCGATGTTGACGATGTCGCCGTCGGCCAGCACCACTTCGTTGCTGGGCACACCGTGGCAAACCACCTCGTTCACCGAAATGCACACCGTCTTGGTGAAACCGTGATAGCCAACGTTGGCCGGGATCACTTTCAATTCGTTGACGATGTAGGCATTGCACAGCTCGTCCAGGTACTGCGTGGTCACGCCGGCCTGTACGTGCGGTGCAATCATGCGCAGTACGTCAGCGGCAAGCGCCCCGGCGCGGCGGGCCATGGCGACTTGCTCGGGGGTGCGGTTCAGATTCTTGCGGCTCACGGGTTTCTCCTGCGATTCGAGCCTCTATGCTAGCAGAGCGCCGCTGCCGTGCCTGTGCGACGCACGCCGACATCATTTAATTTCAAACGATACAAAACTTTTTGTAACCACTTCGTTCATAAGACTCACAGCCCAGCGCCATACCGGCAGATGGTCGCGAAAAGCGCACAGGCAGTGTCTTCGGCAGCGTGATCGACTGCGGTTCGAAGACTTCAACATCAAAGCAGTTCGACATAATCATAATATCCGCTGAAGCCGACGGCCTTTGGGAGTGACCCCTTCCCGGGCCGGCATCGCAACACCGAACGCTGATACCTGCCCTGCTCCTTTCGTGCGCGATCCTGCATGGCGCATAACGACGCATTGCCTGCGCGTAATGAAAGGAATGAGCCTTGTCCAGTTCCAACACCACAACACCCGACACTTCGCCTGCAGGCGAGGAAAACGACGCCACACGCACCTCTCCCGGCCAGATAGTGGTGCGTGTGGCGATCATCGCCACCATGGGCGCGCTGGCCTTCGGCTACGACACGGGGGTGATTTCCGGCGCCCTGCCCTTCATGACCCAGGGGCCGGACCAAGGTGGCCTGGGCCTCACTCCGTTCACCGAGGGCCTGGTGGCTTCCTCGCTGATTCTGGGCGCCGCCTTCGGCTCATTGTTCGCCGGCCATCTGGCCGACAAATACGGACGCCTGACGGCGCTCAAAGGCCTGGCCATCCTGTTCATGATCGGCGCCCTGGGTTCCGCCCTCGCGCCGACGGTGGCGATCATGATCGCCACTCGCTTCGTGCTGGGGTTGGCAGTCGGTGGGGCATCGGCGATCGTGCCGATGTTCATTGCCGAAATCGCCGGCCCCAACAAGCGGGCGCGGCTGGTCAGCCAGAATGAGTTGATGATCGTCACCGGGCAGCTGGTGGCCTATGTCTCCAACGCCCTGCTCGCGCATTTTGCCCACACCCCGGATGTATGGCGCTGGATGCTCGCCATCGCAGTGATCCCGGCGGCCCTGCTGTGGATCGGCATGCACTTCGTGCCCACCTCACCGCGCTGGCTCGCCAGCAAGGGCCGCATGGACGAGGCACGCGAAGTGCTGGAAAGGCTGCGTTCGAGCAAGAAGCAGGTCGACAAGGAAATGAAGGAGATCATTGCCCAGAACGAAGAGCAGCGCGCCGATGTCAGTTGGTCCTCGATCTGGGCCGAGCCCTGGCTGCGTCGCCTGCTGCTGGTGGGCATGGGGCTGGGCTTCGTGGCTCAGCTGACGGGGGTGAATGCGTTCATGTATTTCACGCCGGTCATCCTCAAGTCCACCGGGCTGGGGACCAACGCGGCACTCACCGCCACCATCGGCAACGGCGTGGCTTCGGTGATCGCCACCCTGATCGGCATCTGGCTGGTCGGGCGCCATGGCCGTCGGCCGATGCTGATGACCGGCCTGTGCTTCGTGATCCTCGCGCAGGTGCTGCTCTGCTGCGTGCTGACCATGCTGCCCGCCTCGCTGCTGCAGAGCTACCTGGCACTGGCCTGCATCCTGATGTTCCTGCTGTTCATGCAGACCTTCATCGCTCCGGTCTACTGGCTGCTGATGTCCGAGCTGTTTCCCTCGCACCTGCGTGGCCTGATGACCGGCACGGCGGTGTGCTTCCAGTGGCTGTGCAATGCGTCGGTGGCGTTCATGTTCCCGATCGCCCTGGCCGGCTTCGGCCCTTATACCTTCATGTTGTTCGCGGTGATCAACGTCATGTCGCTGATCTTCGTGATGACTTGCGTGCCGGAAACCCGGGGCAAGTCGCTGGAGCAGATCGAACGGCACATGGAGAAGGAGTTCACTCCGGACGAGGCCGCCAGCGCCTGAGCCGGCAACGGGTCGATATGTCCAGTGCGAGACGTTGCAGGTAACATGGCTGAAGTTGTTTTCATATTCGCCATGTTGCCTGCAAGGACGAACGCCCTCCATGACCCATCCCGACGACGTCATCGCCAGCCGCGTCCTGCAATTGCTGGAGCACCGCGCTCCCGGCGCTTCGATCTGCCCCTCCGAAGTGGCTCGCTCGCTGGAGCAGGATGAACCGCAGTGGCGCGCGCTGATGCCCGAGGTTCGCCGGGTGGCCAGGGCCCTGGCCGCCGCTCGCATCATCGACGTGACTCAAGGCGATGTGCGGCTCGACCCGGACACTGAAGCCGAAGGGCCGATCCGGCTGCGCCGTGGCGCGCACTTCAAGCACCCGTGATGCATAGCCGACCGCCGCTGCTGACGGGCGTCCGGCCAAATGCCACCGACGGGTACTCCGACTGCCTTCTCCGATCTGGCTGAAACCGATGACTCGAACACCTGCGCAAGACCCTGGCGTCACCGACGACACCTGCAACGACCGGCGTGCCCGGACTCGCTTCTGGCTGATCGCCCTGGCGTTTCTGATCACCATGATCGGCACCACTCTGCCAACGCCGCTGTATGCCTTGTATCAACAACACCTGGGTTTCGGTCCGACCTGGGTGACCTTGATTTTCGCCATCTATGCCGCCGGCGTGATCTTTGCGTTGCTGGCGGTCGGCAGCTGGTCCGATCAACTGGGCCGGCGACCGATGCTGCTGGCCGGCCTGGCCATGGGCGCGCTCAGTGCGCTGATCTTCCTCTGCACCGACTCCATCGGCGGGCTGCTGGTCGGTCGGCTGATCTCGGGCTTCTCGGCCGGCATCATGACCGGTACCGGCACGGTGGCGGTGATCGAGGCGGCGCCCAAGCGCTGGCAGGGCAATGCCACCCTGGTCGCCACCGCAGCCAACATGCTCGGCTTGGGCCTGGGGCCACTGCTGGCCGGGCTGACTTCACAATTCCTGCCATGGCCCGTACACCTGGCGTTCGTCGTCCACCTGGTGCTGCTGCTGGCGGCTACCGCAGCCATTCTGTCTGTCGGTGAAACCGTCCAACGCCCGGCCAAGCCGCGGCTTGCCTTCCAGCGTCCCAGCCTGCCAGCGGCGGTGCGCGGGCCGTTCATTCCTGCGGCCATTGCCGGCCTCGCCGGTTTCAGCGTGACGGGGCTGTTCACCTCGCTGGTGCCGTCGATCATGCGTCAGGTCATGGGTCACGACGGAGGGGTCGTGATCGGCGCGGTGATCTTCGTGCTGTTCGCAGGCTCGGTCGTCGGCCAGGCCTGGGTCCGGCGGATCCGCGACAGTGCGCAGATGAGCATCGGTTGCAGCGTGCTGATCGTGGGCGTGGCCTGCCTGGGCATGAGTATCGCCAGCGCGCAGCTGTGGCTACTGGTGCTGGGCGGCGCCTTGAGCGGTATGGGCCAGGGCCTGACCTTCCGCGCCGGCATGGGCGCGGTGGCCAACGCCGCGCCGGCCGGCCAGAAAGCCGGGGTGACCTCGGCGCTGTTCATCGTCTACTACATGTCCATGTCGGTGCCGGTGATTGCGGTCGGCGTGAGCATTCCACAGTTCGGCCTGCATCATTCGGCGGAGTTTTTCAGCGTGCTGGTTGCCTTGGTTGCGGTGGTGGCCATGGTCAGCATGAACGTCGTGCGTGCCCGAGCGTCCAACGTCTGAGGCGACCCGTGCAGGTCGCGACGTATTTCTTCTACAGGAGAATGACCATGACACCGGAAACCGAAGGTACTGAAGAGAAAGGCCCGAACGGCGTGCCTTTCATCAACGACCCAGGCAACGAAGACCCCGGATCGGGCACGAGCAATGCCCCCGTGCCGCTTGAAGACGAAGATGATCAAGATGACGCCTATGAATAGGTCGAATCGGCCACATGCATGACTGTACGGGCCAGTGTTCCCCACGACGGAACACTGGCCGCTATGCTGGATGCCTCCTGCATCCCCTAGCGAGGCATTGGTACAGATGGAGCCCCTTACTCCCGCTGCAAACAGCTGGTTGACCCTTCCCGCCCACCGGCACTGGCTGGCCCTGCAGGGGCAGCGATTGCTGGAGTTTGCCAAGGCCGCGCGGATCGAGAACGGTTTCGCCGACCTCGACCACCGTGGCCGACCGCTGCTGTCCAGCGGCGCATTGACCATTCAGACCGCGCGCATGATCCACAGCTTCGCCCTCGCCTGCCTCCAGGGGATCCCGGGCAGCGCAGCCATGGTCGACCACGGCATTCGCACGCTGCAGGGCCCACTGCGTGATGCACGAAATGGCGGCTGGCATGCCAGCGAGAAACCCGTGGCTGCAGAGCGCAAGCAAGCCTACCTGCATGCCTTCGTTGCCCTGGCGGCGAGCTCGGCGGTTGCCGCCGGACGGCCCGGCGCGACAGCGTTGCTGGCGGATGCGGTCGATGTGCTGGAACGACGCTTCTGGTGCGAGGAGGAGCAGGCATTCCTGGAGTCCTTCGCCCAGGACTGGAGCGATCCGGAAAGCTACCGCGGTGGCAACAGCAACATGCACGGCGTGGAAGCGTGCCTGGCGCTGGCCGACGTCTGCAACGACGACAAATGGCTGGATCGCGCGCTGGCAATCAGTGAACGGCTGATTCACCACCACGCGGCTGCGGCCAGCTACCTGCCGGTCGAACATTTCGACGCCCGCTGGCAACCCCTGGCGGACTACAACCACGAGCGCCCCGCCGACGAGTTTCGCCCATACGGGCAAACCCCAGGGCACGCATTCGAGTGGGCGCGATTGCTGCTGCACCTGGAGGCCGCCAGGCACCGCATCGGCCTGACCAACCCAAGCTGGCTGGCCGACGACGCCCAGCGTCTGTTCGCCGCAGCCTGCGACCTGGGCTGGGCTGTGGACGGGCAGCCGGGAATCGTCTACACCATCGACTGGCAGCACCGTCCAGTGGTCGCGCAGCGCCTGCATTGGACGCTGGCCGAGGCAGTGGCCGCCGCCGCGGCGTTGCACCAGCGCACCGCGGATGCCGCTTACGAGCGCTGGTATCGCGAGTTCTGGGACTACATCGACCTCTACCTGATCGACCGCGAGCACGGCAGCTGGCACCACGAACTCGACGCTCGCAATCGACCGGCAGGGACCATCTGGCCGGGCAAGCCTGATCTCTACCATGCCTACCAGGCAACTTTGTTGCCGACCTTGCCGCTGGCTCCGAGCCTGGCAACCGCGCTGGCCCGCCAGGCCGGCCTGGGCTGAGCTGAGCTGAGCTGAGCTGAGCTGAGCGAGCTACCAGGCAATCTGCGGATTGGCGCGGGCGCGCCAATCCAACGGAATTTTTCTGGCGGGCCATACTCCGACGCACATCACGCCGCTCATCACAAGGAAGAACCTCGGCCCCATGAACAACGCGAAACTGTTCGTCATCGACTATACCCTTCACGGCGATCCCAAATCCTTCGTCATCAGAGCCGAGAAAATGGACAACAGCGAAGCCTGGCATTGGGCGAGCTGCGATGCTGGCGTTGGCCGCATCGGTCGATTCGGCCGCGAGCACGTGACCAAGACCAGCCAGCCCTCGGCCGAGAAATTCGGCATTCACGCGGTGAGCTGGCGCCCTGCCTGAGCAGGCTCGGCGCTCGGATTACCCGCGCGGCAACGTGGCTGGAAAAACTTAGCTAGCGAACGAATTCACTTTACCTGAGGTTGATCTGGAACATATTGTTACAAGATATGTTCCCGGAGTCGGACAGCTGTGCCCGATTGGCCAGGTGTTCGAATCCATGGGTCATCAACAAGATCAAGTAGAGTGAGCACGGCCATGACGTCTGAGGTGGGTAAAGGCAAGGCGATCTTTCGCGTTGTCAGCGGCAATTTTCTCGAAATGTTCGATTTCATGGTCTATGGCTTCTATGCCACGGCAATCGCCAAGACTTTCTTTCCGACCGACAGCGCCTTCGCTTCATTGATGCTATCGCTGGCCACCTTCGGTGCCGGTTTTCTCATGCGCCCGCTCGGGGCAATCTTTCTGGGTGCCTACATCGACCGGCACGGGCGCCGCAAAGGGCTGATCGTGACCCTGGCGTTGATGGCCATGGGCACGGTGTTGATTGCCTGCGTACCGGGCTATGCGACCCTGGGCGTTGCAGCGCCTTTACTGGTGTTGCTCGGCCGGCTGCTGCAGGGCTTTTCCGCAGGCGTCGAACTGGGCGGGGTGTCGGTGTATCTGGCGGAAATCGCCACACCAGGGCGCAAGGGCTTTTTCGTCAGTTGGCAGTCTGCCAGTCAGCAGGTCGCCGTGGTCTTCGCCGGCCTGCTGGGGGTATTGCTCAACCACTTCCTGGATGCACGACAGATGGGCGAATGGGGCTGGCGGGTGCCGTTCCTGGTGGGTTGCATGATCGTACCCGTGATCTTTTTCATCCGCCGTTCGCTGGAGGAGACGCCGGAGTTCGAGGCTCGTACCCACCGCCCAACCCTCAAGCAGGTCGTGCACTCGGTCGCGCAGAATTTCCGTCTGGTGCTGGCGGGCATGGCGCTGGTCGTGATGACCACCGTGTCGTTCTACCTGATTACTGCCTACACGCCGACGTTCGGCAAGAACGAGCTGCACCTGTCGGACATGGATGCGTTGCTGGTGACCATGGCGGTGGGCATTTCCAACTTCATCTGGTTGCCCATCATGGGCGCGCTGTCGGACCGCATCGGGCGCAAACCGTTGCTGCTCGCGGCCACGGTGCTGGCGATTCTGACGGCCTATCCGACCTTGTCATGGCTGGTGGCTGACCCCAGCTTCGCGCGTTTGCTGACGGTCGAGTTGTGGCTGTCGTTCCTGTATGGCTCGTACAACGGTGCCATGGTTGTGGCGCTGACCGAGATCATGCCGCTGGACGTGCGCACCACCGGGTTTTCCCTGGCCTACAGCCTGGCCACGGCGACGTTTGGCGGGTTTACCCCGGTCGCCTGCACCTACCTGATTCATGCCCTGGACAACAAGGCGGCACCGGGCATCTGGCTCAGTGGCGCGGCGGTGTTGGGGTTGGTGGCGACTTTGGTGCTGTTTCGTGGCGACCGCCATGCGCAGCGGACTGCGTTGGCGGCGCAGGCGTGAAACGGTGGCGCGGCCTTCGCGGGCAGAGACCCGCTCCCACAAAAGCACGCGGGCTCTGCCCGTGACGGGGTCCTGACTGACACCCACACACAAAAACGCCCCGAACCAGTCGGGGCGTTTTCATTCAGCGGTCAGGCTCAGTGAGGGAAAGCTGGAGGGTTGACGCCCGCCATGTCTTCCATCACGCGCACGACCTGGCAGCTGTAGCCGAACTCGTTGTCGTACCAGACGTACAACACGACGCGGTTGTCGTTGCAGATGGTGGCTTCGGCATCGACCACACCGGCGTAGCGCGAGCCGACGAAGTCGGTCGATACCACTTCCTGCGAGTTGACGAAGTCGATCTGCCGGGACAGGTCCGAATGCAGCGCCATGTAGCGCAGGTACTCGTTCATTTCTTCGCGAGTACTGGCCTTTTCCAGATTCAGGTTGAGGATGGCCATGGAGACGTTCGGCGTCGGCACGCGGATCGCGTTGCCGGTCAGCTTGCCAGCCAGTTCAGGCAGAGCCTTGGCGGCAGCGGTGGCGGCGCCGGTCTCGGTGATGACCATGTTCAACGCCGCGGAACGGCCGCGACGGTCGCCCTTGTGGAAGTTGTCGATGAGGTTCTGGTCGTTGGTGTACGAGTGAACGGTTTCGACGTGGCCGTTGATGATGCCGAACTTGTCGTTGACCGCCTTGAGCACCGGCACGATGGCATTGGTGGTGCAGGACGCCGCCGAAACGATCTTGTCGTCTGCGGTGATCTGGCCGTGGTTGATGCCGTGCACGATGTTCTTCAGCTTGCCCTTGCCCGGTGCGGTCAGCACCACGCGGTCGATGCCGGGGCAGGCCAGGTGCTGGCCGAGGCCGTCGGCATCGCGCCACACGCCGGTGTTGTCGACCAGCAGGGCATTCTTGATGCCGTACTGGGTGTAGTCGACTTCGCTGGGGTTCTTGGCGTAGATGACCTGGATCAGGTTGCCGTTGACCGTCAGGGTGCTGTTGGCTTCGTCGACATGGATGATGCCGTCGAACGAACCGTGCACCGAGTCGCGACGCAGCAGGCTGGCGCGCTTGACCAGATCGTTGTCGGCGCCCTTGCGCACGACGATCGCCCGCAGACGCAGGCCATCGCCGGCACCTGCCTTCTCCACCAGGATGCGCGCCAGGAGGCGACCGATGCGGCCAAAACCGTACAGCACCACGTCGGTACCGGTACGCTCGCCTTCGTTCTGCTTGCCGACCACGTCTGCCAGTTCTTCACGCACGAACTGTTCGGCAGTGCGCCCGTTGCCGCTTTCCTTGAACTTGACCGCGAGTTTGCCCAGATCGACGGAGGCGGCGCCCAGCTTGAGTTCGCTCATCGCCTTGATCAGCGGGAACGTCTCGTGCACCGACAGCTCCGAGGAATCGGACTGGCGGTGGCGAGCGAAGCGGTGCGCCTTGAGCAGTTCGATCACCGAACGGTTGATCAGGCTGCGGCCGTAGATGGAGGTGACTACGTTGTTATTGCGGTAGAGCTGGCCGATCAACGGAATCATCGCTTCGGCGAGTGCTTCACGATCGATCCATTCACCAAGACACTGGTCGGGCTTCTGAGTCACGGTAACCTTCCACATGTAGGGGCTGAGAAAACGGGCTACATTATGACTTCGCCGCGCGGCGGGAGCAATCCGCGCTTATCGGCGTCGTGAAGTTTGGCGAATCGGGCCGTCAAAAAAACCGAGGTGTACCAATGAGGTAGGCGACACCCGGCGGTTTTATGGCGAGGGACCATGGCGCGCCCTCTGCGGGCCGATTCCTCCGCGATCGAACAAGAAAATCAATGCCCGGATCCTTCAGGGTCTGCTTGTAGAAGCCGCACAATGGCACAACCCCATCACAGCACCTGACAGCCCCCCGCCGCCCCGGTACAATCCCGGTTTTCCGCCGCAACGCTTGGAGCTCAACCTCCCGTGCCTGTTCTGCGCCTTCCGCAACTCCCTGCCTCGGCAGGCAAACATGCCTGGGGCAACCTGCCCGGGGCCGCCCTGAGCCTGGCGATCGCCGAAGCGGCCAATGCCGCCAAGCGCTTCACCCTGCTGCTGACCGCCGACAGCCAGAGCGCCGATCGGCTGGAACAGGAACTGCGCTTTTTCGCCCCGCAGTTGCCGGTGCTGCATTTCCCCGACTGGGAAACCCTGCCCTACGACCTGTTCTCGCCGCACCAGGACATCATCTCGCAGCGCATCGCCGCCCTCTACCGCCTGCCCGAGCTGGCACACGGGGTTTTGGTAGTGCCCATCACCACTGCCCTACACAGGCTGGCACCGACCCAGTTTCTGCTCGGCAGCAGCCTGGTGCTGGATGTTGGTCAGCGCCTGGACGTGGAGCAGATGCGCACGCGCCTGGAAGCCAGCGGCTACCGCTATGTCGACACCGTCTATGAACACGGCGAGTTCGCCGTGCGCGGCGCCCTGATCGACCTGTTCCCCATGGGCAGCAAACTGCCCTACCGGATCGACCTGTTCGACGACGAGATCGAGACCCTGCGCACCTTCGATCCGGAGACCCAGCGTTCCATCGACAAGGTCGAATCGATCCGCCTGCTGCCGGCACGTGAGTTCCCCTTGCAGAAGGAGGCGGTAACCCGCTTCAAGGCGCGCTTTCGCGAACGCTTCGACGTCGACTTCCGGCGCTGCCCGATCTTCCAGGACCTGAGCAGCGGCATCACGCCTGCTGGCATCGAGTACTACCTGCCGCTGTTCTTCGAAGAAACCTCGACCCTGTTCGACTACCTGCCCCAGGACACCCAGGTGTTTTCGCTGCCCGGCATCGAACAGGCCGCCGAGCATTTCTGGAGCGATGTGCGCAACCGCTATGAAGAGCGCCGGGTCGATCCCGCGCGGCCCCTGCTGCCGCCCGCAGAGCTGTTCATGCCGGTGGAAGACTGCTTCGCCCAACTCAAGACCTGGCCGCGCGTCATCGTTAGCCAGGACGATCTGGAACCGGGGCCGGGCCGCGAGCGCTTTGCCGCAGCCAAACTGCCGGACCTGGCCATCGAGGCCAAGGCCAGCCAGCCCCTCGCCGCGCTGGCCGGATTCCTCGACCAGTTCCCCGGACGGGTGTTGTTCACCGCCGAATCGGCTGGCCGCCGCGAAGTGCTGCTGGAGTTGCTGGAGCGGCTCAAGGTCCGCCCGAGAACCGTAGACGGTTGGGAAGAGTTTGCCCAGGGCAAGGAGCGCCTGGCGATCACCATCGCGCCACTGGACGAGGGCCTGCAGATTCTCGACCCGGCCTTGGCCCTGATCGCCGAAAGCCCGCTGTTCGGCCAGCGCGTCATGCAGCGGCGACGTCGCGACAAGCGTGCCGACGCCGCCAACGACAACGTCATCAAGAACCTCACCGAATTGCGTGAGGGCGCGCCGGTGGTGCACATCGACCACGGCGTGGGCCGCTACCTGGGTCTGGCGACGCTGGAGATCGACAACCAGGTGGCCGAGTTCCTGACCCTGGCCTACGCCGAGAACGCCAAGCTGTACGTGCCGGTGGCCAACCTGCACCTGATCGCCCGCTACACCGGCAGCGACGACGCGCTGGCGCCGCTGCACCGGCTCGGCTCGGAAACCTGGCAGAAGGCCAAGCGCAAGGCGGCCGAGCAGGTCCGCGACGTGGCCGCCGAGCTGCTCGACATCTATGCCCGCCGTGCTGCCCGCAAAGGCTATGCCTTCGCCGATCCGGCGCTGGACTACGCCACGTTCAGTGCCGGCTTCGCCTTCGAGGAAACCCCGGACCAGCAGTCGGCCATCGACGCGGTGCGCCACGACATGCTGGCGCCCAAGCCAATGGACCGCCTGGTGTGCGGCGATGTCGGCTTCGGCAAGACCGAAGTGGCCATGCGCGCCGCGTTCATCGCCGTGCACGGTGGTCGCCAGGTGGCCATTCTGGTGCCGACCACCCTGCTCGCCCAGCAGCACTACAACAGCTTTCGTGACCGCTTCGCCGATTGGCCGGTCAGTGTCGAGGTGATGAGTCGCTTCAAGTCGGCCAAAGAAGTCGGCGCAGCCGTCGAGCAGCTGGCCGAAGGCAAGATCGACATCGTCATCGGTACCCACAAGCTGCTGCAGGACGACGTCAAGATCAAGAACCTGGGCCTGGTGATCATCGACGAGGAGCACCGCTTCGGGGTCCGCCAGAAAGAAGCGCTCAAGGCCCTGCGCAGCGAGGTCGACATCCTGACCCTGACCGCCACGCCGATTCCGCGCACCCTGAACATGGCCGTGGCCGGCATGCGAGACCTGTCGATCATCGCCACGCCGCCGGCACGGCGGCTGTCGGTGCGCACGTTCGTCATGGAGCAGAACAAGAGCACCGTGAAGGAAGCACTGCTGCGCGAGCTGTTGCGCGGTGGCCAGGTGTACTACCTGCACAACGATGTGAAGACCATCGAGAAATGCGCCGCCGACCTCGCCGAACTGGTGCCCGAGGCACGCATCGGCATCGGCCACGGGCAGATGCGCGAGCGCGAGCTCGAACAGGTGATGAGCGACTTCTACCACAAGCGCTTCAACGTGCTGATTGCCTCGACCATCATCGAGACCGGCATCGACGTGCCCAGCGCCAACACCATCATCATCGAGCGTGCCGACAAGTTCGGCCTGGCCCAGCTGCACCAGCTGCGCGGCCGCGTGGGGCGCAGTCACCACCAGGCTTACGCCTACCTGCTGACCCCGCCGCGCCAGCAGATCACCCCGGACGCGGAAAAGCGCCTGGAAGCCATCGCCAACACCCAGGACCTGGGGGCGGGTTTCGTTCTGGCTACCAACGACCTGGAGATCCGCGGTGCGGGCGAGCTCCTCGGCGAAGGCCAGAGCGGGCAGATCCAGGCAGTCGGCTTTACCCTGTACATGGAAATGCTCGAACGCGCGGTGAAGTCGATCCGCAAGGGCGAGCAGCCCAACCTCGACCAGCCGCTGGGTGGCGGCCCGGAAATCAACCTGCGTCTGCCGGCCCTGATTCCCGAGGACTACCTGCCCGACGTGCACGCACGCCTGATCCTCTACAAGCGCATCGCCTCGGCGGTGGACGAGGACGGTCTCAAGGACCTGCAGGTGGAGATGATCGACCGCTTCGGCCTGCTGCCCGAGCCGACCAAGAACCTGGTGCGCCTGACCCTGCTCAAGCTTCAGGCCGAGCAACTGGGCATTACCAAGGTCGATGGCGGCCCGCAGGGTGGACGCATCGAATTCGGCCCGAGCACGCCGGTCGATCCGCTGACCCTGATCAAGCTGATCCAGAGCCAGCCCAAGCGCTACAAGTTCGAAGGCGCCACGCTGTTCAAGTTCATGGTGCCGATGGAGCGCGCCGAGGAGCGTTTCAACGTCATCGAGGCGCTGTTCGAACGCCTCACGCCGAAAGCCGGTTGATATGCCCGATGAGCGCTTGATCGATACCCTGCAACCGCGCCCTCGGTTGTGGCTGGGCAGTGTCGAGTTCAGCGCTTTCGAACCGCGCAACGGCAAGATGCAGCGCTACGTGCAGCACCGCGCAGCGCTGGCCTACGGCTATGCGGGCGAGTATGTCAGCGGCCCGCGGCCTACTGCCGTGGCACGCCAGTGGAACAACCAGAGCGCTCGGATCCAGCGCCAGCCGGCCGCCGAGCGGGCCTTGCGCGAGCAGCTGCAGGGCATCGGTTTCAAACTCGCCACCCGTCAGAGCAAGGCTCTGCCCGAAAGCGCCGGCGAAATCTTCGAGCTGCCCAGCGATGCCGCCTGGCTGCGTTTCATCCTCAACGAACTGCCGGGGTTGCGCGAGCAAGGCTGGGAAATCGAATACGCCGAGGATTTCGCGTTCGACCTGACGCCGGTAGAGCGCTGGTACGCCGCAATCGAAGAAGGGCCGGAACGCGACTGGTTCGATCTGGAGCTGGGCATCGTGGTCGACGGCGAGCCGTTGAGCCTGCTGCCGATCCTGCTCAACCTGCTGCGCAGCCACCCCGAGTTGCTCAACCCGGCGCACCTGGCGCGACGGCGCGACGACGAGCAGATTCTGGTGCCCATCCACACCTCCCACCTCGGCTTCCAGCGAACCCTGCAGGTCGCCCTGCCCTATGGGCGGCTGAAGCCGGTGCTGGCGACCCTGGGCGACTTCTACCTGCGCGAGCCTGGGGAAACCTCGATCCGCCTGGCTACAGCCGATGCCACGCGCCTGGAAGGGCTGCAGGCATTGTCCCTGGACTGGCAAGGCGGCGAGCAGGTACGCCATTTCGCCGAACGGCTGCGTGACATTCGCCATTGCCCGGTGGCAGCGCCCGAGGGCCTGAATGCAACCTTGCGCCCCTACCAGCTGGAGGGCGTGAGTTGGATGCAGGCCTTGCGGCAGCTGGAAGTGGGCGGCATCCTGGCCGACGACATGGGCCTGGGCAAGACCCTGCAGACCCTCGCCCACCTGCTGATCGAGAAACAGGCGGGGCGCCTGGATCGCCCGGCCATGGTGGTGATGCCCACCAGCCTGGTGCCCAACTGGCAGGACGAGGCTGCCCGCTTCGCGCCGACCCTCAAGGTCCTCGCGCTGCACGGTGCCGCGCGCAAGAAACACTTCGCCCATCTGGCCGACTACGACGTATTGCTGACCACCTATGCCCTGCTGCCCAAGGACATCGAGGTGCTCGAGCGGGTGCCGCTGCACGTATTGGTGCTCGACGAAGCCCAGTACATCAAGACCCCTGGCAGCAAGGCCGCGCAGACGGCGCGCCAGCTCAACGCGCGGCAACGCCTGTGCCTGAGCGGCACGCCCCTGGAAAACCACCTGGGCGAACTGTGGTCGCTGTTTCATTTCCTCATGCCCGGCTGGCTCGGCGACAGCAAACAGTTCAGCCGCAACTACCGCGTGCCGATCGAAAGGCGGGGCGACGAGGCACGCTTGCAGCATCTGAACGCGCGCATCAAGCCGTTTCTGTTGCGTCGGACCAAGGAGCAGGTGGCCACCGAGCTGCCGGCCAAGAGCGAGATCGTCCACTGGGTCGAACTCAATGACGCACAGCGCGACGTGTACGAGACGGTACGCCTGGCCATGGACAAGAAGGTCCGGGCCGAGATCGACCGCAAGGGCCTGGCGCGCAGCCAGATCATCATTCTCGAAGCGTTGCTCAAGCTGCGCCAGGTCTGCTGCGACCTGCGTCTGGTCAACAGCGTTGCGCCGCCTGCACCAGGGCACAGCTCGGGCAAGCTGACCAGTCTGCTGCAATTGCTCGACGAACTGCTGGGCAACGGTCGACGCATTCTGCTGTTTTCCCAGTTCACCTCGATGCTGGGATTGATCGAACAGGAGCTGCACAAGCGCGGCGTGCCCTATGCGCTGCTCACCGGTACCACCCGCGACCGTCGGGCACCGGTCAAGGACTTCCAGGACGGCAAGCTGCAGATCTTCCTGATCAGCCTCAAGGCCGGCGGGGTGGGCCTGAATCTGACGGCGGCGGACACGGTCATTCACTATGACCCGTGGTGGAACCCCGCAGCCGAGCACCAGGCCACCGACCGCGCCTACCGAATCGGCCAGGAGAAACCGGTGTTCGTCTACAAGCTGATCACCCGTGGCACGGTAGAGGAAAAGATCCAGCGCCTGCAGCAGGAAAAGTCGGCCCTGGCGGCGGGCGTTCTCGATGCCCGCGAAGGCAGCGACTGGCGCCTGCAGGGCGACGATATCGACGCCCTGCTCGCACCGCTGCCCAGCCCTCCCTCCCAGCGCCGCTGAACGCAGGTTCAGTCGAGGAAATCGGCGACCGTTTCGCGCTGCCCCAGCAGGAACCCATCGGCCACCAGGCGCAGAGGCTGCAAGTCGGTATCGCTTCGACCGGCCTCGATCAACTGCGCGAAATAGTGGTAGAGCAATGGGTATTCGCCTGTCGTGGCGAGCGTCTGTGGCACGTCGTCGATCAGCAGGTGTGCACCGCCATGGGTCAGGCGCAGGCAGCCTTCGGCGCAGCGCACCTCGATCTGCCAGAGTTCGTCGTGGCCGTGGTCCCAGTCGAACGCGGCGCTGACCGTCAGGCCGGTGGCGTCACTCATGGTCAGGTCGGCCGCAATCGGCGCCTGCCGGTTGCCGGGAAAGCGCAGGCTGGCGTGGGTGACGAACAGCGGTTCGGGCAACACGTGGCTGATGATCGACAGGGCGTTGATACCCGGATCGAACACACCCAGCCCCCCGGCCTGCCAGATCCACTGCTGGCCCGGGTGCCACTTGCGCACGTCCTCCTTCCACTGGACCGTGACCGCCTGCAGCTGCTTGCCCACCAGCCAGGCCCGCGCGGCCTCGACGCCTGCGGCGAAGCGCGAGTGCCAGGCGAACAGGCACGTCACGCCCTTCTCGGCGGCCAGTTCGACCAATGCCATGGCCTCACCGAGGCTGGCGCAGGGTGGTTTTTCCACCAGCACATGCTTGCCGGCCTCCAGGGCTTCACGCACTTGTGCATAACGGCCCTGGGGCGGCGTGCAGAAGGCCAGCGCCTGGATGTCCGGGCCGTTATCGAGTAGCTCGCGCAGGCTGCCGAAGTGCGCGACACCGGGGCAAGGTGCCCCCAGCGTGGCCACTGCGGCCAGCTCGAAGGCCGGGTTGTCGCGCAGGGCGGGCACATGCTGATCCTGGGCGATCTTGCCGTAGCCGACCACGCCGAGACAAATGGGGGACATCGTGAACTCCTTTTTTATTGTTTGGCTGGGGCGTTATAGCAGTTACGCGGCTGCCGGCATACGCAGCGGCGTACAAGCGGCCAACGGGGATCGGACCGGGACTTGCATGCAGTCGGGCTGTCCATCATCGAAGTTGCGAGCCCGCCATGCCCGACCGCGCCCTGCCAGACCGCCCCATGCCCCCTGCCCTGCGCTTCATGCTGGCCGCCCGCCGCAGCGAGCTGGAAGGTCTGCGCGGACTTGCCGACACCTGCGAACTGGTGACCTTGATCAGCCGCCTGGTCCACGCGCTGCAGCGCGAGCGGGGCTACACCAATGTCTACCTGGGCAGCCAGGTCGAAACCTACCGCAGCCAACTCGACCTGCATACGGAACAGGCGCGGGCACTTGAACAGGACGTGCTGCAGCGGTTGCAGGCCATGGACCTGAACGCGGCCAGCGCTGCCGACCGTGCCCGCCTGTTCAATCGTGTGGCCTACGTGCTGCACGGCTTCGACGAACTGCCCGGCCTGCGCCGTCGCATCCGCGAACGTCTGCTGAGCCCCAGCGTCGCCACGGCGGCCCTGACCCGCCTGGTGGGTGGGCTCATGGCCGTGGTGTTCGAAGCGGCCGACACCGCCATTGATCCGAGTATCACCCGAGTGCTGGTGGCGCTGTTCAATTTCATGCAGGGCAAGGAGCTGGCCGGCCAGGAACGCGCCACCGGCGTGGCGGGCTTCTCGGCAGGCTTCTTCGATGCCGGTGTGCAGGAGCGCATCCTGCACCTGACGCAAAGCCAGCAGCGCTGCTTCCAGACCTTCGGCGAGTTCGCCGACCCAGTGGCCGGGCAGCGCTGGGCCGACCTGCAGCACAGCGAGATCACCGCACAGTTGCTACGCCTGCGCGAAGTGGGTATGCGCACCTCGGCGCAACACCCCGTGGACCCCGGCCTGTCGCAGCTGTGGTTCGAGCTGCACAGCCAGCGCATCGACCAGATGCACGAGGTAGAGACACACCTGGCCGAACAACTGCTCGCCAGCTGCCAGAGCAGCATCAAGCTGGCCAATGCCGACCTGGACAACCACCGCGTGCTGCTGCAACGCCTGGCCAGCCTGGAAACCATGGGCTGTGGCGATGCCCGCCTGTTCAGCGTGCAGGCCAGCGATCTCGACAGCCCGGCGCCCGACGGCCACGGCCCGCAGATGGGCCGCTCGTTGCTGGACCTGCTGCAGGCCCAGACCCACCGCCTGCAGGACGCCAACCTGCAGCTGGACGAAGCACGCCAGGCGCTCAACGAACGCAAGTTGGTGGAACGCGCCAAGCAGTTGCTGATGAACGAATACGCGTTGAGCGAGAGCGAGGCCTACACCCGACTGCGGCAATCGGCGATGTCGCGCGGGCTGCGCATGGTCGACATGGCGCAGAACGTACTGGCCGTGGCCGGCAAGGGTTGATGCCGACATTGCGCCCTATTTGCACATCCCACGGGCGGCATGCTCCGCATCCGTGCACGGTGACGCGGCCTGAAGCTGGCAAACGGCCGCAGCGCCTGGCGCAGGCCGCCTTGGCACGCAACCTGCTTTGAGACCAACAGGACCGCAGCCACCTGTGGTCGACATTTCGAATCCTGGACAACGGTGTCCACGCGCTCCCGACAGCATTGCCGGGAACGGGTGAACGCCGTTTTTTTTGCATTTTTTTTTGGCCGCCACCAGCAGGGGAATCAGCGATGGATGACAAGCCTTTCAAAGGACACCCGGAAAGCGCACACGACGCCAGGCGTCGGCACTTTCTCAAGCAGTCGTTGACCGTCGCCGGTGCCGGCGCAGCCCTCGGCCTGCTGCCACCGGGACTGTCTTCGGCGGTGTGGGCGGCGGGCAGCGACGGCCTGGAAACCACCACGGCCAAGCTGGGCTTCATCGCCCTGACCGACGCCGCGCCGCTGTTCGTCGCCGACGAGAAAGGCTTTTTCGCCAAGCATGGCATGACCGGAGTGGAAGTGCTCAAGCAGTCCTCCTGGGGTACCACGCGGGACAACCTGGTGCTGGGCTCGGCCGCCAATGGCATCGACGGTGCGCACATTCTCACCCCCATGCCCTACCTGATCGCGGCCGGCAAGGTCACCCCCAACAACCAGCCGGTGCCGATGTACATCGTCGCGCGGCTGAACCTGGCCGGCCAGTGCATCTCGGTAGGCAACGAACACGCGGACCTGGCGCTGGGCCTGGATTCCGCGCCGTTCAAGGCCGCGCTGGCCAGCAAGCGGGCCAGTGGCAAGGCCGTCAACGCGGCGATGACCTTCCCCGGCGGCACCCATGACCTGTGGTTGCGCTACTGGCTGGCGGCAGGCGGGATCGACCCGAACAAAGACCTGTCGACCATCGTCGTGCCGCCGCCGCAGATGGTTGCCAACATGAAGGTCGGCAGCATGGACAGCTTCTGCGTGTGCGAGCCGTGGAACGCCCAGCTCATCAACCAGAAGATCGGCTACACCGCCAACACCACCGGCGAGATCTGGAACAAGCATCCGGAGAAAGCCCTGGCCCTGCGCGCCGACTACGTCGACAAGAACCCCAACGCGACCAAAGCACTGCTCAAGGCGGTTATGGAGGCGCAGATGTTCTGCGAGCAGCCACAGAACAAGGAAGAAGTCGCGCAGATCTGCGCCAAGCGGCGCTGGATCAACGCGCCTGTCGCCGACATCACCGAGCGCATGAAAGGCAACTTCGATTACGGCAACGGCAAGGTGGTCAACAACAGTCCACACATCATGCGCTACTGGGATGACTTCGCCTCCTACCCATTCAAGAGCCACGACCTGTGGTTCCTCACCGAGAACAAGCGCTGGGGCTACCTGCCCAAGGACTTCGACAGCCAGGCCTTGGTCGCCAAGGTCAATCGCTCCGACTTGTGGCGCCTGGCCGCTGCGGAACTGAACGTGCCAGCGGCGCAGATTCCCGATTCCGACTCGCGCGGCATCGAAACCTTTTTCGACGGCAAGACCTTCGATCCCCAGAACCCCCAGGCCTATCTCGACAGCCTGTCCATCAAGGCCCTGGCCTGATGTTTCCCGCACGCACCGGAGGTTATCATGAATGCTGAAGTGAAGAAGCTGCACAGCGCCGCGCAAGCGGTCGCCAAGGCTCAGGTCAAGCCGCCGGTACTGGCGGGCCTGCTGAAGAACACCCGGCGCTTCGTGCTTCAGCAGTGTCTGCCGCCGGTGGTGATCGGTGCCCTGCTGTTGCTGGTCTGGCAATTGGTCTGCAGTGGCAAGGGCGCAGCGCTGCCGCCGCCCACTCAGGTCATCACCGACACCTGGGAGCTGATCGTCGATCCGTTCTACGACAACGGCGGCAATGACAAGGGCATGGCCTGGCAGTTGCTGGCGAGCCTGTCGCGGGTCGCCTATGGCTACGCCCTGGCCGTGGTGGTGGGGATCAGCCTGGGCGTACTGGTGGGGCAATCGACCTGGGCCATGCGCGGGCTCGATCCACTGTTCCAGATCCTGCGCACCGTGCCACCCCTGGCCTGGCTGCCGCTGTCGCTGGCCGGCTTCAAGGACAGCTATCCTTCGGCGATCTTCGTGATCTTCATCACCGCCATCTGGCCGATCATCATCAACACCTCGGTCGGCGTGCGCAACATTCCCGAGGACTACCGCAACGTGGCCAAGGTGCTGCGCCTCAATGGCGCGGAATACTTCAGCAAGATCATGCTGCCGGCTGCCGCGCCCTACATCTTTTCCGGCCTGCGCATCGGCGTCGGCCTGTCGTGGCTGGCGATCATCGCTGCCGAGATGCTGATCGGCGGCGTCGGCATCGGCTTCTTCATCTGGGACGCCTGGAACGCTTCGCGCATCAGCGACATCATCCTCGCCCTGGCCTACGTGGGGGTGGTCGGCTTCTGCCTCGACCGCCTGGTGGCGATGGTCGGACGCCTGGTCACCCGCGGCACTTCGCAAAGCTGAGGAGGCAACATGAGCCATTACTTGAGTATCGAAAACGTCGACAAGCACTTCGAGCGCGATGGCGTTACCAGCCAGGTGCTGCGCGGCATCAACCTCAACGTCGCGCGCGGTGAGTACATCTCCATCATCGGCCATTCAGGCTGCGGCAAGTCGACGGTGCTGAACATCGTCGCCGGGCTCATCGAGTCGAGCAATGGCGCGGTGATCCTCGACGGCAAGGAGGTGCGCCAGCCGGGGCCCGATCGCAGCCTGGTGTTCCAGAACCACTCGCTGCTGCCCTGGCTGACCGTCTATGAAAACGTCGCGCTGGGGGTGGACAAGGTCTTCAAGCGCAGCAAGAGCAAAAGCGAACGCCACGCCTGGACCTTGCACAACCTGGAAATGGTCAACATGATCCACGCCCTGCACAAGCGTCCGAGCGAGATATCCGGCGGCATGAAGCAGCGTGTCGGCATTGCCCGCGCGCTGGCGATGCAGCCCAAGGTGCTGTTGCTCGACGAGCCGTTCGGCGCGCTGGACGCGTTGACCCGTGCCCATTTGCAGGACGAGGTGATGCGCATACAGAGCGAGCTGCACAATACCGTGATGATGATCACCCACGATGTCGACGAGGCAGTGCTGCTCTCCGATCGCATCGTGATGATGACCAACGGCCCGGCAGCGACCATCGGCGAAATCCTCACCATCGACCTGCCGCGCCCGCGCAGCCGACTGGCCCTGGCCGACGACCCGAAGTACAACCAGTACCGCCTGGCGGTGCTCAGCTTCCTCTACGAGAAGCAAGGCAAAGTCATCGAAGCGGTGGCCTGATCCACCGCATTGATTGCCGACGCGGCTCGCGCCGCTGCTACAGGGGAATGCAACCCTCCTGTAGGAGCGGTCCGTGGCCGTGAAACGGACGACGCGGCGCATCTGTCAATCCGCGGTGCCCCTTTAGCGGCCGATGACCGCTCCTACGTTGACCGCCCTCCTGTAGCAGCGGTCCGTGGCCGCGAAACGGACGACGCGGCGCATCTGTCAATCCGCGGTGCCCCTTTCGCGGCCGATGACCGCTCCTACGGGATACTTGCCACAGGGCGCGGGCGAACGAACGCTGGTTGGGGTCGGTCTACTGAATGCCGACCAGCGCGTGCAACCCGTGCAAATTTGCAGGCAACGCCTGCATTAATCTGCATTGAAAGCTGCAAACTTGCCTGTCACGATCGCCTGGTCCGCTTATTTATCTCAGGAAATCAATAACAAGCAGGGATTCAGCGATGACAGCTCATGTCTTTCCCCCGCCCCAGCGCTCTTCCCTGGGGCTCGACGATCAAGTACTCGGCGAAGTCCGCAACCATATTGGTCACTTGACCCTCAACCGGCCAGCCGGTCTGAATGCACTCACCCTCGACATGATCCGTACCCTGCGCGGCTACCTGGATGCCTGGGCGCTGGATCCGCACATCCATGCCGTTGTAATGCGCGGCGCCGGCGACCGTGGCTTCTGCGCCGGTGGCGACATCCGCAGCCTCTACCACAGCCATCTCAACCAGGACGCCCTGCGCGAAGTGTTCTTCAACGAAGAATATGCGCTGGACCAATGCCTGCATCTGTACCGCAAGCCAGTCATGGCGCTGCTGGACGGCTATACCCTGGGCGGTGGCATGGGCCTGGCGCAGGCAGCCGAGCTGCGGGTAGTCACCGAACGCAGCAAACTGGGCATGCCCGAAGTGGCCATCGGCTATTTTCCCGATGTCGGCGCCAGCTACTTCCTGAGCCGTATCCCCGGCGAAATCGGCACTTACCTGGGGGTTACCGGCATCCAGATCGAGGCGGCCGATGCACTCTACTGCGGCTTGGCCGACTGGTACCTGGAAAGCGACCGCCTGGCCCTGCTGGACGAGCGCCTGGACAGACTGCAATGGAGCGACAACGCCCTCAAGGACCTGCAGGGTGTGCTTGCCCGCCTTGGTGTGCAAACGCTCGCGGATGCCCCGCTGCACCGCTTGCGGCCGGCCATCGACCACTTTTTCGGCCAGGACGACCTGACCAGCCTGGTCGAACAGCTGGAACACGTGAACGTCGCCGACAGCCAGGCGTGGGCACAGAACACCGCGCGGCTGATGCGCACCCGCTCACCGCTGGCCATGGCGGTCACCCTGGAGCTGCTGCGCCGCGGTCGCCACTGCTCCCTGGAAGAATGCTTTGCCCTGGAGCTGCATCTCAACCGCCAGTGGTTCGAACAGGGTGACCTGATCGAGGGCGTGCGTGCTTTACTGATCGACAAAGACAAGAACCCGCGTTGGAACCCACCGACGCTAGACCGGCTTACCCGCGCACGCGTCGAGCCATTCTTCCAAGGCCTCTGAGGCCGGAGTCTGCCATGCAAGACCTGGAACTGAGCGAAGAACAGATCATGATCCGCGACATGGCGCGCGACTTCGCCCGCGCCGAAGTGGCGCCCCATGCCCGTGCCTGGGAACAGGCGGGCTGGATCGACGATGCCTTGGTGGCACAGATGGGCGCCCTCGGCCTGCTGGGCATGGTGGTGCCCGAACAATGGGGTGGCAGCTACACCGATTACGTCGCCTACGCCCTGGCCGTCGAAGAGATCTCCGCTGCCGACGGCGCGCTGGGTGCATTGATGAGCGTGCACAATTCCGTAGGCTGCGGCCCGCTGCTCAACTACGGCAGCCCGGCGCAGCAGGACACCTGGCTGGCCGCCCTGGCCAGCGGCGAGGTCATTGGCTGTTTCTGCCTCACCGAGCCCCAGGCCGGTTCCGAAGCCAACAACCTGCGCACCCGCGCCGTGCTCGACGGCGAACATTGGGTGATCGACGGCGCCAAGCAGTTCGTCACCAATGGGCGACGGGCCAAGCTGGCCATCGTGTTTGCGGTCACCGACCCGGAGCTGGGCAAGAAAGGCCTGTCGGCCTTCCTGGTGCCCACCGACACCCCAGGTTTCAGCGTCGACCGCAGCGAGCACAAGCTCGGCATCCGTGCCTCCGACACCTGCGCAATCACCTTGAGCCAGTGTCGCGTGCCGGCCGCCAATCTGCTCGGCGAACGCGGCAAGGGCTTGAACATCGCCCTGTCCAACCTCGAAGGCGGCCGCATCGGCATCGCTGCCCAGGCGCTTGGGATCGCGCGGGCCGCCTTCGAAGCGGCGCTGGGTTACGCCCGTGAACGCGTGCAGTTCGGCAAGCCGATCATCGAACACCAGAGCGTGGCCAACCTGCTGGCCGACATGCAGGTGCAGGTCAACGCTGCACGCCTGCTGGTGCTGCACGCCGCACGCCTGCGCAGTGCCGGTCTGCCCTGCCTGTCCGAAGCTTCGCAGGCAAAGCTGTTCGCCTCGGAAATGGCCGAACGGGTCTGCTCCAGCGCCGTACAGGTGCACGGGGGCTACGGTTACCTTGAAGATTACCCCGTGGAAAAGTATTACCGCGATGCACGCATCACCCAGATCTACGAAGGCTCGAGCGAGATCCAGCGCATGTTGATCGCCCGCGAGCTGCGCAACTATCTGTTGTAGTGCCGCATGCAACACGTGCCATCGAGGGGGGCTGGTCGACGACCAGTCCCCCTTTTTGCTCAATGACCCTTGAACTGCGGCTCGCGCTTGGCGATGAACGCCGCCATGCCTTCTTTCTGATCTTCACTGGCAAACGCCGCGTGGAACACCCGCCGCTCGAAGCGCACGCCTTCGGACAGGCTCACTTCGAAAGCGCGGTTGACGCTCTCCTTGACCATCATGGCGATCGGTAGCGACTTGGCTGCGATCTGCTGCGCAACTTCCAACGCCTCGTCGAGCAGTCGGTCGGCGGCCACGATACGGGCAACCAGCCCTGCCCGCTCCGCTTCCTCGGCGCCCATCAAACGACCGGTCAGGCACAGCTCCATGGCCTTGGCCTTGCCCACCGCATGGGTCAGGCGCTGGGTGCCACCCATGCCTGGCAGCACGCCCAGCTTGATCTCCGGCTGGCCGAACTTGGCATTGTCGGCGGCCAGGATGAAATCGCACATCAACGCCAGCTCGCAACCCCCGCCCAAGGCAAAGCCGGCCACGGCAGCGATCATCGGCTTGCGCCGATTGGCAACCCGGTCGCTCTCATGGAACAGATCGTCGAGGTAGATCTGCGGGTAGCGCAGCTCTGCCATTTCCTTGATATCGGCGCCGGCGGCAAACGCCTTGGCAGACCCGGTAAGGACGATGCAACCGATCTCGCGATCGCTTTCCAGGCGATCGAGCGCCTGGTTCAATTCGTCGATCAGCTGGGCGTTGAGGGCATTCAACGCCTGCGGCCGATTGAGCGTGATCAAGCCTACGCGGCCGCGTGTTTCCAAGAGGATGGTTTCAAAAGCCATGGCATGTCTCCAGATAGAGGCATTGTCTGCCTCGCTGATTATTGTTGTATCGACCCCTGGGCCGCGAACTGCCCAGGATCGCGTCGTGTTTGTAGCATTCTGAAACCTGATAGCGGACATTCTTTCGCTGCAGCTCGGCACCACCTGGGCGTGCAAACCTCCAATGGATGCTACGGTACAGACCTGCGACACCCTGTGCCGGCGTGTCCACGTCACTTCACAGTCCACTCCAGGAGGTCCCCCATGCTTCGCCTGTCCACGCTGGCGCTCGCCGGCATCTTTGCCCAGCCACTGCTGGCCGCCGATTCATCGCCCACCTATGGTCCCGAACTACAAGGCTTCGACTATCCGTACACGCTGCAACATTACGCCTTCGAGTCCCAGGGCAAAAGCCTGCAGATGGGTTATATGGACGTTGCAGCCAACGGCAAGGCCAACGGCCGCACGGTGGTACTGATGCATGGCAAGAATTTCTGCGGCGCCACCTGGGAAAGCTCGATCAAGGCCCTCAGCGATGCCGGTTACCGGGTGGTCGCGCCCGACCAGATCGGCTTCTGCACCTCCAGCAAGCCTGAGCACTATCAATACAGCTTCCAGCAGTTGGCCAACAATACCCATGACCTGCTGACCCGTATCGGGGTCAAGGAAGCGGTGATCATGGGCCACTCCACCGGTGGCATGCTCGCCACTCGCTACGCCTTGATGTTCCCCGAAGACACCGAGCGCCTGGCCATGGTCAACCCCATCGGCCTGGAAGACTGGAAAGCCATGGGCGTACCCTATCGCAGCGTCGACCAATGGTTCGAACGCGAGACCAAGGTCACCGCCGAAGGCATCCGCAACTACGAGCGCAGCACCTATTACGGTGGTCGCTGGAAGCCTGAGTACGACCGCTGGGTAGACATGCTTGCGGGGTTGAACAAGGGTCCGGGGCATACCTTGGTGGCATGGAATTCGGCGCTGATCTACGACATGATCTTCACTCAGCCGGTGGTCAACGAGTTCAAGGACCTGCAGGTGCCGACCCTGCTGCTGATCGGCGACGCCGACACCACCGCGATCGGCAGCGACATCGCGCCACCCCAGGTCAAGGCCACGCTGGGCAAATACACCGTGCTGGGCAAGCAGGCCAGCCAGCTGATTCCTCACAGCACACTGGTGGAGTTTGCCGGGCTTGGTCACGCCCCGCAAATGGAGGAGCCGGCGCGCTTCCACAAGGCCCTGCTCGACTGGCTGGACACTCCTCAGAAACCGCTTTGACAAGAGGCAATCCCCCATGCGAATAGCCGTCATCGACGACTGGCAATCGGTCGCTGAAAACGTGGTCGACTGGACCCCGCTGCAGGCCGTAGGCGACCTCGACTTCATTCACGACTACAGCGGCGGGAGCGCGGCGCTGGCCGAGCGCCTGGCGCCCTACGCCATCATCTGCGTGATGCGTGAACGCACGCTGTTCGACGCCGGTCTGCTGGAACGACTGCCGCAGCTCAAGCTGCTGGTGACCGGCGGCATGCGCAACGCAGCCATCGACCTGCAGGCGGCGACCCGGCTGGGCATCCAGGTGGCCGGCACGGACAGCTACAAGCACGCCGCGCCGGAACTCACCTGGGCACTGCTGATGGCGCTGACCCGTGACCTGCTCGGTGAAGCGAACTCGCTGCGCGCTGGCGGTTGGCAGATCGGCCTGGGTGGCGATCTGCACGGCAGCACACTGGGCCTGCTGGGCCTGGGCAGTATCGGTGAAAAGGTGGCGCGCTTCGGTCAGGCGTTCGGCATGCGCGTGATTGCCTGGAGTCAGAACCTGACACCCGAGCGTGCCGCGCAGGTGGGCGTCGAATACGTGAGCAAGCAGCAACTGTTCGAGCAGGCCGATGTGCTCAGCGTGCACCTGGTGCTGAGCGAACGCAGCCGGGGGGTGGTCGATGCCCAGGCGCTGGGGTGGATGAAGCCGGGCGCGCGGTTGGTCAACACGTCGCGCGGCCCGATCGTCGACGAAGCAGCGTTGATTCAGTCCCTGCGTGAGGGCCACCTGGGCGGCGCGGGACTGGACGTGTTCGATCAGGAGCCCCTGGCGCTGGACCACCCGTTCCGGACCCTGCCCAATGTGCTGGCAACGCCGCACATCGGCTATGTCAGCGGCAACAACTATCGGCTGTTCTTCAGCCAGATGATCGAAGACATACTGGCCTGGCATTCGGGCCAGCCAGTGCGCCTGCTGACCGGCTGACCGCAACCCTCAGTCGATCAGGCCGGCGCTGCGCAATGCCGCTGTCGCCTGCTGCCAACGCGGATGCCGGCGGTACTCGACGTCGGCGTGGCTCCGCCCGCGCATGGCGGCGATCCGTGGCGAGGGCTGCACGCCCAGGCGCTGCGCCGCGCTCAAAGCCAGCTCGGCCGCCGCCCGGTCGTTGCACACCAGGCCCATGTCGCAACCAGCGCCAAGGGCCGCCTCGATACGGCTGGCGGCGTCGCCGACCACATGGGCGCCGGCCATCGACAAGTCGTCGCTGAAGATCACCCCTTCGAAGCCCAGCTCGCCGCGCAATATGTCCTGCAGCCAACGGCGCGAAAAGCCGGCTGGGTTGCTGTCTACCTGGGGGTAGATGACATGGGCCGGCATGACCGCCGCCAGCTTGCCCGCCAGCCGCGCGAATGGCACCAGATCGCAGGCGCGAATCTGCTCGAGGCTGCGCTCGTCGGTGGGAATTGCCACGTGAGAATCGGCTTCCGCCCAGCCGTGACCGGGAAAATGCTTGCCGCATGCCGCCATGCCTGCCGCATTCATGCCACGGATGAACGCGCCCGCCAGCAGCGTGGCCCGCTCGGGATCGCCTTCGAACGCGCGGGTGCCGACCACGGCGCTGTGCCCGTGATCCAGGTCCAGCACCGGCGCAAAACTGAGGTCCAGCCCAGCCGCCAGTACTTCGGCGGCCATCAACCAGCCGCAGTGCTCGGCCAGGACGGCCGCATCCGCGTGGTAGGCCAGCTCGCGCATGGCCGGCAGACGCACGAAGCCCTGGCGTAGCCGTTGCACGCGTCCACCCTCCTGGTCCACCGCCAGGATCAGGTCGGGCCGCACCGCGCGGATGGCGGCGGTCAACTCGCGTACCTGACGCGGATGCTCGATGTTGCGCGCGAAAATGATCAACCCGGCCACTTCGGGCTGGCGCAGCAGATGGCGGTCCTCTGCGCTGAGCCAGGTACCGGCGACGTCGACCATCAGGGAGCCTTGCAGACGAGCGCTCATGGATTTTCCTTGTAGAGAGGGATCTGGAGGGCGACCGGGCACACGTCAGGCCTTGGCAACCGCCGGGGCGCTCTTGCTGCGTGGCCGCAATTGAGCGGCGGCCATGGCCTGGTCGGTCACCGCACTCTGCGCGCGCATGCCTGCAGCGAGGAACGGCACCATCAAGCGCATTACCTGTTCGATCGAGGTATCGACGCCGAAGTCGGTTTCCGCGATGGCACGCAGTGCCTTGATCCCGGACATGCTGAAGGCGGCAGCGCCCAGCATGAAATGCACGCGCCAGAACAACTCGAGGGGGGGAATGCGCGGTGCGGCTTCGTTGACCAGCAGCATGTAGCGACGAAAGACCTTGCCGTACATGTCCTCCAGGTAACGGCGCAAGTGACCCTGGCTCTGGCTGAAGGCCAGGCCCAGCAAACGCATGAAGATGGAGAGATCGTTGCCGCTGCGCGGCTGGACCACGAGCGCCTGCTCTACCAGGATTTCCAGCAGCTCTTCGAGGCTGGCCTTGGGCATCGCGCTGGTCTGCCGCCGTTCCAGCTCGCGGTCGAGGCTGGCACAGAAAGGCCCGAGAAATCTGGAGAATACCGCCTGGATGAGCGCTTTCTTCGAACCGAAGTGGTAGTTCACCGCCGCCAGGTTGACCCCAGCCTTGCTGGTGATCAGGCGCAGCGAGGTTTCCGCGAAGCCTTTCTCTGCAAAAAGCTGTTCGGCGGCATCGAGGATGCGTTCAACGGTTTCCGACTGGGCCATGGCAACTCCGCCTGACAAACACTTGTTTGAAACATACGTTTCAAAGTGCGTGACTGTCAAGTCCATACAGGCTTTTCGTGGCCATGCGGTCACGTATTAAAGCATACAAATTCATCGCCTTAGCGCAGCATGCGAACTTCGGCAGGCGACGCGCCCGGAAAACGGTATTGCCAAGGGCCATCTACTGTATATAATCCCAGTCACTGTACAAAAAGACAGAGCCATCGACATGTTGAAATTGACGCCACGCCAAGCTGAAATTCTGGCCTTCATCAAGCGCTGCCTTGACGACAATGGCTTTCCACCTACCCGTGCGGAAATTGCTCAGGAACTGGGGTTCAAGTCACCCAACGCGGCCGAGGAACACCTCAAGGCACTGGCGCGAAAAGGCGCCATCGAAATGACCCCGGGCGCCTCGCGCGGCATTCGCATCCCCGGCTCCGAAGCCCGCAACGACGACGCCAGCCTGCCAGTCGTCGGGCGCGTTGCTGCAGGTGCGCCGATTCTGGCGCAGGAACACATCGAAGAGTCCTGCAAGATCAACCCGGGCTTCTTCCATCCTCGCGCCGACTACCTCCTGCGCGTACAGGGCATGAGCATGCGTGACGTCGGCATTCTCGACGGTGACCTGCTGGCCGTGCACACCTGCCGCGAAGTCCGCAACGGGCAGATCGTGGTGGCGCGCATCGGCGACGAAGTCACCGTGAAGCGGTTCCAGCGCGAAGGCAACAAGGTTTTCCTGGTTGCGGAAAACCCCGACTTCGCACCCATTGAAGTCGACCTCAAGGATCAGGATCTGGTCATTGAAGGTCTGAGCGTCGGCGTCATTCGTCGATAAGGAGGCATCATGCAGTTTCCCCTGTCACCCCAACAAGCACAAATGTCGCTGTTCGAAGCATTCATGGCTGCACCGGTGACGCCGCTGTTCAAGGAGGCCGTAGAATCGCCCTGGACTGTCGCCGATCCGGATGTATTCAGCGAGATGTCTCTGCGTGGTGCCGCGGGGAACTGCCTGAACCTGCTGGCACCCATGCTGCGGGAATTGAGCGAAGAGCAGGACGCGCGCTGGTTGACGCTGATCGCTCCGCCGGCAAGCCTGACGCAGGCCTGGCTGCGCGATGCAGGGCTCAATCGCGAACGCATATTGCTGCTGCAGCCGCGCGGTATGCAAAGCGCCCAGCAGTTGGCGTGCGAAGCGCTGCGCCTGGGGCGCAGCCATACCGTGGTGAGCTGGCTCAACCCACTGCCCTCCGTGGCGAGGCAGCAATTGATGGCAGCGGCGCGCCAGGGCAGCGCGCAGAGCCTGAACATCCGTTTGGGGTGATACCTGCGGTCAAACGATACTGCCCGCCAAGGCCAGCGCAAGGCGCTCGCTGCGTGGCAGGATCAGTGCAGGACGTGCGGCCCGTCGTCCTTGTCGATTTCGCCTTCCACCAGCTTGCCGGCCATCTGCACACCGACACTGAGCATGGCCTTGGCCACTTCCACGTGCTGGCCCTGCAGGAATGCCTTGGCATCTTCGGAAAAATTCAGCGTCACCAGCGAACCTTCGTCCTCGGCACGACGCAACTCGATGCGGCCGTCAGGCAGCTCGACAATCTCAAGAAAGGACGTTGGCATAAGGACATGTTCTCCACGAAAGGCGGGCATTGTAGCAGTGCCAGTGCAAATCAGCACTCACTCAGCCCTTCGCGGAAACGAACGGTCAGGCCCTTGAGCTGCTGACGCCAGCTTTCGAGCACCTCGCGGCTGAGTTCCTGCTCTTCGACTTCATCCAGATTGACTGCCTGGATGAGTGGCTGGGTCACATCGCCCTTGGGCTTTTTGGGCGCCTTGGGCGGCACGAACAGCGCGCTGTGCGCCGCAAGCAGTTGCGCCAGCCAGGTATGCGAATGCTGGGCCAGCTCCACCAACTCCGCCAGCTCGGGAATGGACGTGCCGTCGAGCGCTTGCGGGGTCAGCAGGTTTTCCGCACGGGCAGTGCCGGCCTGAGGCAGGCGGTAATAACCAGCGATCTCGTGACACAGCCCCAACAATGCACCGTACAGGTGGAACAGCGCGGATTCGCGCTGCGCCTGCAGCTGAGCCTGCGCATTGATGGCCTGGCCCAGTTCGGCCTTGCCCATGGCTTCCAGCGCCAGCCCGGCGAAATAGATTTTCTGGTTGGTACGGGTATAGAGCTCATAGGCCATGCTGGCGATCTCCGCAGTGAACACTCGACTGCCACAGTGTCGGGAACCTGCCCAGCCAGTGCAAGCCACAAATGAAAAGGCCGCACAGCCCTGGGGACGGTGCGGCCTTGGTGCTGCTAGCGCTTCAGCGCTTGTCTTCGACCTTCCACGTCTTGCCGTCGTAGAACGCCTTCCAACCGGTAGGTTTGCCCTCGACCTCGCTCTGCACGTACTGCTCCTTGGTCTTGCGGCTGTAGCGAATCACGGTAGGACGGCCGTCCGGGTCCTTGATCGGCGCGTCGAACAGGAAGCTGTACTTGGGATCGATCTCATCCTTGTGCGGGATGATCTCGAGCACCAACGGGGCGCGGGTTTCGCGGTTCTTCGGAAACTGGCTGGCCGCCAGGAACAGACCGGATGCGCCATCGCGCAGCACGTAGGTATCGTTGACCTTCTCGCACTTGAGTTCGGGCATCTTCACCGCGTCCATCTTGGGCGGCGCCGCTTCGCCACTCTTGAGCAGCTTGCGGGTGTTCTTGCACTCCGGATTGGTGCAGCCGAAGAACTTGCCGAAACGGCCGGTTTTCAACTGCATCTCGCTGCCGCACTTGTCGCACTCCAGGCTCGGCCCTTCGTAGCCCTTGATGCGGTAGTTGCCCTCTTCGATCTCGTAGCCCGGGCAGTCGGGGTTGTTCCCGCAGATGTGCAGCTTGCGCTTCTCATCCAGCAAGTACGCGTCCATGGCGGTCGCACAGACCGGGCAGCGGTGCTTGCCGCGCAGAATCTGCGACTCGGACTCGCCCTCGTCGTCGGCCGCTATCTCATCACCCGGAATCAGGTTGATGGTGGCCTTGCAGCGCTCCTTGGGTGGCAGCGCATAGCCCGAACAGCCCAGGAACACCCCGGTGGATGCGGTGCGGATCATCATCGGCCGACCGCATTCGCGGCAGGCGATGTTGGTCAGGGTCGGCAGGTTGGCGCGCATGCCGCTGTCGGCCGCACCCGCAACGTCCAGCTTGCCCTTGAAGTCACCGTAGAACTCGTCGAGAACGTTCTTCCAGTCGCGCTCGCCGTGCGCCACGTCATCGAGGTTCTCTTCCATGCCGGCGGTAAAGCCGTAGTCCATGAGGTTGGAGAAGCTTTCGGACAGCCGCTCGGTGACGATGTCGCCCATCTTTTCCGAGTAGAAGCGACGGTTGTGCAGCGCCACGTAACCACGGTCCTGGATGGTCGAGATGATCGCCGCGTAGGTCGACGGACGACCGATGCCGCGTTTTTCCATCTCCTTGACCAGGCTCGCTTCGGAATAGCGCGCAGGCGGCTTGGTGAAGTGCTGGGTAGGGTCCAGGTGCAGCAACTTGAGCTGCTCACCCTGGTTCATTTCCGGCAGCACGTCGTCGTCGCCCGGCTTGCTCATCTGCGGCAGCACGCGAGTGTAGCCGTCGAACTTGAGGATACGGCCCTTGGCGCGCAGCTCGAAATCACCCGCTGCCACCGTGACGGTGGTCGACAGGTACTGGGCAGGCGGCATCTGGCACGCGAGGAACTGGCGCCAGATCAATTCATAGAGGCGCTCGGCATCGCGTTCCATGCCGTTCAGCTTGCTCGGATGAGTGTTCACGTCCGATGGGCGAATGGCTTCGTGTGCTTCCTGGGCGCCCTGCTTGCTGCCGTACACCATCGGTGCTTCCGGCAGGTACTTCTTGCCGAACTCGTTCTCGATGTAGGCGCGGGCCATCTCCACGGCGTCGACCGACAGATTGGTCGAGTCGGTACGCATATAGGTAATGTAGCCGGCCTCGTACAAGCGCTGCGCCATCATCATGGTCTTCTTTACGCCGTAGCCCAGGCGGTTGCTCGCGGCCTGCTGCAGCGTGGAAGTAATGAACGGGGCCGACGGCTTGCTGCTGGTCGGCTTGTCTTCGCGCTTGACGATGCTGTAGCTGGCATCCTTGAGCTTGGCCAGCGCGGCCATGGCGTGGGCTTCGTTCAGGGGCTTGAAGGCTTCGCCGTTCTCGCGAGCCACTTCGAAACGCACCTTGGCGGCCTTGGCCGACGCCAGGTCGGCGTGCACTTCCCAGTATTCCTCGGGGTTGAACGCGCGGATTTCACGCTCACGCTCGACCACCAGCTTCACCGCGACAGACTGCACGCGACCAGCGGACAACCCGCGGGCGATCTTCTGCCAGAGCAGCGGCGACACCATGTAGCCAACCACGCGGTCGAGGAAACGCCGCGCCTGCTGGGCGTTGACACGGTCGATGTCCAGCTCGCCGGGGCGAGAGAAAGCTTCCTGGATGGCCTTCTTGGTGATCTCGTTGAACACCACGCGCTTGTAGCGGCTGTCATCGCCACCGATGGCTTCGCGCAGGTGCCAGGCAATGGCTTCCCCCTCGCGGTCCAAGTCCGTCGCCAGATAGATGGTGTCGGCGTCCTTGGCCAGCCGGCGCAGTTCCTCGATGACCTTTTCCTTGCCGGGGAGGATCTCGTACTTGGCCTTCCAGCCCTGGTCCGGATCGACGCCCATGCGTGCCACCAACTGCTTGCGGGCCTTTTCCTTGGGCGACAGCGCCGGCGCGTCGGCAGCCGCAGCCTTGCCGCGCTTGGCGGCCGGCTCCTTGCTGGCGCTCGCCGAACCGCTGGTGGGCAAGTCTCGGATATGGCCGATACTCGACTTCACCACGTACTGGTCACCCAGATACTTGTTGATGGTCTTGGCCTTAGCCGGGGATTCCACAATGACCAGCGATTTGCCCATGGATCGGAAAATTCCTGAATACTTGAAATGAAAGGCATGCGGCGCCTTGCGAGGCCCCGCTATATATAGTGGTGAGAACGTGAGGTCAAGCGCCGAGGTTCAAGCGGTCGGCGCCTGCGGAACGGAAAACAGGCTGGGTTCGGCCTTCACCAAAGCAAAGCGCGGGACGCTCTCGCCGTCAACCTCGACCGACTCCAGGAACATGCTCAGCGGGCGCACCCAGAGGCCGAATTCACCGTACAGCGCCTGGTAGAACACCACTTCCTGTTCGTCCTCGGAACTGCGCGCGACGCCGTAGACACGATACTCGGGGCCTTTGTAATGACGATAGAGCCCTGGTTGTATATGCATGTTGCGCCTCGCTTGAAATACTTTTTCGAATGAACCGGGAAAAAACAAAACCGGGACACTGGGCCCCGGTTCGTTCGACTCGCTCGTCAGGACTAGACGCGCTCGAAGACCGTGGTGATGCCCTGCCCCAGGCCTACACACATGGTGGACAGGCCGAAAGTGCCGCCATTCTGCTTCATGACATTGAGCAAAGTGCCGGAAATTCGTGCGCCTGAACAGCCAAAAGGATGCCCCAGGGCGATCGCGCCGCCATGCAGGTTAACCTTCTCGTTCATCTTGTCGAGCACTTTCAGATCCTTCAGCACAGGCAGGGCCTGTGCGGCGAAGGCTTCGTTGAGTTCGATGAAGTCGATGTCGGCAATGCCCAGACCTGCGCGCTTGAGCGCTTTCTGGGTGGCCGGAACCGGCCCGTAGCCCATGATCGCGGGGTCGACGCCGGCCACTGCCATGGAGCGGATTACCGCCAATGGCGTGATGCCCAGGTCCTGGGCGCGCTGCGCCGACATCACGATCATGCACGAGGCACCGTCGGTGATCTGCGACGAAGTACCGGCCGTGACCGTACCGCCCTTCGGGTTGAAGGCAGGCTTGAGCGCCGCAAGGCTTTCCAGGGTGGTGTCGGGGCGAATCGTTTCATCGTAGTCGAAGACCTTGATGAAGCCATTTTCGTCGCAACCCTGCATCGGGATGATCTCGTCCTTGAACTTGCCCTGGACCGTGGCCTGGTGGGCCAACTGGTGCGAGCGCACGCCGAAGGCATCCTGCTGTTCGCGAGTGATGCCGTGCATTTTACCGAGCATCTCGGCGGTAAGCCCCATCATGCCCGAGGCTTTCGCGGCGTACAGCGACATGTGCGGGTTCGGATCCACGCCGTGCATCATGCCGACATGGCCCATGTGCTCGACGCCGCCGACCACGAACACGTCGCCGTTGCCGGTCATGATCGCCTGGGCGGCCGTGTGCAGCGCGCTCATGGACGAGCCGCACAACCGGCTGACGGTCTGGCCGGCCGCAGTGTGCGGGATCTGCGTCATCAGCGACGCCATGCGGGCGATGTTCCAGCCCTGTTCCAGGGTCTGGTTGACGCAGCCCCAGATCACGTCCTCGACTTCGGCCGGATCGACCTTGGCATTGCGTTCCAGCAGCTTGCTGATCAGGTGCGCCGACATGTCCTCGGCGCGGGTGTTGCGGTGCATGCCGCCTTTGGAACGGCCCATGGGGGTGCGACCGAAGTCGACGATCACCACGTCTCTAGGATTCAAGCTCATCAGTCATTCACCCTTGTTCTGTATGTTGGCCGCTTGCCCGAAGAAGGTCTGGCCAGCACGCGCCATTTCACGAAGCTTCTGCGTAGGCTGGTACAGCGGACCCAGTTCGGCGTAGCGGTCGGCCAGTTCCACGAATTCGGCCACGCCCAGCGAATCGATGTAGCGCAGCGCCCCGCCGCGGAACGGAGGAAAACCGATGCCATAGACCAGGCCCATGTCGGCCTCGGCCGCGGTTTCGACGATGCCGTCTTCCAGGCAGCGTACGGTTTCCAGGCACAGCGGGATCATCATCCAGTTGACGATGTCCTCATCGGAGACCTCGCGCTGTTCGTAGATCACCGGCTTGAGCACGTCCAGCGCCGCAGGATCGGCCACCTTCTTCGGCTTGCCGCGCTTGTCGGTTTCGTAGGCATAGAAGCCCTTGCCGTTCTTCTGCCCCAGGCGGTTGGCATCGTACAGCGCGTCGATGGCGGAGCGACGCTCGTCTTTCATGCGATCCGGGAAGCCTTCGGCCATCACGTCACGGCCATGATGGCCGGTGTCGATGCCGACCACGTCCATCAGGTAGGCCGGGCCCATGGGCCAGCCGAATTTCTCCATGACCTTGTCGATGCGCACGAAATCGACACCGGCGCTGACCAGCCGGGCGAAGCCGCCGAAGTACGGGAACAGTACGCGGTTCACCAGGAAGCCGGGGCAATCGTTGACCACGATGGGGTTCTTGCCCATCTTGCGGGCATAGGCCACGGTGGTCGCCACGGCAACCTCACTGGACTTCTCGCCACGGATCACTTCGACCAGCGGCATCATGTGCACCGGGTTGAAGAAGTGCATGCCGACGAAGTTTTCCGGACGCTTGAGCGCCAGGGCCAGCAGGTTGATGGAAATGGTCGACGTGTTGGACGCCAGAATGGTGTCGTCCTTGACCTGCGCCTCGACTTCGGCCAGCACTGCCTGCTTGACCTTGGGGTTTTCCACCACCGCTTCGACGACGATGTCGACATGACCGAAATCGCCGTAGGACAGCGTGGGACGAATGTCGTTGAGCGCTTCGGCCATCTTCGCCGGGGTCAGGCGACCTTTTTCGACGCGCGCGCCGAGCAGCTTGGACGCCTCGGCCAGGCCCTGTTCGATGCCCTTCTCGTTGATGTCCTTCATCAGGATCGGCGTGCCTTTGAGCGCCGACTGATAGGCGATGCCACCGCCCATGATGCCAGCGCCCAGCACGGCCGCCTGACTCACATCGCGTGCCACCTTGTCGTAGCCACGGGCCTTGCGCTTGAGCTCCTGATCGTTGAGGAACAGGCCGATGAGGCTTTGCGCAGCCGAGGTCTTGGCCATCTTGGCGAAGCCGGCGGCTTCGATTTCGAGGGCTTTCTCGCGACCGAAACTGGCTGCTTTCTGGATGGTCTTGATGGCCTCGACCGGCGCCGGATAGTTGGGCCCGGCCTGGCCGGCGACGAAGCCCTTGGCGGTTTCGAACGCCATCATCTGTTCGATGGCGTTGAGCCTGAGCTTGACCAACTTGGGCTGGCGCTTGGCCTTGTGATCGAACTCGCCGCTGATGGCGCGCTGGAGCAGGTCTAGCGCGGCGGCCGCCAGCTTGTCCGGCGCCACCACCGCATCGACCGCACCCACCTTGAGCGCATCGTCGGCGCCGTTTTCCTTGCCCGACGCAATCCACTCGATGGCATTGTCGGCGCCGATGATGCGCGGCAGGCGCACCGTGCCGCCGAAACCTGGGTAGATGCCCAGCTTGACCTCGGGCAGGCCGATCTTCGCTTCGCTGGACATGACCCGGTAGTCGGCAGCCAGGCACATTTCCAGGCCGCCGCCCAGGGCGATGCCGTTGATGGCGGCGACCGTCGGCACTTCGAGGTCCTCGAAGTCGCTGAAGATGCGATTGGCCTGCAGGTTGCCCGCGACCAGCTCGGCTTCGGGCAACTTGAAATTCTCGACGAATTCGGTGATGTCCGCACCGACGATGAAGACGTCCTTGCCACTGGCGACGATCACGCCCTTGATCGAAGCGTCGGCCTTGATTGCCGCGATCGCTTCGCGCAGCTCTTCGAGCGTGAGGCGGTTGAATTTGTTGACGGACTCGCCCTTGAGGTCGAACCGCAGTTCGACGATGCCGCTTTCAAGAGCCTTCACCGTGATGGCTTTACCTTCGTAAATCATCCACTGATCTCCACGATATGGAAGCTGAACAGTACACGCCTGACGCTGGATAAAAGGGGGCGATACATGGCCGCCGCTCTCTGTAGCCAGGCATACCCGTCAGCGCGGTAGTCGGGATAGTGCTGGAGCGTGACTGAAAAACGCTCGATTCATACGCCCGTTTGATTGGGCTGCGTGTACATTCACGGAATTGCGGGCGATTGTCAAATGCCGCGCCAGCCGCGAGAAAACGCGACTTTGCGGTCATTTCTGGAATGCGCAGAAACGCGCACCTGCGACAGCCTGCCGCAGGCATATGACGATAGCTCGAGACAACGATCAAGCCAGTGCTTGCAGGACCTTTGCAATATCCTGAAGCACCTTTTCGTCACCCTTTTCGCCCCAGTACAACGCGAGCATCTGCGACCCGGCTTCGAGCTTGTAGACGTCGGCGGGCAACGTGGCCAGGTGAGGCAGCAGCAGCGGATCGATACAGGCTTCGCGCCACTGGTTGCACCAGACCCCCGGCTCGATCTGCCAGTAGCTCCAGCTGTCGACCCTGCCCTTGCGGCGTGGCCGATGGTATTGCGCGCAGGGGTCGGGTGGCTCGACGCTGAGCCAGTGCGGCCACTGCTGGGGAGCCAACTGCATGGCCAGGCCCATCCGCCGCGCCTGCAGGCGCACGGCCATGCGGCCGCTCTGGCTGCGCGACGGCCGCAGCCATACCATGGGGCTGAGAATCAGCGCAAGGATTGACACGACTATCCACACCGTCATAAAGAGTACACCCGCTAAGCGTTTCAAATAGATCGGCGAGGGTTGTTCATGTTGCGCCCCGCCTAAACAGTCCATACTCAAGCTATCGCAATCGTCAGGAGTGCTTCTCATGCCCTACCAACACATTCTGGTCGCCGTCGACCTCACCGAGGAGTGTGACCCGGTCATCAAGCGGGCCCGGGAGCTGGCGGTCAGCAACGGCGCCAAGCTCTCGCTGGTGCACATCGTCGAACCCATGGCCATGGCTTTCGGCGGGGACGTGCCGATGGACCTCTCGCAGTTGCAGCAGCAGCAGTTCGATCAGGCCAAGGAGCGCCTGGAAACGCTGAAGGTCAAGTACCCGGACCTTGTCGTCGGCGACTGCCACCTGACCTACGGCCAGCCGCGTCAGGAGATTCACAACCTGGCGAAGAAATCGGAATGCGACCTGGTGGTGGTCGGCAGTCATGGCCGTCATGGCCTGGCATTGCTGCTTGGTTCGACGGCCAACGACGTGTTGCACGGAGCGCCGTGCGACGTTTTGGCGGTGCGCCTGGTCAAGCGCGCCGAATAAGGATCATCAGCGGGGCCGAGCAGCAGCTGCGGCCTCGCTGATGATTCCAGAGTCGAGAGCTCAGGCGTCGAGTTCGGCCCAGCGCTCGACCATGACTTCCAGCTCGGCCTGCGAGGCTTCCAGCTTCGCCATCACTTCCGCCGTCTGCGCGGCAGGCCGCTGATAGAACCCGGCATCGGCCATCTCGGCTTCCAGCGCAGCGATTTCCTGCTCCTTGGCTTCGATCTGGCCCGGCAGGGCTTCCAGCTCGCGCTGCAGCTTGTAGCTGAGCTTCTTCTTGGCGGGCGCCGGTGCTTCCACAGGTGCAGGCTCTGCGGCCTTGACCACGGCGCTGTTGAGCTCGGCCTTGCCTGACTTGTTCTCGGTCACGCCGAGCAGCTTGGGCGAGCCGCCCTGGCGGATCCAGTCCTGGTAGCCACCGACGTATTCGCGAACCTTGCCCTCGCCTTCGAACACCAGCGTGCTGGTGACCACGTTGTCGAGGAAGGCCCGGTCGTGGCTGACCATCAACACGGTACCCTTGAAGGCGGACAGCACTTCTTCAAGCAGTTCGAGGGTCTCGACGTCGAGGTCGTTGGTCGGTTCGTCCAGCACCAGCAGGTTGGCCGGCTTGCTGAACAGCTTGGCCAGCAACAGGCGCGCGCGCTCACCGCCCGACAGGGCCTTGACCGGCGTGCGTGCACGCTGGGGGCTGAACAGGAAGTCGCCCAGGTAGCTCAGCACGTGGCGGCTCTGACCGTCGATGTCGATGAAATCGCGGCCCTCGGCAACGTTGTCGATGACGGTCTTTTCCAGGTCGAGCTGGTGACGCAACTGGTCGAAGTAGGCGACGTCCAGGCGCGTGCCGACGTCGACCGAACCGTTGGTGGGCTGCAGGTTGTCGAGCATCAGCTTGAGCAGCGTGGTCTTGCCGGTACCATTCGCCCCCAGCAAGCCGATACGGTCCTCGCGCTGCAGGACCATGGAGAAATCCTTGATCAGCATCGGCCCACCCGGATGGGCGAAGCTGACGTTGTCGAGGACCATCACCTGCTTGCCGGACTTGTCTGCGGTATCGAGCTGGATGTTGGCCTTGCCGGTGCGCTCGCGGCGTTCGCCACGCTCCACACGCAGTGCCTTGAGCGCACGCACCCGGCCTTCGTTGCGGGTGCGTCGGGCCTTGATGCCCTGGCGGATCCACACTTCTTCCTGGGCCAGGCGCTTGTCGAACAGCGCGTTGGCGGTTTCCTCGGCCGACAGCATGGCCTCTTTGTGCACCAAGAAGCTGGCGTAGTCGCCGTTCCAGTCGATCAGGCCGCCGCGATCGAGCTCGAGAATGCGCGTGGCCAGATTCTGCAGGAAGGAACGGTCGTGGGTAATGAACAGCACCGCCCCCTGGAAATCCTTGAGGGCTTCTTCGAGCCAGGCGATCGCGCCGATGTCCAGGTGGTTGGTCGGTTCGTCGAGCAGCAGCAGGTCAGGTTCGGACACCAGCGCCTGCGCCAGCAGGACGCGGCGGCGCCAGCCACCGGACAACTGCTTCAAGGTCTTGTCTGCAGGCAGCTGCAGGCGGCTCAAGGTGCTGTCGACCAGTTGCTGCAGGCGCCAGCCGTCACGGGCTTCGAGATCCTGCTGGACATGCATGAGCTTGTTCAGGTCTTCGTCGGTGACGATGTTCTGGCTCAGGTGGTGGTACTCGGCCAGCAGCGCGCCGACCCCGTCCAGGCCCTCGGCAACGACGTCGAACACGGTCCGGTCGTCGGCCACCGGCAGTTCCTGCGGCAGCTCGCCGATCTTCAGCCCCGGCGCACGCCAGACGGCGCCGTCGTCGGGTTTCTGCACGCCCTTGACCAGCTTCAGCATGCTGGATTTGCCAGTGCCGTTGCGGCCGATGATGCACACCCGCTCACCACGGGCGATCTGCCAGGACACCTTGTCCAACAACGGCATCGCGCCGAATGCAAGGGACACATCGCTGAATTTGAGCAGGGTCATGAGCTTCTCCAAAAACCGGGCGCGCATTCTAACCGACTTTTGCCCTGGCAGACCGAAGGCGGCAATAAAATGAATGATCCTGAACGCTTTCATCGCGCCTGCCCTAGAGGCTAAGCTAGGCTCACTTCTTTAGTGCTGGCACTGCCGACACTTGTCACGTCTTTTCTGCCTGGAAGTCTCATGCGCAGTCGCCTGTTCAGCTTGTTGTCCTGCCTCATCCTCTCTGCATCCAGTGTCGCCAACGTCCAGGCCGCCGACCTGGCCACGCAGCGTCAATACTACGACGAGGCCAAGCGCGCCCTGGCCAAGGGCGACAGCGGCCCGTACATGCGCTACGCCGCCGAGCTTCAGGACTACCCGCTGGAGGCCTACCTGGCCTACGACGAGCTCACCCCGCGCCTGCGCAGCGCCAGCAACGCCGAGATCGAAGGCTTTCTCGCCAAGCACGGCGACCTGCCACAGGCCAACTGGATGAAACTGCGCTGGCTGCGGCAGCTCGCCGAGCGCGGCGAGTGGGCGCCGTTCGTCAAATACTACGACCCCAAGCTCAACTTCAAGGAGCTCGACTGCCTGTACGGCCAGTACCAGCTGAGCAACAGCCAGCTGCGCGCCGAAGGCTATGCCAATGCCGACAAACTGTGGCTCACCGGCAAATCGCTGCCCACGGCCTGCGATGGGCTGTTCCAGCGCTGGGCCAGCGAAGGCCAGCTGACCGAGAACAAGCGCTGGCAGCGCGCCAAGCTCGCAGCCCAGGAGCGCAACTACCCGTTGGCCACCAGCCTGGTGCAAAGCCTGACCAGCCTGTCGAGCCAGGGTCGACTGCTGCTGGATGTCGCGCAGAAACCCGAACTGCTCGACCAACCGGCGCGTTTCATGCCGGTCGACGAAGCCATGTCCGACGTGGTCGGGCTGGGGCTGCGCCGCCTGGCCCGTCAGGACCCGGAAAAAGCCATGCGCATGCTCGACAGCTATGCCAGCAGCATGCGTTTCTCGGCCGAGGAGAAGGTTGCCATCGCCCGCGAGATCGGCCTGACCCTGGCGCGGCGCTACGATCCGCGGGCGCTGGAGCTGATGACTCGCTACGATCCGGAGCTGCGCGACGACACCGTGACCGAATGGCGCCTGCGCCTGCTGCTGCGCCTGGGCCGCTGGCAGGACGCCTACGACCTGACCACCCGCCTACCCAAGGACCTGGCCAAGACCAACCGCTGGCAGTACTGGCAGGCGCGCAGCCTGGAGCTGGCCCAGCCGCAGAGTGCCAAGGTGCCTTCGCTGTACAAGGCGGTGGCCAAGGAGCGCGACTTCTACGGCTTCCTGGCGGCCGACCGCATCCAGGCGCCCTACTCGCTCAACAACAAGCCGCTGGTGATGAGCCAGGCGCTGGTCAACAAGGTGCGCAACACCGCCGGTGTACGTCGTTCGCTCGAGCTCTACGCACGTGGCCAGATCGTCGATGCGCGACGCGAGTGGTATCACGTCAGCCGCCATTTCGACCGCGACGAGATGGTCGCCCAGGCCAAGCTGGCCTACGACATGCGCTGGTACTTTCCGGCCATTCGCACGATCAGCCAGGCGCAGTACTGGGACGACCTGGACATCCGCTTCCCGATGGCCCACCGCGACACCCTGATTCGCGAAGCCAATGTGCGAGGCCTGCACACCAGCTGGGTGTTCGCCATCACCCGTCAGGAAAGCGCCTTCATGGACGACGCCCGTTCCGGCGCCGGCGCCATGGGATTGATGCAGTTGATGCCGGGCACCGCCAAGGAAACCTCGCGCAAGTTCAGCATCCCGCTGTCGTCGCCCCAGCAGGTACTCGATCCCGACACCAACATCCAGCTCGGTGCTGCATACCTGAGCCAGGTACACAGCCAGTTCAACGGTAACCGGGTACTGGCCTCGGCCGCCTACAACGCGGGCCCCGGGCGCGTACGGCAGTGGCTCAGAGGCGCGAATCACCTGAGCTTCGATGTCTGGGTGGAGTCCATTCCATTCGATGAAACCCGCCAGTACGTGCAGAACGTGCTGTCCTACGCGGTCATCTATGGCGAGAAGCTCAACGCGCCGCAGCCGGTGGTGGACTGGCACGAACGCTTCTTCGACGACCAGTGAGCCCAGCCTGGCAGCCCGCCGGCTGCCGGCCCGTCACTCGAGCACGGTGATCGGCATGCCCACTTCCAGCACGCCGGCGCCATCGCATACCAGATTCTGGCCGAACATGGCGTGGCCGTCCTGCTGGCGGTAGCGCTTGAGGGTTGCCAGGGGCTCGCGATCGGCACTGCGCTCCCCGGTGTGCGGGTCGAGCGTGGTCAGAATGCAGCGCGCGCAGGGCTTGAGCACACGAAAATCCAGGCCGCCGATGCGAATGCGCTTCCAGCCATCCTCGGCGAAGGCGGCGCTGTCCTGGACGACCAGATTGGGCCGAAACCGCGCCATCTCCAGCGTCCGTCCGACCCGTGCGGACAGGTCGTCCAGCGAGCCCTGACCGATCAACAACAGTGGAAAGCCATCGGCAAAAGCCACCTTGTCGCCGCCCTCGCCGTAACCGGCGCTGACGGTACGGGCGCGCTCGGTAGGCACGTACACCAGCCGAGTCGGCTTACCGACGAAATCACTGACCCAGCGCGCTGCTTCCTCGCCGGCGTCGGGCACGCGGAAGCTGTCGTTCCACAGCGTGACTCCGCGCAGTTCGCCTGACTCCGGGACCGCGACGTTCAGCTCAGGGTATCCGCTTGCGCTCAGGCGCAGGCCTGCGTCTTCACCGACTTGCGTACCCAACTGCCCCAGGCGAGGGTCTGCGCGCTGGCTGAGGAACCGACCGCTCTGGGCGTCGACCAGCATCCAGCGCCGATCGCCGAGCAGCCCCAGGCCATCCACAGGCGACTGCTGCAGCGACTGGCCAATGGCCGATTTGAGCGGGTAACGGTACAGCGCGGCAAGGCTCGACATGGCCCGGCTCCTCAGGACAGAGAAAAACCCAGTCTAGCGGAACCGGCAGGAGAATAACGAGGGCCTGTCAGCGTTGATCCAGCTCCAGGCGCTGACGCACCACGTCGACCAGTTTGTCGGGCTGGAACTTGGACAGGAAGTTGTCACAGCCGACCTTTTTCACCATCGATTCGTTGAAGCTGCCCGACAACGAGGTGTGCAGCACCACGTAGAGGTCGCGCAGTCGCGGATCGTTGCGGATCTCGGTGGTAAGCCGGTAGCCGTCCATTTCCGGCATCTCGGCGTCGGTGAAGACCATCAGCAGTTTGTCGGTCATGCGCTCGCCGGTGTCGGCCCACGCCTTGAGCTTGTTCAACGCCTTGAGGCCATCGCTGGCCACGTGCATCTTGATGTCCAGCTGCGACAAGGTATCGCGCAGCTGCGCCAGTGCCACCGTCGAGTCATCCACCAGCAGCACTTCCCGGCCACGAGCGCGCGCCAGCAAGGGGTCGTCGAGCTTGTCGCGGGAAACGCGAGCGTTGTAGGGGACGATTTCGGCGAGCACCTTTTCCACGTCGATGATCTCGACCAGTTGCTCGTCGACCCGGCTGATTGCGGTCAGATAGTGCTGGCGCCCGGCACTGGCCGGAGGCGGCAGGATGGCTTCCCAGTTCATGTTGACGATGCGGTCGACACCACCGACCAGGAAGGCCTGGATCGAGCGGTTGTATTCGGTGACGATGATGGTACTGCTCGGCCCCGGCACCAGCGGGCGCATGCCGATGGCCTGGGACAGGTCGATCACTGGCAGGGTCTGCCCGCGCAGGTTGATCACACCGCAGACATACGGATGGCGCTGCGGCATCAGCGTCAGCTTGGGCAACTGCAGGACTTCCTGGACCTTGAACACGTTGATCGCGAACAGTTGCCTGCCGGCCAGGCGAAACATGAGCAGCTCCAGACGGTTTTCACCCACCAGCTGCGTACGTTGGTCAACCGAGTCAAGAATGCCGGCCATGTAAAACTCCAAAGCCCAAGTGAAAGAAGAGGTACCGGGCTATCGGCGCTGGCGCGAATATCTTGACTGCCGTCGCTGCGGTTATGTCAGTTAAGTCAGTTGTCCATGGCTCAGCAGCGGCGACCCGGCGGGCAAATGAACTTTCAATGCCTTGGGCATGGTGCTGAAGCGCAGGTTTTCACCCCGCAATGGCTCGCCATCGAGGTTGATGTCGAGGTTTTCCTTGCTGTTGATTTCGACCCACGGCAGCCGTGCACGCACGAACAGTGTTTCCAGTCCGCCGCCGCCGAGCAGGCTTTTCAAGGTGCCGACCACTTCGGTCGGTGCCGGCAGAATGCTGATCTCCAGCAGTCCGTCGTCGACCACGGCTTCGGGGCACAATTCGTGGCCACCACCGGCCTGGCGTCCATTGCCGATGCCCAGCGCCAGCAGATCGCCTTCCCAATGGAAGTCCGGGCCGCTGAGCGAAGCGGAGGCAGCGCGCAATTCGCTGAACCGCGACAGCCCGGTGAACAGGTAGGCGGCGCCACCGAGCACCTTCTTCAAGTCTTCGGAGGTATTGGCCGTGACCTGACTGCCGAAACCACCGGTTGCCATGTTGAGAAACACCTGCCCGCCCACTTCACCCAGATCGATGGCCTGAGGCTCGCGGGCAAGCAGCGCCAATGCGTGTTCGGGTTCGAGGGGAACGCCGGCGGCACGTGCGAAATCGTTGGCTGTGCCCAGGGGCATCAACGCCAGGCTGGCGTCGGTCTTGGCCAGCGCCATCGCTTCGGCCACATCGCGCAGGGTGCCATCGCCACCGCCGGCGATGATCTGGGTGTAGCCGGCTTGCAGTGCCTCATCGACCAGACGCTGGGCGTCGCCGCCTTCCCAGGTCAGACGCACGTCCAGCGCGTTGCCTTGCTCCCGGTAATGCTCCACCGCGCTGCGGACGTCTTCGTTGGAAGCTTGTTTGCCGTGCAATATCAGAATTGCCTTGCGCTCGCTCATGCTGCATGTCTCCGGTGGCCAGTAAGTGGAACTGTGCCTGATGTGACCACAGCCGCAGGAAAAAAAGCCCCGACGAAAAGTTTTTAACCATTCGTACATTTACCACTCGCCAACCGTTCTCGTTTAGGCTTTACTGCGAAGCAACTGGCCACTATCGAAGTCGCCGTTACCTCCCGATTCCTGCACGTCCAGCCCGTCTCCAGGCGGGCGGTAGCATTGTCGAATCGCAGAATCCTGCGCCCTGCCCTTCTTCATCGACCTTTTCCTGCATCCAGCCCGGCTGGACGTGTGCGCTTGCCTTCGCAGGTGCCGTCCGCCACCTTCAACTCGAGGCTCGACCTATGACGACTCTGATTCCCTGCATCATCGCCGGCGGCTCCGGCACCCGCCTGTGGCCCGTATCGCGCGAAGCCATGCCCAAGCCGTTCATGCGCCTGCCGGACGGCGAAAGCCTGCTGCAGAAAACCTTCACCCGTGCCTCGCAATTGCCAGGCGTGGAGCGGGTGCTGACGGTGACCAACCGTGAGGTGTTCTTCCGCACGCTGGACGACTACCGCCAATTGAACGACCGCGATGCCCTGCTCGACTTCATTCTCGAACCTGCGGGCCGCAACACTGCGCCAGCCATCGCCAGCGCCGCCTTGCATGCCGCCAAACACTACGGCGCGTCGGCGCAGTTGCTGGTACTGCCGGCCGACCACCTGATCCGCGACATCGACGCCTTCCAGGCCGCGGTCAGTGCAGCACGCAAGAAAGCCGACGAGGGTTGGCTGGTGACGTTCGGCCTGGTGCCGCAAACGGCGGAAACCGGTTTCGGCTACATCGAGCGCGGCGCCGACCTGGGCGATGGCAGCTATCAAGTCGCGCACTTCCGGGAAAAGCCGGACCAGGCCACCGCCCAAGCCTACCTGGACAGCGGTGACTACCTGTGGAACGCCGGCATGTTCTGCATGCGTGTGGACGTGCTTCTGCGCGAACTGGAAAAGCACGCACCGGACGTGCTGCTGGCGGCCACCACCTGCCTGCAGGTCAGCCACAGCAAGCAAGGCAACCGCGAGCTGCAAGTTGAGCTGGACAGCAGCACCTTCGCCCTGGCGCCGGACATTTCCATCGACTACGCGCTGCTCGAACGCTCCGACAAGGTGGCGGTCATTCCGTGCCAGATGGGGTGGAGCGACATCGGTTCGTGGCAGGCGGTGCGCGAGCTGACTCCAGCCGACGCACAGGGCAACCAGTGCAACGGCGAAACCGTGCTGCATGACGTGAGCAACTGCTACATCGACTCGCCACGCCGCCTGGTCGGCGCCGTCGGCCTCGACAACCTGGTGGTGATCGATACGCCTGACGCACTGCTGATTGCCGACGGCAGCCGCACCCAGGACGTCAAGTTCCTTGCCCAGCAGCTCAAGCGCCAGGGTCACGATGCCTTCCGACTGCACCGCACGGTCACTCGGCCATGGGGCACGTACACGATCCTCGAGGAAGGCAAGCGCTTCAAGATCAAGCGCATCGTGGTCAAGCCCGGCGGCACCCTGTCGCTGCAGATGCACCACCACCGCAGCGAGCATTGGATCGTGGTCAGCGGCATGGCCCGAGTCACTAACGGTGACAACGAGTTTTTGCTCGACACCAACGAGTCGACCTTCATCAAGCAGGGCCACGTGCACCGCTTGGTCAACTCCGGGGTGATCGACCTGGTCATGATCGAAGTGCAGAGCGGTGAATACCTGGGCGAAGACGATATCGTGCGCTTCACCGACATCTACGGCCGCGCACCGGCGGCCGTCGAAGCGACCAAGAGCAACGCTTAAAAAAGTTCGCTGAACGGGATGAAGGCGACCAGTTCGCCTTCATTCAATGTGCAGCCTTCGCGTATTTCCACCAACCCATGGGCCCAGGCCGCGCTCAGCAGCACGCCGGAGCTCTGATTGGGGTAGATCACAGCCCGGCCCTGCTCGATACGCCCGCGCAGGTACTCGCGACGGGTACCGGCGCGCGGCCAGGCAAACCCGGCTGGCACCTGGAAGCTCAGCGGCGCAACGTCGCGAACACCCAGCCGACGCAGCAGGTAAGGCCGTGCCAGCAGGGTGAAAGTGACCAGTGTCGATGCCGGATTGCCCGGCAGGCCGATGACCGGTACGCCACGGAAGTGGCCGAACGTCAGTGGCTTGCCGGGTTTGATCGCCAGTTTCCAGAGGGCCAACTGCCCTTCCTCGCGCAAGGCGATGCCGAGAAAATCGGCTTCGCCCACCGAGACGCCCCCCGTGGACAGAATCAGGTCCACATCACCCAGAGCCGCCAGGCGCTGGCGTGTCTGCTGCAGATCGTCGGGCAGAATCCCGGCATCCACTACCTCACAGCCCAAACCACTCAAGGCACTGCACAGCACCTGACGATTGCTGTTGTAGATCTGCCCTGGCCCCAGCGGCTGACCTGGCTCGACCAATTCATCTCCCGTGGACAGCACCGCCACCCGTGGCCGACGGACCACGTCGATGTGCGCATGCCCCATGGAGGCCAACAGGCCCAGTTCGATCGCACCCAAGCGGCTGCCAGCTTCGAGCAGGCGTTCGCCGATGCGGGTTTCCTGGCCCTGGGGACGGATATTCTGGCCGATCCTCAAGGGCTGGTCGAAGGTCACCCGCTGGTCGTCCACGATTTGCACGTTCTCCTGCATTTCCACGCAGTCGGCGCCTTCGGGCAGCGGCGCGCCGGTAAAGATGCGTGCGCACGTGCCGGGTTCCAGGGGCGCGGGCACGGCGCCCGCGAACACGCGCTGGCTGACCCGCAACGGCTCGCCCTGCCAGTCTTCGCGGCGCAGCGCGTAGCCGTCCATGGCACTGTTGGGCCAGGGCGGCAGGTCGAGCGTGGCGATCAGGTCAGTGGCCAGCACGCGACCGACGCCTTGGGCCAGGGCGACCCTTTCGCGCTCGCGCACCGGCGTGCCATCGGCCATGGCCAGTAGTTGCGCCAGTGCCTGTTCTACCGGAAGCAGCGGCTGCGCCGCTGGCAACTCAGCCACGGCTGACGCAGGGCTCGGCCTGCTTGAGGTGCACGACGAAATTGCACGGCCGGTGGCGCACGTCCAGCTGCTCGGCGAGAATCCCATCCCAGCCGGTGCGGCAGGCGTTGGTCGAACCGGGCAGGCAGCACACCAGGGTGCCGTTGGCGAGCCCGGCGAGCGCACGTGACTGCACGGTCGAGGTGCCGATGTCGGCGACGGAGATCTGCCGGAACAGCTCGCCGAAGCCATCGACTTGCTTGTCCAGCAGGCAGGCCACGGCTTCCGGCGTACTGTCACGGCCGGTGAAGCCGGTGCCGCCGGTAATCAGCACCACTTGGCATTGGTCATCGGCGATCCACTGCGCAACCTGTGCACGGATCTTGTACAGGTCGTCCTTTAGCAGCACGCGGGCATAAAGGCCGTGGCCCGCCGCGCTCAGGCGATCGACGAACAATTGGCCAGAGGTATCGGTTTCCACGCTGCGGGTGTCGCTGACAGTCAACACTGCAATATTGAGCGGCACAAAGGGTACATCTGCCTTGGCTTTCATTGGCTGGGTCCGGTTGTTTGGCGGGATGGACGGTGTTATATCACAGCCCCACAGCCACTGTCCGAGGCCCCGAATGAACCCTGCCGACACCTTGCCCCCCTGCTCTGTCCTGCTGCTGGCAGGCGGCCGCGGACAACGCATGGGCGGCCGCGACAAGGGCCTGATCGACTGGCATGGCCGGCCCTTGATCGAGCACCTGCAGCAACGCGTGCGACCCCTGACCGATGACCTGATCATTTCGTGCAACCGCAATTATCCGCGATACGCAGCCTTCGCCGACCGCTTGGTGCACGATGACAGCAGCGACTTTCCCGGACCGCTGGCGGGCATTCTGGCCGGCCTGGCCGCCGCTCGACACCCGCTGCTGCTGGTATTGCCCTGCGATGTGCCGGGCGTGGACGAGGCCCTGCTCGACGCCATGCGCCATGCGCAGCAAACTCATCCAACCCAGCCGCTGATGGTGCGTCAGGGTGAGTTCTGGGAACCGTTGCTGTGCATCGTTGGCAAGGTGCATCAACCGCTCGTGCGACAAGCCTGGGATGCCGGCGAACGGAGCCCGCGCAAGGTCTTGCTGGCACTCGGCGCCCAGCCGCTGCAATGTGCCGAGAACGATCCGCGCCTGGCCAATTTCAATACGCCTCAACTGCTGGGTCGCTGAGCAGGTCGGCAAACGCTAGACTGCACCGGTCGGACCAACGGAACTTTGCTGGCGCAAGCAGCGTCTTATTCCCGTATACGCCAGCACCCTTTTTTGTTTTGTGGAGAAACACAATGACTCACCGGATCCTTCCCGCTTTCATGCTCGCGCTGGGCCTGGCATCGCTTGCCGGTTGCGCATCGCCTACCGTGATCACCCTGAACGACGGTCGTGAAATCCAGGCGGTGGACACGCCCTCCTACGACGAAGACGCTGGCTTCTACGAATTCGAGCAGCTGGACGGCAAGACTACCCGTGTCAATAAAGACCAGGTACGTACCGTCAAGGAACTCTGATCAAACAGAGTTTAAGTGTTGCAAGACAAAGCCCGCCCTCTGGCGGGCTTTGTCGTTCTAGAACGTCAGCTTCAGTTGTGTCTCGAAATTGCGCAGGCGACCGTCGAGCGGGTCGTGGAACTGCAGCGAGCGTGCCAGCAGCTTCAACGGCCGGGCATAGTCGTCCACCTCGGTATTGCTCAGCTGCGGGTAGAACGGATCGTTGCAGATGCTGGCCCCCAGCGCGGTCATGTGGACGCGCAGCTGATGAGTCTTGCCGGTGACCGGGTTGAGCACGTAGCGCCACACGTGTTCGCCTTTTTCGGCGACCTCCAGGCGAGTTTCACTGTTGCTCGGCCCCGGCACTTCGCGCATGCGAAAAAACGGCTCGCCATGCTCCAGGCGGCTGCGGTGCACCCACGGAAAAGCCAGGTCGGGCAGTGCGGGCGCGATGGCCTCGTAGCGCTTTTCGATCTGTCGAGTGGGAAACAGCTGCTGATAGGCACTGCGCGTCTGCGGATTGGCCGAGAACAGCACCAGACCTGCCGTATGCCGGTCAATGCGGTGCAGCGGCACCAAGTGCGGGTTGTCGAGACGGCGGATGAGCCGCCGCAGCAAGGTGTGTTCGACGTACTCGCCGGTCGGTGTCACCGGCAGGAAGTGTGGCTTGTCGGCCACCACCAGATGCTCGTCGACGTGCAACACCTGCTCCTGTGCAGCGATCGGCCGTTCGTTCGGCACTTCGCGAAAGTAGTGGATGCGCAGGCCCTGGCGGTAGGCATGGGCAGGTCCGATGGGTACGCCGTCGGCGTCCAGCACCCGGTCCCTGGCCATGCGACTCAGCCACTGAGCGCGATCGATGGCCGGAAAATGTTCGCACAGGCAATCCAGCACGGTTGCCCATTTGCCGGGTGGCAGGCACAGGGTGCTGGCCTGATGCGCAGCAGGGTCGAATTTGGGTGCAGACATGCCTAGATCCACGATGGTTTCAGGCCGCGAGTATCGCCCACGGCGTTACGGCTGTCATCGCGCGTGGACAGCCTCGGCTGCCTCGGTGAATTCCTTGAGCCAACGCAGCACCTCGACCGCTTCCCAGCGAGTTGGGTCGTACAAGGCGTACAGCAGGCCCTTGTAGCCGACCACATCCAGCGGTCGGTGATAGCCGGCACGCTGGAACAGCGCCTCGACCTCGGCAAAGCAGGTGTTGAAGTGCAGCTTGCTAAACGGGGTCTTGCCTTCGGTAACCAGGCCGTCGAGACGCAGTTCCAGCACGGCTTCGCGAACCACGTCCGGGGCCATGCGGTTGACGCTGTACTTGAGTTGTTCGACGTTGAGCATGGGCGAGTGATTATCCATATACTGTATCTTTATACAGCATAAGGCAGCCGTCCGAGACCCGTCAATTGCCCCGACATGTCGATAATGGGCTATACAAAGGATTATGCCGCGCAATGGCACTGAACCTTCGGGATCACCCTCACTCGAAATATCCAGACGCCACCCATATGGAGATCAACATGGCCACCCCGAGCACCAAAGCAGCCCAAGAAGTTCTCAAAGCCGATTTTCAGACCCTGGTCCGTGACACCGAGAAACTTCTCGAACACACCGCCAGCATCGCCGGCACCCAGGCCGAAGAACTGCGCGCGCAGATCAACGAGAGCCTGCTGAAGGCTCGCGAATCGCTGCAGCAGACCAAAGAAACCGCAGCCGAGCGCAGCCAGGAGGCCGTAGTCGCAGCCGAAGGCTACGTTCAGGAAAACCCATGGCAGTCCGTCGGCATCGCCGCAGGCGTAGGCTTCCTTCTGGGCCTGCTGGCCACAAGGCACTGATATGTCCCTCCTCGACTCGGATACCACAGATAACAGCACCGGCTCCACCTCTCGGCGCCTGGGTGCTGCCATGCTCGGCCTGCTTCGCAGTCATGTCGAACTGTTCGGCATCGAGTTGCAGGAGCAGAAATCTCGAACCGTCAGCCTGTTGCTGTTCGCAGGCCTGGCCCTGGTCTTCGCCTTGCTGGCACTGGTGGCGTTGTCCGGGCTCATTCTGATTCTGCTGTGGGACAACTACCGCATGGCCGGCATGGTCGGCCTGGCGGTGTTCTACGTACTGGCAGGTATTTTCTGCGCATTCCGCCTCAAGGCGGCTGTGTTCGATGAATCCTCGCCATTCAGTGGGACACTGGAAGAACTGGCCAATGACCGGGAGCGCCTGCTGCCATGAGCCGAAACGAACCTACCAGCGCCCAGTCACGGCGCGACATGCGCAAGTCGTTGATTCGGCTGCGCATGGAAATGCATCGCCAGGAGTTGCGGCACGAGTCGCGGCAATTGGTCAATCCGCTCAACCGCCTGCGCGGATTGGGTCAATCGGTGCAGACCGGCATGGGTATCAAACATGCCTCACTGTGGGGCATCGCAGGCGTCACCCTGATGGGTTTCCTGACCGGACGCGGGGCTGGCAACAGCGCCCGTGCGCCGGTCGTCGCGCCGGTTCGTGGTCCGGGCCGTCTTTCGCGGCTGGCCAAGGTCGGCACGTTGCTGTTGCCGGTGATCAAGCTGGCCATGCAGGGCTCTTCGCGCAGACGCTAGGCTTGGCTGAAAGAGCAACCCGGGTGCGGTCGTAAACGTATCCGGGTTGCTTTTTTTTGCCTGACATTCCTGGCTGCACCTACCTGTTCAATACGTTCAAGGCCCGATGCCAGCCTTGCCAGCCAGCCCTCGCAGGCCGACACTGCAGGCTCGATCGGGTCCCGGAGGAATCGCCTTGGATTGGCACACACTGCTTACACGCGAACGCTTGGGCAAGCCCCTGCACAGCCCGGAAGAACTGGGCCGCAGCCCGTTCCACAAGGATCACGACCGCATCATCTTTTCCGGCGCCTTCCGCCGGCTGGGGCGCAAGACCCAGGTCCACCCGGTGTCGAGCAACGACCACATCCATACGCGCCTGACCCATTCGCTGGAAGTCAGTTGCGTGGGCCGCTCCCTGGGCATGCGCGTGGGCGAAACCCTGCGCGACCAGCTGCCGCAATGGTGCGAGCCCAGCGACCTGGGCATGGTCGTGCAGTCGGCCTGCCTGGCGCACGACATCGGCAATCCGCCCTTCGGGCATTCCGGTGAAGACGCCATTCGCCACTGGTTCCGCCAGGCAGCCGGGCGTGGCTGGCTCGACGCAATGAGCGAAGTGGAGCGTGACGACTTCCTCAATTTCGAAGGCAATGCCCAAGGCTTCAGGGTGCTCACCCAGCTCGAGTATCACCAGTTCGACGGGGGCACCCGGCTGACCTACGCAACTCTGGGCACTTACCTCAAATACCCGTGGACGGCGCGCCACGCCGATGCATTGGGCTACAAGAAGCACAAGTTCGGCTGCTACCAGAGCGAACTGCCGCTGCTCGAACAGATCGCCGGCAAGCTGGGTCTGCCATTGCTCGAAGAGCAGCGTTGGGCCCGGCATCCGCTGGTGTACCTGATGGAGGCCGCAGACGACATCTGCTATGGCCTGATCGACCTGGAAGACGGCCTGGAAATGGAGCTGCTCGACTACGCCGAAGTCGAGGCACTGTTGCTCGACCTGGTAGGCGATGACATCCCGGACACCTATCGCCAGCTCGGCCCACTGGACTCGCGGCGGCGCAAGCTGGCGATCCTGCGCGGCAAGGCCATCGAGCACCTGACCAACGCTGCCGCGCGCGCGTTCGTCGAACAGCAGCAGGCGCTGCTGGCCGGCCAGCTGAGCGGCGATCTGGTCGAGCACATGCACGGTCCGGCCAAGCGCTGCGTGCTCGACGCCAAGGACATGGCGCGCAAGAAGATTTTCCAGGACAAGCGCAAGACCCTGCACGAGATCGGCGCCTACACCACCCTCGAAGTGCTGCTCAATGCGTTCTGCGGGGCGGCGCTGGAGCAGCACACCACAGGCAGGTTGTCGTTCAAGCACCAGCGCATTCTCGATCTGCTGGGGCACAACGCGCCGCAGCCGGACTGGCCGCTGCACAAGTCGTTCCTGCGCATGATCGATTTCATCGCAGGCATGACCGACAGTTATGCCGCAGAAATGGCCGGCGAAATGACCGGGCGCTCGAACTCGTTCTAGTGTGTAGCGTGGAAATAAACGAATACAAACGATAGTTGACTCTTTGGAATCAAACTATCTTTGTATTCCGTTACGTTTATATCTGTAGGAAGTTTCCTAGAATCACTCTTTCCCGAGTCCATTCGTATGCCCTTCGAAGCAACTGGGCTAAGGTGCGCGCTTTTACTGGATCGTTCAGGAGAGGCTGCATGCGTAATGTATTCATCATCGATGATCACCCTGTCATTCGGCTCGCCGTCAGAATGCTTCTGGAAAACGAAGGCTACTGCGTCGTAGGCGAGAGCGACAACGGGGTGGATGCCATGCAGATGGTGCGCGAGTGCCAACCTGACTTGCTCATTCTCGATATCAGCATTCCCAAGCTCGACGGGCTCGAAGTACTGACCCGCTTCCATGGCATGAACGTCCCCTACAAGATCCTGGTACTGACCGCTCAGGCCCCGGCTCTGTTCGCCATACGCTGCATGCAGTCGGGCGCCGCCGGTTTCGTCTGCAAGCAGGAGGCGCTGAGCGAGTTGATCAGTGCCGTCCGCGCAGTGTTCTCTGGCTACAACTACTTTCCCAGCCAAGCGTTGATTCCGTCACGAGAAGATGAAGGCCAACTTCAGGAACTCGAGCTGTTCAAGACCATCAACGACCGCGAGTTGATGGTCTTGCAGTTGTTCGCGCAGGGCCGCAGCAACAAGGAAATTGCCACAGGCATGTTTCTCAGCAACAAGACAGTCAGTACCTACAAGAAACGCCTGATGCAGAAACTTCAGGCGAACTCATTGGTTGAACTTATCGAAATGGCCAAGCGCAACGCGCTGGTGTGATTGCACACATGAACATCATCGACCCACTCAACGTCTTGACCGGCGGCAACAGCGTGCTCACGCGGCGACTGCTCGAGGAAGTACTGCGCAGTTGCACGGAGGATAGCCAGCGACTGCTTGCCATTGCCGACGACGACCACCAGGGCGTGGTGGAGATTGCTCACAAGATCAATGGCGCCGCTCGCATCGTCCAGGCGCACGCGGTCTATGAAGCGTGCCTGGCGCTGGAAGCAAGCCACCCATGGGACGATCTGCGTACGGGACGTGAGGCCTTGCACCTGGCGTTGCTGGAATTGCAGACGCAGTTGCGCCTGGCACTGGCCGGGCTGGGCGAGTAGGTGCAGGGCAAGTCATTTGTCACTGAATCAGGCAGGCGCCTGGCTTAACTGGTAGACTGCGCCGCGATATTACCTAAGAGGATTGTTTCATGGCCACTAACCGCTCCCGTCGTCTGCGCAAAAAACTGTGCGTCGACGAATTCCAGGAATTGGGTTTCGAATTGAACCTGGACTTCAAGGAGGATTTGGCTGACGAGCAGATCGACGCATTCCTCGATGCGTTCCTGACCGAAGCAATGGACGCCAACGGCCTCGACTATGTTGGCGGCGACGACTTCGGTCTGGTTTGCCTGGCCAAGCGTGGTTCCGTCACCGAAGAGCACCGCACTATCGTCGAAGCCTGGCTCAAGGGTCGCAGCGAACTGACCCGCGTCGAAGTCAGCCCGTTGCTGGACGCCTGGCACCCAGAGAAGCCGATCAACTCGGCAGCTTGATGTACCGCTGAAAAAGGCCATCTTCGGATGGCCTTTTTTGTGGGCGCGATTCGCTAACGGGGTACTGCTGCGCCGGCGTGGGCGCGCGCTACGCGCGATGCGCTCTGCCTGCCCAGCGCGAGCATGATCGACTGCCCTGCCTGCACGACCTGCGCCAGATCCACGCCGGTAGCGATGCCCAGCCCGTGCAGCAGGTAGAGGACGTCCTCGGTCGCGACGTTGCCGCTGGCGCCCGGCGCGTAGGGGCAACCGCCCAGCCCCGCCACCGAGCTGTCGAACACCTGCAGGCCTTCCAGCAGGCAGGCGTAGATGTTCGCCACGGCCTGGCCATACGTATCGTGAAAGTGTCCGGCCAGATGCGCCCGCGGCACGCGCTGTGCGACCACTTCGATCAATTTACGCGCAGCCCCAGGCGTACCGACGCCGAGGGTGTCGCCCAGGGAAATCTCGTAGCAGCCCATCTGCAGCATGGCGCTGGCCACGTCGCGCACCTGCACCGCAGCGATCTCGCCTTCGTACGGACACCCCAGCACGCATGACACGTAGCCACGCACCTTGATACCGCGCTGGGCGGCGGCCGCCAGAACCGGTTCGAAGCGCTGCAGGCTCTGTGCGATGGAGCAGTTGATGTTGCGCTGGGAGAAGGATTCAGACGCCGCGGCAAACACCGCCACCTCCGATGCACCAGCTTGAATGGCGGCCTCGAAGCCTTGCAGGTTCGGCGTCAGTGCCGCGTAGGTCACCCCCGGCGAACGCTGGATGGCGGAAAAGACCGCCGCGCTGTCGGCCATCTGCGGCACCCAGCGCGGCGACACGAAACTGCCGACCTCGACATGCTGCAAGCCCGCCGCGACCAGCGCGTCGACCAGCGCTACCTTGTCTTCGACGCGCACACGGCCCTGCTCGTTCTGCAACCCGTCACGGGGCCCGACCTCGACGATCCGCACCCGTTCAGGCAGCATGTTCGGCCTCCTGCAACTCGATCAATACCCTGCCTTCGCTGACCATCTCGCCCTCTTCGCAGCACAGCGCCTGAACCACGCCTGCGCGGTTGGCACGCACGGTGTGCTCCATCTTCATGGCCTCCAGCACCACCAAGCCATCGCCCAACGCCACCTGCTGGCCCGGACTGACCAACAGACGGACGATGCTGCCGTTCATGGGCGCAGCGAGCGAGTCGTCGGACGCATGGGCACCGGTGCCCGCCGCCAGGGAGTCAACCAGCGCGACCTCGTAGGGATCGCCTTGCCACTGCAGGTAGACGACGTCGCCGCGGCGGCCGATCAGCCGTGCTTCATCCAGGCCGGCGCAAGCGTTGCTCAAAGCCACCGCGCACAATCGGCTCTGGGCGCCACAGCGCAGGTCGAGCGTGGCTTGCGCAGGCATGAGTTGACGCCAACCAGTGGCAGCGCTCCAAGGTGAATGCGGGTCTTGTTCACAGGCAACAAGCGGGGCCGAACGCAGGAAGGCACGCGCGGCGCTGTGCCAGAACGCTTCGGTCAGCGCCGGTGGCGCAGGCAACAGCGCGTCGGCGTGGCGTTCGATGAAGCCGGTGTCGATTCGGGACGCGGCGAACGCAGGCGTGGCAAGGATGCGCTGCAGCAGGGCCAGGTTGCTCTTGATCCCGCCGACCGCCGTTTCGGCGAGCATCGCCAGCAGGCGCAGCCGGGCCTCTTCGCGATTTTCACCCCAGGCAATGAGCTTGGCGATCATCGGATCATAGAATGGCGAAATCACGTCGCCTTCGCGCACCGCGCTGTCCACTCGCCGACCGGGTCCGGCTGCCGGTTCCCGATACAGTGCCAATTGCCCACTGGCCGGCAGGAACCCGCCTGCTGGATCTTCGGCATACAGGCGCACCTCGATGGCGTGCCCGAACAGGGGAACCTGCGCCTGGGTCAGCGGCAGGGCTTCACCACGCGCGACGCGAATCTGCCAGGCCACCAGGTCCAGCCCGGTGATCGCTTCGGTCACCGGATGCTCGACCTGCAGGCGGGTATTCATCTCCATGAAGTAGAAACGCCCTTCCCCATCCAGCAGGAACTCCACCGTGCCTGCGCCCACATAGCCGATCGCCTGGGCTGCGCGCACCGCGGCTTCGCCCATGGCCTGGCGCAGGGAGGCATCGAGCCCCGGTGCCGGTGCTTCCTCCAGCACTTTCTGATGCCGTCGCTGGATGGAGCAATCCCGCTCGTGCAGATAGAGGCAATGCCCCTGTGCGTCGGCAAAGACCTGGATCTCCACGTGCCGGGGCGCCGCCAGGTATTTCTCGACCAGCATATGACCGTCGCCGAAGGCTGCCACGGCCTCTCGCCGCGCCGAGTCCAGGGCAGGTGCCAGTTCGGCGGCGGACTCGGCCACCTTCATGCCCTTGCCGCCACCGCCGGCAGCGGCTTTGAGCAGCACCGGGTAGCCGATGCGCTGCGCCGCATCGGCGAAGGTCGACAGGTCCTGGGCCTGGCCGTGGTATCCCGGCACCAGCGGCACTCCGGCGCGCTCCATCAGGGCCTTGGCCGCCGACTTGCTGCCCATGGCTTCGATGGCCTCGGCGGGCGGGCCGATGAACAGGATGCCCTCACGCGCCAGGCGCCGGGCGAAGGCGGCGTTTTCCGACAGGAAGCCGTAGCCGGGATGGACCGCGTCGGCGCCACAGGCCAAGGCAGCGGCAACCACCTTGTCGATCTGCAGGTAGCTGTCGGCGGGTTTGCTGCCACCCAGGGGGATGGCCAGATCGGCCTCGTGCACATGGCGGGCATCGGCGTCGGCGTCGCTGTAGATGGCCACGCTGCGGATGCCCATGGCCCTGGCGGTGCGGATGATGCGGCAGGCGATCTCGCCACGGTTGGCGATCAGCAGCGTTGCCACGGTCTGCGGGAGTGGCTTCATGGGGTTACCTCTGCCCAGGCGGGCGCGCGTTTGTCGAAGAAGGCCTGCATGCCTTCCTGGCCCTCGGCGCCAGTGCGCAGCCGGGCGATCAGAGCCTGCGCCTGGGCCTGGCGTGGCGCCGTGACCTGGCCATCGCCGATAGCCAGCAGCAGCGCCTTGCAGGCGCGCATCGCTTCGGGACCGTTAACCAGCAGACGCCGTTGCCACGCCTGTACCGCCCGTTCCAGTTCGGCGCGCGGATACACTTCGTCGAGCAGTCCCAGTTCGCGGGCCCGCACGGCATCGAAACGCTCGGCGCTGAGCGCATAGCGGCGCGCGGCGCGCGAGCCGATGGCCTGGACCACGTAGGGACTGATCACCGCCGGCGCCAGGCCCAGGCGCACTTCACTGAGACTGAACAGCGCGTCGTCGGCGCCGATGGCCATGTCACAGCAACTGACCAGGCCCATTGCCCCGGCGAACGCGGCGCCCTGCACCACCGCGACGGTGGGCAGTGGCAGGCGCTGCAGCTGCTCCATCAGCTCGCTCAGACGCGTGGCCTCGGCGAGGTTTTCCGCGTAGCTCAGCCGGGCACTGGCTTGCATCCAGGCCAGATCGGCACCGGCGCTGAAGTGTTGCCCATGGCCACGCAGGAACATGAAGCGCAACCCTGGCCGCTGGCTGATGTGGTCGAAAGCCTGGCGCAGCTCCTCCAGCATGAGCGCATTGAATGCGTTGTTCTTGTCCGGTCGATCGAGCCAGACGCTGGCCACGTGTTCGGCGCTGATGTGCAGCTGTATCGTGGAAAATTCGTGCATACCCTGATCCCCGATTCCTGATAAGTGCATGGGCTACATGCGGAAGACGCCGAAGCAGGTTTCGGCCAGCGGCGCGTTCAACGCCGCCGATAAACCCAGCGCCAGTACGGTTCGGGTTTGCGCAGGATCGATCACGCCGTCGTCCCACAGACGTGCCGAGGAATAGAACGCGTGGGCCTGTTGTTCGTACTGCGCCACCATGGGCTCGGCCAGTTGCCGGGCCTGTTCGTCGCTGAACGCCTGACCCTGGCGCTGGGCCTGCTCCTGCTTGACCTGGACCAGCACGCCGGCCGCTTGCTGGGCGCCCATCACGCCGATCTTGGCGTTCGGCCACATCCACAGGAAGCGCGGATCGTAGGCGCGCCCGCACATCCCGTAATTGCCCGCGCCGTAGCTGGCACCGATGATCACGGTGAACTTGGGCACCTTGGCGCAGGCCACCGCCGTGACCAGCTTGGCGCCGTGCTTGGCGATACCGCCGGCCTCGTATTTCTGGCCGACCATGAAGCCGGTGATGTTCTGCAGGAACACCAGGGGTATTCCACGCTGGCACGCCAACTCGATGAAGTGCGCGCCCTTCTGCGCGGCTTCGGCGAACAGCACGCCGTTGTTTGCCAGGAGCGCCACCGGGTAGCCATGGATATGGGCGAAACCACAGATCAGGGTCGGCCCGAACAGCGCCTTGAACTCGTCGAAGGCCGAGTCGTCGACGATGCGCGCGATGATTTCGTGGATCGGCAGTGGCTGCTTGGGGTCAGTGGGGACCAGACCGTAGATCTCGTCTGCGGCATGGCGTGGCGGCCGCGGTTCGATACAGGCCAGCCAGCCCTGCTTGCGTCCGTTCAGATGGGCGACGCAGCGCCGGGCGATGGCCAGTGCGTGCTGGTCGTTTTCGGCGTAGTGATCCGCCACCCCCGACTGCCGGCAATGCAGGTCGGCACCGCCGAGGGCCTGCGCGCTGACCACCTCGCCGGTGGCGGCCTTGACCAGCGGCGGGCCGGCCAGAAAGATGGTCGCCTGATCGCGAACCATGATGGTCTCGTCACTCATGGCCGGCACATAGGCGCCCCCGGCCGTGCACGAGCCCAGCACCACGGCGATCTGGGCGATGCCCTGGGCGCTCATGTTGGCCTGGTTGAAGAAGATCCGCCCAAAGTGCTCGCGGTCTGGAAACACTTCGTCCTGACGCGGCAGGTTGGCGCCCCCGGAGTCGACCAGGTACAAACAGGGCAGGCGGTTATGCTGGGCGATTTCCTGGGCGCGCAGATGCTTCTTCACGGTCAGCGGGTAATAGCTGCCGCCTTTGACCGTGGCATCGTTGGCAATGATCATGCACTCGACGCCGGACACCCGTCCGATACCGGTGATCAAACCGGCAGCGGCGACCTGTTCGGGATACACCTCATGGGCGACCAGCAGGCCCACTTCGAGGAAGGCCGAGCCTGGGTCGAGCAGCACGTCGATACGCTGCCGCGGCAGCAGCTTGCCGCGCGCGACATGCCGCGCCTGCGCCGCTTCACCACCGCCCTGGTGAATCTGCGCCGCGCACTGCTGCAGCGTTTCGAGCTGCCGCAGCATCGCTTCGCGATTGGCGGCGAAGTCGGCGGAACGGGTGTTGACCTGGGTGTGCAGAATGGCCATGGGCATTTCCTGTGCGAATACGGCACCAGAGGGACGCGTCAGCGATTGCGGGCTCAGCGGGTCTGCTCGAACAGCTCGCGGCCGATCAGCATGCGACGGATCTCGCTGGTGCCTGCGCCGATCTCGTACAGCTTGGCGTCACGCCAGAGCCGCCCGGCGGGAAATTCGTTGATGTAGCCATTGCCGCCGAGGATCTGGATGGCTTCACCGGCCAGCCAAGTGGCTTTTTCAGCGGCATACAGAATGACCCCGGCGCAGTCCTTGCGCACTTGGCGCACGGGTGCCTGGCCCAGTGCATCGAGGTGCCGGCCCACGGCGTAGAGGTACGCCCGGCATGCCTGCTGGGTGGTGTACATGTCGGCCAGCTTGCCCTGGATGAGCTGGAACTCGCCGATGCTCTGGCCGAACTGCTGGCGATCGTGGACGTACGGCAACACCAGGTCCATGGCCGCCTGCATCAACCCCAGGGGGCCACCGCTGAGCACGGCGCGCTCGTAGTCCAGGCCACTCATCAGCACACCGACGCCCTGCCCCGTCTGGCCCAGCACGTTCTGCAGCGGCACTTCGACGTCCTGGAACACCAGCTCGCCGGTGTGCGAGCCGCGCATGCCCAGCTTGTCGAGTTTCTGCGCGACGCTGAAGCCAGGCGCGCCTTTCTCCAGGATGAACGCAGTGATGCCCTTGGCGCCGGCCGCCATGTCGGTCTTGGCGTAGACCACCAGCACGTCGCAGTCCGGGCCGTTGGTGATCCACATCTTGGTGCCGTTGAGCACGTAGCGGTCGCCCTTGAGGTCGGCGCGCAAGCGCATGGAAACCACGTCGGAACCAGCGTTGGGCTCGCTCATGGCAAGTGCACCGATGTGTTCGCCGCTGATCAGCTTCGGCAGGTAGCGGGCCTTCTGTTCGGCAGTGCCGTTGCGGTTGATCTGGTTGACGCAGAGGTTGGAATGGGCGGCGTAGGACAAACCGATGGCCCCGGAGCCGCGGGAGATTTCCTCCATGGCGACCATGTGCGCCAGGTAGCCCATGCCCGTCCCGCCCCACTCTTCGGCCACGGTCAAGCCCAGCAGGCCAATGTCGCCGAACTTGCGCCACAGGTCGGCAGGAAACTGGTCGCTGCGATCGGCCTCGGCGGCACGCGGGGTGATCTCGCGCGCCACGAAGGCGGCCACGGAATCGCGCAGCATGTCGATGTCTTCGCCAAGGAAGAAATCCAGTCCCGGTACTGAAATCATGTTCGCCACCCACTTGTTGTTTTTTTTGGGGAGAAAGCTGTTGAGCACAATCATCTTGCAGGAAACGTTACGGGGGACACTGCGCACCGCAGGCGCGCTCCGGTCAAGTCTGCAGCGCGGCGCGGCAGCGTTCTTCAGCGGTGTCGAGCTCCACCTGCATCTGTTCGATGTCCAGCATCTGCTGCTGCAACTGCGCCCGGCGCTCGGTGATCTTCTCCAGAAAACGGTCGAGTTGCTTGCGGTTGCCCGACGGGTCGTACATGTCGATGAGCTCTTTGCATTCGGCCAGGGAGAAGCCGATGCGCTTGCCGCGCAGGATCAGTTTCATCGCCACCAGGTCGCGCGGCGCATAGATCCGCTCCTGGCCACGGCGCGTCGGCGTGACCATGCCCTGCTCTTCATAGAAACGCAGGGTCCTGGGCGTTACGTCCAACAACTGGGCTATGTCGGAAATGCTGTAGGTCGCGCTCACGTCGATCGACTTCCTCGTGCTTTACGTTAACGTAAACGTCAGCGAGAGGCCTGTCAATACACGCCGCTGTGCTATCGAGGGGCGGGAAGTCTCGGGACGCGATCCTGGGAGCGCGTCATCGGCAGCGGTCAGGCGAAAGCCGGCACACCGCTGTGGAAGCGAAATTCGGGGTCGGGCGTTTCGATCAGTTCGGCTTCGGCCACGCGGACCCTGTCGACGGTCTGGGCGATATCGGCGGCATCGCCGTATTGATGCGCCAGTTTCAGGTAGCCCTGGTAATGCCGCGCTTCGCTCATGAGCAGGCCGTTGTAGAAGATGCCCAGCTCTTCGTCCAGATGCGGCACCAGAGCCGCGAAACGCTCGCAGCTGCGCGCTTCGATGAAAGCGCCAACCACCAGGGTGTCGACCAGCTTGACGGGCTCGTGGTTGCGCACCTGCTTGCGCAGCGACGAGGCATAGCGGCTCGCCGACAGGGGTTGCAGTTCGATCTTGCGGCGCTTCATCAGACGCAGGACCTGCTCGTGATGCACCAGCTCCTCGCGGGCCAGGCGCGACATCATATTGATCAGATCGGCATGGGTGCAGTACTTGGCGATCAGGCTCAGGGCCGTGGAAGCTGCCTTGAATTCGCAGTTCTTGTGGTCGATCAGCAGGGTGTGCTGGTCGGCCAGCGCGGCCTGGACCCAGGCATCGGGCGTGGGGCAGCCGAGAAAGGCATGAATTTCAGACAACATGGCCAGGCACCTGGAAAAAAGGGGGCGATTATACCCAGCTCGCCTGCAACTGGGTATGTGCGCCGAACGACCGGCGCTGCGAGGCGATCAGTCGCTTTTCTTGCGGATCCAGTAGCGGTAGGTACCGCCCTCCTCGTCCTGCTGAACCAGCTCATGGCCCAGGAATACGCAGAACTTGGGGATGTCGCGACGGGTCGAGGGGTCGGTGGCAATGACTTTCAGCAGGCCGCCTGCAGGCAGGTCGCGCACATGCTGGTGCAGCATCATTACCGGTTCCGGACAGCTCAGGCCGGTGGCATCCAGGGTACGGTCGGCAGGCAAGGTTTGGGTCATGAAAAGCTCCAGGTCAAGCGGGCATTCAGGCGCACGTTCGAAACCAATAGTGTAGCGCTGGCGCGCGGTTCGGGCGCAGCGTGCGACGTCAGGCCGCAGCGCCCGGATCGGTCAGCGCCGGCCACCGTCGAGTCGACGCAGGTGGCAGGTGACTTCCTCGCGGTCATGGTAGAGCTGCTTGCAACCAATCTGCACCTTGATGCCGCGCGTCTTGAAACCGTCCTCGATGCGTTCGAGCAAACGCCGCACTTCGGCATAGCGCTGCTTCATCGGCAGCTTCAGATTGACCACCGCTTCGCGGCAGAGGTTCTCGCCCAGCCAGGTTTCCAGCAAGGCGGCGTTGCGCGCCGGCTTCTCGACGATGTCGCAGACCATCCAGTCCACCGTCTGCTTGGGCCGATAGGTGAACCCGTCGGCCATCAGATGGGTGACCAGTCCGGTGTCCATCAGGCTCTGTGCCATGGGCCCGTTGTCGATAGCGGTAACCAGCATGCCGCGGCGTACCAGCTGGTAGGTCCAGCCACCGGGTGCGGCGCCCAGGTCGACACCGGTCATGTCGCCGTGCAGGCGTTCGTCCCATTGCTCGCGGGGAATGAAGTGATGCCATGCCTCTTCGAGTTTCAGGGTCGAACGGCTGGGCGCTTCGCGGGGGAACTTGAGCCGCGGGATGCCCATGGGCCACATGGCGAAATTACCCGCGTCGGCCATGCCCAGGAAGACTTCGCGACCACTCTTGAAGGTCAGCAGCAGGCGCGGCAAGGCAGGATCGTCCACCAGCCTGCCAGCACCCAGCAGGGCCTTGCGCAGCGGTGCTTCGAACTTCTTGCAGAAATTCGACAGCTCCTTGCCATCGTTGGTGTCGAGCACTTCCAGCCACAGGCTGCCACACACTGGATAGGCCGCCAGGTGGTCGAGCAGCACGCTGATGCGGTCGGTTTCGGGCAACTGCACGAAATCGCCCCTGGCCCACTGCCGTGGAAATATCAAGTCACTAAAACGCAACTCGCGCATCAACCGCGCCGGACCGGCCGGTTCGTGGCAGATGAATTCGGCGCAGGCGGTCAGCGGCTTCGCCTTGGCATACCCGGCAACCCCCAGCCGTGCGGCGTGTTCGGCGATCTCCGAGCAGACCTCGCCTTCGAAGCCGGGGCGGCAATGCATAAACAGCGTATTCATAAAGGGACTTTCACCGCCGGGGTGCTCAAATCGGCGCATGATAAAGGAAATCGGAACCCTGGGCATGCACTGGAAGTCCCTGACTGAAAGAACCTGTTTATCCAGCCCGTGCCGTGCGGGCCTGAAAAGGAGCTGATCCATGTCCTCCCTCGATAGCCTGAAAAGCCTTAAGACGCTAGACGTCGCGGGCACGTCCTATCACTACTTCAGCCTTCCCGATGCCGCCAACAGCCTGGGTGACCTGCAGAAACTGCCGATGTCGCTCAAGGTCCTGCTGGAGAACCTGCTGCGCTGGGAAGACGGCAAGACCGTGACCGGTGCCGATCTGCAGGCCCTGGCCGATTGGCTGCAGGAGCGCCGTTCCGATCGGGAGATTCAATACCGCCCGGCACGGGTGCTGATGCAGGATTTCACCGGGGTACCGGCGGTGGTCGACCTCGCCGCCATGCGCGCGGCCGTGGCCAAGGCCGGCGGTGACCCGCAGCGAATCAATCCGTTGTCGCCGGTGGACCTGGTGATCGACCATTCGGTCATGGTCGACCGTTATGCCACCGGGCAGGCATTCGAGGAAAACGTCGACATCGAGATGGAGCGCAATGGCGAGCGCTATGCGTTCCTGCGCTGGGGTCAGAGCGCGTTCGACAACTTCAGCGTGGTCCCGCCGGGCACCGGCATCTGCCACCAGGTCAACCTCGAATACCTTGGCCGCACCGTCTGGACCAAAGAAGAGGACGGCCGCACTTACGCCTTTCCCGACACCCTGGTGGGTACCGACTCCCACACCACCATGATCAACGGCCTGGGGGTACTGGGCTGGGGCGTCGGCGGTATCGAAGCGGAAGCCGCCATGCTCGGCCAGCCGGTGTCGATGCTGATTCCCGAGGTCATTGGCTTCAAGCTTACCGGCAAGCTCAAGGAAGGCATCACGGCGACCGACCTGGTGCTGACCGTGACGCAGATGCTGCGCAAGAAAGGCGTCGTGGGCAAGTTCGTCGAGTTCTACGGTGATGGCCTGGCCGATCTGCCCCTGGCCGACCGCGCGACCATTGCCAACATGGCGCCAGAATACGGCGCTACCTGCGGTTTCTTCCCGGTGGACGACGTGACCCTGGGTTACCTGCGCCTGTCCGGACGGCCGGAGGCCACCGTGCAATTGGTCGAGGCCTATTGCAAGGCGCAGGGCATGTGGCGTCTGCCCGGCCAGGAGCCGGTCTTCAGCGATACCCTCGGGCTGGACATGGGTGAGGTCGAGGCCAGCCTGGCCGGGCCGAAGCGCCCGCAGGATCGCGTGGCACTGCCCAAGGTCAGCGCGGCGTTCGACGATTTCATCGGCCTGCAGCTCAAGCCGACCAGCAAGGAAGAAGGCCGCCTGGAAAGCGAGGGCGGCGGTGGCGTGGCGGTGGGCAACGCCGACCAGACCGAGGGTACGCCGTATACCTGGCGCGGCAAGACGCATAATCTGCAGCACGGCGCGGTGGTCATTGCGGCCATCACTTCGTGCACCAACACCTCCAACCCCAGCGTGATGATGGCCGCCGGCCTGGTGGCGAAGAAGGCGGTCGAGAAAGGCCTGACCACCAAGCCGTGGGTCAAGACTTCGCTGGCCCCCGGTTCCAAGGTGGTCACCGACTACTATCGGGCCGCAGGCCTGACCCAGTACCTGGACACGCTGGGCTTCGCCCTGGTCGGTTATGGCTGCACCACCTGCATCGGCAACTCGGGGCCGCTGGACGAGCCTATCGAACAGGCCATTCAGAGCGCGGACCTGACCGTGGCGTCGGTGCTCTCGGGCAACCGCAACTTCGAAGGCCGGGTGCACCCGCTGGTGAAGACCAACTGGTTGGCCTCACCGCCGCTGGTGGTGGCCTACGCCCTGGCCGGCAGCGTGCGTACCGACATCAGCAGCGAACCCCTGGGCACCGGCAGTGATGGCCAGCCGGTCTATCTGCGCGACATCTGGCCGACTCAGCAGGAGATCGCCGACGCGGTGGCCAAGGTCGACACGGCCATGTTCCACAAGGAGTACGCCGAGGTGTTCGCCGGCGATGCGCAATGGCAGGCAATCGAAGTGCCGCAGGCGCCTACCTACGTCTGGCAGTCCGATTCGACCTACATCCAGCATCCACCGTTTTTCGAGGATATCGCCGGTCCCGCACCCGTGATCGCCGACGTGCAGGGCGCAAGCATTCTGGCCTTGCTGGGGGATTCGGTCACCACCGACCACATCTCCCCTGCGGGCAACATCAAGGCTGACAGTCCGGCGGGCCGTTATCTGCGCGACAAGGGCGTGGAACCGCGTGATTTCAACTCCTATGGATCGCGCCGGGGCAACCACGAAGTGATGATGCGCGGGACCTTTGCCAACATCCGTATCCGCAACGAAATGCTCGGGGGTGAAGAAGGTGGCAACACTTTGTTCATTCCTACGGGCGAGAAGCTGCCGATCTACGATGCGGCCATGCGCTACCAGCAGGCCGGCACACCGCTGGTGATCATTGCCGGCCAGGAGTACGGCACCGGTTCGAGCCGCGACTGGGCTGCCAAGGGGACCAATCTGCTGGGCGTCAAGGCCGTGGTGGCGGAGAGTTTCGAGCGTATCCACCGTTCCAACCTGGTGGGCATGGGCGTGCTGCCCTTGCAGTTCACCGACGGGCAGAGCCGCAAGAGCCTCGCCCTGACCGGCCGCGAGACCCTGGACATCGTCGGTTTGAGTGGTGCCCGGCTGCAGCCGCACATGCGCCTGGACCTGCGCATCCGCCGTGAGAACGGCCAGCAGGAAACCGTCGAACTGCTGTGCCGGATCGACACGCTCAACGAAGTGGAGTATTTCCGTTCCGGCGGTATCCTGCACTACGTCTTGCGCCAGTTGATTGGGAACCCCGTGGTGTAAAGCATCTGTAGGAGCGGTCAGCGGCCGCGAAAAGAACACCGCGGATGATCTGACATGCCGCGGTGTCTGGTTCGCGGCCGCGGACCGCTCCTACGGGGGATCGAAGGGATTGCTCCCGTTGACCGGCGGGTATCAACCACAACGGGGCCTGCAGCGCTTTCTGAAACATTAGGTTTCAAATGATTGCACCCGTAATTCATTTGGTTCTTGTTCTCATTCTTGTTTATCCAGTGCAATAGCCGCCATCCAAATCCGTGGCCACCTGTTCGCTGGATCCGGAAAGTGCCCTCAGGCGACCGGCTTCGTGAATCGAGAACGTTTTCCCATGTCCAAGAAATCCCGCTCGAAAATCTGGTTCCTGGTGCACAGCTGGTTGGCCCTGCCGATCTGGTTTTTCGTGCTGATCGTATGTGTGACCGGCACCCTGGCCGTGGTGAGCACCGAGATCATGTGGCTGATCAATCCGGAAATGCGTGCCAACAAACCATCCGACGACGCCCAGCCGTTGAACTACGACCAACTGATGGCCGCCATCGAACGCGATCATCCCGAGCTGCGAGTCAGCAATCTCATTCACCCCGACGGCGACTACTTCGCCGTCAACGCCAGTGTCACCTACCCGGACGGCCGCTCGCCAACGGTCTATGTGAACCCCTATACCGGCGTGCTGCAAGGCGTCAGTCCGGCGTTCGACTTCCCGGCCTTCACCCGCGCCCTGCACGGCTGGTGGCTGGTGCCCTTCACCAACGGTTTCTCCTGGGGCTGGTACCTGGTGTCGTTCCTCGGCCTGCCGCTGCTGGCGTCCTTGATCACCGGCCTGGTGGTGTACAAGAAATTCTGGAAGGGCTTTCTCAAGCCCACCCTGCGCCTGAACCAGGGCGCACGGGTGTTCTGGGGTGACTTCCACCGCCTCAGCGGTATCTGGTCGATCTGGTTCATCGCGGTCATCGCCATTACCGGCGTGTGGTTCCTGATTCGCGCCATCCTCTACGACAACCAGATCAGCATCTCCAGCTACTCGCCGGTCACCTCGGTGATTGCCCGGGCCGACGTGCCGCTGGTGGCCGACGGCACGCCGGCACCGATGATCCCGGTCGAGCAGGCCATTGCCGTGGTCAAGCAGCAAGTGCCGGGCCTCGATGCCAGCTACGTGTCGCTGCCGCTCAACGCCTACAGCCCGATGGAAGTGGGTGGCCGCAGCTGGTACCCGCTGATGTTCCAGACCGCCAGCATCAACCCCTACACCGGGCAGCTGATCAGCTCGCACCTGCTGGGCGACCGCAATGCACTGGAGTTCGTTACCGAGTCCATGCGCCCGCTGCACACCGGTGACTTTGGCGGGCTGTGGATCAAGCTGATCTGGGCTTTCTTCGGCCTGCTGCTGAGCATGATGGTGCTCAGCGGCTTGATGATCTGGAGCAAGCGCACTGCCCTGGCCACGGCCCAGGCGTTCAAGCGCGACGCCCGCCACGAAACTGCGCAGACGCCCACCGGCAGCCTGCACCCGATTGCCCACAAGACCGCGGAGCGCAGCCTGTGAGCCGAGTCCTCAGTGCCCCCACGCCTTCGCCCCTGTCGCGTTTCTGGCGCAAGTGGCGGTTCCATATCAACGTGCTGCTGGTGTTCATCCCGCTGAGCTTCATGCCGCACTATTTCGCCGAGAACGCCATGGATCGCGGCGACAGCGGCCTGGGCGAGCGGACAGTAGGCGACATCGCCGTCGGGCCGTGGAGCCTGACCTTGGCCGAACGCCGCATCGAAGGCCCGACCGCCGAAAGCGGCCAGGACATCAAGTACTTCAACGCGGCCCTGTGCAAGACCTGCATCGACCAGGTCAAGGCCACCTACCTGCGCATCGGCAAGCCACGCAGCCTGAGGGCTGCAGGCGTGATCTTCTTCGGCAGTGGCTACCGCATGTTCGCCGGGTTGCCAGTGCCGGCCAAAACCCAAGCCGATGCTCAGCTGTGGATCACCATGGAAGGCTGGGACGGCTCGATGCACCAGACCTCCATTCCATTGAGCCAGGCATCACCCGCGACGGTGGCCTGGCTGAACCGTCAAGGAACCCGACCATGACCCGCGTTTCATTCATCCGCTGGCCCGCCCTGGCACTGGGGCTGCTCGCTGCCGCCTGCAGCGGCGTGGCCCTGGCGCACAACCCGATGTGCGAATGCAAGCAGATCGACGACCAGCAGATCCGCTGCACCGGCGGATTTTCCGATGGCAGCGGTGCGCCGGGGGTGACCCTGGACGTGGTCGGCTATGACGAAAGCATCCTGGTACCCGGCAAGCTGGGCAGCGATTCGACCGTGACCTTCAAGCGTCCGGATGCCGAGTTCTATGTGCTGTTCGATGCCGGCCCCGGCCACGTCGTCGAAATCGACCAAGCCGACATCGAGGCACCATGAGCACGCCTGTCACGCACATCGTGCGCCCGGCCGGTGCGGGCCATGAAACCCTGTACGTCGGCCTGCTGTGCCTGTTCATCCTGCTGGCGGCGGCCGGCGTCGTGTCCTGGCACGGGGTCAGCCACGAAGCCGTCGCGGTACCGTCCCACCAGCTCGACGCCCGACGCGACCTGAGCGCCGCCGAACAGGGCATCTACGCCGACCTGCGAGTGACCCTCGACGAGGTCCGCCTGCTGGCCGAGGAACAGTCCGATCCGGTCACGCCCGAGCAACTGGCCCGCGAGGGCTTCCCACCCTTCGCCCAGGACGCCAGCTCGGTCAGCCGCGGCAGCCACGCCTGGCAGATGGTCCAGGGCGCCTACGTGGGCCTGAGCCAGGCGCCAGAGGTGGCGGGCTCGTTCCTGCTGCGCATGAACGGCGCGGACGCCGATGTCTGGTTCAACCGCGCACCCTCCGCCAGTGCACCGGCGCTGCTGGACGACACGTCGCTTGCCGACAGCGGCTGGCAGCAGGTCATCGCCCAGTTCGACACCGGTGTCACCCGCCAGCATCGCCATTGAATACGCCCTCTTCACCAGGATTCTTCATGCCCAGATCTATCGCCCGCCGTCCGTTGCTGCGACTCCTGTCCGTTGCCGTGCTGGGCACCCTGTTCACCAGCACCGCCTGGGCCGCCGACGGCAAGCCGCTGCGTATCGGCATCACCCTGCACCCCTACTACAGCTATGTGGCGAACATCGTCGGCGACAAGGCCGAAGTGGTGCCGTTGATCCCGGCCGGGTTCAACCCCCATGCCTACGAGCCACGCGCCGACGACATCAAGCGCATCGGCAGCCTGGACGTGATCGTGCTCAATGGCGTCGGCCATGACGATTTTGCCGACCGCATGATCGAAGCCAGCGAGAAACCCGATATCCACGTGATCGAGGCCAATGCCGACGTGCCCCTGCTGGCGGCCACCGGGACGATGGCGCGCGGCGCCGGCAAAGTGGTCAATCCGCACACGTTCCTGTCCATCAGTGCCTCTATCGCCCAGGTCAACAACATCGCCCGCGAACTGGGCAAGCTCGACCCGGACAACGCCAAGTTCTACACCGCCAATGCCCGGGCCTACGGCAAGCGCCTGCGCACGCTGCGCGCCGACGCCCTGGCCAAGCTGACCCAGGCGCCCAACGCAGAGCTGCGGGTGGCCACGGTACACGCGGCCTACGACTACCTGCTGCGCGAGTTCGGCCTGGAAGTGACCGCCGTGGTCGAGCCGGCGCACGGCATCGAGCCCAGCCCCAGCCAGCTGAAGAAGACCATCGACCAGCTGCGTGAACTGGACGTCAAGGTGATCTTCTCGGAAATGGATTTCCCTTCGACCTATGTGGAAACCATCCAGCGCGAGTCGGGAGTGAAGATGTACCCCCTCTCGCACATCTCCTATGGCGAGTACAGCGCCGACAAGTACGAGAAGGAAATGGGCGGCAACCTCAACACCGTGGTCCGGGCCATCCAGGAGGCCGGCGCATGACGGCCGCCGAACCCCTCGCCCTCGCCCGCAGCGGCCCCGCCATCGAGTTCGCCGAAGTGGGCCTGGTGCTGGGCCGCACGCTGATTCTCGACCAGGTCTCCTTTCGCGTGGCCAGCGGCAGCGTGCACGCGCTGGTCGGACCCAACGGCGGTGGCAAGAGCTCGTTGATCAAGACCCTGCTGGGGCAGATGCCCCATCGTGGCCAGTTGAGCCTGCAGTGGCCGGGCAGCCCCGGGGTGATCGGCTATGTACCGCAGGCACTGGAATTCGACCGTGGCCTGCCGATGACGGTCGACGATTTCATGGCCGCCATGTGCCAGCGTCGGCCTGCCTTTCTCGGCCTGTCGAAACACTATGCCGGCGCCATTGGCGAGGCCCTGGAGCGGGTCGGCATGCAGGACAAGCGCAAGCGCCGCATGGGCGCGTTGTCGGGCGGCGAACGCCAGCGCGTGCTGTTGGCGCAGGGCCTGATCCCGACGCCGCAGCTGCTGATCCTCGACGAGCCCATGTCGGCGCTCGACGAAGCCGGCATCCAGGTGTTCGAGCGCCTGCTGCTGGACTGGCAGCAAGCCGGCATCACGGTCATGTGGATCGAGCACGACCTGGAAGCGGTCAAGCGTCTGGCCGACCACGTTACCGGGCTCAACCGACGCGTGCTGTTCGACGCCAGGCCGGCGGACGCACTGACGCCAGACCGGCTGTTGACGCTGTTCTCCACTCATCCACGCGCCGGGGGCCTCGCCTGATGGACTACGAACAGTTTCGCCTGGCCATCCAGGGCCTTGCCTCGGACGGCTACCTGCCCGCTGCACTGGCCTATGGTTTCGTGGTCAACGCCTTGATCGCCGGGTTGCTGATCGGCCCGGTACTGGGCGGCCTGGGAACGCTGGTGGTGGTCAAGCGCTTTGCGTTCTTTTCCGAAGCGGTCGGGCATGCCGCGCTCACCGGCGTGGCCATCGGCATCCTGCTCGGCGAACCCTACACGGGCCCCTACGGCAGCCTGTTCGGCTACTGCCTGTTGTTTGGCATCGTGCTCAATTACCTGCGCAACCGCACCGGCCTGGCGCCGGACACGCTGATCGGCGTGTTTCTGTCGGTCTCGCTGGCCTTGGGCGCCAGCCTGCTGTTGACCCTGGCCGGCAAGATCAACGTGCACATCCTCGAGAACGTGCTGTTCGGCTCGGTACTGACAGTCAACGGCAACGATCTGCTGGTACTGGCCGTGGTCGGTACCCTGGTCCTGAGCCTGAGCCTGCCGCTGTACAACCGCATCATGCTGGCCAGCTTCAATCCGCAGCTGGCCGCGGTGCGCGGCGTGGCGGTGAAAGCCCTGGATTACCTGTTCGTGATTCTGGTGACGCTGATCACCGTGGCAGCGGTGAAGGTCATCGGCGCGATCCTGGTCGGTGCGCTGCTGGTGATTCCGGCAGCGGCGGCACGGCTGCTGAGCCAGTCGCTCAAGGGCTTCTTCTGGATCTCGGTGATCATTGCCACGGTGAGCACCCTGTGCGGGATCCTGCTGCCGATCCTCTTCGATCTGCCGGTGCCTTCCGGGGCGGCCATCATCCTGGTCGCAGGCCTGGCCTTCGCTCTCGCCGCCATCGCCCGCGGCACCTTGCCCAGCCTCAAAGGGAACATCGGATAAATGTCTACTCTGCGCAAACTGACAGTCGCCCTGGCCCTGTGTGCGGCGCTCGCCCCTGCGATCCAGGCGGCAGAGCCGGTGAAAGTCCTCGCCAGCCTGCCGATCACCTACGGCCTGGGCCAACTGCTGCTCAAGGACAGCGACGTGCAACTGCAACGTGCGGCCGCTGCCAACCTGCCCGGCTCTCGACAGAATGCCTATTTCACCGGCCGCGGCGCAGAAGCCCTGGCCGGACTGGCCGGCTCTGCCGACGCGGTGATCGGGCTGCGTTCGCTATGGCCTGACGATTCCCTGTACCCGCTGGCGCGTCGCAGCAACATTCGCATCGTCGAGATCGACGCTGCGCGCCCGGTCGACGGGGTACTGCCCGGTATCGCGGTACAGCCGGGCGTGAGCGGACTGAACAGCCAGCCGTGGCTGTCGAGCAACAACATGGGGCGCATGGCCGACGTCATGGCTGCCGACCTGGTACGCCTGGCTCCGGCCGCCAAACCGCGGATCGACGCCAACCTGGCCGCACTCAAGCAGCAACTGCTCAAGCTCAGCGCCGACAGCGAGGCACGCCTGGCAAAGGCGGACAATGTCAGTGTGGTCAGCCTCAGCGACCGCTTCGCCTACCTTGCAGCCGGTCTCAATCTGGACACGGTGGCCACCCAGGTGCTCAACGACGAACAGTGGGACACCGCGCAGCTGGAAAACCTGAGCATGACGCTCAAGGACAACGACGTTGCCCTGGTCATCGACCATCGCCAACCGCCCGAAGCGGTCAAGGCGGTGATCACTGCCGCAGGCAGCAAGCTGCTGGTGCTGGCCGAGGAAAGCGACGACCCGATCGCCGACCTGCAGGCTCACATGAGCGCCGTCATCCAGGCCCTTTGACCCTACCCTGCCGTAAGCAGGCTGCGGTTCCCGGGCCTGCTCGGCAATGACTTTGAAGCCCTCCCACCGCCCTTCGCCGATATCCCATTCAATCTTTTCCCGAGCTGGCCGAGAACCTGTCAAAGCCCCACGGAATGAATGGACACTCATGCGTAACAATCAGCCTATCACCCAGCGCGAACGGACCTTCCCTGCCCAGCAGCGCCTGATTTCCACGACCGACACCCAAGGAATGATCACCTACTGCAATGATGCTTTCGTGGAGATCAGCGGGTTCACCCGCGAGCAGCTGATTCGCGCGCCGCACAACACCGTGCGCCACCCGGACGTGCCTTCGGCGGTGTTCGAGCACATGTGGGCGACGCTGCGCCAGGGCCTGCCATGGATGGGCATCATCAAGAACCGTTGCGAGAACGGCGACTACTACTGGGTCAACGCCTACGTCACTCCGGTACTTGAAAACAAGCAAGTGGTGGGTTACGAATCGGTACGGATCAAGCCGACGGCCGAGCAGATCCGCCGTGCCCAGTCGCTCTACGAACGCTTGAACAACGGCAGGTCGGCGGTACCCGGCCGCGATCGCTGGATGCCGGTGCTGCAGAACTGGGTGCCGTTCATTCTGGTCAGCCAGGTCGGCTTCATGATCGGCACCTGGCTGGATACCTCATGGGGGTTCGCCCTGGCCGCCGGGCTGTCGCTGCCACTGGGCCTGATGGGCCTGAGCTGGCAGCAGCGGGGTATCAAGCGCCTGCTCAAGCTGGCGGACCAGACCACCTCGGATCCGCTCATCGCGCAAATGTACACCGACAGCCGGGGCGCCCAGGCGCGCCTGGAAATGGCCATTCTGAGCCAGGAAGCGCGCTTGAAGACCTGCCTGACCCGTTTGCAGGACACCGCCGAGCACCTGACCGGTCAAGCCCGGCAATCCGACGCTCTTGCACACCAGAGCTCCCAGGGCCTGGACCGTCAGCGCCTGGAAACCGAGCAGGTAGCCGCTGCGGTGAACCAGATGGCGGCCACTACCCAGGAAGTGGCCAGCCATGTGCAGCGCACTGCCGACGCCACCCAGGAGGCCAACCGCCTGACCAGCCGCGGGCGCGACATCGCCGGCGAAACCCGCGAGGCGATCCAGCGCTTGTCGGTGGTCGTCGGGGAAACCGGGCAGACCGTGACCCAGCTGGCCAAGGACAGCGATGAGATCGGCGGCGTGGTGGATGTGATCAAAGGTATCGCCGACCAGACCAACCTGCTGGCGCTCAACGCAGCCATCGAAGCGGCACGCGCCGGCGAAATGGGCCGCGGCTTCGCCGTGGTCGCCGACGAGGTGCGTCAGCTGGCACAACGCACCAGCGAGTCGACCGGGCAGATCCATGGGCTCATCGCCAAGCTGCAGCAGACCGCCAACAATGCCGTGCAGACCATGGATGCCGGTCACCGTCAGGCCGAGGAAGGCGTGGCTCGCGTGCTGGAAGCCGACCAGGCGTTGATCGGCATCAGCGAAGCGGTCGCCAACATCACCGACATGACCACGCAGATCGCCGCAGCCACCGAAGAGCAGAGTGCAGTGGCCGAGGAGATCAGCCGCAACATCACCACCATCTCGCACCTGGCCGATGAAACCAGCGAACAGGCGCAGAACTCGGCACTGCTCAGCGAAGAGCTGACCAAGACCGCCAACAGCCAGTATTCGCTGGTGGAGCGTTTCAACCGCTGACTGCCCCCTGCCCTCGCATCGCAGCCTGCATGGCAGGCCACGTGTCGGCTACGCGAGTCAGGACAGGAAGGCCACGATCCGGTCGGCGGCGGTCTGCAGATGCTGGTCGTGGCTGAACCCGGATGACTTCAAGGGTTTGAGGTCATGATCGGCGGCGCTGAGCCAGTACAGCTCGACTTGCTCCGACAACTCATAGCCTGCCACTGTCTCGCAGTTGCCCAACGCATCGCGCTCGCCCTGGATGATCAGGGTTGGCGTGCTCAGGTCGGCCAGGTGTTCGACTCGCGGCTTTTCCGGCTTGCCCGCCGCGTAGAAGGGATACCCCAGGCACACCAGTGCATCGGCACCCAGTTCGTCCGCCAGCAGGCTGGCCATCCGTCCGCCCATGGATTTGCCCCCCACGGCTAGGGTTCCCGTCACCAGCGGTCGCACCAGGGCATAGGCCTGTCGCCAGCTTTCCAGCAGGCTTGCCTGCGGACTGGGCGGACGCTTGCTGCCGCCGCTGCGGCGCTGGGCCATGTAGGGAAACTCGAAGCGCACCACGCTGACCCCGCCAGCGGCCAGGCGCTCGGCCATGCTGTTCATGAAGGCACTGTCCATCGGCGCGCCGGCACCGTGCGCGAGGATCAGGCACGGCGCCTGCGCGCCAGTCTGGGCAGGGTTCCACAGCCAGCCGTTGTCTTGCATGCGTTGGCTCCACTGATCTTCGCTCATCATCCTTCCGTCGACGTTTGGCACTATTGGCGATTCACAGACTCTGAGGCAAAACGCGGCACAGGAAAAGTGCCCTGTGCATGATGGCGTGCACGACGTCAGCGTGCAGGCGCGGCTCGCCCCCTCCCCTATACTCAATGATCTTTTCGCGAAGGATAGCGATTCATGAACTTCGACTGGCACAGTGCTCCCATCACCCGTTACACCCCCCTGGACAGAGGCTATCGCAACACTCAGAACGTGCGGCGTTTCCTGACCGAGGCATGCGGCCCGAACTTTCATTTCGACCGCCCCTTCATGGCCTGGCTCAAAAGTGGCGAAGCCAAGACCATGGGCCAGGTCGCGGACCACTGGAACCTGCTGCATCGCCGCTGACGCGCGAAGCGCTGGCCAGGGTGCGAAACGCTGCTTTAATGAGTGCAACCCTCACCGCTTGGTGTCTTCCGATAGGAGTGCCCGATGGATCGCCTCAGTGCCAAGGATTTTTCCCCCGAGTTGCTGGAACTGTACGACTTCTATGCCCATGGCAAGATCAACCGCCGCGAGTTCCTCGACCGCGCGGCGTTGTTCACCTTTGGGGGGCTGACGGCAGGCGCCTTGCTGGCCAGCCTGAGCCCGAACTATGCATTGGCCCAGCAGGTGGAATTCACCGACCCACAGATCGTGGCCGAATACGTCACCTACCCCTCGCCCAGTGGCCATGGCCAGGTGCGTGGCTACCTGGTGCGGCCGGCCCAGGCCACCGGCAAGGTGCCAGGCGTGGTGGTGGTGCATGAGAACCGCGGGCTCAACCCCTATATCGAAGACGTCGCACGGCGGGTCGCCAAGGCCGGCTACATGGCCCTGGCCCCGGATGGCCTGACCTCGGTCGGCGGCTATCCGGGCAACGACGACAAGGGTCGGGCGCTGCAGGAGAAGGTCGACCCGACCAAACTGATGAATGATTTCTTCGCTGCGATCCCCTGGCTGATGGCGCACGAGGGTGCCACCGGCAAGGTCGGCATGACTGGCTTCTGCTATGGCGGCGGTGTGTCCAATGCGGCGGCGGTGGCCTATCCCGAGTTGGCGTGCGCGGTGCCGTTCTATGGCCGTCAGGCCGATGCCAAGGATGTAGCGAAGATCAAGGCGCCGCTGCTGCTGCATTTCGGCGAACTGGATACGCGCATCAACGAAGGATGGCCCGCGTACGAGGCAGCGCTCAAGGCGGCAGGCAAAACCTACGAGGCGTACATCTATCCCGGCGCCAACCATGGCTTCCACAACGATTCGACCCCACGCTATGACAAGGCTGCCGCCGACCTGGCCTGGGAGCGCACGCTGGGCTGGTTCGAAAAATACCTGAGCTGACGTAGAATGCCTGCCCTTCGAAGCCGTGATCCTTGCCATGAACGCCGACGCTCTCGCCACCTTGCACAAACACCTGCTGCAAGCCCTCGCCCAGCCGCCGCTGGAAACTCGCCGGTTGCTTCACGGCCGCGGTCGGCGCTGGCCGGGGCTGGAGCAACTGACCGTGGACTGGCTGCAGGGCATCGTGCTGGTGTCGCTGTTCAAGGAGCCGCTTGCCGAACAGCTGGCAGGCTTGCAACAGCTGCTGGCCCGACTGGCGCAGCAACCGGCGTGGGCCGCCAGCGGTGCGCGCGGTCTGGCCCTGCAGCACCGCTATCTGCCCGGCAGCGATGTGCACTGGCTGATCGGAGAAGCGCAAGAGCAGGTGATCCTGGTCGAGAACGGCCTGCAGTACCGCATCGACCTGGGGCGTAAACAGAACAACGGCTTGTTTCTCGACATGCGCCACGGTCGCGACTGGGTACGCGAAAACGCCCAGGGTCGACGTGTGCTCAACCTGTTCGCCTACACCTGCGGTTTCTCGGTGGCCGCCATAGCTGGCGGCGCAGCCCATGTGATCAACCTCGACATGTCTCGCGCCGCCCTTACCCGGGGACGCGAGAACCACCACCTCAATGGCCACGACCTGGGCAAGGTCAGCTTTCTCGGCCACGATCTGTTCAAGTCCTGGGGCCGGGTCGGCAAGGACGGCCCTTACGACATGGTGATCATTGACCCGCCGTCGTTCCAGAAAGGCAGCTTCCTGCTGACCAAGGATTACCAGCGGGTACTGCGCCGCCTGCCGGAACTGCTCAGCGAATCGGGCGTGGTGCTGGCGTGCATGAACGACCCGGCGCTGGGCCCCGAATTTCTCGTCGACGAGCTGCGCCGCGAAGCACCGCAGCTGCGCCTGCAGCGGCGCCTGGACAACCCACCGGAGTTTGCCGACATAGATCCAGCCAGCGGCCTCAAGGCCATGGTGTTCGCGCGGGAGTGATTACCGAATAGAGCAGGGGAAGGGCCTAACATACCGTACGGCGACTGGCCATCTTAAAGATTGAACAATTTCACGTGCCCGGCGAACCAAGTAAAGGAGAGCCACCGGGAGGTGAGAGTCCCGGCGGCTCGGGTGACACATCGAATGAAACCCTTGAGAGGTATCCGCCATGTCAGCGCAGGAATATAACACCATCCGCCATACCCCTGTCAGTGCATTGGGCACAATCCCGGCCAGCCAGTTGATCGCCTTCGTCGAAGCCTGCCGCCCGCTGGTGCGCGACGCGATCCTGAACGCCAGGTTGACTCGATGAGCCCGCTGGTTGTGAGCAGCCCCGCCATGGCGGGGCTTTTTCATGGCCGCAGAACAGGTTTCATGGCTGCCATTGCGTGATAAGCATGCGCACGCGCTCGCTCAGCGCCTCCAGGGCGAACGGCTTGGTCAGCACCTCGGTGCAAGGCTGCAGATGGCACTGATCCAACGCCAGGTTCTGCGCGTAGCCGGTGATGTACAGCACCGGCAAGCCTGGCCGGGCCGAGCGCCCCAGCTCGGCCATCTGCCGGCCATTGAGCCCGCCAGGCAAGCCCACGTCCGTGACCAGCAGGTCGATGCGCGCAGCCGATTGCAGCAGGTCTCGGCCCTGGGCGCTGTCGCCGGCCTGCAGGACCACATAGCCCAGGCTTTCCAGCAGCTCGGCTACGGAACCGCGCACCGAGGCTTCGTCGTCCACCACCAGCACGGTCTCGCCGCTGCCACCGAGGTCGATGGGCGCCTGGCTGGGCACCACCGCTTCTGTCTCGAGGCCTGCGCAATGCCTGGGCAGGTACAGGCTGACCGTCGTGCCAAACCCCGGCCGTGACTGGATCTTCACCAGTCCGCCGGACTGCCTGGCAAACCCGTAGATCATCGACAGACCCAGGCCGGTGCCCTCGCCCACCGGTTTGGTGGTGAAGAACGGCTCGAACACCTTGGCCATGACCTCCTCGCTCATCCCCGAACCGTTATCGGTCACGTGAACCACCAGGTACTCGCCGGCCTGTACCTCGTGATTGAATGCATCGCTGTGAGGCAGCCACTGATTGGCGGTTTCGATGGTGATCCGCCCACCACCGGGCATGGCATCGCGAGCATTGATACACAGGTTGAGCAAGGCGTTTTCCAGCTGGGTCGGGTCGATCAGCGCCGTCCACAGACCCTGGGTATGGCGCACGCTCAGTTCTATGGAGGGTCCGACCGAACGTCGCACCAGTTCTTCCAGGCCGTGGATCAGCGCGTTGACGTCGGTGGGCACCGGAGCCAGGGTCTGCCGCCGAGAGAACGCCAGCAGGCGATGAGTCAGTGACGCGGCGCGCTTGACGGCCCCCTGGGCGACGTCCAGGTAGCGTTCGAGGTCAGCGGTACGGCCCTGTTTCAAGCGCATGTGCATCAATTCGAGGCTGCCGGACAGGCCCGCCAGCAGGTTGTTGAAGTCGTGGGCGATACCCCCGGTAAGCTGGCCGACGGCTTCCATCTTCTGCGCCTGGTGCAACGCTGCCTCGGCTTTTTCCCGCTCGGCAATGGCGATGCGCACGCGCTCTTCCAGGGTCTGATTGAGCTCGCGCACCGCAGCCTCGGCCTTCTTGCGCGCGGTGACGTCGATGGAGGAGCCGATCAGGCCAATGACTTCGCCGTCCTCGTCGAGCAGAGGCGTCTTCAGCGACAGCCAGGTCGCGGCGGTGCCGTCGGCCTGGCGTACCTCCTCTTCCACCTCCTGGGTGTGCCGACCTTCCATGATGCGCCGGTCGGTTTCCATGATCACCCGTGCCTGGACCTTGTCTTCCAGGAACTCCATATCGGTGCGGCCGATGTATTGCTCGGGCGGTTTGCCGATGAGTTCGGTGGTGCCGCGATTGGCAACCAGCATCCGGCCCTGGCGATCCTTGGCGTACACCACACCGGGCACCGCGGCGGTGAAGGTGCGCAGCAGGTGGGTCATGCGATCGCGCTCGGCCTCGGCGCTGCGGCGTTGCTGGATGTCCAGCAGCACGCCGGGAAAACGCTGCGGACGCCCCGCCTCGTCGAATTCGACGTGGCCGTTGGCTTCGATCCAGCGATAGCTGCCGTCGCTCTGCAGCACGCGATACTCGCAACGGTAGTGACCGCCGTTGCCGAGGGTCTCGAACACGGCTGCTTCGACCCGCGGGCGATCCTGCGGATGGACGCTGGCCATCGCTTGCTCCAGCGGCAGGCCCTGGGCACAGACCTTGCCGGACAGACCGAAGGTGCGGGCGAAGCGTTCGTCGGCACTGAAGTGGTCGGCCGCAACATCCCATACCCAGGTACCGACGATGGCCCCGGTATCCAGAGCCAGCTGCAGGCGCTCGGCGGCATCCTGGGCGGGTGTCTCCTCAGGTACGGAGGGGGCGCGAAAATGTTCGGGAGGCTGGGTCGGCATATCGGCTCACAGCGGAACGCAGGGTGCCCTGATGGTGACGTTGGCGTTTAGGTAATACAAGCCTGCGCAACGCGAAATCCGCGCGCAAGACCGACAAGCCGCGTCGGCAACCCCGCAAAACACCAAACAGCCCTTGTAGCAGCGGCGCAAGTCGCGTCCGGCAACCCCGCAAAGCACCAGACAGCCCCTGTAGCAGCGGCGCGAGCCGCGTCCGGCAACCCCGCGCAACTTCAGACACGCCGCCTGAGCAGATAACTGTCCATGATCCAGCCATGCTGGCTGCGCGCCTGCTGCCGCGCATCGGCAATGGTCTGCGCCATGTCGTCCAGCCTTCCCGACAGCAGCACTTCATCGGCCGTACCGACGTAAGCCCCCCAATAGATATCCAGATTCTGGCCGACCAGCGCCTTGAAGCTGTCCTGTACATCGAGCATCACCACCACCGTGTCGACGCCCTCGGGCATGCCCGCCGACAGGCGTCGACCCGTAGTGATCTGCACGGCACCGGCAATGCTGTTGAGGGTGATCCGGTGCGCCGCGGTTAGCGCCTGAATGCTGGTCACACCGGGAAACACCTCATAGTGCACCGCTCGCGCGCTGTTGGCAGCGATTGCCTCGACAATGCGCAGCGTGCTGTCGTACAGCGAAGGATCGCCCCACACCAGAACGCCCGCGCACTCCCCGTCCGCCACTGCATCATCGAGCAGCCGCTCGAAGGCCGCCTGCTTGCGCGCATTCAGGGTATTCACCGACGTCCGATAGTCCGGCCCGGCCGGACGCTCGGGCTGCCGCACCTCGACCACCCGATACGCCCCAGGCGTTGCATGACGCTCGAGGATCTCTTTGCGCAGGGCATTGAGCTTGCCCTTGTGATCGCCCTTGTCCATCAGAAAGAACACATCGACCCGCGCCAAGGCACGCGCCGCCTGCACCGTGATGTGCTCGGGATGACCAGCGCCGATGCCGATGATGAGGAGTGTTTTCAAAAGTGCTCCGCCGGACAGTTCACCACAACGCGCCTATGGCCGTGCCGATAGGGGCCCCTCTGCACAACTGGCCCATGCCAGACCTTACAGCGTCCGTTTCAAGGTGAATACAGGGTTGCGCGAATTGGCACAGTTCCAGCTGTCCACGCCCTTTCGGCCTTGACACGTATGGGCATCTGCTACGAATGCCTGTGATGATCGACGGGCGGGCGCATTGCACGCCCGCCCTCTCGGTCACTGGATCACAGCGACCACTTCAGCGAGAACATCAGGTTGCGCGGGTCGCCGTAGGTGCCACTGCCGGTCGCGGTAGGAATACCCTGCCAGTACTTCTCGTCCAGCACGTTGTTGAAGTTGACGCGGGCGTCCCAGTGTTCGTCGAAGCGATAGCCGGCCATCAAGCCCAGTACCGCGTAGGAATCCTGCTCCGCATGACCGGTTCCGACACGGCCGTAGGTTGCGCTCTGCGCCAGCACGTCGGCACCGATACGCAGCCTGTCCAAGGCACCTTCGAACCGGTAAGTGGTTGCGGCCTTGAACAGATGCTTGGGCTGGTTGGGCGCGAACAGATTGCCTTTCTCGTAGGTACGGTCTTTCACGTACTGGCTGAGCACCAGGGTATAGGCGGCCGAGAACTGCCAGTTGGGCGTGAAGGCGCCACTGATTTCGGTATCCAGGCCACGGCTGCGTACCTCGCCCGCAGCCTCGTAGCAGGTGCGGTTGGTGGCCCGGCAGCTGGCCGGTTGATCGGGAATGGCGTAGGCGCGGTTCTGCTGGGTCATGTCGAACATGGCCACGGACGCATTCAGTCCGCCATCGAAGTACTCGCCCTTGATGCCGATCTCATAGCTTTCACCGGTCATCGGGTCCAGCACCGTGCCGCCGACATCCTGCTGCGTCTGCGGCTTGAAGATTTCGGTGTAGCTGGCATAGACCGAGTAGGTATCGTTCAGGTCATAGATGATGCCGGCGTAGGGCGTGACTTCCTGGGTCACTTTGTAATCACCCGTGCCCGAGCGGTTGTCGTAGTCATACCAGCTGACCCGGCTGCCGACGATGATGTGCAGCGGGTCCAGCGGGTTGAAACGCGCGGCGGCGTAGACACCCTTCTCGGTAGCCGTGTTCTTGCTCTCGTAGAGCCGATAGTCGCTGCGAGTACGCGAAGGCTTGGCAATGACACCCGGATCGAAGTTGTAGATATCGATGGGCGTGGAGTCATTCCAGTAGCCACCGGTCTGGTCGAACTTTTCCTGGCGACGGCTCGCGCCGAGGGTCAACTGATGCTCGCGCCCGAACAACTGGAACGGGCCAGCGAGCGAGGCATCCACGTTGGTCTGCACGTCGGTGGTGTCGTAGGCGCCTGTGGCCTGCCCGTACACACCATTGCGGGGCGCCGTCAGATAGCTGGAAAAGGTGTTGGACTCGGCCCATATCTTCGCGGCCGCAGCCTTGGCGGTCCAGCCGTTGTCGAAGCGGTGGGTGACGTCGGTGAATACGCTGACGTTGTCCCGGTCCCAGTAGGCCCAGTCATTGCTCAGGAAGGTGGAGCGCGACAGATGCAGGTCTTCGCCATTCGGGCCTGACGGCAGGCTGCCCCAGTCAGAGGTGGCATCATCGCGCTGCTTGGAAGCCCCGAGGGTCAGGGTAGTCGCCTCGCTCAGGTCCGCTTCGAATACGCCGTAGAAGGTCTGGCGCTGCTTTTCACGCTCGTCGATGTAGCTGTTGTCGTCTTCGTAGGCGGCCACCACCCGGCCACGCAGGGTGCCGGACTCGTTGAGCCGGTTCGACGCATCCACTTGCGTGCGGTAGCGGTCCCAGGTACCGGCGCTGGTGGTGATGCTGACCTGAGGGGTGGCGGTAGGACGCTTGCGCACCAGGTTCAGGGTTGCCGACGGGCTGCCGGCACCGGTCATCAAGCCGGTGGCGCCGCGCACCACTTCAACCCTGTCGTACAAAGCCAGGTCGGCACCGGCGATGGTGTCTAGGGTGAACTGGCCGATGCTGGTCGGCAGGCCGTCGTACATGATGTTGTCGATGTTGAACCCGCGCGCCTGGAACGCCTGGCGGTCGCCGCCAAACTTGCGCAAGGTAATGCCGGGCGCGTACTTGACCACATCGTTGAGGTCGTTCATGCCCTGGTCGTCCATGCGCTGGCGCGTGATGACGCTGACCGACTGCGGGGTTTCGCGGATCGACAGCGGCAGCCCGGTCGAGGTGCTCATGCTGCCGGTGGTGTAGGAGCCGGAGTGTTCGGTGGTGGCCGTGCCGGCTATGGAACTGGTGGCGGCCGAGACGGCCGTCGCGCCCAGTTCCACCGCGCCGCCAGTGGACGCTGTAGCGGGCGCGGTGACGCTGACCACGTCGCCCTGCACCGTACCGACCAGGCCGCTGCCGGCCAGCAGGCGTTGCAGTGCCAATGCGGGTTCCATCCGGCCGGTGACCGAAGGTGCCGTCTTGCCGGCAATCGCCGCTGGTTCGAACACCACTTGCAGGCCGCTGGCCTGACCCAACTGGTTCAGCGCTTCGCCCAAGGGTTGCGCGGGCAGATTCAGCGCAATCGGAGCTGCCTGCGCCAGGCCGGCAATGGACAAAGAGATGCACAGCGCAACACTGCGCAACGGAAAATGATTCATGGCATGACCTCAGGAACCCACACAAGGCGGTCTGCCCCCCCCGGGCGAAGACTCGAATGCGGGCTGTAGGAAGCCACGCAAACTTGTGTGCGAAACCGCGTTGAATGCGGAAGCGGCGCAAGGCTATGCAAATGTCAAAAAAATGTAAATGATAATTCATGGCACTTGGCAAGCATTCGCGGCTGCCAACCAGAAGCATTGGTCTTTGCCAGCGAGCGCGCAGGCTGAATAAGTGCGTATGAAGAGCGCAGAGCGTGCGGGCTGCACGATGGAGAGGGGTCGTTGCAGGGGGCGTCAGGATGGATGTCCCGGCAGTGATGAACGCCACCGCCGGGAAATTATTACTGGATATGTCTAGCTATTGGCGCAACCGGATCAGCCGCGCGCGGGAAGTTTCCAGTCGGGACGTACGAAATGGCAGGTGTAGCCGTTGGGAATACGCTCCAGGTAATCCTGATGCTCGGGCTCGGCTTCCCAGAAATCACCTGCAGGGGCAAGCTCGGTGACGACCTTGCCGGGCCACAGGTCGGAGGCATCGACGTCGGCGATCGTTTCCAGTGCGACGCGTTTCTGCTCCTCGGTGTTGTAGAAGATCGCCGAGCGGTAGCTCAGGCCTACATCGTTGCCCTGGCGGTTGGCCGTGGACGGGTCGTGAATCTGGAAGAAAAACTCGAGGATCTGGCGATAGCCGATCACGCTGGGATCGAAGACGATCTCGATGGCTTCGGCGTGGGTGCCGTGGTTGCGGTAGGTCGCATTGGCGACATCGCCGCCGCTGTACCCGACCCGCGTCTGCAGGACGCCCGGATAACGACGGATCAGGTCCTGCATGCCCCAGAAGCAGCCACCCGCCAGCAGAGCGGTTTCGGTCTGGACTGTCATATCGATTACCTTCGCTGAATGAACGTGGCCCATTCTAATACAACCGTTGCGAAGGTGCCGTACAGGCCGTCAGAGGTTGGTGAAACGCGCCACCGCCTCCACCACTTTCTTGGCCCCGTCCTGGATCTCGACGATCACGTCACCGGCCTGACCGGCCAGTTGTACGCCCTGCTCGGCCTGCTGCCTGCTGTTGGCCATGTCGCGCACGGTGCCGTCGACCAGTGCCTGGTTCTGCTGCACCACGGCGGCGATCTCGTCGGTGGCGGTGCTGGTCCGGCCCGCCAGTTGCCGGACTTCGTCGGCCACCACGGCGAACCCGCGCCCCTGTTCGCCGGCGCGGGCCGCTTCGATGGCGGCGTTCAGCGCCAGCAGGTTGGTCTGTTGGGCGATGCTGCTGATGGTCTGGATGATCGAGCTGATCAGCAGCGATTGCTTGCCCAGCGCTTCCACACCGCTGGACGCGGACTGCATGTCGTCGGCGATCTTGCGCATGGTCTGCACGGTATCGGTCACTACCACCGCGCCACGCTGGGCGCTGATGTCGGTGCTGCGCGAGATTTCATAGGCGGTCTGCGCGGCCTGATTGACCTCGGCCTCGCGCTCGACCTGCTCGGTGACCACGGTAGCGAACTTGACCACCTTGTAGAGCTTGCCTTCGGTGTCGTAGACGGGGTTGTAGGTCGCCTCGAGCCAGATGGTGCGGCCCATGCTGTCGAGGCGCTTGAAGCGCCCGGCGACGAACTCACCGCGATTCAGGTTTGCCCAGAATTCGGTGTAGCTCGGCGAACTGGTTTCTTCGCTGTGGCAGAACATGCGGTGATGCTTGCCCTGCACCTGCGCCAGGGTATAGCCCATGCCGCGCATGAACTGGTCGTTGGCCGACAGCACGGTGCCTTTCAAATCGAACTCGATGACCGCCGTGGAGCGCAGCAAGGCGTCGATGAACGAAGCGTTCTCCGCTGCTTTCTCCATGCTCTTGGTGACATCGGTGGCAAAGCACTTGATGTGCATCAGCACACCTGCCGCATTGCGGATGGGCTTCCAGTGCGCATTGACCCAGACCAGGCTGCCGTCCGCCCTGAGGTAGCGATAGTTGTCCGACACCGAAGTGCCCGCTGCCACCGCCGCACGAAAGTTGTTATAGCACGGCAGTTTGGTCACGTAGGTGGGGACCAATTCGGTCATCAGCCTGCCAACCAGCTGGGCTTCGGTATAGCCCAAAGTGGTCGCAAACAAGTCGTTGCAGGCGATGATGCGCAGCGATGCATCGATGTCCAGGCTGAGCATCTCGTGGGTCATGCCGGCTACCAGTTGACGCAATTCCACCAGTTCGTCGGCTTGGCCGCTGAGTTGCTGCTTGAGTTTGTTGTTGAACATAAGGCACCGGCATCAGGGTCATGGTCGTGTTATCGGCGGCAATGGCCGAGGGTTTAGCCCCATGTGACAGATGTCTGCCCTTTCGGACGCGACCAACCCCGTGCCAGAGCGCGTCCTTGGGACAATCCACAGAAGCTGTGGATAAGTCAGTGGACAACCCCCCCCTGCCCCTCGCAAACCCATATGGAATGGGGCCTGAAGTCAAACTGTCGATTTTTTCACCAACTCGAAAAGACGTTTTTTTTCATTGACTTGCGTGAGTCATACCGAGTAGCCATGATCGACGAAGCACGATCAGACCGGACAGACACGTTTTCTTGCACCTGCAGTGACCGGGCCTTCGTTTGCGTCTTCAAGGTAGCCATAAGGTATTTTTTCGGAATATCGCTTGCGCTTCTCATAGCCGATGCGATAGTCTTCGACCCGTTAGTACCAAGCTGAAAGTCAATTCAGGTCGACCACCCTGTTCACACGGGCTCGACCAACATGATGGTCTCCAGGTAACGCTCCCCGACTTGCGAACAAGTCCGGCATCAAGCGAATTACTCTGCCCCGACCAACCTACGATTGATCAGGATCTGCATCCAGGGCCCCGAACCTTAGCCCGGAATGTTGCCTGCCCTCCTAAGTACCTACCAGTCAGCCCAACAGCCAAAACGATAAAGCGCTGTTCACTGGCTGTCTTGTTCCAGACAGGTTCTTCGCCCGGCCCAAAGGCCCGCGCTACTGGAACGTTTTTATCGATCACGGCTCCAAGTCGTGACCATTGCAGGAACATACAACAACATGACTCATATCCAGACCCAGGATGCCATCCGCACCCTCACCCACGCCTTCGCTCCGATGAACTGCCTGATCATGGCCGCGCGCAAAGGCTGCTTCAGCTTCACCATCGTCAATGAGCACGGTATCGCCCGTCACAGCGAACGCTTGTATCCGGAACAGTACTCCAGTGCCGAACCGCTGCAGGCCGTGATCGACCGTACGCGTCAGGCCCTGGTTGCCTGATCGCTGCAGCGATGCACAACGATGTGATGTATAGAAAAGCCTCGACCCGTCGGGGCTTTTTCATGCCCGCGATTTGGGGGAGGCGCAGGCCTTGGCATGCTGTCGATGCATGCAACTGTAAACGCACATTACAGTTCGCCAGTCCGGCCGAAGGACCACCGCGCGTCGCCCACTGACTCGCGATCGAAAATCTGACGTCATTTTTCTGCACGCCAATGACCCCGTCTTGCCCGAGCTAGACAGCTGCGTGGAATCTACCAGGCACCGGCGTGCGCCCATGGCACAGGCGTGGCGCATACGCGGCCCCTGGAAGCTGCATTCGGGCGCCCGTAAATTCTGGTCGGATTGTCCTACAAAACCGCTCTAGCCAGAGTGTTTCAGGCTATAGCGTTGCAGTGAAAATGTTGGTAGCTTGCGCCTCAGTGCCCCCCTAGAGTTAAAACAATGAAAAGACCAATGCTCAAGACCACTCTCGGCTTCGCTGTCACCCTGGCATCCAGCCAGCTTTTCGCTGCCGGCTTCGCCCTCAATGAACAAAGCATCAGCGGCATGGGTACCGGCTTCGCCGGTCGCTCGTCGTCCGCCGAGGACGCCAGCACTGTCTATGGCAACCCTGCCGGCATGTCCCGCATCAAACGTGAACAGGTCAGCGTCGGCGCTGCGGCCATCGTCGCCAAGACCGACATCAGCGGCCGTGGAACCTTCGGCGGCAGCAACGACGGCGACATGGTCCCGTTCGTTGGCGTCCCGATGGGCTACTACGTCAAACCACTGGATGACAACTGGACCGTCGGTTTCGGTCTGTACGCGCCTTTCGGTCTGGTCACCGACTATGAAAGCGGTTTTGCCGGCCGCTACTGGGGCGACAAGAGCCATGTGGCGGTCGTCACGCTGCAGCCTACCGTCAGCTATGCCTTCAACGAGCGCGTGTCGATCGGCTTCGGTCCGACCTTCAACCGCCTTGAAGGCGAGCTGACGTCGGCCGCGCTGAACCGCGCGACGCCAGGCCGCAACGACGGCGAAGTCAAGATCAAGGGCGACGATACCGCCGTGGGCTTCAACGTCGGCGTGCTCGTTCAGGCCACTGACAATACCCGCGTGGGCCTGACCTACCACTCCAAGGTCAAGTACAAGCTGGACGGCCATACCAAGGTCGAAGGTTCGGGGTTCGGGCCGTTCAACGGCAGCAAGTACGATGCATCGCTGGACATCGACACGCCTGAGTCGGTGGACTTCTCGGTCACCCACGAACTCAACCAGGACTGGACCCTGTACGCAGGCAGCACCTGGACCCGTTGGAGCCGCCTGAAGGAAATCTCGGTCGAGAACGAAGGCGTGCCTGCCGCGCTGCGCTCGTCGATCGGCACCATCACCGAAGAACAGAACTGGCACGACACCTGGTCTCATGCCGTGGGCGCCGCCTACAAACTGAACAAACAGTGGACGCTGCGCACGGGCTTTTCGGTTGACCAGTCGCCGACCAACAACACCAACCGTTCGCCACGCATCCCGACGGGCGACCGCGCCATCCTCAGCCTGGGTGCTGGCTGGAGCCCGACGGACGACCTGACCTTCGACTTCGCCTATTCCTACCTGAAGGAAGAAGACACGAAGATCAACCTGGTCAGCGCCACCAAGGGTGCCTACCAGGCCAAGTACGAGAACAGCGCACATGGCTTCGGTACTTCAGTGACCTACCGCTTCTGATCGATCAGGTAATACGAAAAGCCCCGACCGGTTCGGGGCTTTTTCATGTGTGACGTCAGCACAGGCTCATGTTCATTTGCAGCAGGGCCAGTCCGCCCTGCTGCCAGCCCCACCACGCCAGCCCCAGCAGCGCCGCCAGTGCGCATGCCATGGCGAGTTGCACGCTGCGGAGTCTGCTCATGCGCTCGCTCCCTGCGCCTGCAGCCGGGCAACGGGGCGTTCGCGCACCGGCCAGTTGAGCGCACCGGCGAGCAGGCTCAACGCAATCGACAGCTGCCAGACCAGGTCATAGCTGCCGGTCTGGTCGTACACCAGGCCGCCCAGCCAGCCTCCCAGAAACGCGCCCAGCTGGTGGAAGAGAAACACGATGCCACCGAGCATCGACAGGTTGCGCACGCCAAACAGCGTTGCGACGGTACCGTTGGTCAAGGGAACGGTGGATAACCAGAGCAGCCCCATCGCCATGCCGAACAGGCAGGCGCTGACGGTAGTGACCGGGAACCACAGGAACAGCACGATCACGACGGCGCGCATCAGGTACAAGGCGGTCAGCAGTCGCGGCTTGGACATGCGCCCACCCAGCCAGCCGGCGATGTAGGTGCCGAAGATGTTGAACAGCCCGATCAGCGCCAGAACCGTGGTGCCGACGCTTGCCGGGAGGTGCTGGTCGACGAGGTAGGACGGCAGGTGCACACCGATGAATACCACCTGGAAACCACACACGAAGAAGCCCAGCGCCAGCAGCCAGAACCCTGAATGGCCGCACGCCTCACGCAGCGCCTGGCCAAGGCTCTGATCGTGGGCCTGGGCTGGCAGTGGCCGGTCCTTGAGCATGCGTACCAGGGGGACGATGAACGCCACCAGTACGCCCATCACCAGCAAGGCCGTCGACCAGCCCAGCCAACTGATAAGGCCGAGCGTGCCGGGCAGCATCGCGAATTGCCCGAACGAGCCGGCAGCGCTGGCGATCCCCATGCCCATGCTGCGGTGTTCAGCGGGCAGGGCTCGCCCGACCACGCCCAGAATCACCGAGAACGACGTACCGGAGAGCCCCAGGCCGATCAGCAGGCCAGCGCTGAGGCTCAGGCTCAACTCGGAGTTGGCCAGCCCCATGCAGCCAAGGCCGACCGCGTAGAGCACACCACCCACCGCAACCACCCGCCCGGCGCCGAAGCGATCCGCCAGGGCGCCGGCAAAGGGTTGGGCCAGGCCCCAGATCAGGTTCTGCAGCGCGATGGCCAGCGCGAATACGCCCCTGCCCCAGCCGAACTCCGCGCTCATGGGCGCCAGGAACAGACCGAAGCCGTGGCGAATGCCCAGGGACAGGGCAAGGATCAGGGCTGCGCCGAGTAGGACCCAGCCGCTGGTACGCCATACCGATGTCATTATTGTGTGCTCCAGGCATGAGGGGACAGGCCGCTCGATTGTATGCCTGTTCATCGCCGACAGGCAGCGCCGCATGCAACCATCTGCCAGGCAGGTTCTACAGCGCAGCGCCCAGCAGCAGCAACAGTTCGAGCAACTCGAGCATGGCGCCGGCGGTGTCACCGGTGGTGCCGCCCAAACGCTTGATCATCTGGCGTCGCAGCGCCACGAAGCCAGCCAGCACCAGCAGGCTGATCCAAACCCCGCAGAACGCCAGGCTGACCAGTGCCACGCCTGCCAGCAACCAGGCGCCGGCACGACGCGGCAGGTGGTCGGCCAGGGCCTGGCCCAGCCCGCCTGCGCGCACGTAGGGCGTGGTCATGAACAAGCCGAGCATGGCAGCGCGCGCCAGTATCGGGGCCAGCATCAGCGCGGCCTGCTGGCCCTGCTCGAGCAAGGCCAGCAGCGCACAGAACTTGAGCAGCAGCACCAACATCAGCGTCACCACGGCCATGGGACCGCTGCGTGGGTCCTTCATGATCAGCAAGGTGCGTTCGCGGTCGCCGAATCCGCCCAGCCAGGCATCGGCACTGTCCGCCAGACCGTCCAGGTGCAGGCCACCGCTGAGCACCACCCACAATGTCAGCAACAGGGCGGCGTGCAGAAGCACTGGCGTTCCGGCGAGCAGCGCACTGGCGGTCCACAAGAGCACGCCGAACAGCAGCCCCACGGCAGGATAGAACAACAGCGAGCGCCCGGAAGCCTCTGGACTGGGCATACCGGGCAGGCGCACCGGCAAGCTGCTGAGAAACTGCAAGGCGATCCAGAACGGCAGCATGCTCAGGACGGCTCGCTCAGGCTGCCGTCGGCTGCCATCACCACACTGAACAAGGCAGCGTGTCCGACCTCGACTTGGAGCAGCTGTTCGCGTGGCAGGGCGCGTGCTTCGGCCAGCAACAGGCGCATGACCCCGCCGTGCACCACCAGCAGCAACCGCTCGCCCGGATATTGCAGGTGCAACCTGCGCAACGCGGCATGGATGCGCGCGGAAAAATCCAGCATGGGCTCGCCGTCGGGTGGCGTGAAGGCGTAGGGGTCGTTCCAGAACAGACCCAGGCCGGCTTCGTCGGTCTGCATCAATTGCGCCGCACTCAGGCCTTCCCAGGCGCCGAAATGCAGCTCCTGAAGACCGACTTCGAAGCTCAGCGGCAGACCGCGCTGTTCGGCCAGCACCTCGGCGAAGCGTGCGCATCGCTGCAGCGGTGAGCTGACGATGCGGTCCCAACCGGAACGGTCGGCAACCGCCGCGTGCAGTTGGGCCCAACCGCGCTCGGTCAGGGCGTCATCGAGGCTGCCGCGAAACCCGCCGATCTCGGTTTCGCCATGGCGCAGCAGATCCAGGTGCAGGGTCATGCCGGACGGTCCGCGACGGCCGCTTCGGCGAAGGTCGCCATTTGCCCGTGGAGGTCGCACGCCAGGCGCAACAGCGGCACGGCCAAGGCGGCGCCGCTGCCTTCGCCCAGGCGCAAGCCCAGTTGCAGCAACGGTTGCGCCTCGAGGGCTGCCAGGACATGGCGATGGCCGGGTTCGGCGCCGTTGTGAGCGAACAGCAGCCAAGGCCGGATGGACGGGTTCAACTGCACCGCCAACAGCGCCGCGACACTGCAGATGAAACCATCCACCAGTGCCACGATGCCCTCCTGGGCACAGGCCAGGTAGGCGCCGACCAGCGCGGCAACCTCGAAGCCACCGTAGCAGAACAGGCGCTGCAGTGGTTCGTCGGGCAGCCCGGCATGGGCCTTCAAGGCGCGCTCGATGACCTGCACCTTGTGGGTCACGCCAGCGGCGTCCAGACCGGTGCCCGGCCCGGCCAGATCGACCACGGCGCACGCCAGCGAGGCGCAGGCCAGCGCGGTGGCAGACGTGGTGTTGCCGATGCCCATCTCACCGCCGATGAACAGCTCGGTGCCGCTGGCTTTCGCCCGCAGCACGCTGTCGCGACCGGCCTGCAGTGCCTGCGTGCCCTGCTCGACACCCATCGCCGGCGCGTCGATGAAATTGCGCGTACCGGCAGCGATCCGCACATGCTGTACGCCAGGCAGATCGCCCAGCGGCGTCGCGGTACCGAGGTCCACCACTTCCAGGCGTGCCTGCAGGCGGCGGGCCAATACGCTGATGGCCGCACCGCCGTCGACGAAGTTGTGCACCATTTGCGCAGTGACTTCCTGCGGATAGGGCGAGACGCCCTCGGCGACGATGCCGTGGTCGGCAGCGAACACCGAGACCCAGACCTGCTCGACCGAGGGCTTGAGCCGCCCTTGCAATGCGGCCAGTTGCACGGCCACCTGTTCCAGCGCGCCGAGCGAGCCGGCCGGCTTGGTCAACTGCTGCTGACGCTCCAGCGCCTCGCGATGAATGCGGGCATCGGCGGCACGGGCAGTGTGCAGCCACCAGGCTGAGTTCATAACGCAGGTCCTTTCAATACCATGGGAAGGCCGGCCACGGTGAACACCACTCGCTCGCAGCGTTCGGCCAGGGCCTGGTGCAGCAGGCCCGCCTCGTCGACGTAGCGGCGGGTCAGTTCACCCAGCGGCACGACGCCCAGGCCGGTTTCGTTGCTGACGAATAGGATGTGTCCCGGCAGGCCAGGCAGTGTTTCCAGCAGAGCTTGACGCTCTGCCTTCAAGCGCTCGGGCTCGTCGAGCATGAGCAGATTGGTCAGCCACAGGGTCAGGCAGTCAACCAACAGGCAGCGATCGCTGCGCGCTTGAGCACGCAGCACGTCGGCCAAAGCAAGTGGCTCTTCCACCAGCCCCCAATGATCGGGACGGCGCTCGCGGTGCAAGGCCACCCGCTGGTCAAGCTCGCCATCCACCGGCTGACTGGTAGCAATGTATACGACGTGCAGCTGGCTGTCGGTGGCCAGCCGTTCGGCCAGGCGGCTCTTGCCGGAGCGGGCACCGCCGAGGATCAGTTGCAGCATGTCAGGCACCTCCCCCAGGCAAGCCGCACAGCTCGCGCAGGCGCGCGGTGTCCAGGTGCTGCTCGACCAGGTCGGCCAGGCGCTCGATGTCGGCCTCGCGCAACGCGTGGTAATCCACCGACTGCACGTCGGCCAGCCCCGCCCAGCGCAGCAATGCCACCGATGACTGCGGCGCTTCGAACAAGCCGTGCAGGTAGGTGCCCAGAATCTGCCCGTCGGCGCTGATCGCGCCATCGCGGCGACCGTCGCTCAATTGCACCGCCGGATGATCCAGCGCCGCCCCGGTGGTCACCCCGGCATGGATCTCGTAGCCGCTGACGGCGGCCTGTTCAAGGGTCAACTGGCCGGTCACGTTGCGCAGCTGCTTTTGCGCCTGCAGTTCGGTGGTGAACTCCAGCAGGCCCAGCCCCGTACTGGAACCGGCTGCGCCTTCGAGGCCCAGCGGGTCGTCGATGCGCGTGCCGAGCATCTGCAGCCCGCCGCAGATGCCCAGCACTTTGCCGCCATAACGCAAATGGCGGGAGATCGCTTGTTCCCAGCCCTGGGCACGCAGGTGGGCCAGGTCGGCACGCACGCTCTTCGAGCCGGGCAGGATGATCAGGTCGGCCGGGGGGATGTCATCGCCCACGCCGATGAACTGCAGGTCGACCTGCGGGTGCAGGCGCAGCGGGTCGAAATCGGTGTGGTTGCTGATGCGCGGCAAGACCGGCACGATCACCTTGAGCACCTTGTCGGCCTTGCTTGACTGACGCCGATCCAGGCCGTCTTCGGCCTCCAGGTGCAGGTCCATGACATACGGCAGCACACCGATCACCGGCTTGCCGGTACGGGCCTCCAGCCAATCCAGGCCTGGCTGGAGCAAGGCGATGTCGCCGCGAAAGCGATTGATGATGAAGCCCTGAACCCGCGCCTGTTCAGTCGGCGAAAGCAGTTCCAGGGTACCAACCAGATGGGCGAATACACCGCCGCGGTTGATGTCGGCGATCAGCAGCACCGGGCAGTCCACCGCCTCGGCGAAGCCCATGTTGGCGATGTCGCCGGCGCGCAGGTTGATCTCCGCTGGCGACCCGGCGCCTTCGACCACCACCACCGGGTAGCTTGCGCTCAGCCGTTGGTGCGAAGCCAGTACCGCCTGCATGGCGATGGCCTTGTAGTCGTGATACGCGACGGCGTTCATGCTGGTCACGGCGCGCCCATGGATGATCACCTGGGCACCGGTGTCGCTGTTGGGCTTGAGCAACACCGGGTTCATGTCGGTGTGCGGCTGCAGGTACGCGGCCTGGGCCTGCACCGCCTGGGCGCGACCGATCTCGCCGCCGTCGGCAGTCACCGCACTGTTGAGCGCCATGTTCTGCGGTTTGAACGGCACCACCGCCACGCCCTGACGGGTCAGCCAGCGGCACAGCGCGGTGACCAGCGTGCTTTTCCCGGCATCGGACGTGGTGCCCTGAACCATCAATGTGCTCATGCATGCTCCTTGCGATACTCGCCCAGGGCGGATTCGAGTTGTGCCCAGTCGCCCTCGCGGGCAGGCAGGCCGAAGCGCAGGCGGCTGTCCTGCTTGAACAGCCGGACGAGGATGCCGCGACGGGCGAGGAAATCCTGCAGGCGCTCGGCCCCTTCGTACGCCACCGACTGGAACAGTGCGCAGCCGCCCTGTGGCGCCAGGTCGTGGCGCCGCAAGCATTGGGCAAGGCGCTCGCTGGCGGCGGCGCAGCGGGCGATCTGCGCCTGCTGCGACGGCTGGTCGAGCAGGCAGGCCTGCCCCAGCTGGCGTGTCGGTCCGCTCACTGCCCAAGGGCCGATCAGGTCGGCCAGCAAGCGCAGCAGGCGCGGCTCGCCGAGGACGAAGCCCAGACGTACACCCGCCAGCCCGAAGAACTTGCCGAACGAGCGCAGCACGATCAACCCAGGTTGTACGCCGTAGCGAGCCAGACCGGCACGCGGGGTGTTGTCCATGAACGCTTCATCGACCACCAGCCAGCCGCCCCGGCTGTTCAGACGCGCATTCCAGGCCAGCAGGCAGTCGGCGGACAACAGCCGGCCAGTGGGGTTGTTCGGGTTAACGACGACCAGCACGTCGAGACTGTCGATGAAGTGCTCGACCTCGTCTTCGCTGATTTCGCGTACCACATGCCCCGCTTGTCGCCAGCCCTCGGCATGTTCGGCGTAGCACGGCGACAGCACCCCTACCCGACCACTGCGACGAAGGCGTGGCAGTGTCTGAATGGCCGCTTGCGAGCCCGGCACCGGCAGCACGTGCGCGAAGCCGTAGTAGCTGCGCGCGGCGTCTTCCAGGCCGTCTTCGTTTTCCGGCAGCCGCGCCCAGGCGCGCGCTGTGATCTCGGGCAGGGGGAAAGCCCATGGCGCAATACCGGTGGACAGGTCGACCCAGTCGTCTTCGGCGATACCGTATTCGAGCACCGCCTGGCGCAAGCGCCCTCCGTGTTCAAGCATCGAGCAAGCCTCCCAGACACAGCACCAACAGCCACAGCCACACGCCGCGCTGGACCAGGTTCCAGCCGCGCTCGATGCTGTCGGCATCGGCCGGCGCACCCTCGCCCAGCACGGCCCGCTCATGCAGCTCGCCGTGATAGATAGCCGGACCGCCCAGCTGCACGCCCAATGCGCCGGCCCCTGCCGCCATCACCGGGCCGGCGTTGGGGCTGTCCCACTGCGGTGCCTGCCGGCGCCAGCAGCGCAAGGCCAGGCGGGTCTTGCCCAGCACGGCATAGGTGAGCGCAACCAGGCGCGCCGGGATGTAGTTGAGCACGTCGTCGATCCGCGCCGCCGCCCAACCGAAACGCTCGAAGCGTTCGTTGCGGTAGCCCCACATGGCGTCCAGCGTGTTGCTCAAGCGATACAGGACAACCCCGGGCGCGCCGGCCACGACGAACCAGAAGATCGCCGCGAACACCGCATCACTGCCGTTTTCCAGCACCGATTCGGTGCCGGCCCGGGCCACTGCTTCGGCGTCCAGCTCATCGGTCTGCCGGCTCACCAGATAGCCGACACGCTGACGAGCGCTGGCCAGATCGTCGCTGCGCAGGGCCTGGGCCACGGGCATCACGTGCTCCCCCAGGCTGCGCATGCCCAGCGCCAGGTACAGCGCGCCAATCTCCACCAGCCAGCCGACCAGCGGCAGCCAGGACAGCAATGTCGCCAACAGGGTCAGGGGCAACACGGCCAGGAACCAGGCGGTGACACCGTGGCTGCGCCAGCCACGTCCGGCACGGTTGAAACGTGCTTCGATCCGGTTGGCCAGACGGCCGAAGGCAACCAGCGGATGGTGCCTGCGCGGCTCGCCCAACAGGGCATCGAGCGCCACCCCGGCCGCCGTCATCAACGCAATGCTCACAACGATTTTCCCCATTGGTTTTCGTACAGCATGTGTTCGAGCGGCTGGGGGGCAGCCCAGCCTTGAAGTTCCAGCATCGGCGCATCGTAGAAGCCTTCGACCGGCCCCAGGCACAGTACCGCCACCGGCTTGGCTCCAGCGGGCATGCCCAGTACCTCGGCCAGTGCATGGGGATCGAACAGCGACACCCAACCCATGCCCAAACCCTCGGCGCGCGCCGCCAGCCACAGGTTCTGGATGGCGCAGGACACCGAGGCCAGGTCCATTTCCGGCAAGGTCCGGCGGCCGAACACATGGCGCTCGCGATCGTCCATCAGCGCCGCCACCAGCACCTCGGCGCAGTCCGCGATCCCTTCGACCTTGAGCTGCATGAACTGGTCCGAACGCTCGCCCATGGCGTGTGCGGTGCGCAGTCGTTCTTGCTCGACCAACGCCTGGATGCGACCGCGCACACCCGCGTCGCTGATGCGAATGAATCGCCAGGGCTGCATCAGGCCGACGCTGGGCCCCTGGTGGGCGGCCGCCAGCAACCGCGCAAGCAGCTCCGGGGGGACGCTGCCGCCGGCGAAGTGACGCATGTCGCGGCGTTCGGCGATCACTCGGTAGATGGCGGCGCGCTCGCTGTCGCTGTAGGGCTCGCTCATGACGCCGCCCGATGCCCGGCTGCAGGCGCGCGATCATCGGGCGCGAACAGTGCGGCCACCGCCGTGGGATTGGACGGGAAATAGAAATGCACGTAAGAGGCCGTCATCCGACCCTGGCGGTAAACCGCCTCGGCGCCGCGACCGCCATTGGGGCTGACGCCGCGAGCAATCGGCTGCAGTTCGGTACTGGTCAGCGAGTGGTGATAGGTGTGCCCGCGCAATACCCCCTCCGGCAGCTCGACCGCCTGCAAGGCCAGGGCCGCCAGGCGCTTCTGCATGACTGCTTCGCCGGGCAGCAGACCCAGCAGTTGCGCGCGGGCCCCTTCGACATCGGTCAGTGCGTCGAGCAAGTAGAGCATGCCGCCGCATTCGGCCAGCAGCGGCTTGCCCGCGGCATGGTGAGCGCGGATATCGTCGAGCATCGAAACGTTGGCGGCGAGCGCCAAATGGTGCAGCTCGGGGTAGCCACCGGGTAGGTACAGGCTGTCGCATGGCGGTAGCCGCAGGTCGTGCAACGGTGAGAAGAACACCAGCTCGGCGCCCATGTCGCGCAACACATCCAGACTGGCGTCGTAGACGAAAGCGAACGCGGCATCGCGGGCCACACCAAGGCGCACGCCATCGAGCAGGCGCACCACCGAGCGTTCGACCGGGGCGGCGAAGGTGACCGCAGGCGGCAAGGCCACCTGGCAGGTCTGGGCCAGCGCGGCGGCCGCGGCATCCAGGCGGGTATCCAGGTCGTTGAGCTCGCTGGCCTGGACCAGCCCCAGATGGCGGCTCGGCAGTTCGATCCCGGTTTCCCGGGACAACGCGCCGTACCAGCGCAGACCCTGGGTCAGGCTGCCTTCGAGCAGTTGCGCGTGACGCACCGTGCCGACCCGGTTGGCCAGGACGCCGGCGAACGGCAGATCGGGTTGGTAACAGGCCAGGCCCAGGGCAAGAGCGCCGAACGTCTGCGCCATGGCGGTGCCATCGATCACGGCCAGCACCGGAACGCCGAAATGACGCGCCAGATCAGCGCTGGACGGCGTGCCGTCGAACAGGCCCATGACGCCTTCGATGAGGATGATGTCGGCTTCCTGCGCGGCTTCCCATAACAGCCGCCGGCTGTCCTGCTCGCCGACCATCCACATGTCCAACTGATAGACAGGCGCGCCGCTGGCGCGAGCGAGGATCATCGGATCGAGAAAGTCCGGGCCGCACTTGAACACCCGCACCCGCCGCCCCTGATTGCGATGCAGGCGCGCCAGGGCGGCGGTCACGGTAGTCTTGCCCTGCCCGGAGGCCGGGGCGGCGATCAGCACCGCCGGACACTGGCGCGGCTCGGTCATAGTTCGATGCCCTTCTGGGCGCGGATGCCGGCCTGGAACGCATGCTTGACCACGCCCATTTCGGTGACTGTGTCGGCCAGTTCGATCAGCTCGGGCTTGGCCCCGCGACCGGTGACGATCACATGCTGCATGGGCGGACGTGCCTGCAGATCATGCAGCACGGTGTCCAGGTCGAGATATCCATGCTTGAGGGCAATGTTGAGTTCGTCGAGCACCACCAGGCCAATGGCCGGATCGCTCATCAGCTGCCTGGAGACGTCCCAGGCAGCCTCGGCCGCCGCGGTGTCTCGCTGCCGATCCTGAGTTTCCCAGGTGAACCCTTCACCCATCACGTGGTAGCGCACCTGCTCGGGAAAGCGCCGGAAGAACAGTTCCTCGCCGGTGCTGTTGCGCCCTTTGATGAACTGCACCACGCCGCACTGCAGGCCGTGGCCCATGGCTCGCGCGAGCATGCCGAACGCCGAACTGCTCTTGCCCTTGCCGTTACCGCTGAGCACCAGCAGCAAGCCACATTCGTTGGGAGAATTGGCGATGCGTTCGTCCATCACGGCTTTCTTGCGCAGCATGCGCGCCAGGTGACGGGCGTCGCGTTCGGTCGTTTCGTTCATGGTGGCTCTCCGCTACACCTGCACGCAGGCAGCATCGACGCGACACCGCGGCCGGCTGGCCGAACAGTGAACGTCAATGCCGCTCTCCCCGCGCGACAGTACATGGGTCAGGGCACGGCCCGGCGCAACGACGCCCGAGAATGAGCGCCGGCCCTGCAGCGTGCAGTAAAGGTGGACCAGGCCGGTCTCCGGGCTCACGAGCGGGGCTGTACACACCCAGGCCACACGCCTTCCCGAATCACTTCAGTGGCATCGTGTGCAGCCTTGACTCGTCTACCGTTGCGGGGGCAGCGCCGGGATGGCGCGTCGAACGCTGCGCACCGGCTTCCCTGTTTCACTCGTCTGGATCGTCCGATCGCCGAGCACCTGGAACAGCCGCGCAGGTTAGAGGGTTGAGCCAGGAGCGTCAATTGATCCGCAGCACCTGATCCCCTGCTGCCGCTGACCGGCAACGCGGTTGAACCTTGCCAACCGCCAGTGCCTCTACCTTCTGTGAACAAAACCTCAGAGAGCCCGACCATGCACAAGACCCGCCTCGCTACATTGATCCTGCTGGCTGCCGGCCTTGCCGCCTGTGGCGAAACATCGTCATTGCAGGTCAGCGACGGGACGGGCCCCTCGCCCAAGCTGCCCGAGCCCAACAAGACCCTGATCCCTACCGTCAACATCGCGCCGGCGGTGGGCTGGCCCGAAGGTAGCAAGCCAACGGCGGCGCCCGGCACCCAGGTGGCCGCTTTCGCCGCAGACCTGGACCACCCGCGCTGGCTCTACGTGCTGCCCAACGGTGACGTGCTGGTGGCGGAAACCAACTCGCCGGCCAAGCCCGACGACAGCAAGGGCATTCGCGGCTTCGTCATGGAGAAGGTGATGAGCCGGGCGGGCGCCGGCGTGCCCAGCGCCAACCGGATTTCGCTGCTGCGCGACAAGGACGGTGATGGCGTGGCCGAGACCCGTACCGTCTTCATCGCCAACCTCAATTCGCCGTTCGGCATGACCCTGGTCGGCAACGATTTCTATGTGGCGGACACCGACAAGCTGCTGCGCTTCAAATACACCGATGGCGCCACCTCGATCAGCGGCGCGGGCGAGAAAGTCGTGGACCTGCCGGGCGGCACGCTCAACCACCACTGGACCAAGAACGTCATCGCCAGCCCAGATGGCAAGAAGCTGTACGTCACCGTTGGCTCCAACAGCAACGTGGGCGAGAACGGCATGGATCAGGAACAAGGCCGCGCAGCAATCTGGGAAGTGGATGCTGCCACGGGCCAGCACCGGATTTTCGCCTCCGGCCTGCGCAACCCCAACGGCATGGCCTGGGAACCCAAGACCGGCAAGTTGTGGACGGCGGTCAACGAGCGCGACGAGATCGGCAGCGACCTGGTGCCGGATTACATCACCTCGGTCAAGGATGGCGGTTTCTACGGCTGGCCCTATAGCTATTACGGGCAGCATGTAGACGTACGCGTCGAGCCGCAGAATCCCGAACTGGTGGCCAAGGCCATCGCGCCGGACTATGCAGTCGGGCCGCATACGGCATCGCTGGGCTTGAGTTTCGCCGACGGCAGCGGATTGCCTGCCCCCTTCACCACGGGCGCACTGATCGGCCAGCATGGATCGTGGAATCGCAAGCCGCACAGCGGCTACAAGGTAGTGTTCGTGCCGTTCGTGGACGGCAAGCCGAGCGGCCAGCCCATCGACCTGCTCAGTGGTTTCCTCAATGGCGACGAGAAAGCCATGGGTCGCCCGGTTGCGGTACTGCCCGACCACAAGGGCGGTGTGCTGGTTGCCGACGATGTGGGCAACAAGATCTGGCGAGTCACTGCCGCCAAGTGATCGAGCCAAGCCGGGGCGAGATCACTCGCCCCGTTCGGGTCACGGATTGCGCGCCAGCTGGCCGGGTTGCAGTACCCGCTTGGCGTTGAGATAGGCTTTTTGCCAATAGGGCTTGTTCAGGTAATCGAGCTTGACCGTGCCGCCGCTCGACGGGGCATGCACGAAACGCCCCTCCCCTACGTAGATACCGGCGTGACTGACTTGCGAGCTACCGCTGGTGGCAAAGAACACCAGATCACCGGACTGCAGGTGCGACTGGTCGACATCCGGCGAGCGCATCACGATCATTTCCCGCGTCGAGCGCGGCAGGGCAATGCCGGCGGCATCGCGATAAACGAAGCTGATCAGGCCGCTGCAGTCGAACCCGGAGTCGGGCGTATTGCCTCCCCAGCGGTACGGCGTGCCCACCAATCCCAAGGCCCGGAACAAGACGTCGTCGGCGGCGCCGACCATGTCGTTGTTGGGGTTCATGACGATCGGGTTGATGACCTTGGGCCTGACTACCTTGGCCGGAGGCGCACTGGCGCAGCCGGTAAGCACGGCGGCCAATGCGATTGAAGCGAAAACGCGTGCCTGGGTAGACATGTACCGAACCATCCTGAGCCGACTGCCGTAATAGACTAGATTCATTACCCGAAAACACAAACGGCGCTGAGGTTTTCACCTCACCGCCGCTTTGTTGCGCTGCATCCGTTATTTGCTGGAGATCATCGTGGTGGGCGCCATGGCCAGGGCCCGCTTGGCCTCGATGAAAGTCTTGCTCCAGTAGCTGTCGCCCAGGCTGTCTACGCGAACGCCACCGCTGCGGCGGCTGCTGGAGTGGATGAACTGGTCATCGCCCAGGTAGATGCCGGCATGGCTGACACGACCACGGCCGTTGGTGCTGAAGAACAGCAGGTCACCGGGCTTGAGCTTGTTGCGGGCAACCAGTGGGGCCTTGACGTTGATCATCTCGCGAGTCGAGCGCGGCAGGTTCATACCCGCCTCTTCGCGAAACAGATAGCCGATGAAACCACTGCAATCGAAACCGGAAGCCTTGTCGGTGCCGCCGAAACGGTAGCGGGTACCGATCAGGGATTTGCCACGCTCAAGGATGCTGTCGGCCAGGATCGGCAAGCTGTAGCCCTTGCTGCCGTCGAACTGGGCCAGCTGGTCTTCGGTGGCGATTTCTTCTTCGAACAGCAGCGAGGCTTTCGAAGGGGATTGATGCGGCTGGACGGCGGTGACCGGGTCCAGAACCTGCTGCTGGGAGACCGGCGCTTGCGCCGCGCAACCGACCAGAAGGGTCAACAGTGCGATGGGCACGAGGGGTGCTAAGCGATTGAGCATGGGCACGACCGTGACGAGGAATAGTGAAAGAGAAGCGACTATACCTGTATCGCGATTATTTGCAAATTCAATCGAACGAAATGTGACTCAGGAGAATTACGGTGACATCTAACGCCCCATTTTGCAGCCCCGCTCGCACCCCGTTGCACGATAATGACGCCGAATCCCCGAATTCATTGGCCGAAAGATAATCGCAAAATGCCACCATCATGACTGGACGTCTATACAGATAAGAATGCTGCAGAGGCGGACTTAGAACCGATTGGAACACCGGTGAAACAGGTCATAGAGCGGCTGAATCGACCTGCCTTTTCTACCACCCCAGCGTTTCCTTGAGGAAAGGGATGGTCAGCTTGCGCTGCGCCTGCAGCGAGGCCTGATCGAGGCGCTCGAGCAGCTCGAACAGTGCACTCATGCTGCGCGTGCCACGGGTGAGAATGAAATGGCCGACCTCGTCGGTCAGGTGCAGGCCGCGACGCGATGCACGCAGTTGCAGGGCGCGCAGTTTGTCCTCGTCGGACAGCGGGCGCATCTGGAAGATCAGGGCGAGGGTCAGGCGCGACTTCAGGTCGGCAAGCTTCACCGGCAGTTCGCGGGGCGAGTGGGAAGCGGCGATCAGCAGCCGGCGGCCACTGTCGCGAAGGCGGTTGAACAGGTGGAACAGGGCTTCTTCCCACTCCGGCTTGCCGGCCACCACATGCAGGTCATCCAGGCATACCAGCTCGTACTGGGCCAGATCATCGAGGATGCCGACGCCACGATCGAGCAGTTCGGCCAGCGGCAGGTACACCGCCGGTTCGCCCAGTTGCTCGAAACGCAGGCAGGCTGCGTGCAGCAGATGAGTGCGCCCTACCCCGTGCTTGCCCCACAGGTAGATGAGGCTTTCGGTCCAACCGGCGTCGGCTTCGCACAGGCGCTCGACGTAGCCGAGTGCCGCGGCATTGGCGCCTGGATAGTAATTGATGAAGGTCGCGTCATCCCGCAGACGCACACCTAGGGGCAGCTGAATCGGTTTCATGCTGGCTGAACAGCCCTGGGATCGAGCTGCAACGGGCCTCAATGTGAAGTGTGCAAAGTCTATACCTGCCCGGGCAGCCGCACAATGCGCAACACTGCTTGGAAAATCAAAGGTTTACAGTTTGGCTGCAGCGAGCACGCAGGGCCCGCCGCGCTCACAGGTCTGGATCCTCGGAGCCGGCGTAGATGTTCGAGTCCTTGTACAGGTCGTGCATGTGCCGCACCAGGACCATGATCACTGCAGCCACCGGCAGCGCCAGCAGCACGCCGGTGAAACCGAACAGCTCGCCGCCGGCGAGAATGGCGAAGATCACCGCCACCGGGTGCAGACCTATGCGATCGCCCACCAGCAAAGGCGTGAGCACCATGCCCTCCAGCGCCTGGCCGATCATGAATACGGCGACGATGGCGATCATGTGGAACGGGTCCAGGCCGAACTGGAACAGGCCGGCGATGATCGCCGAACCGATGCCGATGACGAAGCCCATGTACGGCACGATGGCCGCAAGCCCGGCCACGACGCCGATCAACAGGCCCAACTGCAGGCCCACCAGCATCAATCCGGTGGCGTAGATGACACCCAGGGCCAGCATCACCAGCAGCTGGCCACGCACGAACGCGCCCAGCACCTCGTGGCACTCACCCGCGAGGCGCACGATCTGCCCTTCCCGTTGCCGTGGCAGCAGACCGCGGATCTTCGCCATCATCAGGTCCCAGTCGCGCAACAGGTAGAAGGCGACTACGGGGATCAGCACGAAATTGGCCAGCCAGGCCATGAACGCGAGACCGGACGCCGTGGCCTGGGACAGGATCACCCCGACCACATCGGTGGTCTGTCCCATATGGCTGCTGATGGCGGCCTTGATCTGGTCGAATTTCCAGAATCCTTCGGCCAGGCCCAGCCGGGTCTGCACCCATGGCAGCGCCGAATGCTGCAACCAGTCGAGCATCTGCGGGGCCATCTGGTACAGGCTGACCAACTGCTTGGCGAGCATGGGGATGAGCACCAGCAGCGCCAGCACCAACAGCAGCGTGAACAGGGCGAACACCACCACCACGCCCCAGGTGCGCGACAGCTTCCATTTCTCCAGTCGATCGACCAGCGGATCCGCGAGATAAGCCAGCAGGATACCGACCAGAAAAGGCGAGAGAATCGGATGCAGCAGGTAGAAGAACACGCAGAGCAGCAGCACTGCTCCCAGCCAGAACCAACGGCGCATATCAGTCATCGGACAGCCCAGCTATATATAGAAGAGACAAAACGGGAATTGGGTGCGACGCCAGTGCGGCGCCGCACTGGCGTCGCTGGCTTACCAGCGAAAGCTCAGGTCCGGCGCGGGCTGGGGCGCTGCCGCCGGCATGCCGGGAGCCGCCTGGGCATCGACCGGTACCGCGGGCGCCTGGTACGGCACCTCCTGCAGCTTGGCCAGGCCCAGTTGCGCGCGCAACTGCTCGGCACTGCCCGTCACGCGGTAGACGACCTTGTCGCCGTCCACCGTGCGCAGGCGCGCACCGTAGGATTCGAGCAGGCGACCCATCTGCGCGTAACGCTCCAGGTTCATGCCTTCGACCGCCAGGGTCATTTCGCTGCTGGCGCCGGGCTTGGCCACGAAACGCGTGGCCAAGCGCTGACTGACGGCCAGCAGCACGGCATCGGCAAGGGCCGCCTGGTCGGCGCCCTCGGCCTTGCCCTGTTCGCGCTGGTTGCCCAGCCACAGGCGCCAGGTGCCCGACCATTTGCCTTCCTCCTCGCGCGCATGCACAGCCAGCAGGCCATCGGCACCGTAGCGCTCGGACGCGCCACGCAGCGCCGCCGGGTCGCTGGCTTCGAGGTTCTGTGCAGTACCCACGCCCTGCTCGCCGAGGTCGGCCAGGGGCAGGCGCAATGGCAGACCGCGATGCTGTGCGGCGCGGCGCAGCGGCGCGGCGGCGGATTGGCCGTCACCGACCAGGCTGCTGCCCTCGACGCTGTCGCTCAACCACCAGCCCAGGATCGAAGGCCGATTGCTGCCCCAGGTCGGCAGACCCGCCGAGCGCAAGGCGGTGTCGGTGCTGGCCATGTCGAAATCGACCTGCAGCGACTCGGGCGGGCCTGCATCGTAGCCGTACTGGCTGATGATCTGCTGTGGATCCTTGCGCACGCTGGCCAGGCCTGGGCTGGCAAACGCCTTGGCGTCGCCGGTCAGGCGCAGCACCAGGGTTTCCAGCGCACGCTGGGTGGCCTGGGTACGCTCTTCCGGCGTCTGGCTGGCCACGGGCTCACGCACCTGATACAGGTTGCTGATGGTTTCGGCGTGCAGCGGCACGCTCGACAGGGTGATGCAGGTGGCTAGCAGGTAGTGGCGCAGACGCATGGACGTTTCCCGACGGTAATAGCGGATTGAGGCTGTGACCGTACAATCGGCAAAAAGCTCAGTGGTCAAGCTCGGCGCCCAATGTAGCATGCCCGCGCGCGCCTTGGCTGCGGGCGGGCGCAAGCCGGCAATGGCACAACCGTCGAACCGCGCTGGTGACGTTCGGACAAGCCTGATAAAATCGCGCGCCTTCGTGGATCGACGACGGTCGACTCCCCCGACTCCCTCCTTTAAAGGCCTGGATCATGAGCAATAAACCCTCCGTGAGCTACAAGGACGCCGGTGTAGACATCGACGCCGGTGAAGCATTGGTCGAACGCATCAAAGGCGTCGCCAAGCGTACCGCGCGCCCCGAGGTCATGGGCGGCCTGGGCGGTTTTGGTGCCTTGTGCGAAATCCCGGCCGGCTACAAGCAGCCCGTGCTGGTGTCGGGCACCGACGGTGTGGGCACCAAGCTGCGCCTGGCACTGAACCTCAATCGCCATGAAAGCATCGGCATCGACCTGGTTGCCATGTGCGTCAACGACCTGGTGGTGTGTGGCGCCGAGCCGCTGTTCTTCCTCGACTACTACGCCACCGGCAAGCTCAACGTCGACACCGCCGCCACCGTGGTCACCGGCATCGGCGCCGGCTGCGAACTGGCCGGTTGCTCTCTGGTAGGCGGCGAGACGGCCGAGATGCCGGGCATGTATGAAGGCGAAGACTACGACCTGGCCGGCTTCTGCGTGGGTGTGGTCGAGAAGGCCGAGATCATCGACGGCAGCAAGGTCGCCAACGGCGACGCGTTGATCGCCCTGCCGTCTTCGGGCCCTCACTCCAACGGTTATTCGCTGGTGCGCAAGATCATCGAAGTCGCCGGTGCCGACATCGAGACCGTCGAGCTCGACGGCAAGCCGTTGACCGACCTGCTGATGGCACCCACGCGCATCTACGTCAAACCCCTGCTGCAACTGATCAAGGACACCGGAGCCGTCAAGGCCATGGCCCACATCACCGGCGGCGGGCTGCTCGACAATATCCCGCGGGTCCTGCCCAAGGGTGCCCAGGCCGTGGTCGACGTCGCCAGCTGGCAGCGTCCTGCGGTGTTCGACTGGCTGCAGCAGCAGGGCAACGTCGATGAGCACGAGATGCATCGCGTGCTGAACTGCGGCGTCGGCATGGTCATCTGCGTGGCCCAGGCCGATGTCGAGAAAACCCTGGCGTCCCTGCGCGCCGCCGGCGAGCAACCTTGGGTCATCGGTGAAATCGCCCAGGCCGCTGAAGGTGCCGCACAGGTCGAACTGAAGAACCTCAAGGCTCACTGATGCCTTCGACCTGTAACGTCGTGGTGCTGCTGTCGGGCACCGGCAGCAACCTGCAGGCCTTGCTCGACAGCCTGCAGGCAGGCAACCCCGCCCGCATCGCCGCGGTGGTTTCCAACCGGGCCGATGCCCTTGGCCTGCTGCGCGCACGCGATGCAGGCATCGAGGCACGCGTACTGGAGCATCAGGGGTTCGCCGACCGCGAAGCCTTCGATGCTGCCCTGATCGACCTCGTCGACCAGTACCAACCCCACCTGGTGGTCCTCGCCGGCTTCATGCGCATCCTCAGCCCGTCTTTCGTGCGTCACTACCAGGGCCGTCTGCTCAACATCCATCCCTCCCTGCTGCCGCGTTACAAGGGTCTGCATACCCACCGTCGCGCGCTCGAGGCCGGGGACCGGGAGCATGGCTGCAGCGTGCACTTCGTCACCGAGGAACTCGATGGCGGGCCACTGGTCGTACAGGCAGTGATTCCGGTACAGTCGACCGATACGCCAGACACCCTGGCGCAACGGGTGCATGCCCAGGAACACCAGATCTACCCGCTGGCAGTGCGCTGGTTCGCCGAAGGCCGTGTGCGCCTGGGCGAACAGGGCGCACTGCTCGATGGCCAGCCGTTACCGGCTTGTGGCCATTTGATTCGACTCTAGGAGTTTATATGCGTCGCGCCCTGCTCTTCGCCGTTGCCCTGCTGGCCCTTCCGCTTCACGCCGCAGAGCTCAAGCCCTTTTCCGCCAGCTACACGGCCGACTGGAAACAGCTGCCCATGAGCGGTACTGCCGAGCGCAGCCTGAGCAAAGGCGCCAATGGCGATTGGACGCTGGCATTCAAGGCCTCGATGATGATTGCCAGCCTGAGTGAAGTCAGCACCCTGCGTGTCGACAAGGAAGCCATGCTGCCCGAGACCTACAATTTCGAACGTGGCGGGCTGGGCAAGGCCCGCAAGGTCAACCTCGACTTCGACTGGGCGGCCAAGAAGGTCACCGGTACCGACCGTGGCGACCCGATCAACCTGCCCCTCAACACCGGCGTCCTGGACAAATCCACCTATCAGCTGGCTCTGCAGCACGACGTTGCCGCAGGCAAGAAGAGCATGAGCTACCAGGTGGTCGATGGCGACGAGATCGACACCTACGACTTCCGCGTGCTGGGTACCGAGAAGGTCGAGACCAAGGCGGGCCAGGTCGACGCGATCAAGGTCGAGCGCGTGCGCGATCCCACCCAAAGCAAGCGCATCACCGTGCTCTGGTTCGCCAAGGATTGGGACTACCTGCTGGTGCGCCTGCAGCAGGTCGAGACCGACGGCAAGGAGTACAACATCATGCTGCAGGACGGCACGGTGGACGGCAAATCGGTAAAAGGCAGCTGAGTGGCTGCGTTGCGGTAACGACAAGGGCCCTGCGGGGCCCTTTTTCGTGGGCGGATATCCGCCACGGTTTCGGCGCAGGGAGGCGCACAGGGCGGATTCCCGCCACTTGTACAGCTATGTGACGACAACCATACGCCTGCCCAGGCCGCAGCCACCCGTGTTGTGCCATCAGTACGCAACTATGGCACGGCACCTGCAATACATTCCGCAGAGGTTTGCCACCGTGCAACTCGCCCACAACAAATCCCTCCAGACAGGAGGGTTCGTGCTTTAGGTGTCGCGAACACTCCGGAACGGGTGCCAGGCGATACACTTGAGGAACTTGCAAAATGACGACTCGTCAGCCGCTGTACAAATCGCTGTATTTCCAGGTGATCGTCGCGATCATCATCGGTATTCTGATCGGCCACTTCTACCCTCAGTTCGCGGTCAAGCTCAAGCCTTTCGGCGACGGCTTCATCAAGCTGATCAAGATGGTCATCGCCCCCATCATCTTCTGCACCGTGGTCAGCGGCATCGCCGGCATGCAGAGCATGAAGTCGGTCGGCAAGACCGGTGGCTACGCCCTGCTGTACTTCGAAGTCGTCTCGACCCTGGCGCTGATCATCGGCCTGGTTGTGGTCAACGTGGTCCAGCCCGGTGCCGGCATGCACGTCGACGTATCGACCCTGGACGCCAGCAAGATCGCCAGCTACGTTTCGGCAGGCGCTGACCAGAGCATCGTCGGCTTCATCCTCAACGTGATCCCGAACACCATCGTCGGCGCCTTCGCCAACGGCGATATCCTTCAGGTATTGATGTTCTCGGTGATCTTCGGTTTCGCCCTGCATCGCCTGGGTGCCTACGGCAAGCCGTTGCTGGACCTGATCGATCGCTTCGCCCACGCCATGTTCAACATCATCAACATGATCATGAAGCTGGCGCCGCTGGGTGCGTTCGGTGCCATGGCCTTCACCATCGGCGCCTACGGTGTAGGTTCGCTGGTGCAGCTGGGCCAACTGATGATCTGCTTCTACGTCACCTGCGTACTGTTCGTGCTGCTGGTGCTGGGCGCCATCTGCCGCGCTCACGGCTTCAGCGTGGTCAAGGTGATCCGTTACATCCGTGAAGAACTGCTGATCGTTCTGGGCACTTCTTCCTCGGAATCGGCACTGCCTCGCATGCTGATCAAGATGGAACGCCTGGGTGCGAAGAAGTCGGTAGTAGGCCTGGTCATTCCGACTGGCTACTCGTTCAACCTGGACGGCACCTCGATCTACCTGACCATGGCCGCCGTGTTCATCGCCCAGGCGACCGACACCACCATGGACCTGACTCACCAGATCACCCTGCTGCTGGTACTGCTGCTGTCCTCCAAGGGCGCTGCCGGTGTCACCGGTTCGGGCTTCATCGTGCTGGCCGCTACGCTGTCGGCCGTTGGCCAACTGCCGGTCGCCGGCCTGGCACTGATCCTGGGTATCGACCGCTTCATGTCCGAAGCACGCGCACTGACCAACCTGGTCGGTAACGCGGTTGCCACGCTGGTGGTTGCCAAGTGGGTAGGCGAGCTGGACGAGAAAGTCCTGCAGACCGAGCTGGCTTCCGGTGGCCGCGCCATCATCGACGGCCGTCCGGAAGACGACCTGGGCGTTGCCGAAGGCCGTGATGCCGACACCACGCCACAGAGCACTACCCTGCGCTGATCCCGTGCAGCGATAAAAAAACCCATCTTCGGATGGGTTTTTTGTTGGATGAAATTTGTTTCACAGCGCTGAACCGGCTGCGACAATCCGCCGCAGCGCACGCCCCATGGGCGTTTGCCGATTGCTGCTGTTTCGGTAAAAAACTGTTGCAGGATTCGTCTGTTTACTTAGCAAGCTACCCAACTCTATAACAAAGACCTGCACACGCCAGGTTGCAGATATTCGAGAAAGGAGCTTTCCCATGACTGTAAAAGTGACCGAACGCGACGAAGCCCATATGTCCCACGAAGGCGTGGCGGCAGGCATCCAGATCTGGGATGTCTATCAGCAGGACCTGTTGGTAGGGATGTTCCACAACGAGAACGATGCCCACAGCTACAAGAACGAACTGGAAACACTCGAAAGCCAACGCGCTTCGAATTGACCGTTCGCCGCGCAAGAAAAACCCCGCTCAGGCGGGGTTTGTCGTTTCAGGCCATTACCACATCAGGTCGTCCGGAATCTTGTAGGCGGCGTATGGATCTTCTGCCGACTCGACTTCTTCGGTGGCCACATTGAGCATGACGATGCGCTGCGGCGCGCGCCCCTGGACCTTGAGCGCGGCCTCGCGCGGAATCACCTCATAGCCTCCGCCATGCTGCACGATCGCCAGCGAACCGTTGCTCAGCTTGCTGCGCATGAGGTTGTTGACCGACAGGCGCTTGACCTTCTTGTCGTCGACGAAGTTGTAGTAGTCCTCGGTGGTGAGCTTGGGTAGCCGAGTCGCCTCGATCAACTGCTTGACCTGCGCGGCGCGGGCCTTCTCCTCGACCTTGTCCTGCTGCTGGCGATTGAGCTCCTGGTCGCGGCGCGCCTTCTCGGCCATGGCTTGCTGGGCAATACGCTGCTGCGTGTCGTCCACCTCGACCTGGCCCTTGTTTTCCAGACGCTTCTGCTTCTGCTTGTCCTTGCTGACTTGCTTGACCTGCTTCTGGTTGACCAGTCCAGCTTTCAACAATTGGTCGCGGAGGGAAAGGCTCATGGTGTTCTGCTCACTTATAAAACGGCTCAGCCACAGCTGGGCAGATTCTGTTCCTGACGTTTGGCCTCGCCCCACAGGGCGTCCATGTCTTCCAGGGTGCAATCTTGGATGTTGGTATGGGTGTCGCGCAATGCCTGCTCGATGAAGCGGAATCGCCTGTCGAACTTGACGTTGGCACCGCGCAGGGCATTTTCCGGGTCGACCTTGAGGTGGCGGGCCAGATTGACCACGCTGAACAACAGGTCGCCGATTTCTTCGGCCACCGCTGGCGCATCGTCGGCGGCCATGGCCTCCAGCACCTCGTCGAGTTCTTCCCGGACCTTGTCGAGCACCGGCAGCGGTCCCGGCCAGTCAAAACCGACAACCGCGGCACGCTTCTGCAACTTGGCAGCACGCGACAAGGCCGGCAGCGCTGCGGGCACGTCGTCGAGCAGCGACAGCTGCTCGCCCGCCCCGCCCTTCTCGGCACGCTCCTGGGCTTTGATTTCTTCCCAGCGCTGCTTGACCTGTTGCTCGTCTAGCTGCGGCGTGTCCAGGGCCGCGTAGAGCTCGCCGGTGGGGAACACGTGGGGGTGGCGGCGAATCAGCTTGCGGGTGATGCCATCGACCACGCCATCGAACTCGAAACGGCCTTCCTCGCGCGCCAGCTGGCTGTAATAGACCACTTGGAACAGCAGGTCGCCAAGCTCGCCCTGGAGGTGCTCGAAGTCCTCGCGTTCGATGGCGTCGGCCACCTCATAGGCTTCTTCCAGGGTAAACGGCACGATGCTGGCGTAGGTTTGCTTCACATCCCACGGGCAACCGTGCTGCGGATCACGCAGCCGGGCCATGAGGTTGAGCAGGTCTTGCAGTGTGTACATGCTCGGGCTCTTTGCAAAGGTGTCGGGATCCGCCGGTTCACGGCGTCCGGTTACGGCGTGTCTCGATGATGTTGGGCAACTGCGAGATGCGTCCGAGCAGGCGTCCGAGGGCGTCGAGGCCGGGGATCTCGATGGTCAGCGACATCAAGGCGGTGTTGTCTTCCTTGTTCGAGCGGGTATTGACCGCCAACACGTTGATCCGCTCGTTGAGCAGGATCTGCGAAACGTCGCGCAGCAGGCCCGAACGGTCGTAGGCACGGATGATGATATCGACCGGATAGGTCAGCACCGGCACCGGGCCCCAGCTGACCTGAATGATCCGCTCCGGCTCGCGCCCGCCCAGTTGCAGCACCGATGCGCAGTCCTGGCGGTGGATGCTCACGCCGCGGCCCTGGGTGATGTAGCCGACGATGGCATCGCCCGGCAGCGGCTGGCAGCAGCCGGCCATCTGCGTCATCAGGTTGCCGACGCCCTGGATCTGGATATCGCCGCGCTTGCCTGGCTTGTAACCGGTGGCCTTGCGGGTGACCAGCTCCATCGGTTCGTTGCCGCGCTCGGGTTCGACCAGTTGCTGCGCCGAATTGACCAGATGCGCCAGGCGCAGGTCGCCCGCGCCGAGGGCGGCGAACATGTCCTCGGCGCCCTTGTGGTTGGCCTTTTCGGCCAACTGGTCGAAGTCGACCTGAGGCAGGCCCAGGCGACTGAGCTCGCGCTCGAGCAGCGACTTGCCGGCGGCGACGTTCTGGTCGCGGGCCTGCAACTTGAACCAGTGGACGATCTTCGCCCGTGCGCGGGACGTGGTGACGTAGCCAAGGTTGGAGTTGAGCCAGTCACGGCTGGGCGTGCCGTGCTTGCTAGTGATGATCTCGACCTGCTCGCCGGTGTTCAGGCTGTAGTTGAGCGGGACGATGCGGCCGTTGATCTTGGCGCCGCGGCAGTTGTGACCGATCTCGGTGTGCACGCGGTAGGCGAAGTCCAGGGGCGTAGCGCCCTTGGGCAGGTCGATGGCGTGGCCGTCGGGGGTGAACACATAGACCCGGTCGGGTTCGATGTCGACCCGCAACTGGTCGGCGAGGCCACCGATGTCGCCCAGCTCCTCGTGCCATTCCAGCACCTGGCGCAGCCAGGAGATCTTTTCTTCGTATTGATTGGACCCGGACTTGACGTCGGTGCCCTTGTAGCGCCAGTGCGCGCAAACACCCAGCTCCGCCTCTTCGTGCATGGCGTGGGTGCGAATCTGCACTTCAAGCACCTTGCCCTCGGGACCGATCACCGCAGTGTGCAGCGACCGGTAGCCGTTCTCCTTGGGGTTGGCGATGTAGTCGTCGAACTCCTTGGGGATGTGCCGCCAGAGGGTGTGCACGATGCCCAGCGCGGTATAGCAATCGCGCATTTCCGGAACCAGCACGCGAACCGCGCGCACGTCGTAGATCTGGCTGAACTCCAGGCCCTTGCGCTGCATCTTGCGCCAGATGGAATAGATGTGTTTTGCCCGCCCGCTGATGTCGGCCTTGACCCCGGTGTCGAGCAGTTCGTTGTGCAGCTGGCTCATCACCTCGGTGATGAAACGCTCGCGATCCAGGCGGCGTTCGTGCAGCAGCTTGGCAATCTGTTTGTATTGGTCGGGCTCCAGGTAGCGGAACGACAGGTCCTCGAGTTCCCATTTGATGTGGCCGATGCCCAGTCGATGCGCCAGCGGTGCATAGATGTCGAACACCTCGCGGGCCACGCGGTTGCGCTTTTCGTCGTCGGCGCTCTTCACCGCGCGGATCGCGCAGGTACGCTCGGCCAGCTTGATCAGCGCCACGCGGACATCGTCGACCATGGCCACGAGCATCTTGCGCAGGTTCTCGACCTGTACCTGCGAGCCCAGCACCATGGACTGGCGCGGGCTGAGGCTGGCGCTGATGGCCGCCATGCGCAGCACGCCGTCGATGAGCTTGGACACGGTGCTGCCGAAGCGCCGGCCGACCTCTTCCAGGCTCGCCTTGCCCTCGCGGACCGCGCGGTAGATGACCGCGGCCATGAGTGAATCCTGGTCGAGCTTGAGGTCGGCGAGAATCTCGGCGATCTCCAGCCCCGCCTGGAAACACGACGTGCCGTCGGCCCAGGAATGCTGGGCCGGGTTGCCGACCAGTTCGGCGGCCTGGGCGAACTCGCAGGCCTGTTTCAGGGCCTCGCGATCCAGCACCAGATCCACGCTGACGATATGATCCAGCCATGCATCGAGATTGATACTGCCGTCGGTGTTGATCGGCTGGCGTGCTCTCACCTGTACCATCTTGCTTACCTTTCCCTACAACACGCCGAAGCGCATCAACAGTCGCTGGCTATGACCAATGCTGGGCCGGCAATGATCAGGCGTTTCGCGCGCCAGTCGGATTGGACGGGCCATCCTGGCCCGCTTCGAATAACGCCATGGCCTCGACATGCGCAGTTTGCGGAAACATGTCGAGGATCCCGGCTCGTTTTAGCCTGTAGCCTTGCCTCAACAATTCGACCGTATCGCGGGCCAAAGTTGCCGGGTTACAGGAGACATACACCAGACGTTGCGCACCCAGTGCGCGGATCGTGCGCACCACCTCGAAAGCACCGTCGCGAGGTGGATCCAAGAGTACCGCAGAAAAACCTTCGCCCACCCACTCGGCGGCGTCCAGAGGCTGCGACAGGTCGCTCTGGTAAAAACCAGTGTTATGCAAATTGTTGCCAGCGGCATTGTCGGCAGCACGCTGCACCATGGCCGCCACGCCTTCGACCGCCACCACTTCGCGCGCGCGCTGGGCCAGGGGCAAGGCGAAGTTGCCGAGCCCGCAGAACAGATCCAGGACTCGCTCGTGGGGTTCGGGTGCCAGCCAGTCCAGCGCCTGGGCGATCATGGCATCGTTGACGGCCGCGTTGACCTGGACGAAGTCACCGGGTCGGTACGCCAGCTCGAGCCCCCAGGGGGCCAGGGCGAACCCCAGCGTTGCGCCTGCGACCAGCGGTGCCGGCTCGCCTTCGCCGTGCAGCCACAACTGCAGGCCCAGGTCCGTGCAGAAGGCTTGCAGCGCCGCCAGGTCAGTATCGGCCAGCGCGGCGGTATGACGAAGCAGCAAGGCCAGTGCGGTACCCGCGTACAACTCGACGTGGCCCAGCGACTGGGGTTTGACGAAGCTGCGCAGCAGCTGTGGCAACTGCTCGATGACCGGCTGCAACGCCGGCACCAGCACCTGGCACTGGCTGATGTCGACGATGTCCTGGCTGGCTGCAGCGCGAAAGCCCACGGCCAGATGACGCGTCTTGGGATCCCAGCGCACTGCCAGCCGGGCGCGTCGGCGATAGCCCAGCTCGGGCCCGCTCAACGGTGCTGCCCATTGCTCGGGCGCGACTCCGGCCACGCGCGACAACTGCTCGGCCAGCAGACCTTGCTTGAGCGCCAACTGCCGGTCGTGCGGCAGGTGCTGGAGGCTGCAGCCACCGCAGGTGCCGAAATGCGGACACGGCGCCGGGCGGCGCAGCTCGCTGGCCACGAGCACGCGCTCGCAGCGCGCTTCGACGATCTTGCCGTGGGCATTGAGCACCCGCGCCTCGACCTGCTCGCCGGCCAGGGCGCCACTGACGAACCACGTCCGGCCTTCGAAGAAAGCAATGCCGCGGCCGTCGTTGGCCAGGCGCTCGATCGGCAGGCGCTGTTTCTTGCCGGTCGGTACCTGTGGCGCACGGGTGCCGCCTGTCGGCTGGAAGCGCAGGCCCGGTTTGGTTCTGGCCATCAGTTGGGCGCGTCGAAGATGCCGCTGGACAGGTAGCGGTCGCCGCGGTCGCAGATGATCGCGACGATGACCGCATTGCTCACTTCGCGCGACAGGCGCAGCATGCCTGCCACCGCGCCGCCGGACGACACGCCGCAGAAGATGCCTTCTTCGCGGGCCAGCCGACGGGTGGTTTCTTCGGCTTCGTGCTGGGCCATGTCGATGATCCGATCGACCCGATCGGCCTCGTAGATGCGCGGCAGGTATTCTTCCGGCCAACGGCGGATGCCGGGAATGGCAGCCCCCTCCATGGGTTGCAGGCCAACGATCTGCACCGCGGGGTTCTGCTCCTTGAGAAAACGAGAGGTGCCCATGATGGTGCCGGTGGTGCCCATGGAACTGACGAAATGGGTAATGGTACCGGCCGTCTGCTGCCAGATCTCGGGGCCGGTGCTGCGATAGTGCGCCTCGGGGTTGTCGCCATTGGCGAACTGGTCGAGGACCTTGCCGCGCCCTTCGCGCTGCATGCGCTCGGCCAGGTCGCGCGCGCCTTCCATGCCCTGCTCGCGGGTGACCAGGATCAGCTCGGCGCCATAGGCGGTCATGGCCGCCTTGCGCTCGGCTGTCGAGTTGTCGGGCATGATCAGGATCATCTTGTAGCCCTTGATCGCCGCCGCCATGGCCAGGGCGATACCGGTATTGCCGGAGGTCGCTTCGATCAGGGTGTCGCCGGGCTGGATCTGCCCGCGGCTTTCGGCGCGGCTGATCATCGACAGCGCCGGGCGGTCCTTCACGGAACCGGCCGGGTTGTTGCCTTCCAGCTTGAGCAGCAAGGTGTTGCTGGTCTCGCCGGCCAGGCGCTGCAGGCGCACCAGCGGCGTGTTGCCGACGCAGTCGGCGATGGTTAGGTACTGCGGGGTCATGGCGTATTCGCAATCCAGACTGCGGGGGTGGCCTATCATACCGGCAAACGGCGCCTACCCATATCACGCAAAGTGCGCACCTTATAGCGCGAAAGCATAAGCAACCGGTGCGGCACCTTCACACGCGCAAGTCCAATGCCCTTCCATCACCTTTGGTCGTTCAGGTTCAGCCCCTGGCGACCTTGCACATGCCATTGGCCCAACGCCGCGGCGCGCGCGACTGGCGCATCGGCACGCCCCGCTGTATTTTCCCAGCATTGCTCAGTCAGAAAGGCGCCTGCGGCGTGTTGAAGAAACTCGGTATCAAAACCCGCGTGCTGTTGCTCGCGCTCATTCCGGCCACCTGCATGGCGCTGATCCTGGGGGGTTATTTCACCTGGATGCAGCAGTCCGACCTGCAGCGGCAGTTGCTGCAGCGCGGTGACATGATTTCCGAACAGCTCGCGCCGCTGGCCGCACCGGCACTGGCGGCCAAGGACCGCGAGCGCCTGGAGCGCATCGCCGCGCAATCCCTGGAGCTGACCGACGTGCGCTCGGTGACCTTCCTGGGGGCGGACAGGACCCTGCTCGCCCATGCCGGGCCGATGATGCTCAACGCGGTGCCGATCGGCAACAGCACGCACTCGCTGCAGCGCAGCGGCTTCGACGCCACGCGCTATCTGATGCCCGTGTTCGGCCGCCATCGCGACTTGGCCAGTGACGAGGTGCCCGGCGAAGTCGATCACCTGCTGGGCTGGGTCGAACTGGAACTGTCCCATGACGGCACCTTGCTGCGCGGCTACCGCAGCCTGTTCGCCAGCCTGCTGCTGATCCTCACCGGGCTGAGCATCACCGCGCTGCTTGCCGCGCACATGAGTCGCAGCATCAGTGCGCCGATTCGGCAGATCAAGGACACCGTCACGCAGATCAAGGACGGCAATCTGGAAAGTCGCGTACCGGCCATGGGCAGCCATGAAATGGACGCCCTGGCCGCCGGCATCAATCGCATGGCCGAAACCCTGCAGGACGCCCAGGAAGAACTGCAGCACAGCATCGACCAGGCCACCGAAGACGTCCGGCAGAACCTGGAAACCATCGAGATCCAGAACATCGAACTGGACCTGGCGCGCAAGGAAGCGCTGGAAGCGAGCCGGATCAAATCCGAATTCCTCGCCAACATGAGTCACGAAATCAGGACCCCACTCAACGGCATACTGGGGTTCACTCATCTACTGCAGAAAAGCGAGCTCACCCCGCGCCAGCTGGATTACCTGGGCACCATCGAGAAATCCGCAGACAGCCTGTTGGGCATCATCAATGAAATCCTCGACTTCTCGAAGATCGAGGCGGGCAAGCTGGTACTGGACAATATTCCCTTCAATCTGCGCGACCTGCTGCAGGACACGCTGACCATCCTCGCGCCCGCCGCCCATGCCAAGCAGCTCGAACTGGTCAGCCTGGTCTACCGCGACACCCCGCTGTCGCTGATCGGCGACCCGCTGCGGCTCAAGCAGATCCTCACCAACCTGGTGAGCAACGCCATCAAGTTCACCCGCGAGGGCACCATCGTCGCCCGCGCCATGATGGAGGACGAGAACGAAGACAGCGTGCAACTGCGCATCAGTGTCCAGGACACCGGTATCGGCCTGTCCGGCCAGGATGTGCGGGCGCTGTTCCAGGCCTTCAGCCAGGCCGACAACTCGCTGTCGCGGCAGCCCGGCGGTACGGGCCTGGGGCTGGTGATTTCCAAGCGTCTGGTCGAACAGATGGGCGGCGAGATCGGGGTCGACAGCACGCCCGGCGAGGGCTCGGAATTCTGGATCAGCCTCAATCTGCCCAAGGCCCGCGACGATGCCGAGGACCTGCCGTCGGCGCCCCTGCTCGGCCGTCGCATCGCGATCGTCGATGGCCATGAACTGGCGCGGCAGGCCCTGCAGCATCAGCTCGAAGACTGTGGCCTGGACGTCACCGACTTCAAGTCGCTGGACAAGCTGGTACTGGCCACCCACGCTGCGCGGCAGGCAGGCCAGCCGCTCGACCTGGCCGTGCTGGGCATCACCGCCCATGAGATATCGCCGGAACGTCTGGGCGTGCAGATTCGCGAGATCGAGCAGAGCGGCTGCCAGGTGCTGGTGCTGTGCCCGACTACCGAGCAAGCGCTGTTCCATGCCGCAGTGCCCAATGCGGATCGTCAGCTGCAGGCCAAGCCCAGCTGCACACGCCGACTGCGCCGTGCGCTGGCGGACCTGATCAACCCCAAGCAATTGCGCTACGAAAGCCCCGAGGGCAGCGGCGAGCGCGCACCGCGCGTGCTGTGCGTGGACGACAATCCGGCCAACCTGCTGCTGGTGCAGACCCTGCTCGAAGACCTCGGCGCCGAGGTGCGAGCGGTGGACAACGGTGCGGCAGCGATCAAGGCCGTACAGGAAGGCGGGCTCGACCTGGTGCTGATGGACGTGCAGATGCCGGAGATGGACGGCCGCGAAACCACCGAGCGCATCCGGCTGTGGGAAAGTGCCCAGACCGGTGCCGCCCTGCCCATCGTGGCGCTGACTGCCCATGCGATGGCCAATGAAAAGAGGGCCTTGCTGCAGAGCGGCATGGACGACTACCTGACCAAGCCCATCAGCGAACGCCAGCTGGCCCAGGTGGTGCTGAAATGGACCGGGCTGGCGCTCAGCGCGCAGGGCCTGGACAAGACCGCGGACCTGCCGCTGGAAAGCAATACCCTGCAGGTGCTCGATGCCGCCGAAGGCCTGCGCCTGGCGGCAGGCAAGGCCGATCTGGCCGCCGACATGCTGGCGATGCTGCTGGCGTCACTGCAGGCCGACCGCGAAGCCATTCAACTGGCGCGAATCAATGCCGATCAGAATGCCATGATCGAGCGGGTGCATCGCCTGCACGGCGCCACACGCTACTGCGGCGTGCCGCAACTGCGTGCGGCCTGCCTGCGCAGCGAAACCCTGCTCAAGCAGAACGATCCGGCAGCCTTGGCGGCGCTGGATGAACTGGACGACGCCATCACTCGCCTCGAGGAACAGGCCCGCGCGATGGCCTGAGGCCCCGCCGTGGCCGGCGTGCTAGCATGTCGCGTCTATTTGGAGGACCCATGGTCGAACACGATTTCCGCTTCAGTCTGCTCAACCCGCAGCACACCTTGATCGAGTGCCGCGCGCTCATGCCCGGCCGTTACCAGGTCACCGGCAACGGCGGCTCGATCCACAACACCGACACCCTGCTGGTCACCCTCAAGGGCAGCAAGGATCTTTCGATGCGCCTGGTGGTGGAGAAGGTCCGTCATCTGATCAACCTGCCTGGCCAGTGGGTGGCCGTGGCCACCGGCCCGGTGTTCGGCGAACTGGCGATCCATCAGTGGAAAGTCAATTGCGACAGCTGCGGCAAGGTCCTCGACTTCGAATTTGCGGTGGACGCCAAGCTCGGCACCAAGGCGCAGAAACCGGCAGCGGAGGTACGCATTGCCGAGCTGGGCTGGGCCAATCGCAATGGCAAGCATGTCTGCCGACAGTGCCAGGCCGCCCCGGCGGGCTGAACGCGGCAGCCGCATAACGCAGTTGGGCATGTGGTGTTCGCTTTGGGGATGCAGCGGACGGTGCGGAACGTGGACTAATTGACATGGCGCCACGGCACACGAGGGCGCTTTAGCTGCACTCGTCTTTCCCTGGAGCCATAGCCCATGAAAACCGTCGCGGAACTGTTGAAGAGTAAAGTCCAGCACAACCAGCAGGTGCACACCATCGAGCCGCAACAGATGGTGTTCGATGCCCTCAAGCTCATGGCGCAGATGAACGTCGGCGCCCTGCCGGTAGTGGTCGAGGGGCGCGTGGTGGGTATCGTCAGCGAGCGCGACTATGCACGCAAGATGGTGCTGCTGGGGCGCTCGTCGATTGGCACGCCGGTCAGCGAGATCATGAGCGCCCATGTGATCACCGTGACTCCCCAACAGAACATCGATCATTGCATGGCATTGATGACCGAGGGTCGTCTGCGCCACCTGCCGGTGGTCGACAATGGCCAACTGCTGGGGCTGCTGTCCATCGGTGACCTGGTCAAGGAAGCCATCGCCGAACAAGCCAGCCTGATCGAGCAGTTGCAGCAGTACATCCGCGGCGAATGAAGCAGCCAGCGTGGTAAACCCTGTGGGAGCGGTCCCACCGGTTGCCTGCGGGCAGGAATTCTGGACAAAAAAAAGCGACCCGAAGGTCGCTTGTTTTTTGCTTCAGAGAGTTCAAGGGCTCTGAGGCGGAATTAATGGCGCAGCGGACGGGACTCGAACCCGCGACCCCCGGCGTGACAGGCCGGTATTCTAACCGACTGAACTACCGCTGCGCGTAACACTGAGAGAGATTGGTGGGTGATGACGGGATCGAACCGCCGACCCTCTGCTTGTAAGGCAGATGCTCTCCCGGCTGAGCTAATCACCCTTTGTCTCTCGGTGTGGCGCGCATTCTACGGAGCGACCCAAACTCTGGCAAGCACTTTTTCAAAAAAATTTTCGAGGCCTTCCAAACACTTAGCACAGGGATGGCGTCGGCTTCGCACACGGAGAATAATGCCTGCCTAATGTTGAGGAGTGCTTCACCCCATGTGGTTCAAAAACCTGCTTGTCTACCGTCTTACCCAGGATATCCCCTTCGACGCCGAGGCTCTGGAAACCGCACTGGCGAGTAAACCGGCACGCCCATGTGCCAGCCAGGAACTGACCACCTATGGTTTCGTGGCGCCGTTCGGCAAAGGCGAAGACGCCCCGTTCGTGCATGTCAGCCAGGATTTCATGCTGATCGCCGCACGCAAGGAAGAGCGCATCCTGCCGGGCAGTGTCGTGCGTGACGCGGTCAAGGAGAAGGTCGAGGAGATCGAGGCCGAGCAGATGCGCAAGGTCTACAAGAAGGAACGCGACCAGATCAAGGACGAGATCATCCAGGCCTTCCTGCCGCGCGCGTTCATTCGTCGCTCGTCGACCTTCGCCGCCATTGCGCCCAAGCAAGGCTTGATCCTGGTCAACTCGGCCAGCCCGAAACGCGCCGAGGATCTGCTGTCGACCCTGCGTGAAGTGATCGGCTCGTTGCCGGTGCGCCCGCTGACCGTGAAGGTGGCGCCGACCGCGACCATGACCGAGTGGGTGAAGACGCAGAAAGCGGCCGATGACTTCCATGTTCTGGACGAGTGCGAGCTGCGCGACACCCATGAAGATGGCGGTATCGTGCGTTGCAAGCGCCAGGATTTGACCAGCGACGAGATCCAATTGCACCTGAGCACTGGCAAGCAGGTGACCCAGTTGTCGCTGGCGTGGCAGGACAAGCTGTCATTCGTGCTGGATGACAAGATGGTGGTCAAGCGTTTGAAGTTCGAGGAATTGCTGCAGGATCAAGCCGAGCAGGACGGTGGCGAGGAAGCGCTGGGGCAGCTGGATGCCAGCTTTACCTTGATGATGCTGACCTTCGGTGAATTCCTGCCCGTGCTGTTCGAGGCGCTGGGCGGCGAAGAGCTGCCCCAGGGGATTTGACCGGCAGCGCGCCCTTCGCGGGCAGAGCCCGCTCCCACAGGGGTTGCGCGATTTCTGTGGGAGTGGGCTCTGCCCGCGAAGGGGCGCTGCGGTGTGTCAGGCAGACCGTGGTGCGGCTTTCGCGGCCGCGGACCGCTCCTAAAGGGGGTGCGCGATTTCTGTGGGAGCGAGCGCTGCCCGCGAAGGGGCGCTGCGGTGTGTCAGGCAGACCGTGGTGTGGCTTTCGCGGCCGCGGACCGCTCCCACAGGGGTTTGCGGGTACCAACATGATGATTCTATATAAGAAGGAACTACCCCATGCGCGCCTTGGCCGCTTTGAGTCGCTTCGTTGGCAATACCTTTGCCTACTGGGTCCTGCTGTTCGCCATACTGGCGTTTCTGGCGCCTGAATGGTTCATCGGCCTCAAGCCGCTGATCGTGCCGCTGCTGGGCCTGGTGATGTTCGGCATGGGCCTGACCCTCAAGCTCGACGATTTTGCCGAGGTAGGGCGTCATCCGTGGCGCGTGGCGCTGGGCGTGGTTGCGCACTTCGTGATCATGCCAGGTGTCGCCTGGCTGTTGTGCCAGGTGTTCCATCTGCCGCCGGAGATCGCCGTCGGCGTGATTCTGGTCGGTTGCTGCCCGAGCGGCACCTCGTCCAACGTGATGACCTGGCTGGCCAAGGGCGACCTGGCGCTGTCGGTGGCCATCGCCGCGGTGACCACCCTGCTCGCCCCGCTGCTCACCCCTGCCCTGATCTGGCTGTTGGCTTCGGCCTGGCTGCCGGTATCGTTCATGGAAATGTTCTGGTCGATCCTGCAACTGGTCATGCTGCCGATCGTTCTGGGCGTCGTTGCCCAGAAGCTGCTCGGTTCGCGGGTCCAGCTGGCGGTCGATGTGCTGCCGCTGGTGTCGGTGGTGAGTATCGTGTTGATCGTCTGCGCCGTGGTCGCGGCCAGCCAGGCACGCATTGCCGAGTCGGGCCTGTTGATCATGGCGGTGGTGATTCTGCACAACAGTTTCGGTTTCCTGCTCGGCTACTTCACCGGCAAGCTGTTCAAGCTGCCGCTGGCGCAGCGCAAGTCATTGGCCCTGGAAGTCGGGATGCAGAACTCGGGACTGGGCGCGGCCTTGGCCAGTGCTCACTTCTCACCGCTGGCGGCGGTGCCCAGCGCCTTGTTCAGCGTCTGGCACAATATTTCCGGAGCACTGCTCTCGACCTATTTCCGGCGCATGGAAGGCACCGAGCCGGGCGCGTTGAAGACCGAACCTTGATCCGCCGCACTTGATCCATCGAGCAAGGATGGGCAACATGGTGTTCGGCGCCGGGACGACCCGGCGCCACTTTTCCTGCAAACGGGGACGACCCCATCTTCGATGAGGGTTTTTCCATGTCCTGGTTACTGTTGTTCTTCGCCGGTCTGTTCGAAGTGTGCTGGGCCATCGGCCTGAAGTACACCGACGGCTTTACCCGCCCCCTTCCTACCGTGTTGACCGTTGCCGCCATGGCGGCGAGCCTCGGCCTGCTCGGCCTGGCCATGCGTGAGCTGCCCTTGGGCACCGCCTATGCCATCTGGACCGGGGTCGGTGCGGTGGGTACGGTGATTGCCGGTATCGTGCTGTTTGGCGAGTCGATGGCGCTGATGCGGATGGTCAGTGTGGGTCTGATCATCCTGGGGTTGGTGGGGTTGAAGGTCAGCACCTGATTCTGTAGCAGTGGCGCGAGCCGCGTCCCGGTCTACGGTGTGCTGTCTGAGTCTGACATACCGTGGGTGCCGCCGACGCGGCTTGCGCCGCTGCTACAGGGATTGAGTTGTCTGTAGCAGCGGCGCAAGCCGCGTCCGGGAGCGCCGCTGTCACGCGGGTTACGCGAGGCTTTTGCTGACCACTTCGTAGACGTCGCTGGACAGCGGGCCGGAGGCGAGAATCCGTTCAAGCTCGGCTTTCATCAGTGCCTGCCGCGCACTGTCGTACTTTCTCCAACGGGTCAGCGGCGACAGTTGTCGCGAGGCGATCTGCGGGTTCAGGGCATTGAGCTCGATCACCAGGTCGGCCAGGAAACGGTAGCCCGAGCCATCGGCCGCATGGAAGTTGATCAGGTTCTGACCCGCGAACGCACCGATCAGCGCACGCACCTTGTTCGGATTCTTCAGGGTGAACGCCGGATGCTGCATCAGCGCCTTCACCCGCTGCAGCCCGCCCGGCAAGCCACTGGCCGCCTGCACGCTGAACCACTGGTCCATGACCAACGGGTTGTCCTTGAAGTGTTCGGCGAACGCTTCCAATGCACGGGTCTTTTCCGCGTCAAATGGCGAATTGACCAACACTGCCAGGGCCGTCAGGCGCTCGGTCATGTTGTCGCAGGCATCATATTGTTCGAGGGTAGCGGCGAGCACTTCGGGACGTCCGCTGAGCATCAGGTAGGACAACGCGATGTTCTGCAGCGCGCGGCGGGCGAAATGCTCTTTCTCGGCCACGTACGCAGTGGCCCTGGAGACCTCGCGATTGGCCTGGTAGCGCGTCCACAGCCCATCGAACAGACCGTCGGCCAGCTGCTTGCGGGCGAATTCGCGAGCGGCATGGATCGCGTCGACATCGGCCACTTCGCTGATCTCGGCCAGATAGGCCTCGCTGGGCAACGACAACATCTCGGCAACCATCGCCGGATCCAGTTGCGGATTCTCCAGCACGCTGGCCAGGGCCGTGAGCAGGCGTGGATCCATCGACAATGACTCGCCGCGCTGGTACTGGCCGATCATTTCCTGCAGCACCTGGACCGACAGCTGCTGGCCGGCATCCCAGCGGTTGAAACCGTCGCTGTCGTGCTGCATGAGGAACATCAGCTGGTCACGGGTATACGGGAAGATCAGTTTGACCGGCGCACTGAAGCCGCGCAGCAGCGACGGCAATGGTTGCTCGGCGATGTCGACGAAAGTGAACGTCTGCTCCGCCTCGGTCACCGCCAGCACACGGCTGGTACCGACCGCCGCGGCCTCGTCGCGCAAACGCAATGGCAGCTCGCGGCCACTGGCGTCCAGCAGGCCCAGCGCAACGGGAATCACGAATGGCAGCTTCTCGACCTTGTCCGGGGTCTCGGGGCAGCTCTGGCGCAGGGTCAAGCTGTAGGTGCGAGCTTGCGCATCGAAGTGTTCGCTTACCTGAAGGCGTGGCGTGCCCGCCTGGCTGTACCAGCGCTTGAACTGCTCGAGCTCGACACCGTTGGCGTCTTCCATCGCACTGATGAAGTCGTCGCAGGTCACGGCCTGGCCATCGTGACGCTCGAAGTACAGGTCGCTGCCCTTGCGGAAGCCTTCGGCGCCCAACAGGGTGTGCAGCATGCCGACCACTTCCGAGCCCTTCTCGTACACGGTCAAGGTGTAGAAGTTAGAGATCTCGATGAAGCTGTCGGGGCGCACCGCGTGGGCCATCGGGCCGGCATCTTCGGCGAACTGGTGGGTGCGCAGGTAGGCGACGTCCTGGATGCGCTTGACGGTCGGCGAATGCATGTCGGCGCTGAAGCCTGCATCGCGGTAGACGGTGAAGCCTTCCTTGAGCGACAACTGGAACCAGTCGCGGCAGGTCACTCGGTTGCCCGACCAGTTGTGGAAATATTCGTGGGCGACGATGGCCTCGACCCGCTGGTGGGCGGCATCGGTGGCGGTTTCGGCGCGGGCCAGCACGGCGCTGGAGTTGAAGATGTTCAGGCCCTTGTTTTCCATGGCTCCCATGTTGAAGTCGTTGACCGCGACGATCATGAAGATGTCCAGGTCGTACTCACGGCCGTAGGCTTCTTCGTCCCAACGCATGGACTTCTTCAGGCTGGTCATGGCGTGAGCGCACTTGTCGATGTTCTCCGGCTCGACATAGATGCGCAGCGCCACATCGCGACCACTGACGGTGGTGAAGCTGTCTTCCACGCACCACAGGTCACCGGCCACCAGCGCGAACAGGTACGCCGGTTTCACGAACGGGTCTTCCCAGGTGGCCCAGTGCCGGCCATCTTCCTGGGGACCGTTGCCGACCGGATTGCCGTTGGACAGCAGGATCGGATACTGCTGCTGGTCGGCGATCAACGTGGTGGTGAAGCGGCTCATCACGTCGGGACGATCAAGGTAGTAGGTGATCTTGCGGAAGCCTTCGGCTTCGCACTGGGTGCAGAACATGCCCGTGGACTTGTACAGGCCTTCCAGTGCGGTGTTGGTTTCGGGGTGGATGCGCACGCTGGTGTCGACGGTGAAAGCCTCGCTGCGCGGCTGCAGGGTCAGGCTATCGGCGCTCAGCTGGTAGTCGGCGGCACCCAGGTCGCTGTCGTCGAGCTTGACGCCGAGCAGCTCCATCAACTCGCCGTCGAGCACCAGCGGTGGCAGCCCGGCACCACGCGCCGGGTTGCGGCGCATGACCAACTGCGCGTGGACCAGGCTGTGATCGTCGAACAACTCAAAGGTCAGGTGCGTCTCGTCGATCAGATAATCGGGCGCCTGATAGTCTTTCAGGTAGATCATTTTCGGTTGTTCGGTACGCATGCGAAAACCCTTCTACTGATGCACGGCCAATTGGTAAGCCGTGTACTTGCGAATATTGATGACGCCGGAGTCGAAGATCAGGTATTGACCCTTGATGCCCAGCAACGTGCCTTCGGCGATGGGGTTCTTGTCCAGGTTGAAGCTGGCGATCTTGCTCGGGTAGGTGTGCACCGGGTAGCGGATCTCGATGGGGTCCACATCGTTCAGGGCCTGGATCGCCTGCAGGCCGAAGCGATCCTGCAGCATGTGGATACCGGCCGCGCAGCTGTCGAACAGTTGCTCGCGGATGGCCACCAGGTCCACCGCCGGGGCGTCACCCTTGAGCAGCGCGCGCCAGTTGGTGCGGTCCGCGACCTGCGAGCGGAACAGGTCTTCGACCAGCCCGGATTGCTGGCGGGTCGCCACGCGCATGATCGGCAGTGCCTGGCTGGCGCCCTGGTCGAGCCAGCGGGTAGGCAACTGACTGGCCCGGGTGATGCCGACCTTGACCCCTGAAGAGTTGGCCAGATAGACCACATGATCGGTCATGCAGAACTGCTCGCCCCAGGCCGGATCGCGGCAGGTACCGGCGTCGTAGTGGCATTTTTCCGGAGCCATGATGCACACGTCGCACTGGGCCAGCTTGGTCATGCAGGGGTAGCAGTAGCCTTGGCTGAAACTGGTCTTGGTCTTGCGCCCGCAGTTCACGCAGTGGATAGCGCCGAGAAACTCCAGGCGCAGCTTGCTGCCGATCAAGGGATTGACGGCAATCTGCGTATCGCCCAGACGCAGCTGGTATTGCACCACTGGCGCCTCGAGCTGTGCGGACATCTTGCTGGCCGCACCGCGACCGAGCTCTTGCAGGGTGTCTTGCGCAAAGAGATCGCAGGTCAATGGATCGAATCCGACTTGAACAGGATGTTTTCGATCGGCGCGGACTTCGAGGCGCACTCTTGCGGGCCCATGTAGCCGGTACGCTGATCTTCGGGCAGGTTCTTCATTTCCCAGGCGATGATGGCCTGCAGGGTCAGTTCTTTCTGCTCGGCGGTCAGCTTGCGGCCATCGGACCATTTGCCGATCTCGACGGCCAGCTTGAGGCTTTCGTAGATATCAGGGGTGATGTTTTCGATCATGTGGGCGAATGACGACATGCGGAGGCCTCCAATGGATGCTGGCATTTTAAACGGTGTACCGAGTGCGTAAAGCGAAATCCCGGCCCCCGGCCATAGACCACTAGGCAACCGAGCCGGCCGGGGTCAGTCGCGCGGTGAGGAATTCCAGCAGGGCATGCACCTTGGGCAGGGCTTCACGGCTTTTCAGCCACACCAGGTTCATTGCCAGGCCGTCGGTGGCCAATGGCGCGAGCACTTCGACCAGCGCGCCGCTGTCCAGATGCCGCTGGATCAGCCAGGTCGGCAGCTGGGCGATGCCCTGCCCGGCAAGCACGGCCATCACCTGCCCTTCGCCATCGCCAACGGCCACGTGCGGATGAATGGTCCGTCGCTCCATGTCGCCAGCCTGGCGGCCCTTGAAGTACCACGGATAGACCGTGCCATCGGTCTGCCCATAGCCAACGCAGCGATGCTGTTCCAGCTCACGCTCGCCCTGTGGCGTGCCGTGCTCGTGCAGGTAGGCGGGCGCTGCGCAGAACACCAGCCGCTGACGCCCCAGGAAGCGTCGCCCGACGTTGCTCGGCCAGGCATCGGAACCCCCGATGCGCACGACGATGTCGATGCCTTCCTGGACAGGGTCGACGAAGCGGTCCGAGAACGACACGTGAGGCTGCAGCCGCGGATGCCGCGCAGCGAACTCGAGAATCAGGGGCAGCACGTGCAATCGGCCGTAGGACGCAGGCAGGTCGATGCGCAGGCGGCCATGGGGTTCGCGCTGCTCGGCGCTCATGGCCAGTTCCACCTCTTCGAGGTCGGCGAGCACGCTGGTGCAGGTGCGGTAGAAGGTTTGCCCTGCCTCGGTCAGCGCCAGGCGTCGGGTGGTCCGCTGGAACAGCCGTACGCCGAGTCGCGCTTCCAGGCGCGCAACGCCTTTGCTGACCGCCGAGTTGCTGAGGTTCAGGCGTTCGGCGGCGGCAGTGAAACTGCCCAGGTCGGCGACGCTGACGAAGACGTCGATGCCCTTGAGGCGCTCCGAGGAAAACATCGCATCTCCGATTGGTGAATTCAGTTCAATTCACAAGGTAATTAATGGCCGGGATTTTCCAGGACTTCCCCAATAGGCTATTACAAAATCTTTCAGGAGTTAAGTTCGATGTCTTCTTCCCACATGGCCGACGCCGCGCCGTCTGCCTCGAGCAGCAGCGCTTCCGGCGTGCAGATCCTGATCATGGCCGTAGCGGCCTTCATCATCGTGACCACCGAGTTCCTGATCGTCGGCTTGTTGCCGAGCCTGGCACGAGACCTGGACATTTCCATAGCCCTGGCCGGTCAGGTGGTAACCCTGTTCGCGTTCACCGTGATGCTGTTCGGACCGTATCTGACGGCGCGCCTGGCGCACGTCGAGCGCAAGAAGCTGTTCACCCTGATTCTGCTGGTGTTCGCGGCGTCCAATGTGCTGGCGGCGGTGTCCACCAATATCTGGGTGCTGGCCATCGCTCGCTTCATCCCTGCCCTGGCGCTACCGGTGTTCTGGGGCACGGCCAGTGAAACCGCCGGCCAACTGGCTGCGCCCGGACAATCCGGCAAGGCCGTGGCCAAGGTGTACCTGGGCATTTCCGCAGCGTTGGTGTTCGGCGTTCCGCTGGGCACCGTGGCCGCCGACCTGATCGGCTGGCGCGGGAGCTTCTGGGTGCTGGCTGGGGTGTCGCTGCTGATTGGCGTGCTGATGCATCTGGTAATGCCGAAACTGCCCGGCTCGCCCGCCGCCGCTGTCGGCGAGAAGCAGACGGCGATCCTGCGTCAGCCGCGCTTCCTGGCCCACGTGCTGCTGTCGGTGCTGACCTTTACCGCCATGTTCACCGCCTACACCTACCTGGCCGACATCCTCGAGCGATTGGGTGGTGTGCCGGCAGGTCAGGTCGGCTGGTGGCTGATGGGCTTCGGCGCAGTCGGCATGCTGGGTAACCACTTGGGTGGCAGCATGGTCGACCGACGCCCGCTGGGGGCGATGGTGGTGTTTCTGCTGGTGCTGGGCGCAGGCATGACCGCTGCGGTGGCGCTGGCCGAGCAGCGCGCCTGGTTGATCGCGGCACTGATTGCCTGGGGCATCGCCTATACGGCGCTGTTTCCGATCTGCCAGGTACGCGTCATGCAGGCTGGCGCCAAGGCCCAGGCCCTGGCGGCGTCGCTGAACATCTCGGCGGCCAATGCCGGCATTGGTCTGGGCGCTATTTTCGGTGGCCTGGGCATTCGTCAGTTCGGCCTGGAATCCCTCAGTCTGCTGGCCACCGGCGTGGCGGTGCTGGCGCTGATCGTAGCCCTGCTGATGATCAAGCGCCCGGCAGCCGCCAAGTAATCGGATGGTCTGTAGCAGCGGCGCGAGCCGCGTCGGCGGGCAAAGCGGTGTGTCTGGATGAACGCGGTAAGGCCAGACGCGGCTTGCGCCGCTGCTACAGGTCGGTGGGGAGAGGGTGTAGCAGCGGCGCGAGCCGCGTCGGCGGGCAAGGCGGTGTGTCTGGATGAACGCGGTAAGGCCGGACGCGGCTTGCGCCGCTGCTACAGAGGAATGCGGTATGCAGCCTCAACGGCGATCGAATGTAGCAGCGGCGCGAGCCGCGTCGGCGGGCAAGGTGGTGTGTCTGGATGAATGCGGTGAGGCCGGACGCGGCTTGCGCCGCTGCTACAGAAGAATGCGCCAAGCCGCCTCGACGGGAATTGGGTGTAGCAGCGGCGCGAGCCGCGTCGGCGGGCAAGGCGGCGTGTCTGGATGAACACGGTGAGGCCAGACGCGGCTTGCGCCGCTGCTACAGGTCGGCGGGGATTGGATGTAGCAGCGGCGCGAGCCGCGTCGGCCGTGGATGCAGCAAAGTGGAGGGATGCATGGTCTGAACCGGCAAGGAGTTTTTCACCATGCCCTCACTCAGTACCGACATCGAGCTGTTCTATCAGCCGCCTTTCGACTGGCAGCGCCTGCTCAGGTTCTACGGCGGGCGCTCCAGTGCCCTGGTCGAAACCGTCATCGACGGCGTCTACCTGCGCACCGTCGAATGGCAGGGTGACGAAGGCCTGCTCAGTGTCCGCCAGGACCCCACCCGTGACTGCCTGATCGCGCGCATCGATGGACCGGCCAGCGTTCACCTGCCCGCGCTGGTGCCACGCCTGCGGCGCATGTTCGATCTGGATCTCGACCCGCAGCGGTTGCACGCGGCGCTGGACAGCGACCCCTGGCTTGGTCGCCTGCTGCTGCAGACGCCGGGACTGCGCGTGCCTGGCACCTGGTCGACCTTCGAGCTGATCGTGCGCACCATCGTCGGCCAGCAAGTCAGCGTCAAGGCGGCCACCACCATTGCCGGGCGTCTGGCCGAGCGGGCCGGGCGGCCGGTGGCGCTGCCACAGCACCCACAAGTCGCGTGGCAGTTTCCCACTCCCGCTGCCTTGGCCGAGGTCAACCTCGACCGCATCGGCATGCCCGGCAAGCGCGTGGCCGCGCTGCAGAACTTCGCCGCTGCAGTGGCTTGCAATCAGGTACAGATCGAAGCGTTCGTCGATGAACACACACGTACCGACCTGACGCCCCTGCGCCAAGGCCTGCTGACACTGCCGGGCATTGGCCCGTGGACGGTCGAATACGTGGCGATGCGTGCCTGGCGCGATGCCGATGCCTGGCCGGGCAGCGATCTGGTGATCATGCAGGAGATCACGCGCGCGCACCCCGAGCTGCTCAAGCCCGGTCATCAACGGCTGCGCAGCGAAGACTGGCGGCCATGGCGTGCCTACGCCGTCATGTACATCTGGAATGAGCTCATGGACCGCACCGATGGCCAGCGTGGCGGCTGACACCCGAGCGCCATGACGCCCAGGTGTCAGCCGTACGCTCAGCGCTGCAAGGGTGGCGTGCGGGGTGGAATCGCCCGGCGGTTGCCCGTGGCTTCGAAGGCCGCGGCGAACCGCAGCAGTTGCGTGTCGTCGTAGGCGCGGCCGGCGAACGTGAGACCCACCGGCATGCCGATGTCGGCCATCAGGCCCATCGGCACGGTCACGGTCGGCACGCCCAAATGGCGGATCGCCAGATTGCCGTTGGCCACCCACACACCATTGCTCCAGGCGATGTCCGCCGCGGCCGGGTCGACGTCGGCATTGGCCGGTGCCACGTCGGCGACGGTAGGAAACACCACGGCATCCAGCTGCAGTGCCTGCAGCCAGTCTTCCAGGTCGATCTTGCGGGTGTGTTCCAGTGCACGCAGGCCCTCGGCGAGGGTGTCGATCCGGTCCCACGGGGTGATGCCCCGCTCGGCCATCTTCACGTACTCGTCCATACCGGCGGCCAGGTCGCCTTCGCGGTTGGGCAGCGTGCCGGGGTCGTGCGGAAAGATCAGCGGCCCATCGACGTCCACCAGACGGTTGAGCGCCGGGTCGCCATTGGCGCGCAGGAAATCGTCGAACGCCCAGGCGGTCAGGTCCCACAGCTCATGGTGAAGGAACGCCGGGTCGACGATGCCGCGGTTGAACACGGTTGGCGCACCCGGTCGGTCGCCTTCGCAATTGGACACCAGAGGGAAGTCCACTTCCACGACTTCGGCGCCGGCAGCCTCGAGGGCGCGCCGTGCCTGCTGCCACAGTTCGATCACCGAGGCACGGGTGTGGATGCGCTGCCCGGTCGGGCCGCCAATGCCCGGTTGCTCCGCCGTGCCCGCCAGCGGGTCGGCATTGATGTACATGCGCGGAACGCCGAAACGCTTGCCTGCCAGTGCCTCGGCGGGCGCGGCCAGCTCCAGGTAGGACGCCGGGCGCACGCTGGCGACCTGGGGTATCGGCACCCAGGGTTGCAGGCGCCACAGGTCGCCCCGGGTGTCGGGGTCGTCGGCGACCACCACGTCGAGGATTTCCAGCAGATCGGCCATGGTGCGAGCAAATGGCACAACCACGTCCATGGTCGGCGTCAGTGGCCAGTTGCCGCGCACCGAGATGATCCCGCGCGAGGGTGTGTAGGCGCACAGACCATTGTTGGACGCAGGGCCGCGCCCGCTGGACCAGGTTTCCTCGGCCAGGCCGAAGGCCGCGAAACTGGCGGCGGTCGCGGTGCCGGCGCCATTCGACGAGCCGGACGCGAAAGGCGCCGTGAGAAAGTCGGCGTTGTACGGGCTTTCGGCGCGCCCATAGACACCGCGCTGCATGCCCCCGTTGGCCATCGGCGGCATGTTGGTCTTGCCCAGACAGATCGCCCCGGCAGCGCGCAGGCGCTCGACGGTGAACGCATCGCGCTGCGCCACCAGCCCGGCGAAGGCCGGGCTGCCGGAAGCTGCGGTCAGGCCCTTGACCAGGTAGCTGTCCTTGGCCGTGTAGGGGATGCCATCGAGCGGCCCCAGCGTCTGGCCACTGGCGCGACGTGCATCCGCCGCGCGGGCTTCGACCAGCGCCGAGGGATTCGGCACCACCAGCGCGTTCAGCGCGGTGGGCGTGTCGGCGCCGTCGTAAGCAGCGATGCGCTGCAGATAGGCCTGGACCAGCTCGACAGCGGTGGTCTGGCCGTTTTCCAGCGCGGCGCGCAGTTGCGCGATGGAAACCTCGGTGACTTCGATCATGCTGCTCTCCTGCACGATCAGCCCTTGGCTGCCATGGCGGTGACTTCCACGCGCATGCCTGTGGCAGCGAGCGCGTTGATGCCCACCGCCGCACGCACCGGCCAGGGCTTGGCGAAAAAGCGCTGGTAGACCTCGTTGAACGCGGGACGATCAGCCATGTCGGTCAGGTAGATGGTCAGGTGCAGGACGCGATCGAGCGAACTGCCCGCCGCCTCCAGCGCCACCTTCAGCGCCTGCAGCGTGCATTCGCTCTGCTCGGTGATGCTGCCCAGCTCCAGGCTGCCGTCGGCGCGGGTCGGGATCTGGGTAGTCACCAGCAGGCCGCCGAAGCCTGCAACGTCCGAGGAAATCGACTCGGGGTCGGGGTCTGGCAGGAACGTGATGTCGGAATGGGCCATGGGAGGCTCCTGAAATAAGGGATGGCAATGGCCGGCATGTTAACGCCCGGCCATTGCAAATTGAAACGGCGTGAAGCTCAACCCACCAGGTGCAGGAAGTGCATGTGCCGCTCGTAGTGGTCGAGAATGTCGCCGATCACCTCGTCGCGGGACCAGCCCATCACGTCATGATCCTGGCCACCCTCGCGCAGATGCACTTCGGCGCGGAAGTACTTGCGCTCTTCGCCCGGCGGCCCGCTCATGACGAAGCTGGGTGTGGCATAGGCATGGGGCCTGATCTCGTAGATGAAGGCGGTGTCGGTAGGACCGACGCTCAGGCGCACGCCGCCCTCCTCGCCATCTTCCACGGTGCAGTCGTAACCCTGCAGGCGCCATTCCTCGGCAACGCCAAGGCACGCCGGACGCGCCACGTCCTCGATGAAACGAACCACGTGGGCACGCCGCGGAAACATCGCCAGGGTACGCAGGCGGCGCTGCCAGGTGCCGCCGGTACGCGGCGTGCTTGGCGAGATGGCGAGCGCCTGGTGACGCAGGTCACGCTTGGTGGCGTCGAGCTTGAGCGCCTTGAGCAGGCCGCGCATGCTCAGCAGCAAAGCCAGGGTAAAGGGCAGCGCGCTGGCGATGGTTGCGGTCTGCAAGGCCTTGAGGCCGTCGGCCAGCAGCAGCGCGATCGCCACCAGGCCCATGCTGGATGCCCAGAAGATGCGCTGGCGCACGGGGGTGTTTTCCGAACCGCCGGACGCAAGCATGTCGACCACCATGGCGCCGGAGTCGGCGGACGTCACGAAGAACACCACTACCATGATGATCGCCAGCGCGCTGATCACCCCGGAAAACGGGAAGTGCTGGAGAAACGCGAACAGTGCCAGGGAGGTGTCCTTGTCCACGGCAATGCCCAGGTCCACCATGCCCTGCTCAAGGATCATGTGGATCGCGGTGTTGCCGAACACGGTCATCCACAGCAGGGTGAACGCGGTAGGCACCAGCAGCACGCCGGTGACGAATTCACGAATGGTGCGGCCGCGCGAGATGCGCGCGATGAACAGCCCCACGAACGGCGACCAGGCCAGCCACCAGCCCCAGTAGAACAGGGTCCAGCCGCCGATCCAGTCGGTGGGCTGGTAGGCATTGAGGTTGAGCGTGCGGCTGACGATTTCGCTCAGGTACCCGCCGGTGTTCTGCACGAAGGTCTGCAGGATCAGCACGGTGGGGCCGAGAATCATCACCATGGCCATCAGCAGCACGGCCAGCCCGAGGTTGAGCTCGGACAATCGGCGGATGCCCTTGTCCAGACCCGACACCACCGACAGCGTGGCCAGCGCAGTGGTGCCGATGATCAGCGCGATCTGGATCGGGATCGACACCGGCACGCCGAACAGCGCGTTGAGGCCGGTGTTGATCTGCGCCACGCCGAAGCCCAGCGAAGTGGCCACACCCAGCACCGTACCGATGATGGCGAAGATGTCCACGGCATGCCCGATGGGGCCGTAGATGCGCTCGCCGATCAGCGGATAGAGTGCTGAACGCAGGGTCAGCGGCAGGCCGTGGCGAAAGCTGAAATAGGCCAGGATCAAGGCAACGATGGCGTAGATGGCCCAGGCATGCAGGCCCCAGTGAAAGAAGGTGATCTTCATCGCCTCGCCTGCCGCAGCGACCGTGGCACCCTCCCCGTAGGGCGGGTTGAGGAAATGCATGACCGGCTCGGCGACGCCGAAGAACATCAGGCCGATGCCCATGCCTGCCGAAAAGAGCATGGCAAACCAGGTCATGCTGCTGTAGTCCGGGGTGCTGTGGTCCGGGCCCAGCTTGATGTCGCCGTAGCGACTCACGCCCAGGAACACCACGGTGCCCAGGATGATCGCCACGGCCAGGATGTAGAACCAGCTGACGTTGGTGAAAATCCAGTCTTGCACCACGGCAAAGAAGGTCTGCGCCTGCCGCGGCATCAGGCTGGCGAACAGCACCAGCAGCAACAGCAAGATGGCCGATATCCAGAATACCGGTGGGTTGAGGGTCGAGGGTTTGACGGGGTCTGACTTCACAGTCATCGAAAAGCTCCTGGTGGGACGTGCAGCGCTTGCCTGCGGTGGAAAGTGTAGGTGTGACCGCACTGGGCCCTCGAGGTTTAGCGGACAGGAAAATCAGTCACCCGTTTGCGGTTGATGTATTTGCAAACATATTCATCCGTGCACTTGGGCAACGTTGGCCAGGCCTTCCGGTCTATCACTGAACAGGCGTTCGCGACGACGCTGCGTGACTATCTATTGGAGGATTCGATGGCATTTGTCGACAGCTATGTGAAAGAGATCATCGCACTGGAAGTGGCGCTCTTTCATGCGCGGGTACGTCTGCAGGCAGCGACCGACGAAGAGGCGCTGCACGATCTGCGCATTGCCGTACGGCGCATTCGCAGCCTGTTGATACCGGTTCGTGCGCTGCCGGCGCTGCAACCGCTGCTGAGCGCAGCCAAGAACGTGGGCCGCTTCACCACGCCCACCCGCGATCTGGAAGTCATGGTGCAGGAGCTGGAGCGGCGTGGCTTGCACGGCGCGGCCGACAAACGTCGCGCGCGGCTTGCAGGCGAGCATCGGGTGATCGTCGACCATTCGAGCCTGAACGCCCTGTTCAGTGCGCTGGACACCTGGTCGGCCGCGTTCCGCGCCAGCGAACTGGGCAGCCACTCGCGAGCGTTCGAAAAGCTCGTGATCAAGACCCTCGACAAGCACGTGCGCAAGCTGCGGCACGCCTTGAAGGATGCCGAGTTCGACCGCCACGAACTGCGGATCCTGGTCAAGCGCACACGTTACCTGATCCAGGCGTTCGGGGACCTGTCGCCGCTGTCGCCCAAGGCGGAGAAATCCCTCAAGGCGGTGCAGTCGGCACTGGGCTCGTGGCACGACCATCACCAGTGGTGCATCAAGGTCAAGGTCGAGCCCGACCTGCAGCCGCTGCAGCGGGTCTGGGAAGAGGCGTCGGCCATGGAGCTGGCCAAGGCCGAAGTGGAGATGCGCAAGCTGGCGCGGCTGCTGCCCAAGGGCAAGTAGCGCCAGCTGGCGGCGGGGCGCTCGCTCAAGCCGCCTTGATGCGCGCGGTGACCTGAGCCAGTTCCGCCGACAATTGATGCAGGTGGCTGCTGGCAGCCTGGGTGCGCTCGACGCTGCCCTGGTTGGTGGTGGCGATGGCGGTGATTTCAACCAGATTCTGCGCGATGTCTTCGACCACCGCGTTCTGTTCCTCGGCAGCGGTGGCAATCTGCCGGTTCATGTCCCTGATCGACTCGATGGCCTGGGTGATGCGAGTGAGGGTCTGACCCGCCGCCACCACTTGCTCGGCGCCCTCGTCGCTGCGCTTCTGCCCGCTTTCGATGGCCTGCACGGCGTTCACCGCGCCGGTCTGCACGGTGTCGATGATCTGATGGATTTCCTGGGTGGAGGCGGCGGTGCGCTGCGCCAGGGTACGCACTTCGTCGGCCACAACGGCAAACCCGCGGCCGGCATCGCCCGCGCGCGCGGCTTCGATGGCGGCGTTGAGCGCGAGCAGATTGGTCTGGTCGGCAATGCCGCGGATGACTTCCAATACCTTGCCGATGCGGCCACTGTCGTCGCGCAACTGACGAATGACATCGCCGGTCACGGCAATTTCACCGCGCATGCGGGTGATGGTATGGATGGTGGCTTGCATCGCCTGCTCGCCGTCCTGGGCTTCGCGGTCGGCGTCATCCGCCGCAGTGGCGGCGCCAGCGGCGTGGCGTGCGACTTCCTGGGCGGTCGCAGACATTTCCTGCATCGCCGTGGCCACCTGGTCGGTGCGTTCGAACTGCTCGCTGGTGCCTTGCAGCATGACTGCAGCGATGGTGTTGAGCTCGCCGCTGGCCTGGTCCAGATTGGCCGTGCTGCGTTGCAGGCGGGTGAAGGTGTCGGCGAGGAAATCACGCAGGGTGTTCGCGGCCACGGCCAGGCGACCCAGCTCGTCACGGCGATGGCTGACCACACGCTCGGCCAGATGGCCCTGGCTCAGACGGGCCACGTAGTCGATCAGATCGCGTACCGGGGTGACCAGGTTGCGGTTGACCAGCCACAGGCTCAGGGCCGTGATCAACAGGCCCGACACCAGCATGATGGCGATGCCCCAGATGATCGCCTGGTGGCCTCGGTGGTTGATCAGCAGCGATTGTTCGTCGGCGAGTGTACGCAGTTCGCTGACCAGGGCATTGAGCTGCTCGCTGGTAGCGCGGTCGACGCCTGCCACTGCGCGGTCACCGCTGGCAGCATCGGCGCCGCTGGCCAGGAAGGCGTTGCGCCCCTTGCGATAGGCTGCACCCAGCACCGCGTGTTCGGCGCGCAGGCGTTGCGCATTCTGACTGATGCCGGCGGGCACCCCCGGCAGCTCGCCAAGGGCTTGCAGGGTCGCCGCCACCGCGCGTTCCTGCTCCTCGAACTGCGCCCAATACTTGTCCGCCGCCTTGGCATCCTTACCGCGCAGCAGCACGTTCTTCCATTCCTGCACCTGGGTCTTGAACTGGACGTTGGCCCGGTCCACCAGTTCAGTGGCACGCAAGGGGCCCGCCACCAGCGCCGTGTAGTCATCCAGGCTGGCCGCAAGAAACTTGAAGCTGCCCAGGGCAATCAGCAGCAGGATCAGCAACCCACTGGCCAGCAGCGCCAGGACCTGTGCGCGCAGAGACGTTTTGAACATGACAGACCTCGAGAAGGAGAACCCTGCGAAAGCATGGGCTGGCGTTGTATCGGCCACTCGAGGCGATTGCTTGAACGAAGATCGCGACGCCCGACGGCCGGTGGCGTCTGGCTCGGGCCATTGCGCTGGGCTGCGCATGCGCCGCGTAAAATATTTCGACACGAAGCCTGGTGAACTAACAGTTGGCGTCGGCGATCCCTTGCTATGCGCACCCTGCGCCCCTGACGAGCCGGTACACCCGTGCCGATGTTGTCCAACGATGAGGAACAATCGTGACCACTTCTACCCAACTCGCCTATCGACACAGGCCAGGCCCGCTGCATGCGATTTTTCTGGCTGGCACCGTGCCGCTGTTTCTCGGCGCCCTGCTCAGTGATATCGCCTACTCCCAGAGCTACCAGATCCAATGGAGCAACTTCGCCGCCTGGCTCATCGCCGGTGGCCTGGTGTTCTGCGGGCTGGCGCTGGTCTTTGCGCTGATCAACCTGATCCGTGCCGAGCACAAGGGCGGCCGTGCGGTGCTGTATTTTCTGCTGTTGCTGGTCACGTGGGTGCTGGGCCTGGTGAACGCCTTCGAGCACGCCAAGGATGCCTGGGCGGTGATGCCCACCGGGTTGGTCATGTCGGTGGTGGTGACCGTACTGTCGCTGGTGGCGGCATGGATCGGCTTGAGCAATCTGCGTTCGGGAGGTGTTCGATGAAATATTCAGGCGCATTGACGGCCTTGAGCATGGCGCTGCTGCTCGCCGGCTGCGGCAGCGAAGCCGACAGCACCCAGGCACGCGGGCCCGACCCGAAGTTGCCGGAAGCGCAGCGCGGCCTGCTGCCGAGCATGAAGATCGCCGAGCCGGTGGCGTGGGGTGACAGCAAGCCGACCGTGCCGCAAGGCTATACCATCAGCGCGATCGCCACCGGCCTGGCCATCCCGCGGCAGACCCTGGTCTTGCCCAATGGTGACATCCTGGTGGCCGAGGGTCGCGGTGGCAGCGCCGCCAAGCTCAAGCCCAAGGACGTGATCGCCAGCTACATCAAGGCCCAGGGCAACACCCAGGTCAAAGGCGGCAACCGCCTGACCCTGCTGCGCGACGCCGATGGCGACGGCACCTATGAGCTGAAAACGGTGTTCGCGGAAAACCTCAACGCGCCCTACGGCCTGGCCTATGCCAACGGCAAACTGTACGTGGCCAACCAGGATGCCCTGGTGCGCTTCGACTACACCGACGGGCAGACCAAAGCCAGCGCGGCACCGACCAAACTGGCCGACCTGCCGTCGGCGATCAACCACCACTGGACCAAGTCGCTGGCCATCAGTGACGACGCGCGCTACCTGTACGTGGGCATCGGCTCCAACAGCAACGTGACCGAACGCGGCATGGAGGTCGAGATCGACCGCGCCATGGTCTGGCAGATCGATGCGCAGACCGGTGCGCACAAGCCCTACGCGACCGGTATACGCAACCCGACGGCGCTGACCATTCAGCCGGGGACCGGCCAGCTGTGGGCGGTGGTCAACGAGCGTGACGAATTGGGCCCGGACCTGGTGCCCGACTACCTGAGCTCGGTACGTGAAGGCCAGTTCTATGGCTGGCCGTACAGCTACTGGGGCCAGAACGTCGATTCCCGCGCTCAGCCGCAGAACCCGGCGAAAGTCGCCGCTGCGGTCAAGCCCGACTACAGCCTGGGCTCCCACGTGGCTGCACTGGGTGTGGACTTCTCGATCCCGGCCATGGGCGAGAAATTTGCCCAGGGTGCATTCGTCGGTGAGCACGGCAGCTGGAACCGCGACAATCCCGTGGGCTACAAGGTGATCTTCGTGCCGTTCGCCGGTGACAAACCCGCCGGCGAGCCTATCGACTTCGCCACTGGCTTCCGCGGCGACGATGGCAAGACCCGCGGCCGCCCGGTGGGCGTCACGGTCGACCCGCGTGGTGCGCTGATCATCGCCGATGACCTGGCCAACACCATCTGGCGGGTCACCCCCAACCGTTGAGGCCGGCCTGGGGGCGCCCTGCCCTTGGGTGATCTGGATCTGCGCGGCGCCCGCCGCGCGGATCTTGTAGTGCAACCGCGTTCACTCACTCGCTCATCAGCGCCAAGGCGCTCGCCAGGGCATACATGTCGGCTGGCGTGGTGTTGATGCCTGGCGTCACCCGTATGCAGGGTCCGCACGCCGAGCCGGCGCGGGCCACCGTGAAGATATTGAACTGCGCCAGCAACTGGTCGATCTTGCCTTGTTGGTCCTCGACGTCGCGAAAGCGGAACGAGGCGATGCCGCACGCCAGGCGCGGATCGTCCGGCGTGAGCACTTCAATGCCGGGCAGCGCACGCGCCGCCGGCAACCAGAGGTCGCGCAGGTAGCGCAGGCGTGCACCTTTCACCTGCCAGCCCCCCAGTGCCTGGTGTTCGGCAAACACGGTCGGCAGGCTCATCAGCGCCGGCACATTGGGGGTGCCATAGGGTGTGAGGCAGCGTATGTCGTCGGCCGGGTAGCTGGGGTTGCCCATGTCCGGCGCGAAATCGGCCAGGCGCTCGCGGCGTACGTGAATGACCCCGAGGCTGAGCGGCGCGCCGATCCATTTCTGCAAATTGAAGCCGGCCATTTCCACGCCCATGTCGGCGAGATCGACCTCCATCTGGCCCAGTGAATGCGCGCCGTCGAGAATCACGTCGATCCCATGCGCACGGGCTTCGGTGGCGATGGTTTTGACCGGCATGACCAGGCCGGTGCGATGGGTAACGTGGGTCAACGCCATGAGTTTGAGCCGTGGGTGGGTGGCGAAGGCCTCACGGTAGCTGTGCAGCAGGCCGTCGTGGGTTGCAGGGTGGGCATGGACCAGGGTGACCAGCTCGACCCCGCGCGCCTGCTGCAGCCAGTCGAACGCGCCCTGTACCGAACCGTAGTCCAGGTCGCTGATCAGCACCTGGTCGCCCGGCTGCAGACGCTGGTAATTGCGGATCAGGGAATAGAGGGCTTCCGACGCGCTGCGGGCGAAAGCCAGCTCGTCGGCAGGCACCCCCATCAGCTCGGCGAGTTGCTGGCGGATGGCTTCGGCCTGGTGCTTGTCGAAATGCTCACGGACCTGCACCGAGTTGCCGCGGTTGACCTGCCTGATCGCATCTTCATAGGCCTGTACCACGCCCTCGCTCATGCGCCCGAAATAGCCGCCATCGAGGTTGATTGGCCCATCGTCGCGCGGGTAACGCGCTGCAACGTCCTTCCAGAAGGTTTCATCCATGGCCAGTTCGGCAGGGCTTTGCGTTACGCAGGGCATGACAGCGCTCTCGGTTGGAAAAGCCTGTGAGCATCGCCGCGCCGCTCGCGCGATGCAAGCGTCGGCGCCGACCGTCGCCGGGCATGAGTACAGCGCCAATGGTTATTTGACCATTCGTTCAAGAATCCCTAGGGTAGCCAGCTTCATTTTTGTCCGAGATGCTCATGACCACCCGTTCCAAGCTTCCGCCGACCGTCTACCTGTTGGGTTTGACGATTTTCTCGCTGGTGACTGCCGAGTTCATGGTGGCGGGCATGATGCCTGCCCTGGCCTCGGCGTTTTCCGTGAGCCTGGCCCAGGTCGGCAACCTGATCGCCCTGTATGCGCTGGGCATGGCCCTGGGCGGACCGCCGGTCACGGTTCTGCTGCTGTCGCGCGGGATCAGCAATCAGCGCGCCCTGGTCGGGCTGCTGGCGGTGTATGTGCTGGCTGGCGCCTTGGCCGCGGCCGCGCCCACCTATACGGTGCTGGCACTGGCCCGGATCGTCATGGGGGTTTCCAGCGCGGCCTGCATCGGCCTGTGCATGACCCTGTGCGCGGGGTTGGTCAGCCTGCAGGACCGCGGCCGGGCCATTTCGGTGGTGCTGGCCGGGCTAATGCTGTCGCCGGTGGCCGGCGTGCCGGCGACCGCTTGGGTCGAACATCACTATGGCTGGCGTGCCAGTGCCTGGCTGGTAGTGGCGCTGGCCTCGCTGTGCACGGTGCTGGTTGCCACCCGCCTGCCTCGCGCCGAGGCTGGAGACGAGCCGTCGCTGGGCAGCCAGTGGATCAGCCTGAAGAATCGCAGCCTGTGGGGTGCCTATGTCACCAGCGGACTGATCATCGGCGCCACCTTCGCCGCCTTCAGCTATTGCACGCCGATACTCATCGAGGAAGTCGGCGTGGCGCCCGCCCAGGTGGCGCCGTTGCTGGCGCTGTACGGCGTGGCCAACGTGCTCGGCAACATGGTGGTAGGGCGCATCGCCGATCGGCACACCTACGCGGCGCTGGGTTGGGGCCTGGCGCTGCTGGTACTGGCCCTTGGCGGATTCGCCCTGGCCGGCCAGGTGTTCTGGCTGAACCTGGCCTGCTTCCTCACGGTCGGCCTGACCGGGGTGGCATTGAACCCGGCCATGGTCGCGCGGGTGATGAAAGCCGCCGAGCCCGGCGCACTGGTCAACACCCTGCACACCTCGGTCATCACCGCCGGGCTGGCACTGGGCAGCTGGGCCGGCGGCGCGGTGATCGATGCCGGGCTGGGTTTGCGAGCGCCCCTTTGGGTGGGCGCAGGCATGGCGCTGCTGGGCCTGCTCAGCCTGCTGCGACCCTGGTATCACGCTTCGCCAGCGGCCGCTGCGCGCTAGCCCCCAGGTCGGTTACAGCGGCTTGGCCAACACCCCTGCCGGGGCATGGTCGGCCGCCGTGGCTGGTTCGCCCTGGTCCAGTTCACGCGACACCGACAGGCGTTCCTCAGCGATGCGCTGGACCAGATTGAGCGCGCGCTCGGCGCTGCCCAGCAATGCCAGAATCGCGCCGCGTTCATCCCAGCCAAGCTTCTGTTCGCCCTGCAGGCAACGTTCGCGCAAGGCCAGCAAGTCCTTGGCGTGGGCATTCGGCAAGTAGACCCCTTGCGGCCCCTTGCGCACCGCCGGCTCGACGATATGGAGGATGGCGTCGATGATCTTGCGCGCGTTGGCGCTGAACACCTGACGCTCGATGCGGCGGGTGATCTGCGACAGGGTCCGGGTCAGGCTCGCGCTGAAATCCTCTTCCTCGATGAGGCTGGCCAGCAGGTTGGTCTGGCGCGCAGTCAGATCGTTCTTGAACATCTGCGCGGTGTAGCCGCGGATCTCCTGACTCAGGGTGTCCAGCGCGTGCTCATGTTCCGTGGCGTTCTTCAGCGCCTGGGACTGGCCGCGCGCCGCATCCAGCAGCAAACCCATGCCTTGGCCATGGCGGGTCAGTTCCTGGCTGACCGCCGCGACACCGGTGTTCACACTGGCCAGCGCGGCGCGGTCGAGATAGCGCGGCACGGCATAGTCCTCCTCGTCGCTGCGGCTCGCGCCGATGCGCGACAGCACGCGGTCGAACACGCCGATGAAGGGAAACATCAGCGCTGTGTTGAAGATATTGAAGCCGATTGAATAGAGCCCCACTGCCACGGGCACCAGCGGGAAGCTTTCCTTGCCGTCGACCATTTCCGAGCGGGTGACGTCCATGCCGAACAGGCCCATGGCGCCTTGCAGGATGTCCATGGACAGAAAGAACAGCGGAAACATCACTGCGACGCCGATGAAGTTGAAAGCGATGTGCGCGTAAGCGGCGCGCTTGGCGTTCTTCGACAGGTTCAGCGAAGCCAGCCATGAGGTGACGGTGGTGCCCAGGTCGGCGCCCAGGGAGAACGCGACGGCGGTCTGCCAGTCCAGGATGCCCGCGGCGCCCAGGCCCATGACGATGCCGATGGTGGCCGAGGACGAATGGATCATCGCGGTGATGCCCGCGGCGGTCAGCACGCAGATGGCCAGCCCGGTATAGCTGTCGGCCTGCAGACTGGAAATGACCGACATCACCTCGGGCAGGCCGCGCAGGGGTTTGAGGCCGCCGGTGAGCAGGTTCAGGCCATAGAAGATCAGCGAGAAGCCAATGATGGCCAGCGCCAGGTGACGGGTTTTCTCGCTCTTGCTGAACACATAGACCAGGGCGAACACCCCGGCGAAGATCAGCCCCAGCGGACCCAGCGGCATGGCGATCAGGCCGTTGCCCAGGGTGGTGCCGATGTTGGCCCCCATGATCACGCTGATGGCGGGTCGCAGGCCGACCACGCCGGCGTTGACCAGGCCAACCACCATGACTGTCATGGCCGTGCTCGATTGCAGCACGCCGGTGATCACCGTGCCGGCGGCCAAGCCTTTCACCGGCGTGCCGGCCAGCTTGGCGAGCCAGGCGCGCATGCGGTTGGCCGCCAGGTTATTGATGCCATCGGACATGAACTCCAGGCCGAGCATGAAGATGCCCAGACCACCGATGACGGGGACCAGCAGGTCTTTGAAGATATCGATTTCCATGGCGGCTCTTTGCGGTAGGGAAGAAGGCCGGCGCCCGGGGTGTGATGATCGAAGCTAGACATGAAATGTGACATATGGGTGACGCGTCGGCCCTGTAGGCCCTGGCCGCGACCACCGGTACATCCGGGACCCCGTAGGAGCGGGCATCGGCCGCGAATGGAGCGCCACTGATCGGCTGATGCATCGTGGCGCCGGGTTCGCGGCCGATGACCGCTCCTACAAGCCAGCGAGCAATTCGCAGAAAGGAAGGCGGTTTTTTTGATACGCCTGCGCCATGTGTAGGAATTTTCTGAGACAATAGTGCTAACGATTCGCATTAACCTTGTCTGGCCAGGAAGCTTTACATGTCACGCCCTACCCCGCTGCAACGCCCCCACGCTCCGCGCAATCTGTTGGCAGTGGCCATTTGCATGGCCACGATGGCCCCGGCACTGGCCGCCGATGGCACCCAGACCCAGGGACAGACGGCCCCGGGCGTCATCGAATTGGGTGCCAGCCAGATCACCTCGGATTCGTTCCAGCTGGGCAGCTTCACCGAAGGCTCGCAGTCCTACACCACCGGCGCCATGGCAACCGCCACCAAGCTGCCGCTGAGCCTGCGCGAAACGCCGCAATCGGTGACCGTGATCACCCGTCAGCGCATGGATGACCAGGCCATGACCAGCATCAACGATGCGGTGCGCGCCACCCCGGGCCTGTTCCTCAACTATGCCAACGGCCCCGGCCGCCAGGCCTATTCGGCGCGCGGCTTCGACATCGACAACCTGATGTACGACGGCATACCCAGCGGCTATTCGGGCGTCACCATCGGTGCCCAGCCTAACCTGGCCATGTTCGATCGGGTCGAGGTCGTGCGCGGCGCGACAGGGCTGGTGACCGGTGCCGGCAACCCCTCGGCGGCGATCAACCTGGTGCGCAAACGGCCATTGGCCGAGCAGAAGGTGACCTTGACCGGCGCTGCCGGCAGCCACGACGACTACCGTGGCGAGATCGACGCGTCCAGCCCGCTCAACGAGGCCGGCACGCTGCGGGGCCGAGTGGTGGGTTCGTACCGAGACGCAAACAGTTTCATCGACGGCGTCGAAGAGGACCACGGCCTGTTCTACGCCGTCACCGAGGCGGACCTGGGCGAAGACACCCTGCTGACCCTCGGTTTCTCCCATCAGAAAGACAAGACCAACTACTTCTGGGGCTCCTCGATGATCGGCCAGGACGGCCATCATCTGGACCTGCCGCGTTCCTACAATCCGGGTACCGACTGGGAAAACAAGGACCAGGAAATCAATACCGTGTTCGCCGAAGTGCGCCAGCGCCTGGCCAACGACTGGAACCTGCAGGTCAACGCCAACTACGCCGAGCAGAACGGCTTGTTCTCGGGCTCTTATCAGTCGCGCTGGGTCAACAACACGCTGGCGCGTACCGTGTACCAGTCCGCTCACGACGAAAACCAGGCCGGCCTCGATGCCTTTGCCAGCGGCCCGTTCCAGGCGTTCGGGCGCACCCACGAACTGGTCGTAGGGGCCAGCAAGCGCATCTACGACATGACCACGCACAACTACGACCCGTACGACACCAACTGGCCGATCGACGCCGGCAAGCCGAACTTCACCCACACCGACAACGGCCGCGAGGTGACTACCCAGGATGGCGTCTACCTGACCACGCGGCTGAGCCTTGCCGACCCGCTGAAGCTGATCCTGGGTGGTCGGGTGGACTGGTACGACTATGACAATCGCGACGGCGAAGGCGACTACAAGGTGACTCGCAACGTCACTCGCTACGCCGGCCTGATCTACACGCTGGACGACCACCATTCGGTGTACGCCAGCTACAGCGATATCTTCACCCCGCAGAGCGCGCAGGACACCAGCGGCACGCCGGTCAAGCCGATCGTGGGCAAGAACTACGAAATCGGCATCAAGGGCGAGTACTTCGACGGCGCCTTGAACGCCAGCCTGGCTTTGTTCCGGGTCGACCAGGAAAACCGCGCGGTGCAGATCTTCGTCGACAACTGCCCGCAACTCAGCTGCTACGAAGCCTCGGGCGAGGTGCGCAGCCAGGGTATCGACTTCGAGCTGCAAGGGGCGCTGACCGATAACTGGCAGGTGGGCGGTGGCTACACCTACGCGCGGGTCCACACGCTCAAGGACAACGCGAACCCACAGAATGAAAACCAGCGTTTCGACACCGACATTCCCGAGCACCTGTTCAAGGTCACCACCAGCTACCGCTTCCAGGGCCCGTTGGAAAAACTGCGCGTGGGCGGCACCTTGTCCTGGCAGAGCCGCCTGTACAACGACATCGACCTGGCCGACGGCAGCCGCTACCGCCTGGAACAGGGTGGCTATGCCATCACCGACCTGATGGCCGGCTATCAGGTCAACCGCAACCTGGACCTGCAGTTGAATGCCAACAACGTGTTCGACCGCAAGTACTACAATGCCATCGCCAACTCGACCAGCTATGGCGGCGACAGCTACGGCAATCCGCGCAACCTGATGCTGACGGCCAAGTACAGCTTCTGATCGGGCGCAACAAGCGGGTCGATGAGCCGTACTGGTATCATCGCCCCACTTTCCGCCTGGGCCACGCCATGAATCGCCGCAAGAAAATCAAACAGCTGTTGCAGGCACACGCCAAGAAGGCCAGCGCCAAGCTGGCACCACAGAGCAAGGACCGCTACATCAGCAAGGCCGATCGGGCGAAGCTGGCGCTCGAGGACGATGCCCCGCGCCCGGCCGCCGAGCAGGAGTGACGCGAGTTCGGGTAGCGCGTCATGGGCAATGCGGCGGCAGTGTGCGGTCGCCTGTCAGGGCGCAGGGTAGCTATCCATGAACGCCCCCTTAGAACGTTCGACCGCAGTGCCGGGTCCTATCGGTACGATCCTTGTCCCGGGCGGTGCAGCATGGCGTTGATACCCGATCTATCCAGTGGCGCCTGCGCGCTGATCTGTGGTGCCAGTCAGGGCATCGGCTTGGCGTTATGCGAGCAGCTGTTGCAGCGTGAGGATGTCGCGCAGGTGTTTGCGGTCTCCCGGCAGGCGACAACCAGCGTCGAACTCGCGGCATTGGCCCAGCGCCATGGATCGCGGTTGGTCACCCATGATTGTGATGCGCGCGATGAGCAGGCGCTGCAGCGGCTGGCCAGTGCAGTAGCGGGCGATTGCAATCATTTGCACCTGGTGATCAGCACGCTGGGCATTCTGCATCAAGACGGCGCGCGGCCGGAAAAAGGTCTGGCGCAACTGGAGCTGAGCAGTCTGCAGGCCAGTTTTGCCACCAATGCCTTTGCGCCGGTGCTGCTGCTCAAGCATCTGCTGCCGTTGTTGCGCAAACAGCCGGCGACCTTCGCGGCGCTGTCGGCCCGCGTCGGTTCGATCGGCGACAACCGTCTGGGTGGCTGGTACAGCTATCGCGCCAGCAAGGCGGCACTCAACCAGCTGCTGCGCACTGCCAGCATCGAGCTCAAGCGTTTGAACCCCGCCGCCACGGTCCTGGCCTTGCACCCGGGCACCACCGACACCCGCCTGTCCCAGCCCTTTCAAGCCAACGTGCCGGCCGACAAATTGTTCGACCCCGACTTCGCCGCACGCTGCCTGCTCGAATTGATCGGCCAGCACGGACCGACGCAGACCGGCAGCTTCTGGGCCTGGGATGGGCAACCCATACAGTGGTGAGTCCGACGCACCGCGTAAGCTATGACACGGCTTGCGCCGCTGCTACAAGGGATTGAGGGATTCGATCCAGTCGATGTGTTCGGCCAGCTCCACTCGTTTGCTTTCGAGCCCGTTCTGCCGGGCGTGGGCCAGCCGCTCGAGGGTGCGGCGCTTGAGGTGCAGCAGGCGTTGCCACTTGGCCAGGAACGCCGGCGTGCGTTGCTGCAGTTGCAAGGGCCCGAAAAACAATTCCTGTGGGCTGTACGCGACCGGCTCGCCAGGGTCAGCGACGATGATCTCGTAGTCGAAGCGATTTTCCCGCAGCACCTCTTCATGGCGGATGCCATAGCCATTGTCCATCAGCCACTGCCGCAGGTGGCGTTCACCGCCATTGGGCTGCAGGATCAACCGCTCGCCGGTGCTCAAACGCGCCTTGCCCGCCTGCAGAATGTCGCGAATGGTTTCGCCGCCCATCCCGCAGAGGGTCACGGCCGTGATCCGGTCGCTCGCTTCGATTGCCGCCAGGCCGTCGGCCTGACGCACGCTGATGCAATGCGCCAGCCCGTTCTCGTCAACGCTGCGCCGGGCCGCCAGAAACGGCGTCAGGGCGACCTCCCCGACCACGGCCCGAGGGACGATGCCACGCAGGACCAAGGCCACCGGCAGGTAGGCATGATCCGAACCGATGTCAGCCAGGCGCGCGCCGGCGGGGACCTGGGCGGCGACCTGCTCCAGGCGGTGAGACAAGCTCTGCGGGTTCACGAGGCAACGATTCTCCAGGTTCAACGCGTGCCGTTCAGGCCCGCATGGGCGGGCATTCTGGCGAGCACGCCGGGGTATTTCAACTCATCCGGCAGGATCCTGCGCAGCGCGTGCCGCCAGCAGGCGGACGACCCATTCACGGCTGTATGCCAGCGCCCGCGCGGCCATGGGCGTGGGGAAGTGGATGAAGCCATGGGGCGAGGCCGGCAACAGGCGCAGCTCCACGCTGGCCACCCTGCCCCAGCGTTCGGCCATCAGCAGGGTATCGTCGCGCAATGGGTCCAGTTCACCGACGAACATCAGCGCCGGCGGCAGTTCATCCAGGTCGCCATGCAGCGGCGACAGCGACGGTTGCCGCCGTTGCTCGTCGTCCAGGCCGGGGGTTAGCCGACGGAAGGCCTCGAGCATGCCTGGCCCGTCCAGCACCAGGGTTTCGGGGCCCGCATCGCGCACGCTGGGCGTGCCGGTCAGGTCGAATACCCCGTAATACAGCAGCGCCCCGCACACGCGCTGCAGCAGCGCCGGCCATCGCTTGAGCTGCAGCAGCGTGGCCGCTGCCAGGTGGCCACCGGCGGACTCACCGACCATGATCACCGGCAGGCCATCGAACTCGGGAAAGCCGCCACCGAGCACGCAGCGTGTGGCCGCCAGACAGTCGTCGAGCAAGCCCTGCAGCGGGGTCGACACGGCCAGCCGGTAATCCACCGAGACCACCGCCACGTCACAGGCCTGAACCAGGGCGATGTTCACGTCATCGTTCATCTGCGCGTTGCCGATCACCCAGCCGCCGCCATGGAAATCCAGCACCAAGCCCTTGGCTGGCCCCTGCGGGCGGATGATGCGCACCCTCACCGGAACGGCATCGGCGCTGACCAGCACGCGATTCTCGATGGCCAGGCCATGGTTGACAGGCTTCAGCGCCTTGCCCAGCTGGCCGGCACGCAGCAGTGTCTGGATCAGCATTGGCGTGACGCGGTTGCGGATGCGGAACCGCGGCAGGCGCTCGAGGGTCTTGTTGAAGCGCTGCGCCTGCGCGATCTGCGCTGCATCGAACGACCAGCTTTGCTTGGTCTCCACCTGGAGTGTCCTCAGTGCGTAGGTATGTATCGGATATGGATGGGCTGAGGTCGACGCGGTTCCCATGCGAGCAGGTAGCGCCATTAGCGACTATGCTGGCCGTCCAGGAGCCTGCCATTGAAAGTCATCGGATCGTTGCCATGGGTCATCTGAACCGCACTTGCGGATTGCTGTTCAAGGCTGTCTGCGGTCTGCTGCTGTGCAGCGCTCTCCTCCCGGCTGCCTGGGCCGCGCACCCGCGCACCTTCGATCTGTACATGCCCGAGGCGCCGCCGTTGAGCATGGCGGGGGATGCGGGCCAGCAAGGTATCGTCGCTGACGCCGCTCGGCAGGCCATGACGCTGGCGGGTTATCACATGAATATCAATGTGCTGCCCTGGCTTCGCGCGCAACGGACTGTGCAGCACGGGCAGGACCTGCTTATCGTGCCGCTGTCGCGAACTCCCGACAGGGAAACGAGCTACACCTGGATCGCCCCGATCATGAGCATGGACCGGGCGTTTTTCACCCTCGACAAGCGCGTCGACAGCTTTGCCCAGGCACGTCGGACCTATCGACGGATCGCCGTGGGCATGGGCAGCGCGCAGGAGCGCAAGCTGTACGACGAAGGGTTCGATGCGTCGCAGATCTACCCGTTGCGCATCGGTGAGAATCCGGCGCAGATGCTGCTGCTGGGACGGGTCGATGCCTGGTTCAACGGGGTGCCTGAATCGCAGTACATCTGGCGCCAGGTTTCCAAGCAGCCGCTGCTGATGAGCCCGGTGCTGATGACCACGGACCTGTACCTGGCGTGTTCGAAGACATGCTCGCCGCGCGTGGTGAGCAGTTTGCGCAAAGCGGTGGAGACGCTGCACCGCAACGGTTCCATCCAGCGGCTGCTGGATCATTATCTGCCAGCCGCGCCTTGAAGGCGGTGCTGCCCTTCTTCCGTAAGAGCGGTCCGTGGCCGCGAAGGGCGCAGCGCGGTGGATCAGACAGTCCGCAGCGCGTTCTTCACGGCCGATGACCGCTCCTACGGGCGGCTGAGTTTTCCGTAGGAGCGGCCCGTGGCCGCGAAAAGGGCAGCGCGGTGGATCAGACAGTCCGCAGCGCGTTCTTCGCGGCCGATGACCGCTCCTACGGGCGGCTGAGTTTTCCGTAGGAGCGGCCCGTGGCCGCGAAAAGGGCAGCGCGGTGGATCAGGCAGTCCGCAGCGCGTTCTTCGCGGCCGATGACCGCTCCTACGGGCGGCTGAGTTTTCCGTAGGAGCGGCGCGTGGCCGCGAAAAGGGCAGCGCGTTGGATCATACAGTCCGCAGCGCGTTCTTCGCGGCCGATGACCGCTCCTACGGGCGGCTGAGTTTTCCGTAGGAGCAGCCCGTGGCCGCGAAAAGGGCAGCGCGGTGGAGCAGACAGTCCGCAGCGCGTTCTTCGCGGCCGATGACCGCTCCTACGGGCGGCTGAGTTTTCCGTAGGAGCGGCCCGTGGCCGCGAAAAGGGCAGCGCGGGGGATCAGGCCTTGGCGCGGGCGCTGTGCAGTTTCTTGTAGCTGTCGATCAGGCGCAGGTGACGGTCCAGCCCTTCGAGCTTCATGCTGGTCGGGGTCAGGCCGTGGAAACGCACGCTGCCATCCACGGATCCCAGCGCTGCCTCCATCCGCGCGTCACCGAACATGCGGCGGAAGTTGACCTCGTAGTCGGCCATGTCCAGGTCGCTGTCCAGCTGCACCTCGAGCACCACGTTCAGCGCCTGGAAGAACAGGCCGCGCTCAAGCGTATTGGCGTTGTACTGCAGGAACATCTCGACCAGCTCCTTGGCGTCGTCGAAGCGCTCGAGCACCAGCTGGATCAGCACCTTCAACTCCAGAATGGTCAGTTGCCCCCACACGGTGTTCTCGTCGAACTCGATACCGATCAAGGTGCGGATGTCGGTGTAGTCATCCAGCTCCGACTCCTCCAGGCGCTGCAACAGATTGCCCAGCGCATCGTCATCGAGCTGGTGCAGGTTGAGAATGTCTTCGCGGAAAAACAGCGCCTTGTTGGTGTTGTCCCAGATCAGATCTTCGATCGGATAGATCTCCGAATACCCCGGCACCAGGATCCGGCACGCCTTGGCGCCCAAGTGCTCATAGACCGCCATGTACACCTGCTTCTCCATGTCGGCGAGAATCCCGAACAACGTCGCCGCTTCCTCGGCGTTGGCGTTCTCACCCTGTGCGGTGAAATCCCAATCGACAAAGGCAAAATCGGCCTTGGCACTGAAGAAGCGCCACGACACCACGCCGCTCGAATCGATGAAATGCTCGACGAAGTTGTTCGGCTCCATCAGCGCATGGCTTTCGAAGGTCGGCTGGGGCAAGTCGTTGAGCCCCTCGAAACTGCGGCCCTGAAGCAACTCGGTGAGGCTGCGCTCGAGCGCTACTTCCAGGCTTGGATGGGCGCCGAACGAGGCGAACACGCCGCCGGTGCGCGGGTTCATCAAGGTCACGCACATTACCGGGAAGCGACCGCCCAGGGAGGCATCCTTGACCAGCACCGGAAAGCCCTGCTCCTCCAGCCCCTGAATGCCGGCCTGGATAGCGGGATAGCGCGCCAGCACCTCGGCCGGGACGTCGGGCAGCGCCAGTTCGCTTTCGAGAATCTCGCGCTTGACCGCGCGCTCGAAGATCTCCGACAGGCACTGCACCTGGGCCTCGGCCAAGGTGTTGCCGGCACTCATACCGTTGCTCAGGTAGAGGTTTTCGATCAGGTTGGACGGGAAATACACCGTCTCGCCGTCGGACTGGCGCACGAAAGGCAGCGAACAGATGCCCCGCTCCATGTTGCCCGAGTTGGTGTCGTAGAGGTGAGAACCGCGCAGTTCGCCGTCGGCGTTGTAGATGGCCAGGCAGTGGGCATCGAGTATCTCGGCAGGCAGCGCATCCTTGCGGCCCGGCTGGAACCAGCGCTCGTCGGGGTAGTGCACGAAGGCCGCATTGGCGATGTCTTCGCCCCAGAACTGATCGTTGTAGAAGAAGTTGCAGTTGAGCCGCTCGATGAATTCACCGAGGGCAGACGCCAGCGCGCTTTCCTTGGTCGAACCCTTGCCGTTGGTGAAGCACATCGGCGAGTAGGCATCGCGGATGTGCAACGACCATACGTTGGGCACGATGTTGCGCCACGAGGCGATCTCGATCTTCATCCCCAGCCCGGCGAGGATGCCAGACATGTTGGCGATGGTCTGCTCCAGCGGCAGGTCCTTGCCCAGCACATAGGTGCTCGCCCCTTCCGCCCGCGCCGGCATCAGCAAGGCCTGGGCATCGGCGTCGAGGTTGTCGACCTCCTCGATGATGAAATCCGGGCCGGTCTGCACGACCTTCTTCACGGTGCAGCGGTCGATCGAGCGCAGGATGCCCTGGCGATCCTTGGCCGAGATGTCCGCTGGCAGTTCGACCTGGATCTTGAAGATCTGGTTGTAGCGGTTTTCCGGGTCGACGATGTTGTTCTGCGACAGGCGGATGTTGTCGGTGGGAATGTTGCGGGTGTTGCAGTAGAGCTTGACGAAGTAGGCCGCGCACAACGCCGAGGATGCCAGGAAGTAATCGAACGGGCCCGGCGCCGAGCCGTCGCCCTTGTAGCGGATCGGTTGGTCGGCCACCACCGTGAAATCGTCGAACTTGGCTTCAAGTCGAAGGTTGTCGAGAAAATTGACCTTGATTTCCATGGGGCAGCACCTGATGACAGCTAAAACGAATGGCCGGCATTATCCGGTTTTTTGGCGTCTCCGTCTTGGGCGATCTGTCGCTCCCATGGGTACGCTGGCGCCCGGACAACCGCTGCGATACTAAATCGCCGTCATCAGTGAATTATTTAGTGTCATTTTGTATCTCATGGGGACAAGCCGCTTTGACACAAGAGAAACACCCATGAAATCTCGCAGAAAAACCGTCAACCCGATCGGGTTGAACGACATCACCATCGTCGACGACGTCAAGATGCGCAAGGCGATCACCGCCGCCGCGCTTGGCAACGCCATGGAATGGTTCGACTTCGGCGTCTACGGCTTCGTGGCCTACGCCTTGGGCAAAGTGTTCTTCCCGGACGTCGATCCCAGTGTGCAGATGATCGCGGCCTTGGCCACCTTCTCGGTACCCTTCCTGATTCGCCCGCTGGGCGGCCTGTTCTTCGGCGCCCTGGGCGACAAGTACGGACGGCAGAAAGTCCTGGCTGCCACCATCGTGATCATGTCGTTGAGTACGTTCGCGATCGGCTTGATTCCGTCCTATGCCTCCATCGGCATCTGGGCGCCCATCCTGCTGCTGCTGGCGAAGATGGCCCAGGGCTTCTCGGTGGGCGGTGAATACACCGGCGCCTCGATCTTCGTGGCCGAGTACGCTCCGGACCGCAAACGCGGCTTCCTCGGCAGCTGGCTGGACTTCGGCTCGATTGCCGGTTTCGTGCTCGGTGCAGGCGTGGTGGTGGGCATCTCCGCAGTGATCGGCGAAGAGAAGTTCCTCGACTGGGGTTGGCGCGTGCCGTTCTTCCTGGCCCTGCCGCTGGGCATGATCGGCCTCTACCTGCGTCATGCGCTGGAAGAAACCCCAGCGTTCCAGCAGCACGTCGAGAAGCTCGAACAAGGCGACCGCGAAGGCCTGGCCGGCGGCCCCAAGGTATCGTTCAAGGAAGTGGCAACCAAGCACTGGCGCAGCCTGCTGACCTGCATCGGCATCGTCGCGGTGACCAACGTCACCTACTACATGCTGCTGACCTACATGCCCAGCTACCTGTCGCACAACCTGCACTACAGCGAAAGCCATGGCGTGTTGATCATCATTGCGATCATGGTCGGCATGCTGTTCGCCCAACCGCTGATTGGCTTCGCCAGCGACAAGTTCGGCCGCAAGCCTTTCATTCTGTTCGGCAGCATCGGCCTGTTCTTCCTGGCCATCCCGGCCTTCATGCTGATCAACAGCGGCCAGATCGGTTGGATCTTCGCCGGGCTGCTGATGCTGGCCGTGGTGCTTAACTTCTTCATCGGCGTCATGGCGTCCACGTTGCCCGCGATGTTCCCAACGCACATCCGCTACAGCGCCCTGGCCAGTGCATTCAACGTTTCGGTACTGATCGCCGGCCTGACGCCGACGGCCGTGGCCTGGCTGGTGGAAAGCACCGACGACCTGTACATGCCTGCCTATTACCTAATGGTGTTTGCAGTGGTCGGCTTCATCACCGCCATCACCATGAAGGAAACGGCCAACAAGCCGTTGCGCGGCGCTGCGCCAGCGGCCTCGGACATCGCCGAAGCCCGAGAACTGCTGGTCGAGCACCACGACAACATCGAGCAGAAGATCGAGGACATCGACAGCGAGATCGCCGCGCTGCAAGCCAAGCGCGAGCTTCTGGTGCAACAGCACCCGCGGATCAACTGAGCCAAGCCTGGCCGGGGGCTGAAGACTGCACTCGCCGTCTTCAGCCCCTGGCCAGACGATCGCGCAGGTAGTCGACCACGGCTGCCTGATCGCCGGCGAACTCGATGCGCGCCGCCTTGCTCTCGCGTTGATAGGCGTACATCGGGTCGTAGTACTCGTGCAGCAGGCCTTCGATCCAGCCGCGGTGCAGGTCGACCAGGCCATAGCGCCGCTGCTCTTCCAGCGCGGCCTGCATCAGCCCCTGCAGACGTTGATGGCGCTCGCCGCCCAGACGCTTGTGGATGCGGTCCAGACTCTGCAGCAGACGCTCGGCAAACAGCGCTTCACCGCGCTCGCCATACAACCCGACGAAGTCTGCGCACAGGTCTACCACGTAGTCGCGCAGAATACGCTTGACGCGATTCTGGAAGCTGTCTTCCAGCCAGACCAACGGATACGCCTGCATGCCCTGATGCAGGCTCAACGGCACGTTGCAACTGCCCACCAGGCGGCTTTCGTCCTCGAGCACGAACTGCTCGATGCCAGCAGCCCGCTTCTTCAACACGTCGATCGCCAGGCTGTTCTCGAAATCGATCTGCGCAGGCTGCCCGGTCGCACGCTTGCCGAAGCTGGAGCCGCGGTGGTTGGCATGGCCTTCCAGGTCCAAAGCGTTGCTCAATTGCGCCAGTACGTCGGTCTTGCCGGTGCCGGTCATGCCGCCCAGCACGACGAACTGGCACTGTTCGACGGCTTGTTCCAGGGTGTCGAGCAGAAAGCTGCGCATGGCCTTGTAGCCGCCCAGTACCCGCGGGTACTCGACGCCTGCCTCGCGCAGCCAGCGCTGCACCGTCTGCGAGCGCAGGCCGCCGCGGAAGCAATACAGATAGCCCTCGGGATTGGCCTTGGCGAATGCCACCCAGGCTTCGATCCGGCGTGCCTTGATCTCGCCGGACACCAGGCGGTGCCCCAACTCGATGGCGGCTTCCTGGCCGTGCTGCTTGTAGCAGGTACCGACTTTCTGCCGTTCCAGGTCGTCCATCAAGGGCAGGTTGTGCACCCCGGGGAATGCACCCTTGTCGAATTCGACCGGCGCGCGCGCGTCCATCATCGCTACCTCGCCGAGGAACAACGCGCGGTAGTCGCTGCTGTCTTCGCGCATCAGAACACCTCGACAGCGTGGGGCTGGCGTTCGATCAAGGTGCCGATCGGCGCCAGGTGCAGACCCAGCTCGACAGCCAGCGCGACGAACTCGGCTTCGCCGGCAGCGCTGACGGCAACCAGCAGGCCGCCGCTGGTCTGCGGATCGCAGAGCAGATCACGCTGCTCGTCGCTCAGGGCAGCGATGCGTTCGCCGTAGCTGTCGAAGTTGCGCTGGGTGCCGCCAGGCACGCAGCCCTCGCTCAGGTAGTGGTCGATACCCGGCAGGCGCGGCACGGCGGCGTACTCCAGGCGTGCAGTCAGTTGGGCGCCGTCGGCCATTTCGACCAGGTGCCCGAGCAGGCCGAAACCGGTGACGTCGGTCATCGCGGTGACGTCGCGCAGCTTGCCGAAGCGGCTGCCGGGCTTGTTCAGCGTGCACATCCAGTCGCGCGCCACGCCCACGTCTTCTTCGCGCAGGCGGGATTTCTTCTCCGCAGTGGTAAGAATGCCGATGCCCAGCGGCTTGGTCAGGTACAGGCGGTCGCCGACCTGAGCGGTGTCGTTGCGTTTCATGTGGCGCTTGTCGACCAGGCCGGTCACCGCCAGACCGAAGATGGGTTCGGGAGCGTCGATCGAATGCCCACCGGCCAGGGGAATGCCCGCCGCATCGCACACCGCCCGACCGCCGCGGATCACCTCGCGGGCAACCTCCGGGGGCAGCAGGTTGACCGGCCAGCCGAGAATGGCGATGGCCATCAACGGATCGCCGCCCATGGCATAGATGTCGCTGATGGCGTTGGTGGCGGCAATGCGCCCGAAATCGAAGGGGTCATCGACGATGGGCATGAAGAAATCGGTGGTCGACACCACACCGCGCTCGTCGTCGATGGCATACACCGCGGCATCGTCGCGCGAAGCATTGCCGACCCACAGCTTCGGGTCCAGGTTCTGTGCGCCGCTGCCGGCCAGAATCACCTCCAATACCTTGGGCGAAATCTTGCAGCCGCAACCGGCTCCATGGCTGTACTGGGTCAAACGGATAGGCGAATTCATGGCAGCATTCTCGACGTCCTGGAATCAGGCTGCGAATTCTATCAAAGCTGGCCTTTCCTGCAGTGACTCTTATAATCGCGCCACCTCGTATCCACGCGTGCCGGGCCTTGCCCGCGCTGCTTGCGTCATCTTTCGGAGACCCACCATGTTCAAGCGCTCCCTGTCACTGGTCGCCGGCCTCGCTCTTTGCGCCAGCGCCGTCACCAGCTTCGCTGCCGATGTCTTGCGTGTTTCGGCCATCCCGGACGAGGCGCCCACCGAACTGCTGCGCAAGTTCAAGCCGCTGGGTGCCTACCTTGAAAAGCAGATCGGCATGAAGGTCGAGTTCGTGCCGGTGGCCGACTACCCTGCCGTGGTCGAGGCGCTGGCGACCGATCGCCTGGACATGGCCTGGCTGGGCGGTTTCACCTTCGTTCAGGTCAACCTGAAGACCGGCAACGCGATTCCCCTGGTACAGCGCGAGCAGGATGCGCAGTTCACCAGCAAGTTCATCACCAGCGACCCGAACGTCAAGTCGCTGGCCGACCTCAAGGGCAAGACCTTCGCCTTCGGTTCGATCTCGTCGACCTCCGGCAGCCTGATGCCGCGCTACTTCATGCTGCAGGACAACATCAAGCCGGAAACCTACTTCAGCCGGGTCGCCTACTCCGGCGCCCATGACGCCACCGCGGCGTGGGTACAGGCGGGCAAGGTCGACGCCGGCGTGCTCAATGCCAGCGTGTGGGACAAGCTGGTCAACAGCGGCAAGGTAGATACCAGCAAGGTCAAGGTGTTCGCCACCACGCCGACCTACTTCGACTACAACTGGACCGTGCGCGGTACCCTGGACCCGGCCCTGGCAGAAAAGATCAAACAGGCCTTCCTCGCCCTCGACCCGGCCAAGCCCGACGACAAGGCCATTCTCGACCTGCAGGCGGCCAGCCGCTTCATCGCCACCAAGCCTGAGAACTACAAGGGTATCGAGGACGCCGCTCGCGCTGCCGACCTGTTGAAATGACCCTGCGGCTGTCGGCCATCGACCTGCGCCACCGTAACGGTGTGCAGGCCCTGCGCGATGTGAACCTTAGCATCGAGCCCGGCGAGCGCGTGGCAATCATCGGCCCTTCGGGCGCCGGCAAGTCCAGCCTGCTCAACGTGCTGGCAACCGCTCTGCCGCCCAGCGCCGGTGAGCTGCAGGTGCTGGGCATGCAGCCCTGGCGCCTCGGCAGTCGCGCGCGCCAGCGTCTGCGCGCACGTATCGCGCTGATCCATCAGGCCCCGCCCCTGCCCCCGCGGCAACGCGTGGTGACTGCCGTGCTGGCCGGCAAGCTGGGGCAATGGGGGCTGGGCAAGAGCCTGCTCAACCTGCTGCACCCGGTGGACATCGACGGGGCCCGCGCGCTGCTGGCGCGGCTGGACCTGGACGACAAGCTGTTCGCCCAGTGCCAGCAGTTGTCCGGCGGCCAGTTGCAGCGTGTCGGCATCGCCCGCGCCCTGTACCAGGCGCCGGAGCTATTGCTGGCCGACGAGCCCGTCTCGGCGATGGACCCGCGACTGGCCAGGCACACGCTGGACATGCTCTGCCAGCACGCCAGCGAACAGCACGTCACGCTGGTGGCCAGCCTGCACACGGTGGAGCTGGCGCTGGCCTGCTTCCCACGGATCGTCGGCGTGCGCGACGGCCAGATCGCTTTCGACCTGGAGGCCACGCAGGTCACCGCGCAGCGCCTGGAGGCGTTGTACGCGAATGAACACCTGAGCAGCGTGCAAACGCCGGCCGACACCCCTGCTCACTGGCTGCCGCGATGCTGAAAAGGGACCGACGCGACCCTGCCGCGCTGCCGCGCCTTCTGCTTGCCGCCCTGGCGGTGCTGTTGTTGTGGCCCGGCATACGCCTGGCCGAGCTCGATCCATGGGTCCTGTTCGACCCGGCCAGCACCCAGTCCATGGGGGCCTTTCTCGCCGACTTCTGGCCGCCCGCGCATGACCCCGCGTTTCTGACGCTGCTGCTGGACGCCACCTTGCAGACCCTGGCCATCGCCACGGCCGGCATGGCCCTGGCGCTGACCCTGGCCATTCCCGCCGGCCTGCTGGCCAGCCGCGCGCTGTCGTTGTCGGCTGCCAACCTCGGCGGCCAACCCGGCTGGGCTGGCACCTGCGTACGCTGGCCGGTGCGTGGCGTGCTGATTTTTCTGCGCAGCGTGCCGGAAATCGTCTGGGCCCTGCTGTTCGTCCGCGCCGTCGGCCTGGGCCCGACGGCCGGCGTGCTGGCCATCGCCATCACCTACGCCGGCATGCTCGGCAAGGTGTATGCCGAGATCTGTGAGTCGGTCGACCAGCGCCCGGCCCAGGCGCTGCTGCGCGCCGGCGCCGGCCGGCTGGCTGCGTTCGCCTACGGCATTCTCCCGGCCGCTGCCGCCGAGCTGACCTCCTACACCGTGTACCGCTGGGAATGCGCCGTGCGCGCCTCGGTGGTGATGGGCTTCGTCGGCGCCGGCGGGCTGGGCCAGCAGATCGACCTGTCGATGCGCATGTTCGCCTCGGCCGAGGTGGCCAGCATGCTGCTGACGTTCATCGCCCTGGTGTTGCTCGCGGACCTGCTCAGCCGCCTGCTCAGGGGACGCTTCGCATGAGGCGCCTAAGCAACCTGCTGCTGGTGCTGGCGATGGTGCTGGCGGTGGTCGGCTCCTTCGTCTATCTGGGGCTGGACCTGTTCACCCTGGGCAATGTCGACAGCCTGCGGCACATGACCAGCTACGCGGCACGCTTCATGTCGCCTGACCTCAGTGCTACCCACCTGCGGGCGGTGGGCCATGGCGCGCTGGAAACCCTGGCGATGTCGGCGTTGGGCACGCTGCTGGCGGCGCTCGCCGGTCTGCTGCTGGCCATCCCTGCAGCCGGGCGCCTGGGCTGGCTGGCGCAAGGCGTGACGAAACTGGTGCTAAATGCCCTGCGGGCCATTCCCGAACTGGTCTGGGCGGTGTTGATGGTGCTCGCCGCAGGCCTGGGGCCGAATGCCGGCACCCTGGCCCTGGCGCTGCACACCGCCGGGGTCCTCGGCCGTCTGTTTGCCGAGGCCCTGGAAAACACCCCTGCCGCACCCGCCGCCGCCATCCGCCTGCAGGGCGGCAATGCCTGGCTGGCCTTCTGTTACGGCACCTTGCCCAATCTGTGGCCGCAACTGCTGGCCTACACCCTGTACCGCTGGGAAAACAACATCCGCATGGCCAGTATCCTCGGTTTCGTCGGTGCCGGCGGGCTGGGACAGATGCTCTACGTGAGCCTGAGCCTGTTCCAGGAAGCACGGGCCAGCACGCTCATTCTGGCCATGCTGGCCCTGGTGCTGGCGGTGGATGCCTTGAGCGGCTGGATGCGCCAGCGCTGGATTCGCCTGTAGCCAGGCCGTGCTGACCGCAAGCGGCATTCGACCTTGGTGTATTTCGACATTAGTCGCGTTGACAAGATCGCCGAGAGCTGTCGATAATCCGAAATAAGTCATACGACAACAGATGACAAAATAATAACGATAAAAGGACTCGCTCATGACAGGCACTCACTCCGTCCAGAATCCCTTCGATCGCCTTCTCCTAACCGGCGCCGCCGGCGGTCTGGGGAAGGTGCTGCGAGAAAGTCTGAAACCCTTCGCCCGCACCCTGCGGCTCTCCGATATCGTCCCGCTTCCCGCCTCTACCAATACAGCTACTCGTTCCGATACCCAGGAAGAATTCCAGTTGTGCGATCTCGCCGACAAGCAGGCAGTGCACGAGCTGGTGCAGGGCGTGGACGCCATCGTGCATTTTGGCGGGGTGTCGGTGGAGCACGCGTTCGAAGACATCCTGGGGCCCAATATCTGCGGGGTCTTCCACATCTACGAAGCCGCACGCCGGCATGGCGTCAAGCGCGTGGTGTTCGCCAGCTCCAACCATGTGATCGGTTTCTACAAGCAGGACCAGACCATCGACGCCCATTCGCCCCGGCGTCCGGACAGCTATTACGGCCTGTCCAAGTCCTACGGCGAAGACCTGGCAACGTTCTACTTCGATCGCTACGGCATCGAAACCGTCAGCATCCGCATCGGCTCTTCGTTTCCCGAGCCGGCCAATCGCCGAATGATGAGCACTTGGCTCAGTTTCGACGACCTGACCCGCCTCATCGAGCTGAGTCTGTTCACCCCGGACGTCGGCCACACGGTGGTGTATGGCGCCTCGGCGAACCGTGACTTGTGGTGGGACAACCGTTTTGCCGCGCACCTGGGCTTCACACCCAAGGACAGCTCGGAAGTGTTCCGCGACAAGATCGAAGCCCAGCCGATGCCTGCCGCCGACGACCCGGCGAGGGTCTATCAGGGCGGCGCCTTCGTGGCCGCCGGGCCGTTTGGCGACAACTGAATCCTTTGCGACTTTAAAACAACAACAACGCTGGAGTTATCCATGGATTTCAAACGCACGTTACTCGTAGCCGCTCTCCCGCTCGCCTTCTGCCTGTCCGGGCTGGCGCAGGCCGAGATCAAGATTAAGTTCGCCGAAGTGCACCCGGCCGGCTACCCGCCGGTGGTGGCCGAGCAGGCCATGGGCAAGAAACTCGAAGAGCAGAGCAAGGGCGAGATCAGCTTCAAGATGTTCGCAGGCGGTGTACTGGGTTCCGAGAAGGAAGTGGTCGAGCAGGTGCAGAGCAACGCGGTGCAGATGACCCGCGTCAGCCTGGGCATCGTCGGCCCGGTAGTACCGGACGTGAACGTGTTCAACCTGCCGTTCATTTTCCGCGACCAGGCCCACATGCGCAGCATCATCGATGGCGAGATCGGTCAGGAGATTCTCGACAAGATCACCAACTCCGAATTCAACCTGGTCGCGCTGGGCTGGATGGATGGCGGTACGCGCAACCTCTACACCAAGAAGCCGGTACGGCAGATCAGTGACCTCAAGGGCATGAAGATCCGCGTGCAAGGCAACCCGGTATTCATCGACACCATCAACCAGATGGGCGGCAACGGCATCGCCATGGCCACCGGCGAGATCTTCAGCGCCCTGCAGACCGGCGTGATCGACGGCGCCGAGAACAATCCGCCGACCATGCTCGAACACAACCACTACCAGAACGCCAAGTTCTACACGCTCACCGAACACCTGATCCTCCCCGAGCCGATCGTGATGTCGAAGATCACCTGGAACAAGCTCAACCCCGAGCAACAGGCGCTGGTGAAAAAGCTCTCCCGCGAAGCACAGATGGAAGAGCGCGTGCTGTGGGACAAGAAATCCAGCGAAGCCGAAGCCAAGCTCAAGGCCGGTGGCGTGGAGTTCATCACCCTCACGCCCGAGCAGAAGAAAGCCTTCTACGACGCGACCCAGCCGGTGCGCGACAAGTACGGCGCGCCGTACAAAGAGCTGATCACCCGCATCGAAGCCGTCAAGTAAGTCTGTCCGTCAACACCACGGGGGACCGGGCATGTGCCCGCTCCCCCGCCGCTGGGTGAGCCTCATGAAAAACACTGTGCTGCGTTTCAACGACCTGCTTTACCGGGTGTGCATCGGGATCGCCGGCTTGTCGGTCCTGACCATGACCCTGATCATTCCATGGGGCATCTTTACTCGCTACGCGCTGGGCAGCGGTTCCAGTTGGCCGGAGCCGGTGGCGATTCTGCTGATGGTGGTCTTCACCTTCTTCGGCGCCGCCGCCAGCTACCGCGCCGGCGCGCACATGGCCGTGGCCATGGCCGTGGACCGCATGCCGGCGCAGGTTCGCCGAGTGGCGGCATTCGCGGTTCAGCTGCTGATGGCGGTGGTCGCGCTGTTCATGATCTTCAAGGGCTTCAAGCTGTGCGCCAACACCTGGAACCAGTACCTGGGTGAAATTCCTTCCATGCGGGTAGGCATTTCCTACCTGCCCATCCCGATCGGCGGCATCGTGACTTTGGTCTTCATCCTGGAAAAACTGTTCCTGGGTGACCAAAGCCACCGTGCCGTGATGCGGTTCGACGTCGTAGAAGCCAGTGAAGGTGCTGCGTAAATGGATGCTCTCATACTGTTGGGCAGCTTCATCGCCTTGATCCTGGTGGGCATGCCGGTGGCCTATGCGCTGGGCCTGTCGGCGTTGATCGGGGCCTGGTGGATCGACATCCCGGCCGACGCCCTGATGATCCAGATCGCCGGTGGGGTGAACAAATTTTCGCTGCTGGCCATTCCGTTCTTCGTGCTGGCGGGTGCGATCATGGCCGAAGGCGGCATGTCGCGCCGGCTCGTAGCCTTCGCCGGCGTGCTGGTGGGTTTCGTGCGCGGTGGGTTGTCGCTGGTCAACATCGTCGCTTCGACCTTTTTCGGGGCCATCTCCGGCTCGTCGGTCGCCGATACCGCGTCGGTGGGTTCGGTGTTGATTCCGGAGATGGAGCGGGCCGGCTATCCGCGTGATTTCTCCACGGCCGTAACCGTCAGCGGCTCGGTCCAGGCCCTGCTGACGCCACCGAGCCACAACTCGGTGCTGTACTCGCTGGCCGCTGGCGGCTCGGTGTCGATCGCTTCGCTGTTCATGGCCGGGATCATGCCAGGGCTATTGCTCAGTGCGGTGATGATGGGCTTGTGCATGATCTTTGCGCGCAAGCGCAACTATCCCAAGGGCGAAGTCATTCCAATGCGCCAGGCGCTGAAAATCGCCGGTGAGGCATTGTGGGGAATGATGGCGCTGGTGATCATTCTCGGCGGCATTCTCTCGGGCGTGTTCACCGCGACCGAATCGGCAGCCATCGCCGTGTTGTGGTCGTTCTTCGTGACCATGTTCATCTACCGCGACTACAAGTGGCGCGACCTGCCCAAGCTGATGCACCGGGCGGCGCGGACCATTTCCATCGTGATGATTCTGATCGGTTTCGCCGCCAGCTTCGGCTACATCCTGACGCTGATGGAAATCCCGATGAAGATCACCACGGCGTTCCTGACGCTGTCGGACAACCGCTACGTGATCCTGATGTGCATCAACGTGATGCTGCTGATGCTGGGCACGATCATGGACATGGCGCCGCTGATTCTGATCCTGACACCGATCCTGTTGCCGGTGATCGTCAGCGTGGGTGTGGATCCGGTGCATTTCGGCATGATCATGCTGGTGAACCTGGGCATAGGCCTGATCACACCGCCGGTGGGTGCGGTGCTGTTCGTCGGTGCGGCGGTCGGCAAGGTGACCATCGAAGACACGGTCAAGGCGCTGCTGCCGTTCTACCTGGCGCTGTTCATGGTGCTGATGCTGGTCACCTACGTTCCGGCCATCTCCCTCTGGCTGCCGAGTGTGGTGTTGTAAATCCAAGTATTGCGGGGTGTCCAACACCCTGCAACGAACCGATGCACTGAAATCCCTTGTAGCAGCGGCGCAAGCCGCGTCGGCGGTGCGTGCTATCCGCCTGTCACATCGCGGCGTATCCGGACGCGGCTTGCGCCGCTGCTACAGGGGGACGAAGGTGTTCCTCAAGGGCCTTCGTAGGAGCGGTCCGTGGCCGCGAAGTTGTCGCCGCGGTGTGCCAGACCATCCGCGGTGCCCTTTCGCGGCCGATGACCGCTCCTACGCACGGTGCTGGCGGCAGTCACGCACATCCCCACACCACCGCAGCCCCTTGTAGCAGCGGCGCAAGCCGCGTCGGCGGTCACGCACACCCCCCCACACCCCCGCAGCCCCTGTAGCAGCGGCGCAAGCCGCGTCGGCGGTGCATGCTATCCGGCTGTCACACCGCGGCGTGCCCGGACGCGGCTTGCCCCGCTGCTACAGGGGGACGGAGGTGCTCCTCAAGGGCCTTCGTAGGAGCGGTCTGTGGCCGCGAAGCCGTCGCCGCGGTGTGCCAGACCATCCGCAGCGCCCCTTCGCGGCCGATGACCGCTCCTACGCAGGGTGCTGGCGGCAGTCACGCACATCCCCACACCACCGCAGCCCCTGTAGCAGCGGCGCAAGCCGCGTCAGCGGTGCATGCTATCCGGCTGTCACACCGCGGCGTATTCGGACGCGGCTCGCGCCGCTGCTACAGGGGATGGAGGCGTGCCTGCAGGGCCTTCGTAGGGGCGGTCTGTGGCCGCGAAGCCGTCGCCGCGGTGTGCCAGATAATCCACAGCGCCCCTTCGCGGCCAATGACCGCTCCTACGGGGAGTGCAGGCGCGTCGGCGGACACACACCCCCGCAGCCCCTGTAGCAGCGGCGCAAGCCGCGTCGGCGGTGCATGCTATCCGGCTGTCACACCGCGGCGTATCCGGACGCGGCTTGCCCCGCTGCTACAGGGGGACGGAGGTGTTCCTCAAGGGCCTTCGTAGGAGCGGTCTGTGGCCGCGAAGCCGTCGCCGCGGTGTGCCAGACCATCCGCGGTGCCCTTTCGCGGCCGATGACCGCTCCTACGCACGGTGCTGGCGGCAGTCACGCACATCCCCACACCACCGCAGCCCCTTGTAGCAGCGGCGCAAGCCGCGTCGGCGGTCACGCACACCCCCCCACACCCCCGCAGCCCCTGTAGCAGCGGCGCAAGCCGCGTCGGCGGTGCATGCTATCCGGCTGTCACACCGCGGCGTGCCCGGACGCGGCTTGCCCCGCTGCTACAGGGGGACGGAGGTGCTCCTCAAGGGCCTTCGTAGGAGCGGTCTGTGGCCGCGAAGCCGTCGCCGCGGTGTGCCAGACCATCCGCAGCGCCCCTTCGCGGCCGATGACCGCTCCTACGCAGGGTGCTGGCGGCAGTCACGCACATCCCCACACCACCGCAGCCCCTGTAGCAGCGGCGCAAGCCGCGTCAGCGGTGCATGCTATCCGGCTGTCACACCGCGGCGTATTCGGACGCGGCTCGCGCCGCTGCTACAGGGGATGGAGGCGTGCCTGCAGGGCCTTCGTAGGGGCGGTCTGTGGCCGCGAAGCCGTCGCCGCGGTGTGCCAGATAATCCACAGCGCCCCTTCGCGGCCAATGACCGCTCCTACGGGGAGTGCAGGCGCGTCGGCGGACACACACCCCCGCGCAGACCCTGTAGCAGCGGCGCAAGCCGCGTCGGCGGTGCATGCGATACCCGCGGGCTTTGGAGGGTTGGCCTGGTCGATCACCGCGGACAACTGGCGAGCAGCAGCTCTTCGAACCGCGCGCCGTCCAGGGGCCGACTCAAGTAATAACCTTGGCCCTCGTCGCAAGCCACCGAATCCAGCAGTTGCAGCTGTTCCAGCGTTTCCACGCCTTCGGCCGTCACCGTCAGCGACAGTGCCCGACCCAGGCCGATCACCGCCTCGATGATGGCCAGGTCGGGTTGGCTGTCGCCCAGCCGGCCGACGAAACTGCGGTCGATCTTGAGCCCATCGAAGGGAAACGTGCGCAGGTAGCTCAGCGATGAATAGCCGGTGCCGAAATCATCCATGGCCAGCCGGACGCCGAGGCCCTTCAGCGCTCGCATCAGGGTCAACGCATTGTCGGCATCTTCGAGCATCACGCTTTCGGTAACCTCAAGCTCCAGCCTCGCCGCCGACAGGCCCGACCTCAACAAGGCGGCCCTGACCCGCTCCACCAATTGTCCGCCCTGGAACTCCTTGGAAGACACGTTGACCGACACGAACAGCTCTTCAGCCCATTGACTGGCCTGCCGGCAGGCCGCGTTCATCACCCAGTCGCCAAGTGCGGTGATCAAGCCCGTGTCTTCGGCGATCGGAATGAATGCATCAGGCGCCAGCAGGCCACGCTGTGGATGCTGCCAGCGCACCAGCGCCTCGGCCCCGACCATCTGGCCGTCGGCAATGCGGAAGCGCGGCTGGTATTGCAGGCGCAACTCGCCATGCTTGATCGCATAGCGCAGGTCGCTTTCCAGGCGCCGACGCTCGATGATCCGCTCATTCATGTCGCCATCATAGAAACGCCAGGTGCCGCGCCCGCTTGCCTTCGCCTCGTACAAGGCGATGTCCGAATAGCGCAGCAGTTCAGGGGCGTGCGCCGCATCGCCCGGCGACACGGCAATGCCGATACTGGCGCTGACATGGATGTCCTGGTCGTCGACCTCGATGACCTGCTCGATCAGCTCGATCAGCCGTCGACACAGCGCCTCGATCTCCGCATGCCCGACCGCGCCCGCCACGACCATGACGAACTCGTCGCCACCGACCCGGGCGACGATGTCCTGGCTGCGCACGCATTGCCTGATGCGCTCGCCGATCTGGTACAGCACGCGGTCGCCGGTAGCATGGCCGAGCAGGTCGTTGACCGGCTTGAAGCGATCCAGATCGATGGTCAGCATGACCAGTGGCTGGCGGGCGGCAAGCGCGTTTTCCAGACGGCTTTCCAGGTAGTCGCGCAACTGGCTGCGGTTGGGCAGGCCGGTCAGCACGTCATGGCGCGACAGGTACTCGACCCGTCGCCGCGCGTCGATCTCCTCGGTGACATCGGTGGCGGTACCCCGAAAGCCTTGATCGCCGATGGTCCGCGCAGCGATCCGCGCCGTACGCCGTTGCCGATGCACGTCCATATAGCTGCATTCAGTGGTCAGGTTGCCCTGCCCTGGATTGCCGCGCAGCCACGCCAGAAGCGTGCCCTGGGGCAATTCGACCAGGTCGTCGATCGAGATGCCCAGCCATTGCGCCTTGCCCACGCCAGTGACCGTCTCGAAGCGGTCGGACAGGTAGGTGACATGACCATCGCCATCGGTTTCCCAGATCCAGTCGGAGCTGGCTTCGGCTACGTCGCGAAAGCGCGACTCGCTGAGCGCCAGCGCCACCTGGCTGTCGCGCAGCAATTGGTGGCTGCTGTCCAGGGCGCGCGCAGCGCGAGTATTGCGCCGCAGCATGACCCAGGTCATGCCGAGGATGATCAGCGTCGCCAGGATGATCATGGGCAATACCACGATGATCATCTGCCGCCCCGGCCTTGCTGCGTCCCACTGCAGGTCCAGGCCGGTGCCGTGCTCGGCTTCGAGCCGTGCATGGGCGGCCGTGACATCGTCCGCACGAGCCATACGCAGCCCGCGCAGGCCCATGCTCTCGCCGAGCGCCTGAAGCCGCTGCGGATCGAGACGATTGACCACCAGCATGACCGACGGCGGCCGGTCGTCGGTCTGCACCGTCGGGTCGGTGCTGGGCGTGATCGCTGCCGCCACGACCAGGGCCGGTGTACCGGCCAGGCTGGTCAGTGCGGTGAAGACCTTTTCGTCGTCGGCCAGGGCGCGTGCGGCGGCGACCCACTCATCGACGGGGCGGCCCAGCCAATCCGCAGCCGCTATGGTTTCATACTTGCCGTCGATTACCGCATACACCGAGCGGTTGCCCGGCCCTATGACGAACGCGGCCTGGTAGCCGAAATCGTCGTACAACGCCGGACCGAAGTTTTCCCGCACATAGGCCCATTCCATGTCCACCTTGAGATGCAGGTGCCGATAGGCCTCCCCCCAGAACGAGTAGTCCTTGATGGTCAGTTGCAGGAGCCGGCGTTCGGACTCGATGCTTTTCTGCACCATCGACTGACCCTGGACGCGCTCGGTGCGATCCAGACCGTGGGCGAAATACAGGGACAGAGCGACCGCCAGTGCAAAGACCACGGCGAGGCTGGCGCAAAAGGTGACCAACGAGGTCTGCGCCAGGGCGGTGCTGCTCGCAGGCCTGGCGGAGGATGCCGGAGAGGTGAAACTGGACTTGAGCATGAGTGGCCTGAAAGAGAATGCGCGGAACCGATACAAGGCTATCGGCCAGCCGCGCGCTTCCATGAACACCTAGGCTCTTGCCAAAGCAGACTCATATGGCCAGCAGTAGATTCATGTGGGATGCAGCAGATTCATGTGGGAGCGGGCTCTGCCCGCGAAGAGGTCCACGCTGGCCTCTTCGCGGGCAGAGCCCGCTCCCACAAAAGCCAGAACAGGCTCAGCCCTCCCACAAAAGCCAACACAAGCTCAGCCCTCCCACAAAAGCCAACACAAGCTCAGTCCTCCCACAAAAGCCAGAACAAGCTCAGTGCTCCCACAAAAGCCAGCACAAGCTCAGGCTATCGGTGTCACGCAGGCCGCGCCTTGCCGAAGCTGAGCTTGCCCCAGGCCAACCCCAGCACCGCCGCCACCGTGGAGGCCGCCAGCACACTGAGCTTGGCCGAAGCCAGCAGGGTCGGGTCGGAGAACGCCAGCGACGCGATGAAGATCGACATGGTGAAGCCGATCCCGGCGAGCAGACCGACCAAGCCTACCCCACTCCAGGTCACACCCTCGGGCAGCCTGCAGATGTTCAGCCTTACCAGCAGAAAGCTGAACAGCAGCACGCCCAGCGGTTTGCCCAGCACCAGGGCCAGCATCACACCGCCAAACACATGCTGCGACACCGCGTCACTGAGGTTGGCGCCGGCGAAACTGACCCCGGCATTGGCCAGGGCAAACAGCGGCATGACGCCGAACGCCACCCACAGGTGCAGCCCGACCTGTATCCGCTGCACCGGCGGCAGCACTTCACGCTGCGCATCACGCAATTGCCTGAGCGGCTCGGCCACCGCCTCGCGGTTGTCCGTGCCGGGGGTGAAGCGTTCCATCAGCTCGTTGAAGTTGCGGCGGATGATATCCACCGGGCGCTCGCTCATCGGCTTGGAATAGACCGGCGTCATCAAGCCCAGAATCACCCCGGCCAGGGTGGGATGCACGCCCGTCTTGAGCAGGCCGAACCAGACGATCGCGCCCGGCAACACATAGGCATACGCCTTGCTGATGCCCATGCGCTGGAACAGCAGCACCAGCAGCAGCCCGGCCACGGCCACCAGCAGACCCAGGTAGTCGAGGCTGGCGGTATAGAACACCGCGATGATCAGGATGGCGACGATATCGTCGATGATCGCCAGGGCCAGCAGCAGGATCCGCACGCTGGCGGGAATGGATTTACCCAGCAGCGCCAGCACGCCCACGGCGAAAGCGATGTCGGTAGCGGTCGGCACTGCCCAGCCGGCGCTGGCCGGTGTGCCGTGGTTGAGAGCAAGGTAGAGCAAGGCGGGCATCAGCACGCCACCCAGTGCCGCACCCAGCGGCAGGGCTGCCAGCTGCAGGTTGGCCAGCGCGCCATCCTTGATTTCCTGGCGTATCTCGGCACCCACCACCAGAAAGAAAATGGTCATCAGGCCATCGTTGACCAGAAAATGCAGGGACTGCGAAACGCTGAAATCGCCGAGGCCCAAGGTGACCTGGGTATGCCAGAAGTGCTCGTAGGAATCCCCTATCGAGCTGTTGGCCCAGACCAGTGCGGTGATCGCGGCGAGCAGCAACACGATGCCGCTGACGGCCTCGATGTGGGAGAAGCGTTCGAGCGCCGCCAGGGCGCGTTCGGTGAGCTGTTGAGGGCGGGGAATGGCAGGTGTCGCCGGTCTTTTTGCAGGCACGGTAGCTCTCCGCTGGCGGCCCGACCAACGCTGAACTTTAACCTGCCCCCTGCCGTATGCAGCGGTGCACCCGCGGCGATGATAGAAAGCCTGGGGCCAAGTTGCAACGCATCATCTCAATCCGGCACCAGTGTCGGCATCAAAGTGGCGATCAGCGCGCGAACCGTACCGGGCAACGCCTCGAGCTCGCGTACCAGAATGCTGCGCTCACGTATCGCCCAGGGCTCGTCCAGTTCGATGGTCACCAGGCGCATGGTACGGCTGTGCCGCAGTGCCGCCGACTCTGGAATGATACCGATGCCGACCCCGGCCTCGACCATCCGGCAGATCGCTTCGAAGCTCGACACCTGAATGCGCAGCGACAGCCCCTGGCCGATTCGCTCGACGTGCTCGCGCAGAAAGCTGAGCAAGGTGCTGCCTTCGTGCAGGGCAATGTGCTGAAACGCCAGGGTCTGTTTCAGGCTGACGCGCTTGCACTGTGCCAGCTCGTGCCCTACGGGCACGGTGAGCACCAGGCGGTCGGTGCTGAAATGCATCACCTGCAGCCCCGCCGCTTCGACCGGGCCGGCGATGATGCCCATGTCGGTGCTGCCGTCGAGCACGCCGCGAACGATGTCGCGCGACAGCCGCTCCTGCAGATCTACGCTTACCCCGGGGCGCCGGGCGAGAAAACCGGCCAGCACTTCGGGCAGGAACTCGGTCACCGCCGTGGTGTTGGCGAAGATACGGATGTGCCCGGCCGAGTCGGCGCCCAGGTGGGTGAAGTCTGCCTTGAGGTAGTCGACCTGACGCATGATCAGCCGGGCATGCACGAGCAGCTTCTGCCCTGCCGGCGTCAGCTCCACGCCGCGGCTGTCACGGTACAGCAGGCGCGTATCGAGTTGCTGCTCCAGCGCCTTGATCCGGGCACTGGCCGCAGCCGGCGAGAGGAACGCCCGGCGCGCGCCCTGGGTCAGGCTGGGTGATTCGCCGATATGGATGAAAAGGCGCAGGTCGGCCAGGTCGAAGTGCATGGTGGGGATCCTACCTTCAAGCGTTCGGCAAATATGAACGCCGCCTTACGCAAATGCAAATTCACAGAATGCCGCGGCCCTCGCATCATCGCAGCACAACAAAAATGCAGAGGCCACCCATGAGCGCATCAGATTCAGCCATCGACTACAGCGCCTGGATGGGCCGCACCGAGCAGGCGCAGGATGTGCTCAGCCAGAACATTGCCGAGCGCATCGCCGCGACTTTCGGCGAACCTGCGCCAAAAGACGGCGAGCCGCTGCCGCCCCTGTGGCAGTGGTGCTTTTTCCAGGCGCCGGTCACCGAAGACCAGTTGGGCACCGATGGCCACCCGTTGCGCGGCGGCTTTCTGCCCGCCGCCGACAATCGCAACCGCATGTGGGCCGGTGGCCGTCTGGAGTTCATCGCGCCACTGACGGTGGGCAGCGCTGCCGAGCGCCTGTCCACTATCCTGCGTATCGAGGAAAAGCACGGCCACACCGGCGCGCTGCTGTTCGTCACGGTGCGCCACGACTACACCCAGGGCGGCCGCCTGTGCCTGCGCGAAGAGCAGGACATCGTCTACCGGGAGCCGAACCCTCCCAAGCTGTCCAGTGACCCTGCACCGGTCGCTGCGCAGTGGAGTGAAACGGTAAAGCCGACCCCGACCCTGCTGTTCCGCTACTCGGCCGTCACTTTCAACGGCCATCGCATCCACTACGACCACCCCTACGTGACTGACGTCGAGGGCTACGCTGGCCTGGTGGTGCACGGGCCGCTGATCGCCACCTTGCTGCTGCGCAGCTTCATCCGCGCCAACCCTCGAAAGCCTGTGCGCCACTTCGCCTACCGCGGCGTACGCCCTTTGACCGTGCCCACTGCGTTCCAGCTCAGCGGCTGCCTGCTCGAACAGGGCAAGGCGCGGCTGTGGGCCGGCAACGAGGCGGGCGTCGCGCAAAGCGCCGATGTCACCTTCGACTCCAGCTCCCCGCCCCAGTCCGGCCACTGACCGCGAACCCATCATCGACTCCGAGAACCCTGCCATGTCCGTCTACGATGAAGAAGACCTCAATGCCATCCGCGAGGGCGTTCGTGCCCTGTGCGCAGAATTCGACGCTGCCTACTGGCGCAAGATCGATGAGGAGAAGGGTTTTCCCGAAACCTTCGTCAAGGCCCTCACCGATGCCGGCTGGCTCTCGGCGATGATTCCCAGCGAATACGGCGGCTCGGGCCTGGGCCTGGCCGAGGCCTCGGTGATCCTCGAAGAGGTCAACGCCTGCGGTGGTAACTCGGGCACGGTGCATGGGCAGATGTACAACATGTTCACCTTGCTGCGCCACGGCAGCGAGGCGCAGAAGCGCCACTACCTGCCCAAGCTGGCCAGTGGCGAATTGCGCCTGCAATCGATGGCGGTAACCGAGCCGACCACCGGCACCGACACCACCAAGATCAAGACCACCGCCGTGCGCCAGGGCGACAAGTACGTCATCAATGGGCAGAAGGTGTGGATCTCCCGAGTGCAGCATTCGGACCTGATGATTCTGCTGGCGCGTACTACACCGCTGGCCCAGGTGACAAAGAAATCCGAAGGCATGTCGATCTTCCTGGTCGATCTGCGTGAAGCGATCGGCAAGGGGCTGACCGTGCAGCCGATCGCCAACATGGTCAACCACGAGACCAACGAGCTGTTCTTCGACAACCTCGAACTGCCCGCCGACAGCCTCATCGGCGAAGAGGGCAAGGGTTTTCGCTATATCCTCGACGGCCTCAATGCCGAGCGGACGCTGATCGCCGCCGAATGCATCGGCGATGGTCGCTGGTTCATCGAAAAGACCAGTGCCTACGCCCGCGATCGAGTGGTCTTCGGCCGGCCGATCGGACAGAACCAGGGCGTGCAGTTCCCGATTGCCGAAGCGCACATCGAGATCGAAGCAGCCGACCTGATGCGCTGGCGCGCCTGTGCCGAATATGACAGCGGGCAGAACGCCGGCGCCAGCGCCAACATGGCCAAGTACCTGGCGGCCAAGGCTTCGTGGGAGGCCGCCAATGCCTGCCTGCAGACCCACGGCGGCTTCGGTTTCGCCTGCGAATACGACGTCGAGCGCAAGTTTCGCGAAACCCGCCTGTACCAGGTTGCGCCGATCTCCACCAATTTGATCCTGTCCTACGTGGCCGAGCATCTGCTCGAATTGCCACGCAGTTTCTGAGGAGCTGTCGATGAACGCCACGCACCGTTTGGCCACCTTCCTCGCAGACCTGCACTACGAGCACATTCCCGAGCCCGTCCTCGCCCGTTGCGAAGACCTGTTCCTGGACTGGATGGGCTCGGCGCTGGCCAGCCAGGGGGCCCATCCCATTCCCCTGTTCGAGCGCTATGCGCGGCGCATGGGGCCCGGCGACGGCCCCGCCAGGATGCTGGGCAGCGGCCAAGGCACTTCGGCCTACTTCGCCGCGCTGGTGAACGGTGCCGCGTCGCACCTGGTCGAGCAGGACGACCTGCACAACAGCTCGGTACTGCACCCCGCCACGGTGGTGTTTTCCGCCGTCCTGGCTGCGGCTCAGGATCGCGGCAAGTCGGGGCGCGAGCTGCTGCTGGCGGCCGTGGCCGGTTACGAGGCCGGCATCCGCATCGGCGAGTTCATGGGCCGCTCCCACTATCGGATCTTCCACACCACAGCCACGGTCGGCACCCTGGCTGCCGCCGTGGCCGTGGGCAAGCTGCTGGAGTTCGACCGCGAACAGTTCGTCAACCTGTTGGGCACTGCCGGCACCCAGGCCGCCGGGCTCTGGGAATTCCTGCGCGATGCGGCCGATTCCAAGCAGTTGCACGCCGCCAAGGCTGCTGCCGATGGCTTGCTGGCGGCGTACATGACCGAAGACGGTTTGAGCGGTGCGCGCAACATCCTCGAAGGCGAGCAAGGCCTGGCGGCCGGTATGTCCAGCGACGCCGACGCCACCCGCCTGGACGATCGGCTCGGCAGCCGCTGGGCGCTGGCGGAAACCTCGTTCAAGTTCCACGCATCGTGCCGCCACACCCACCCTGCTGCCGACGCCTTGCTGCACTTGATGCAACGCGAGGGCCTGCAGCACGAACAGATCGCCAAGGTCGTCACGCGCGTCCATCAGGGTGCCATCGATGTGCTCGGGCGGGTGGTCAAGCCCAGCACGGTGCACCAGGCCAAGTTTTCCATGGGCGCGGTATTGGGTCTGATTGCCGTACACGGCAGTGCGCAATTGATCGAGTTCCGCGATCTGGCGCTGACCGACCCTGCTGTCGACGGCTTCCGAGAGAAGGTCAGCATGGAGCTGGACCGCGAGGTCGACGCCGCCTACCCCGCGCGCTGGCTGGGACGAGTCGTCGTTACCACCACCGATGGCCGCACCTTGAGCGCCGCGATCGACGAGCCCAAGGGCGACCCTGGCAATACCCTGTCGCGCGCAGAACTGGAAGACAAGTTCCTGCGTCTGCTGGCCTTTTCCGGTGCACGTACGGCGAGCCAGGCGCGCGTGCTGATCGACAAGATCTGGCACCTGCGCGACGCATCGACCCTGAACGATTTGTTCTGACCCACAGGTGACCCCATGACCGAGCTCAACCCGCGTCCGCTGGACGGTATCACCGTCGTCAGCCTGGAACACGCCATCGCCGCGCCGTTCTGCACCCGCCAACTTGCCGACCTCGGTGCGCGCGTGGTGAAAATCGAACGCCCCGGCAGCGGTGACTTCGCCCGTGGCTACGACCAGCGTGTCGACGGCCTGGCGTCGCATTTCGTCTGGACCAACCGCTCCAAGGAAAGCCTGACCCTGGACCTCAAGCAGCAAGCCGCCGACGCGGTCCTGCACGGCCTGCTGGCCAAGGCCGACGTGCTGGTGCAGAACCTGGCACCCGGCGCTGCAGCGCGGATGGGCCTGTCGTTCGAGGCGTTGCACGCGCGTTATCCGCGACTGATCGTCTGCGACATTTCCGGCTACGGCGAAGGCGGCCCCTATGAGAAGAAAAAAGCCTACGACCTGTTGATCCAGAGCGAGGGCGGCTTTCTCTCGGTGACCGGCGGCCCCGGCGAAGACGAGCGGGCCAAGGCCGGCTGCTCGATCGCCGACATCGCCGCCGGCATGTACGCCTACACCGGGGTGCTCTCGGCGTTGATGCTGCGCGACAAGACTGGGGTGGGCAGCCGGATCGACGTGTCGATGCTCGAAAGCCTGGTGGAGTGGATGGGCTATCCGCTGTATTACGCCTACAAGGGTGCGCCACCGCCCGCCCGCGCCGGTGCGGCGCATTCCACGATCTATCCGTACGGACCGTTCCCGACCGGGCACGGCGGGACCATCATGCTCGGCCTGCAGAACGAGCGTGAATGGGCGCTGTTCTGCGACAAGGTGCTGCTGGATGCGTCGCTGGCCGACGACGCGCGCTTTTCCAGCAACTTCGAACGCTCGCGCAACCGCGATGAACTGCGGCAGATCATCGTCGACAGCTTTGCGCAGCTGTCGGTCGAACAGGTGCTGGCCCGTCTGGAAACCGCACAGATCGCCAATGCCCAGGTCAACGACATGGCCGGCGTCTGGCGGCATCCGCAACTCGCCGCACGCGAGCGCTGGCGTGAGGTGGACAGCCCCTCCGGCAAGCTTCCCGCTTTGTTGCCACCGGCCAGCAACACCGCGTTCGTCCCGCGCATGGACGCGGTGCCCGCGCTGGGACAGCACACGGCGGGAATTCTCGAGGAACTGGGCTACTCCGCCGATCAACGGGCGCAGATGAGCGCCAGCGGCGTGATCTGACGCACCAACCGGCACCTTCGGTATCGCCGCCGCCTGCTGCGGCGTGCCACGACCAACACGGGAATCCGCGCCATGCCGACCTCTCCCCTTCGCTCGGCGCTGTTCGTGCCGGGCAGCCGCCCCGAACGGTTCGCCAAGGCCCTCGCCGCTGGCGCCGACGCGGTGATCGTCGATTTCGAAGACGCCGTGGAAGAAGCACTCAAACCCCACGCGCGTCAGCATCTTGCAGATTTCCTCCGGCACACCGACACGGCGCAGGTCATGGTTCGAGTGAATGCCCCAGGGCATGCCCAGCACGCCAGCGACCTGGCCTTCTGCGCGAACTATCCTGGCGTGGTGGGGGTGGTGCTGCCCAAGACCGAGACCTGCGCGCAACTCGCCACGGCCTGCCAGAGCGGCAAGCCTTTGTGGCCCATCATCGAGAGCGCCAAAGGCTTGCTGGCGCTGCAGGCGATCGCCCATGGCCCCGGGGTGCAGCGCCTGTGCTTTGGCAGTCTGGACCTGGCCCTGGATCTGGGCCTGAGCCACGGTACGCCCGCGGCGGAGGCTTTTCTGGATCAGGGCCGCATGAGCGTGCAACTGCACTCGCGGGCCGCCGCCCTGCTGCCGCCCCTGGACGGTGTGTTCGCCGCCCTGGACGACACGCCGGGGTTGCAACGTGCCATCGAACATGCGCGCAACCTCGGCTACGGCGGTGCACTGTGCATTCACCCCAGACAGGTGGCGATCATTCATGCCGCACTGGCGCCCAGCGCGGCAGAGCTCCAATGGGCTCATGCGGTGCTGGCGGCCAGTACGGCTGCGGGAGGTGCGGGGGTTTTCCAGTTCGAGGGCCAGATGATCGATGCACCGGTACTGCTGCGTGCCAGGCGCCTGGTGCAATCGTCGGGCGGCTAGCCTGCGCATTGGCGTTCGCCAGAGCCGAACGCCGGGTTATGCAAATACAGATTTTCGCCACAGGCGCGATTGAGCGACCCTGAAGCTGAAAACACTTCTACGCTGCATCGGGCCGGTTGGCTCGAAACAGCCGCCGAAAATGGATTGTCCTACAACAATAACAAGGTGATCTCGATGTTCAAGCTGACCCAGGCGCTGCTCTGCGCCGCCGCCGTTTCGATGGCAACCCTGGCCCAGGCCGCCGATCCCGTCGTCATCAAGTTCGCCCATGTGGTGGCGGAGAACACCCCCAAGGGCCAAGGCGCGCTGCTGTTCCAGAAACTGGTGGCCGCCGACCCCAAGCTCAAGGACAAGGTGAAAGTGGAGGTCTATCCCAACTCCTCGTTGTTCGGCGACGGCAAGGAGATGGAAGCACTGTTGCTGGGCGACGTGCAGATGCTCGCCCCCTCGCTGGCCAAGTTCGAGCACTACACCAAGCAGGTGCAGATCTTCGATCTGCCGTTTCTGTTCGATGACCTGGCTGCGGTCGACCGCTTCCAGCAGGGGCCGCAGGGCAAGGCGCTGTTGACCTCGATGGACGACAAGGGCATTCATGGCCTGGCCTATTGGCACAACGGCCTGAAGCAACTGTCGGCGAACAAGAAGGTGATCCTGCCCAAGGACGCCCGCGGTCTGAAATTCCGTGTGCAAGCCTCCAGCGTACTCGAGGAGCAGTTCAAGGCGATCCGCGCCAACCCGCGCAAGATGAGTTTCGCCGAGGTCTACCAGGGCCTGCAGACCGGCACCGTGAATGGCACCGAGAACACCTGGTCGAACTACGAAAGCCAGAAGGTCCATGAGGTCCAGCCGTTCTTCACCGAGACCAACCATGGCCTGATCGACTACATGGTGATCACCAACTCCAAGTTCTGGAACGGCCTGCCCGACGACGTCCGCGGCGAACTGCAAACGCTCATGGACCAGGTCACCGTCGAGGTGAACAAGCAGGCCGAGGCCCTGAACCAGACCGCCCGGCAAAAAATCATTGATGCCAAGACCAGTGAGATCGACCCACTGACCGCCGAGCAACGCGAACAGTGGCGCGAAGCCATGCGCCCGGTCTGGGACAAATTCTCCGAGCAGATCGGACCCGACCTGATCAAGGCAGCCGAAGCCTCCAACAAGGCCTCGTAAGCGCCTGTCCCGTACCCATCACCGCTGGCCAGGGCCAGCGGTGATGGACGCGCGGCTGCCCGGTGGGCGGCGGTCGCTCTCACGACGTTCGGAGAATTCCTATGCAATCGCTCAGGCAAGTCTGGGAGCGTTTCGAGGAAGGCATGATCGCCTTCCTGCTGGCTGCCATGACACTGGTGACGTTCACTTACGTCGCGCTCAACAACCTCTACTCGATGTTCTACGTCCTCAGCGACAAATGGGCGTGGAGCAGCGATCTGTTCGCCGGTATCGGTGATCACCTGATGGGTTACGCCCAGGAAATGACCTGGAGCATCGCGCTGACCAAAGCACTGTTCGGCTGGCTGATCTTCTTCGGCATCGCCTATGGCGTGCGTACTGCCGGCCACTTGGGAGTCGACGTGCTGGTCAAGAAAACCAGCAAGCCGGCCCAGCGTGTCCTGGCGATGATCGCCTGCGGCTGCTGCCTGCTGTATGCCGGCCTGTTCCTGGTCGCCAGCATCAAGTGGGTGTCGGCGGTTCTGGTGGCCGGCATCGGTGCCGAGGATCTGGATCGCTACGGCATCGAAGTCGGCCACATCGCGCTGATCGTGCCGATCGGCTTCGCCCTGATCATCGCCCGCTACCTGGAAATCATGTACCGCATCTACAGCCATCGGCAGACCGGGCTGGGCCTCGCCGACGAGGCTGCCGAAGCCAGCAAGCTGGCCCACCCTGGCGAGGAGCAACGCTGATGACCGTTATCTGCCTGTTCCTGCTGCTGTTCGTGTTCATGTTCCTGGGCGTGCCCATCGCCATTTCGCTGGGCCTGTCCGGCGCGGTTTCGATCCTGCTGTTCAGCCAGGACTCGCTGAGCTCGCTGGCGATCAAACTGTTCGAGACCTCGGACAGCTACACCTTTCTGGCGATCCCGTTCTTTCTGCTGTCCGGCGCCTTCATGACCACCGGCGGCGTGGCACAACGGCTGATCGATTTCGCCAACGCCTGCGTGGGCCATATCCGTGGCGGCCTGGCGATCGCTGCGGTGCTGGCCTGCATGCTGTTCGCCGCGCTGTCCGGATCGTCGCCGGCCACCGTTGCAGCGGTCGGTTCGATTGCCGTAGCCGGCATGGTGCGCTCTGGCTATCCACGCGAGTTCGGCGCCGGCATCATCTGCAACGCCGGCACCCTGGGCATTCTCATCCCGCCTTCGATCGTGATGGTGGTGTATTCGGCGGCCACCGAGACCTCGGTGGGCAAGCTGTTCATGGCCGGGGTGATTCCGGGCATCCTGCTCGGCGTGATCTTGATGGTGGTGATCTACATCGTTGCGCGAATCAAGAAACTGCCGGCGCAGCCCAGGGCCACCTTCCGCGAATGGCTGAGCACTGCCCGCCGTGCCTTCTGGGGCCTGCTGTTGCTGGTGATCATCCTCGGCGGCATCTACAGCGGCATGTTCACTCCCACCGAAGCGGCCGCCGTGGCGGCGGTCTACTCGGCGTTCATCGCGCTGTTCGTATACAAGGACATGCGCCTCGCCGAATGCCCGAAGGTGCTCCTCGAATCGGGCCGGCTGACGATCATGTTGTTGTTCATCATCGCCAACGCCATGCTCTTCGCCCACGTGCTGACCACCGAACAGATACCGCAGCAGATCACCAACTGGGTGCTGTCCGAAGGCCTGACGCCACTGGGTTTCCTGATCATGGTCAACATCGTGTTGCTGGTGGCCGGCAGCTTCATGGAGCCTTCGGCGATCATCCTGATCCTGGCGCCGATCTTCTTCCCGATCGCCATGGAGCTGGGCATCGACCCGATTCACCTGGGCATCGTCATGGTGGTCAACATGGAGATCGGCCTGGTCCATCCGCCGGTAGGGCTGAACCTGTTCGTCACCTCGGCCGTCACCGGACTGACCCTGGGCCAGACCATTCGCGCCGCCCTGCCGTGGCTGTCGATCCTGCTGATGTTCCTGCTGCTGGTGACCTACGTGCCCTTCATCTCCCTGGCCCTGCCGAACTGGCTGGGCATGCCGTAGCTACCCGCTGCTGCCGGGCCCTGCAGGGCTCGGTGGCTCAGGATCGAACGCCGAGCAGTGCCTGTCGCAGTTCACTCGAAGCCCCGGACAGCGGCACGTGGCCGCGCATGAGGACCTGCGTGCTGCGGCGGTAGGCCGCGCTGTGGATCTGCAGATGCCCAGCGTCCAAGGAGGCCACAACCGTGGTGTCCAGGCGACCGGCCGGGTTTTCGATGCTGACCTGGATGTCCATCAGGGACACACCCGGTGTGGCAATACCCAAGGCCACGCGGTGGGCAGTAGTGCCCGGCAGCAGGCAGGCGGCAGCCAGGCAGCAACCGCCGGATACGGCCATGGAGGCGTGGCCGGTCTGAGGCGTGAAGTAGCGCACCGCGATGTTGCCGCCATCGCGTGGGGCGGCGACGATGCAGATTTTCGGAATGGTTTCGCTGCGGCCCAGTTCGGCGGCGGTCATCAACACGCCATCCTTGCGGCGCAGGCCCATTTTCAATCCGGCCTGGGTCCACAGGGTACGCAGCTTGGCCATGAAGGCTTGATCGGCCGCCAGTGTCGCCACAGGTTCATGGCCGGTCTTGCCCAGGCTGCTCGCCTCCACGATGACCATCGGCACCGCTACGTCCACGCAGGACACCTCGATGCCCTCGATGCGGTCGATTACCGCTCCGGTCGGCAGCAGGGCGCCGGTCTTGTTGCCCACCGGTGCATGGAGAAACAGATCGACCGCCGGATACTCGCCCATCACGCCGGGAATCGCCGTTTCGGTGAAACGTCCTTGCGCATCACGCTGCATGCGCGCCGTGGTGATCACGCCGGTGTTGGTATTGCGAATGTCGACTTCGCAGAGGCCACTGGCCGATGCTTCGACCAGCTCCATGTCCAGCGCCCACAGCAGCAGCGCACTGGACATGTTGCCGCAGTTGACGCTCCAGTCGATCTGCGCGTGATCGCTGGCCAGCTGCGCCAGGGTGCTGATCAAACGGACACCGTCGCCGACGCGCTCGGTGTTCATCACGAAGACCTTGTTGCTGGTCGCCGGGCCACGGCCCAGGCCGGTGATCTGCCGATTGCCGGCATAGCTGCCCGCGGCCGGCACACCCATCAATTGGCGCAGCAGCTGCTCGCGCAGCACGCTGTCGGCAGGCAGCAACGGCTCCCACAGGACAACGCCAGTCGACGTACCGCCACGCATGTAGTGCGCGGGGATTTCCACTGAGCCAAGGCGGCATCGCGACTGCCAGCCGGGTTGCAGATCTGCCGTGGTGGCAACGAATCGGTTCATCGACAACTCCTGCGAAGGCCTGCGCTACGACGCGCGGCTCAAAGGCTCATCAGCTCCCGGACCCTGGCAGCCAGGGAATCCATGGCAAACGGTTTGGTCAGCACCTGCATGTCCGGACCCAGATAGCCGTTGCCGATCGCTGCGTTTTCCGCGTAGCCAGTGATGAACAGCACCTTGAGGTCGGAGCGCACCTCACGCCCGGCATCGGCCATCTGCCGGCCGTTCATGCCGCCTGGCAAACCGACGTCGGTGATCAGCAGATCGATGCGCACATCCGACTGCAGGACCTTGAGCCCGGCGAGGCTGTCCGCCGCCTCGATCAGGGTATAGCCCAGATCGCCGAGCACATCGATCAGCAGCATGCGCACCGTCGGTTCGTCGTCGACGACCAGGATGGTTTCTCCGGCATGGGCCGCGGCAGCCAGCGACTCGCGGGTTTCCGGCAGTTCGTCATCGACCTCGCCATAATAGCGTGGCAGGTAGATGCGCATGGTGGTGCCCTGACCCAGCTCGGAATAGATCCGCACCTGGCCACCCGACTGCTTGGCGAAGCCATAGATCATCGACAGGCCCAGGCCTGTGCCCTGGCCGATGGGCTTGGTGGTGAAAAACGGATCGAACGCCTTGGCGATGATATCCGGCGACATACCGGTGCCGGTGTCGGTGACGCTGACCGACAGGTATTGCCCTTCGGGAATGTCATGGGTACGGGCCGCCTCCCGGTCCATCCAGCGGTTGGCCGTCTCGATGGTGATCTGACCGCCATCGGGCATGGCATCGCGGGCGTTGATGCACAGGTTCAGCAACGCGTTTTCCAACTGGCTGACATCGACCAGGGTCGGCCACAGGTTGATGGCGCCGACCGTCTCCACGCGAATACTGGGGCCTACCGTGCGCTGGATCAGCTCGGTCATGCCTTCCATCAGCACGTTGACGTCGGTAGGTCGCGGGTCGAGCGTCTGTCGCCGCGAGAAGGCCAGCAAACGGTGGGTCAGCGCCGCCGCGCGCTTGGTGGCGCCTTGGGCAGTGCTGATGTACTTGTCGGTTTCCATCCAACGGCCTTGGGCAATGCGCGTGCTCATCAGCTCCAGCGCGCCGGAAATGCCCGCCAGCAGGTTGTTGAAATCATGGGCCAGACCACCGGTGAGCTGGCCGACCGCTTCCATTTTCTGCGACTGGCGCAGTTTTTCTTCGGCCTGGATCAGCTTGACCGTGCGCTCGGTCACTCGTTGTTCCAGCGTATCGTTGAGCGCGCGCAACGCAGACAGGGCCCGATCGCGCTCGGCCTCGACCGAGCGGCGCGCCTCGACGTCGATCAGCACGCCTGGAAAACGCAGTGGCTGGCCTTGCGCATCGTTCTCGACGCGACCGTTGGCTTCGATCCAGTAGTAGTGGCCGTCGGCCCGGCGCACCCGATACTGATGGGAATAACTGCCACCGCGCTGGATCACTTCATCGATGGCGGCAGCCAAGCCCTCCTGGTCATCGGGATGCACAGTGGCCACGATCGTCTCGAGGCTCAGGCCTTCGCGGCCCAATTTCGGGTCCAGCCCGAACGCCGCCGCAAACCCCTCATCGACCACAAAACGATCGGTTGGCAGATGCCAGTGCCACGTCCCGATGATTGCCCCGGCCGCCAGTGCCAGCTGGACGCGCTCGATGTTTTCCCGGGCCACGGCCTCGCTGGCGCGCAACCGCTCCTCGGCATTACGCCGCTCGGTAACGTCGCTGAAGATGATGGCTATGATGCGCTCGTCGCTGGAACCGAACTTCACCGCCCGCACATCGAACCAGCGCTTGAACGCTTCGGCGTAGTTCTCGAACGTCGCGGGCTCGCCGGTCTTGGCCACATGGCCATAGGTGTCGAACCAGAACTGTTCCAGGTCCGGGGCGAACTCGGTCACCCAACGCCCACGCAGGTTGACGCCGGCCTGGCGCTCGAACGCCGGGTTGGCTTCCAGGAACCGGTAATCGACAGGCAGATCCTGCTCGTCGAACTTGACCTCGACGATGGCAAAGGCCGATTCGATGTTTTCAAGAATCTTGCGGAAGCGCTCTTCGCTTTCGCGCAGCGCGCTTTCGGCAGCGCGTGTGCGGGTCAGGTCGAGCATCGCACCGATCATGCGCACCGCCCGGCCTTCGGCATTGCGGATCACGTGGCCGCGGTCGAGCACTTCGGCATAGCTGCCATCGTGCCGCTGGAAACGGTATTCACCGGACCAAGCCGACAGCGTGCCGTCTATCACCGCATGGATGGAAGTTTCGACGCGGGTGCGGTCTTCTGGGTGGATGTGCTCGATCCACCATTCGCCAGTGCCTTCCACTGAAGCCAGGGGATGCCCATAGGCCTGTTCCAGCGCCTCGTTCCACACCACATGGTTGCGGCTCAGGTCCCAATCCCAGATCGCGTCGTTGGTGGCCTTGACGGCCAGGCGGTAACGCTCCTGGGTTTCCTTGAAGCTTTCGAGGGCCGCTCGTTCACGGGCATCACTCGTGGCCTGCGATAGACCTTCAGCGTCATCGCCTGCGAGCTCTGGATGTGGAACCGACGCTTGCAGCTGCTCCAGGGCGGCACGGGTCCGAGCGTCGCCCGGATCGAAGCCTGCTTCTTGCAAAACCCGGCGCAGACGCTCGACCTGGGAAGCAGTTGCCACGTTTGTCGTGTGATTCAGAACGCCTCCAACTACCCTATCAAGGTGATATCAATGGTTGCATCGCTATGCCTTATAGGCAGTGGCCTGACCGCACAGTTCCAGACGCGAGAGATGCCAGAAGGCCAAGGTAGCGACCACAGGCGTTTCGCCAGGCAATGTTCGAGGTCCCGTCAATAGAAGCGATCGCAACGGGATCGATGCACAGTATATTGTGGGTAGAGAGAGGATGGGACGAGAATGCTGGTTCAAGTGACCGGTTAATGGCAGGGGCGGCTGGATTCGAACCAACGCATGGCAGGATCAAAACCTGCTGCCTTACCGCTTGGCGACGCCCCTGTATCCGGTGCAAGAAGTGCCAATTGCTGGCCTCTGCATGAACGAGCGGGAATTTATCAGGTTTCTTTTCCACAGGAAACCCCATGCGCAACAAATATTCTTGAAAAACAGCTGGTTGCTACTCGACGGTACTGCAACGGGTCCCGAACGGTACGGGGATGAACTGTACCGGCCCGGGCCAAGTCCTATCTTCACCACATACTTCCCACGCCAGGCACGGGTGTTCAAGCACCGTGAAGGCACATCTCAAGCCCATCAGGAGGCGCACTGCATGAGCCCTACCCCCTACGTTCCGCCCAAGGTCTGGAAAAACGACGCAGACTCCGGCGGCCAGTTCTCCAAGACCAATCGCCCCACTGCCGGGGCCACCCACGAACAGCCATTGCCGGTCGGCAAGCACCCGCTGCAGCTGTATTCACTGGCGACGCCCAATGGTGTGAAGGTCAGCATCATGCTCGAGGAGCTGTTGGAACTGGGCCACGCCGAGGCTGAATACGATGCCTGGCCGATTCGCATCGGCGATGGCGATCAGTTCTCCAGTGGTTTCGTGGAAATCAATCCGAACTCGAAAATTCCCGCGCTGCTGGACCGCAGCGCAGGCGCAAGCGTGCGGGTGTTCGAGTCGGGATCCATCCTGCTGTATCTGGCGCAGAAATTTGGCGAGTTCCTGCCGGCGGACCCCGTCGCCCGTACCGAAGCGATGAACTGGCTGTTCTGGCAGATGGGCGCGGCGCCTTACCTGGGCGGCGGCTTCGGGCACTTCTACGCCTACGCGCCGGAGAAGCTGGAATACCCGATCAACCGCTTCACCATGGAAGCCAAGCGCCAGCTCGATGTGCTGGACAAGCAATTGGCCCAGACCCGTTATGTGGCCGGTGCCGACTACACCATTGCCGACATCGCCATCTGGCCCTGGTACGGGCAACTGGTGCGCGGCAATCTGTATGACGCGGCGCAGTTTCTGTCGGTCGAGGAGTACCCTCACTTACAGCGCTGGGCCGAGGACATCGCACAACGCGCTGCCGTGCAGCGCGGCCAGCGGGTCAACCGCACCTGGGGCGATGAAGCGACCCAATTGCCGGAACGGCATAGCGCTGCGGATTTCAAATAACCCCGGGCTTGCCCCTGGGCATGCATCCCCCTGCGGCTTGCGCGCTCCCTGTAGCAGCGGCGCAAGCCGCGTCATGCCTCGCCAGTGACCTGTAGGAGCGGTCAGCGGCCGCGAAAAGGGCCCCGCGCACTGCCTGATCCACCGCGCTGTCCGGTTCGCGGTCACAGACCGCTCCTACAGATCGCCGACAGCCCTGCGCCGCATCACGCCTTGTGCAGGGCATCGGCGTGGTGGAGCGCCGAATGCCCGGTCTTGTCGCTCTTCACCTCGTACTGCGGTTCGTCCCTGGACGCCGGGCGGTGCTTGCCCATGAACTCCACATCCTTGACGTGGACCTTGGTCACCTTGCCGTGGATCTCGCCCGCTTCGGAATTCCAGCGCACCGCATCGCCTACCTTGAATGCATTGCTCATCTGCTCGCCCCTGTTGTGATTGAACACGCGTCAGACAAGTGAGTACGGCCTGCGCCGTTGATTCCAATCAGCTGCCGTTTCATTGGCCGGACGGTACCGCACGCAAGGTGAACTCGGTGATCTCGGACGGTACGCCCAGGCGGATCGGAAAGCCGTTCCACAACCCGCTGCCGTTGCTGACATACAACTGCAGGCCGGCGCGCCGATACAAACCCGAGACGAAGCCTTCGTTGGCCCTGGCCACTACCTGGTCGAAGCCGCGAATCATCCCGCCGTGGGTGTGCCCGGAAAGCTGCAGGTCGACCCCGGCAGCGATCGCCTCATCGATCCCCGCAGGTCGGTGGTTGAGCAAGACGATCGGCGCCCCGGCCGGTGCGCCGCGCAGGGCCAGCTCCAGGTCCGGCGCACTGCCGCCGTACTGCGTGGCGACCTTGTCGGTGATACCGGCGATGACCAATTGCCCACGCGCGTCGCCTACCACTTCATGCTGGTTGATCAGGCTGTGCATGCCGGCTTCGCGGAACTTGGCCATCCACCCTTCGTTGCCAAAGTAGTATTCGTGGTTGCCGGGAATGGCGATCACGCCGTTGCGGGCACGCAGTTGCGCCAACGGCCGCACATCCGTGGCACGCGCCTGCAGGGTCCCGTCGATGAGGTCGCCGGTGATCACCACTAGGTCCGGCTTGAGCGCGTTGCTGCGCTTGACCACTTCCTCCACCCAAGGCTCGGGAAACAGCACGCTGATGTGCAGGTCGGACAACTGCACCAGCCTGAAGCCGTCCATCGACGCGGCAAGCCCGGGAATCTGCAGTTCTAGCTGACGCACTTCGGGCACGCGGGTGGCCTGGGCAACGCCGAAACCCGAGATGGCGACCGCCAGGGCCGCGACGCCGCAGCGCCACTTGGTCAGGGCTTCGCGCGACGGGCGATGGCGCCGTAGCAGACGGGTCAACAGCATGCCGAGGTCCAGCACCAGCACGAACACGAACAACAGGGCAAACGCAGTGAAGGCCCATCCGGCGCCATAGGCCACCGCGTACGGCACTTCGGGCGAGTACATCGTCCCGGTGAAGGCGAGGATCAACATGTGGTACTTGGACGCGGCCAGCAGTGCCAGGCCGATCAGCACGCGCCAGCCGGTGGCCAGGGGCAGCGGGTAGACGAAGCGCAGCGCAACATACAGGAAGGCGACAGTCGCATAGATATGAAACACAGGGATTCCTCATGGTCAGTGGCACTCTGACAGCTGGCCGCTTCGATGGTTGGTCGGCGAAGTTGCTACAGAACATGTAGGAGCGGTCTGTGGCCGCGAAATGAGCGCCGCGGTACGGCAGATAATACGCAGGGCGCCCTTCGCGGCCGATGACCGCTCCCACAGGGGATCGGGTACCCAATCAACTGTCCGGAAATGGAATGGACAACAACCACTCGCGGAAGGCTACCAGCGACGGCAGCTGCTGGTTGTGCGTCGGGTACGCCAGGTAGTAGCCGCGCCCGCTTTCCATGGGTTCGAACAAGGTCACCAACTCACCCTGGGCGATCTCGTCCTGCACCAGGATGCGCGGCACCAGCCCGATCCCGATGCCGGCGATGACGGCCTGAATCAGATGCGCGGTGTGCTCGAAGCTCGGCCCCAGACGCATGCTCGGCGACCCTGCCAGCCCGACGCTGGCGAACCAGTCCGACCAGGCGTGGGGGCGCGACACTACACCCAGCAACAGCTGCCGAGCGGCGTCCTGCACCGACACGTGCGCATGCCCAGGCAGGGCCCTGGGGCTGGCCACCACAACCAGCTTCTCTGAAAGCAGCCGGTGCGCCATATAACCCGGCCACTGCCCCGAACCCGCGCAGATGATCGCGCTCATGTCCTGCGCGCCTTCGGACAGGTCCCCACGCACGATTCTCGAATGGATATGCACCAGGCTGCCGGGATGGCGAGCGTAGAAATCGCCCATCCGCGGCATCAGCCATTTGGAAGCGAAGGTCGGCAGCACCGCCAGGTGCAGGGTATCGGCCTCGGCACGGTGCGAAATGGTCTGCAGGGTAGCGCCACGAATGCGCGCCAGCGCTCCGGCCAGTTCGTGCTGATACAGCGCGCCCGCCGCCGTCAGCTCGATGTGCCTGCCGTCACGCCTGAACAGCGTCACTTCCAGCAGCGCTTCGAGCGCCTGCACCTGTCGGCTCACTGCACTCTGGGTCAGGGCCAACTCGGCCGCCGCCCGAGTGAAACTGCCGTGGCGGCCGGCCGCTTCGAACGCCAGCAACAACGACATGGAGGGCGTGAGCCGTCTGGGATTCATTCATTGAACTCATGCAAAAACCGAAGGATATACGTTTGCCAGCTCGTCGTGCATTCGCGAAAATACGTCCACACCCCTGTGTTGCAAGCAACCTGCAGCATGGGCAGGCCTGTCTCTGCAGAGCGACCGCGGTAAGCAGTGCCCACTGCCAGCCCGCATATTTCGAATGCAGACCCTTCAAACCAGCCGGATACCGCCTGCCATGATCGCCGAACTGTCCCGCCAGAAAGCCCCTCTTGCGCCCTACCAGGCACTGCTGCGCCAGCTCGAAGGTGCGGGCTTCCAGGGCGAGATCGTCGACGACTACGCCACCCGCACGGTCCTGGCCACCGATAACTCGATCTATCAGCGCCTGCCCCAGGCGGCGGTGTTCCCCCGGCATGAGGCCGATGTGCAACTGCTCGCGCACCTGGCCAGCCAGCCGGAACATCGCGGCGTTGTGCTGACCCCGCGCGGCGGCGGTACTGGCACCAACGGCCAGTCGCTGACCGATGGGCTGGTGGTGGATCTCTCCCGGCACATGAACCAGGTGCTGGAGATCAACGTCGAGCAGCGCTGGGTGCGGGTGCAGAGCGGCGTGGTCAAGGACCAGCTCAATGCGGCCCTGAAACCCCACGGCCTGTTCTTCGCACCGGAGCTGTCGACCTCGAATCGCGCGACCATTGGCGGCATGATCAACACCGACGCCAGCGGCCAGGGCAGCTGCACCTACGGCAAGACCCGTGACCACGTGCTGGAACTGACCACCCTGTTGCTGGGTGGCGAGCGCCTGCACAGCCATACCCTCGATGCCGCGCAATTGCAGGCCAATCGGGATGGCGACGGGCGGATCGCCGAAGTCTACCGCTGCGCATCGACCATCGCCGACGAGCAGGCCGAGTTGATCGACACGGTGTTTCCCAAGCTCAACCGCTGCCTCACCGGCTACGACCTGGCCCACCTGCGCGAGGCCGACGGGCGTTTCAACCTGAACAGCGTGCTGTGCGGTTCGGAGGGCTCGCTGGGCTTCATCGTCGAGGCCAAATTGAACGTGCTGCCGATCCCCAAGCATTCGATCCTGGTGAACGTGCGCTACGCCGGCTTCATGGACGCGCTGAACGATGCCAACGCACTGATGGCACACCAGCCGCTGTCGATCGAAACCGTCGACTCCAAAGTCCTCTTGCTGGCGATGAACGACATCGTCTGGCATGGCGTGGCCGAATACTTCCCCACCGACGTGCAGGCGCCGACCCTGGGCATCAACCTGGTGGAATTCAGCGGCGACGACCTGGACGTGGTCGAGCAGCGTGTCGAGCAGTTCATCGCCCACCTGCAACAGGACGCCACGGTACGGCGCCTGGGGCACACCCTGGCGGTCGGCGCGCTGGCGGTGGGTCGCGTGTATGCCATGCGCAAGCGAGCGGTCGGCCTGCTCGGCAATGTCCAGGGCGAGGCCCGGCCGCAGCCGTTCGTCGAGGACACCGCGGTCCCGCCGCACAACCTGGCGGCCTACATCGGCGAATTTCGCGCGTTGCTAGACAGTCACGGCCTGCAATACGGCATGTTCGGCCATGTCGATGCCGGGGTGCTGCACGTGCGGCCGATCCTGGACATGAAGGATCCGCGCCAGGCGGCCCTGATCCGGCCCATTTCCGATCAGGTCGCGGCCCTCACGCAGCGCCACGGCGGCTTGCTCTGGGGCGAGCACGGCAAAGGCCTGCGCTCGCAATACGTGCCCGAGTATTTCGGCGAGCTGTACCCTGCCCTGCAGGCGCTCAAGGCCGCCTTTGACCCGTTCAACCAGCTCAACCCCGGCAAGATCGCCACGCCGGCCAGCGTCGCCAGTGCGCGCCTGACCCAGGTCGACGAGGTGACCCTGCGCGGCGAGCTGGATCGCCGCATCGACGAACGCGTCTGGCGCAGCTACGACAGTGCGTTGCACTGCAACGGCAACGGTGCCTGCTACAACTTCGATCCGAACGACGCCATGTGCCCGTCATGGAAAGCCACACGCAACCGCATTCATTCGCCCAAGGGACGTGCCTCGCTGATCCGCGAATGGCTGCGCCTGCAGGGCCTGCACGGCGCCAACGTATTGCACACCGCCAGCGGCAGCCTGTTCGAACGTGCCCGCAACAGCCTGGCTCGGCGAATGGGCCGCGAAGACTTTTCCCATGAGGTCTACGACGCCATGGCCGGTTGCCTGGCTTGCAAGTCGTGCGCAGGACAGTGCCCGGTCAAGGTCAACGTGCCGGAATTCCGCTCGCGCTTTCTGCAGCTCTACCATGGCCGCTACCTACGGCCGCTGAAGGACTACCTGATAGGTTCGCTGGAATTCAGCATTCCGTATTTGGCACGCTTTCCAAGGGCCTACAACGCGGTCATGTCGTTCTCGCCGGTGCGTCATGCGCTGCAACACGTGGCCGGCATGGTCGACAGCCCTTTGCTCAGCCTGGTCGATTTCCAGGCTCACTGCCGGGACTGGAACGTACGCCCGGCGAGCGCCGAGCAGCTCGCCCGGCTGACCACCGAGCAGCGTCAGCGCAGCGTGGTCCTGGTGCAGGATGCCTTCACCCGTTACTTCGACACGCCGGTCATGGCCGACTGGCTCGAACTGATCGCGCGGCTGGGTTTCGATATCTACCTGGCGCCCTTCGCGGCCAACGGCAAGCCGCTGCAGGTGCAGGGTTTTCTCGGTGCTTTCGACAAGGCCGCGCGGCACAACGCGCAATCACTGCGCCAATTGCAGGCCAGCGGTGTCGCCCTGGTCGGCCTGGACCCGGCCATGACCCTGGTCTATCGCCAGGAGTACGCCAAGACCCTGGGCCAGGACCACGCCCCTACCGTACTGCTGCCCCAGGAGTGGCTCGCCCAGGTGCTGCCACAGACCGACCGGCCCGGCACCGCTGGGGTCTACCAGCTGTTGCCGCACTGCACCGAAAAGACCAACGAGCCCGGCAGCATCACCCATTGGCAACAGGTGTTCAGCCGTCTGGGCGCGACCCTGCAGGTGCTGGCAAGTGGCTGTTGCGGCATGTCCGGGACCTATGGCCACGAAGCGCGCAATGTCGCCACCTCCAAGGTCATCTACGGGCAGTCCTGGCAGCCGTTGCTGGCCCGTTATCATGACGCTGGAAATCTGCTTGCCGACGGTTACTCCTGCCGCAGCCAGGTCAAGCGCGAAGACGGCCACACGGTCCGTCACCCGCTGCAGGCACTGCTCGAACACGTGAGAAAAAACACCGTTTGAAAACGCTGGCGAGCCTGACGCTGGTGGCTATGCTCCGGTAGACTAGCGGCCCGATTGGCCCCGCATGCTCGCTTGCGCAAACAGGAATTTCACGGATGTCGGTTCAGGCTCGCAACAATGTGGTGATCAAGGGCAAAGGCCCGCTGACACTGGTGTTTGCCCATGGTTTTGGCTGTGACCAGAACATGTGGCGATTGGTCGAGCCGACCTTTGCCGAGCACTACCGGACCGTGTTGTTCGACATGGTCGGCTGCGGCAATTCGGACGTGAGCGCCTACGACATCGACAAGTACTCGACACTGGCGGGCTACGCCGACGACATCGTCGAGATCATCCAGGAGTTCGGCGAGGGCCCGGTGGTGTTCATCGGTCACTCGGTCGGCGCGATGGCCGGCGCCATGGCCGCCAAGCGCAGCCCCGGACTGATCGGCGCCCATGCCATGGTCGGCCCATCGCCCTGCTACATTAACGATGCGGACTACCCCGGCGGCTTCAGCCGCGACGACATCGACGCCCTGCTCGCCACCCTTGAAAGCAACTACCTGGGCTGGTCCAGCGCCATGGCGCCGAGCATCATGGGCAATCCCGAACATCCGGAACTGGGCGTCGAGCTGACCAACAGTTTCTGCCAGACCGACCCGGACATCGCCAAGCGTTTTGCCCGCGTCACCTTCCTCACCGATAGCCGTGCGGACGTGCGCGAGCTGCGCGAGCCGGTGCTGGTGATCCAGTCTTCGGACGACATCATTGCGCCCAAGGCCGTTGGCCAATACCTGACCGAAGCTATCACCGACTGCCGCATGGTGGTCATCGAGAACGAGGGCCACTGCCCGCACCTGAGCCAGCCCGCAGCCTGCATCGGCGCCATCCAGACGTTCCTGACCCAGACTTGCGGCCGCCTGCCGGCATGACGGCCGAGCCCGCGGGCATCCCGGATGCCGAGGCGCTGTATCAGCAAGCTCCGTGCGCCCTGCTGCTGACCGACAACAAGGGCTTGATTCTCAAGGTCAACCAGACCTTCTGCCACTGGCTGGGCTACACCCGCGAACAACTGGTCGGGGTGCGCAAGCTGCAGGAGCTGCTGACCGTTGGCGGCCGCATCTTCTATCAAACGCACTGGATGCCGTTGCTGGTGATGCAGCGCTCGATTGCCGAGGTCAAGCTGGACTTCCTGACGGCCGACGGCAAGGTCACGCCGATGGTACTCAACGCCAGTCGCCGCGATCACAACGGCGGTGTGTTCGACGAGATATCGGCGTTCATCGTCGCCGACCGAATCCGTTTCGAACAGGAACTGCTGCAGGCCAAGCGTCAGGCCGAAGACGCGCTGCAGCGGCATGTGGTGCTCGAACACGAACTCAATCGGCAACGTGAACTGGCCGTCGACCGCGCCCTGTTCGCCGAGCAGATGATCGGCATCGTCAGCCACGACTTGCGCAACCCGCTGCAAGTGGTATCCATGGCTGCGCAGTATCTGCGTTCGCTGGACATGACCGAGCGCCAGAGCACCATGCTTGGCCATATAAGCGATGCGACTGCTCGGTCGCAGCGCCTGATCAACGATCTTCTCGACTTCACCCAGGCTCGCATCGGCCAGGGTCTGGCCGTCAGCCGTGCGCCGGTGCAGCTGGACCGTGCCATTGCCGCCGCCGTGGATTCACTGCGCCTGCTCTACCCGCAACGGACGATCGTCTTCAGCGCCAGCGACGAAGCGCTGTTCTGCCAGGCCGATGCAGACCGTCTGGCACAGCTGCTGGGCAATCTGGTGTCCAATGCCATGACCTATGGCGATGGCACCACTCCGATCGAGGTGCGAGTCGCGGCAGCCCAGGGCGCGGTCGAAATCACCGTGCACAATCAGGGCAAAGCGATCGACGAAGCGCAGTTGAGCTCGATCTTCTCGCCCATGACGCGGGGCTCCGAAGCGGGTCGCGAAGTCCGTAGCGTGGGCCTTGGCCTGTTCATCGTCAGCGAGATCGCCAAGGCCCACGGCGGCATAGTCGAGGTGGTTTCCAGCGCCGAGGCCGGCACTACCTTCACCACCCGGTTTCCCGCCTACGCGTCAGCCGGCCATTGACCAAAGGCCGAGGGGTTCAGCGCGGCTCGTGAATGGGGCAGCCGTTGTGCTGGGCGCGAAAGCCTGCGGACATTTCATAGGTCGGCTTGCGCACGCGCATGACGCCACCCAGAGGACGGTGCGCGGCCAGCCCGTGCCACGGGCTGAATGACATCTGCTCGTTGATGGTCTGAATAGCCTCTTCGCTCCAGGCCGCCTGCGCCGGCACCTCGATACGCGCCACGGTGACGTAGGGGCTCAGCTCTTCGGACCAGACTTTCGAAGCGTCCTCGATCGGCATTTCGTCGAGATCGGTGGCCAGTTGGATACGCACTTCCCACGTACCCCCATGGCTTGCAAAATAATGGCTGACCGCTTCACGCAGGCCGTCCGGTTTATCGTCCAGGTCGACGGCTTGATCCGTCAACTCGGTCAGCGACGGTGCCACCGGCACTACCGCCAGCTTGGCGTAATGCTCGCCATATAGGAACGGCACCACACTGTAGAAGGTTTCACCGAGCACATGGGTCAGCGGATGCCCACCCATGCTCTTCAGCGTGCCGCTCTCGCCGCCCATGGTTTCGATCACCGACTCCACACCGCGCAGAAGCGCCGAAAAGGCTTTCTTCAGGCCCGGCCCTTTGTCGGTGGTCTTGGCCAGCAGCTTGAGATTCTTCAGGAAAGCTTTGGGCGTGGCTGCCGTGAACGCCTTGGCGTTCTGCATGACGAAATCCTGGGTGACGTCCCCCTCGCTGCCCGGCAAACGAGCACCCTGTACCCCGACGATCTTCAAGCCAAGGCCCCGTGGGGTCGAAACCTTGTCGTCCAGCAGATCACCGGGATTGGTGGAAAAACGCATTACCACAGGCAACCTTCCAGGGGTGGCAAAAGCCCCCTGCGCCAACGGCGCAGGAAGGCCATCGAGTACCGTGATGTGCCCGCGTACCAACCCATGAGCCTTGGCATGCACGCCACGCAACGCGTGGCCGCCATCTTCGAACGTGGTGTCCAGAATGCTGCGCATCACTTCCGTCAGTTCTCGGCTGGTATCTTCCTCGTCGTCGGGCACCTGCTCGAATGAGGGCTGAAATACCAGCGGAGTGACGGTCAGTCGATTGTCGGGCAATTGACTGTCTGGATATTGAGTGTCTGAAGAATGGCTCATGTGCACACCTCGGCTCGGTTCAGGTCTTTATCACGGTGGATGTTCTTGTTATTTGGCCAGGTCGGATTTCAGACGCTCACCGGCATAGGCCTGCGCTTCTTCGGCTTTTTTCACCACGGCTGCGGTGCCGAAGAATTCGTGGGTCACGCCTGGATAGACCTTGCGCTCGACGCTGACACCTGCAGTACGCAGCGCCTGTTCCAGCTGGGCACCATCGTCACGCAGTGGGTCGATTTCGGCGTTGATCACGGTCACCGGTGGCAGGCCCTTGAGGTCGGCATGCACCAGGTCGATACGTGGATCCTTCACGTCGGCTGGACCCTTGGTCACGTTGTCGATGAACCACAGCATCATCGGGCGGTTGAGCGGCATGGCGTCGGCGTATTTGCGATAGGACTCGGTTTCGGTGTTGGACTGAGCGACCGGATAGACCGACAGCACGTGCTTGGGCGCGGTCAACCCGGCCTTGTGTGCGGCCACAGCGGTTGCCACGGCGAGGTTGCCGCCAGCGCTTTCACCGGCCAGCGCCAGGCGCTTCGCGTCACCGTTGACGGAGGCGGCGTTCTTGCTCAACCAGCGATAGGCAGCCAGTGCATCTTCATGAGCTGCAGGAAACTTGTTTTCGGGCGCGCGGCGGTAGTCCACGGAGACGACCACAGCATTGGCTTGCTTGGAGATCCCACGAGCGCCGCCGTCATACACCTTGCGATCGGCAAATACCCAACCACCGCCGTGGAAATACAGGACCACCGGGAACGGGCCGGTGCCTTCAGGCGTGTAGACGGTTGCTGGCAACGAGCCTGCGGCGCCGGGCACGGTGATGTCGCGGGTGGTAACGCCGGGGACCAGTGCAGTCGGAGTGCTGTCGCGTTTCTCATCGGCGAGCACGCCTTTCACGGCGTCGGCGATGGTAGGTTGCTGCCGTGCCTCGACTGCCGTGATCTTCTCCACGGCCTTGGCATCGAAGCTGGCGAATTTGTTCAGAACGGTCTGCATGTCCGAATCGGTACGGAACATGCTCTTGGTGCCGCTCACGGCGAGTTCGGAAACCGAGCGTTTTTCTGGATCGCGAGCGCAACCGCTCAACGCCATTGCCACGCCGGCGGCGCACAGCGCCACCATCCATTTACGGTCAGTCTTGATCATTGTCATTGCCTCGCACGAGAGTGGGAACGTTACGAAATATCAGGCCGCTGATAGCAACGTGATGTTCCAAAATTCCCGACTCGCGCCAGACGAACGGTTAATCCACTAAATACCGCGACCCCAGTTGCTGCTCTCGGGAATCACTCTGCACACCGTCCCGTAGGAGCGGCCAGTGGCCGCGAACCAGACACCGCAGTGCACCAGACAACCCGCAGCTTCCTGTAGGAGCGGTCATCGGCCGCGAACCAGACACCGCGGTACACCAGACAGTCCCCAGCTTTCTGTGGGAGCGGTCTGTGGCCGCGAAGCAGGCGCCGCGGTCCACCAGACAATCCGCGGGGCCCTCTTCGCGGCCACAGCCCGCTCCTACAACAGCATTTACAGCGGATTACGCACTGGCATCCCAAGCACGGTCGCCGGAGGCGTCCTTGATGCGCGTCGGCAGGCCCATGGCGTCGAGCGCCCTGAGGAACGGCTCGGCCGGCAGCTCTTCGACGTTGGCCATGCGCTGCACGTCCCATTCGCCGCGGGCAACCAGCAAGGCTGCAGCCACGGGCGGCACACCCGCGGTGTAGGAAATACCCTGGCTGTCGGTTTCGGCGTAGGCGTCTTCGTGATCCGCCACGTTGTAGATGAACATTTCGTGCGGCTGGCCGTTGCGAGTGCCTTTGACCAGATCGCCGATGCAGGTCTTGCCGGTATAGCCCGGTGCCAGCGACGACGGATCCGGCAGGACTGCCTTGACCACCTTGAGCGGCACCACCTGCAGGCCTTCGGCAGTCGTCACCGGCTGCTCGGACAGCAGACCGAGATTCTTCAGCACCGTGAACACATTGATGTAATGCTCACCGAAGCTCATCCAGAAGCGCACGTTGGGCACATCGAGATTCTTCGACAACGAATGCACTTCGTCATGCCCGGTCAGGTAAAGGTTCTGCGAACCCACTACCGGCAGGTCATCGGTGCGTTTGACTTCGAACATGGTGTTGCTGGTCCACTGGCTGTTCTGCCAGCTCCAGACCTGCCCGGTGAACTCGCGGAAATTGATTTCCGGATCGAAATTGGTGGCGAAATACTTGCCGTGGGAGCCAGCATTGACGTCGAGGATATCGATCGAATCGATCCGATCGAAATGCTGTTGCTGCGCCAGCGCGGCATAGGCATTGACCACGCCTGGATCGAAGCCCACACCCAGAATGGCCGTCACGTTTTTCTGCTGGCACTCTTCCAGGTGTTTCCACTCGTAGTTGCCATACCAGGGCGGCGTTTCACAGACCTTGCCCGGTTCTTCGTGGATGGCGGTGTCCAGGTAGGCCACGCCGGTGTCGATGCAGGCACGCAGTACCGACATGTTCAGAAAGGCGGAACCGACGTTGATGACGATCTGCGATTCGGTTTCCACGATCAGCGCCTTGGTCGCCTCGACATCCAGCGCATCGAGCGCGAAAGCCTTGATGTCGGCGGGCTGCTTGAGGCTGCCCTTGGCCTTGACGCTGTCGATGATGGCCTGGCATTTGGAGATGTTGCGCGACGCGATGGCAATACGACCAAGTTCATCGTTGTGCTGCGCGCACTTGTGGGCCACCACCTTGGCAACACCTCCTGCACCAATGATAAGAACGTTCTTCTTCAATTTATTCACTTCTCCTCGGCTGTCCGCTCACGAAAGGCTGGACAGGTAGTCTTCGAAACCAAACTCACGAACCACCTCGACTGTACCGTCGAGTTGTTTCACTACGATGGACGGCATCTTCAAGCCGTTGAACCAGTTCTTCTTGACCATGGTGTAGCCCGCCGCGTCGACGAACGACAGGCGATCACCGATGGCCAGAGGGCGCTCGAACGGGTATTCGCCGAAAATGTCCCCGGCCAGACAGGATTTTCCGCACACCATGTAGGTGTGTTCGCCGCTGCTGGGCGCAAGCTTCGCATTGAGCCGGTAGATCAGCAGGTCGAGCATGTGCGCTTCGATCGAGCTGTCGACCACGGCCAGGTGCTTGCCGTTATAGAGGGTGTCGAGCACGGTGACTTCCAGCGAGGCACTGTTGGTGATCGCCGCCTCGCCAGGCTCCAGGTACACCTGCACGCCGTACTTCTGCGAAAAGGCCTTGAGCCGGGCGCAGAACTCGTCCAGAGCATAGCCTTCGCCGGTGAAATGAATGCCGCCACCGAGGCTGACCCATTCGACCTTGTGCAGCAGGTGACCGAAGCGCTCTTCGATGGTCCCCAGCATCTGGTCGAACAGGGCGAAATCACCGTTCTCGCAGTTGTTGTGGAACATGAAGCCGGAGATCTGCTCGATCACCGTCTCGACCTTGGCTGGGTCCCATTCGCCCAGACGGCTGAACGGACGCGCCGGGTCGGCCAACAGGTAGTCGGAGCTGCTCACCTGCGGGTTGACCCGCAGACCGCGGGTCTTGCCTTGGGACGCCTGGGCGAAACGCTGCAGTTGGCCGATCGAGTTGAAGATGATCTTGTCGCAGTTGGCGAGCATCTCCTCGATCTCGTCGTCGGCCCAGGCCACGCTGTAGGCGTGGGTTTCGCCGGCGAACTTCTGCCGACCCAGCTTGAGCTCGTACAGCGACGACGACGTGGTGCCGTCCATGTACTGCTCCATCAGGTCGAACACCGACCAGGTGGCGAAGCACTTGAGCGCCAGCAACGCCTTGGCCCCGGAGTGTTCACGCACGTAGGCGATCTTCTCCAGGTTGCCCAAGAGCTTCTGTTTGTCGATGAGGTAATACGGCGTATTGATCATTTCGAGGCCCCAGGCATGGCCAGCCAAAAAAAGGACCCGCATTGTGCCCGCAGTTACCCCGGACCGAAAGAGCAGCCGACCAATTTCCAACCACCCCCACCGCCGAGGCGGCTTGCGTTCAGCGAATCTTGCGGCGGGCCAGAAAGCCGCCGACCAGGCCGGTCGCGCAGCCGATCAGCAGGCCACCGACGTGCGCGCCATTGGCGATTTCGCCGAAGCCCAGCACGCTGACCAGCCCGCTCATGCACAGCGCCAGCCACACCAGCATCATCACCAGCACGCCGCGCGGCAGGCGGTAGATCGGGTTGGGCGCCAGCCACTGGTACAGCCAGCAGTGCCCCAGCAAGCCATACAGCACGCCCGACAGACCGCCGAACAGACTGGGCCCGCTGACCAGGTACTGGACCACGTTGGAGACCAGGCTGAACGACAGGGTCAGGCCGATCAGGTTGATGCGCCCCTGCAGCGCCTCGATGCGTCGCCCAAGCTCCCAGTACCACAAGGCGTTCATCGCCAGATGCAACAAGCCGAAATGAATCAGCATGGGGCTGAACAGCCGCCACCATTGGCCGCTGGCCAAGGTATCGGCCAAGGGCGTGAAATAGATGTATTCACCGTTGACCTGAAAATCAAGAAAGGTCAGCCAGCGCAGGTTGCCCAGGTTCTCGCCCAGAAGTGTCAACCCCGCCACCACCAGACAGGCCAGCAGCACCAGGGCGGTGGCGGGGCTGGACTTGAGCTGCTGGGCAAACCCCGGACCGCGCACCGGCGCATGCCGCGCCATCAATTCAGGATCGACCTCGGCATTGCCCTCAGGGTAGCGCTGGTACAGCTCGCGAACATCCTGGGCCAGACGCTCGTCGGGTACCCACAACACTTGACTGCCCTGCTCCTCGCTGACGCGATGAGGCACCTTCAGACGCCTCAACAGGCCCACGAAGCCACTCAGATCGGTGTTCAGCGGCAGACGCATTACAGCAATTGCACTCATCAAAACGCCTCCGGGCGCTCGACCTCGACCCACGCGAACTTGCGCGGATCGATGCGGGTTTCCTGATCCAGGCGGTACGCCACCAATTTGCCGTACAACACCGCGCTGTAGTCCAGGCAGGCCAGGTTCGGGCGTATCGCCGCCGGTCGCCCGCTGCGCCAGTAGTGACCGACGAACAGCAATGGCTCGTCGACCCCATAACGCAGCAGAGCGCTTTTCTGTTCAGGACTCAACGGCGCGCAGGCTACATCGTCAGGCAGTGCATCGGGCTGGAATACCACGTCGCCGTAGGTTTGCGGGTCGTCTTCCCAGAACTTGGTGCGAAAGAACGCACGGCTCAGGCCATCGGCGCCCGTCAGCGTCAGGCCGTCGGGCAGGCGCATGTCGGTGCCGCGCAACAACCGATCGAAGACCTGGCAGGCAAAGCTGCCCTTGACCGCCGATGCCTGGAGAAAATGGGCGTCGATGCAGCCATCCGGGTGCTGGCGGCGCAAAGGTTCGATCAGGCCGGCATCCCAGCACGCGTGCACCAGGCGAAAGCGCTCGGCATCGAGGAACAGCGGCAACTCGTAGAACCAGCCGAGGAAATCGTGCCAGTCGCCGGGGTGGTGGGCGAACTGGTCCAGCGTCGCCTGGAGCAGACGCTCGTGCCGCGGCACGTGCTCGCGCACGTACTGCTTGCCGCTGCCGGGTAATGCCGGGGTGCTCCAGCCCAATGCATTGAACTCGTGATTGCCCATGATGCAGCGCGCCTGATCGGCCTCGACCATGTCGTGGACAATGTGCAGCGACTCGCGGATACGCGGTCCGCGGTCGATGATGTCGCCCAGGAACAGCGCCTGGCGCGAGGCATGCCGCCACACGCCACCGTGTTTCTGATAGCCCAGCCGGTCGAGCAGATGTTCGAGGGTATGCGCGCATCCGTGCACATCGCCGATCAGGTCATAACTTCGCGCCGGGTCAAGCATCAATCGCCTCCGGTATTGCCGAGCCGGCTGCCCCAGCCGAGTTTGGTCCGGCACACTTCGTAGTAGTTGTGGTCCAGAGGGTGGATCAGGCGCAGTTTCTGCGATTTCTTGCGCACCGTGACGGTGTCGCCCGGAGCGCAAGTGAAATGGTTCTGGCCATCGCATGAAACCTGCGGGTAGATCTGCATGTTCTTTGAGACAACGATTTTCATCTCGCTGTTGCCGTCGACGACGATCGGCCGACCCGAAAGGGTGTGCGGGTACATGGGCACGATCACGATGGCATCGAGCTTGGGATGCATGATCGGCCCGCCCGCCGACAGCGCGTAGGCGGTGGAGCCGGTCGGCGTGGCCAGGATCAGGCCGTCGGCCTTCTGGCTGCAGACGAACTGGCCGTCGATGTAGATCTCGAACTCGATCATGCGGGTCGACTTGCCGGGGTGCAGTACCACATCGTTTAGCGCGTCGCCCTGGCCAATGGCCTCGCCATGGCGGCGAACCTCGGCCTCGAGCAGAAAACGGTTTTCGACCAGGTAGTGACCATCGAGCACCTCGGCCACCTTGACCTCGAGCTCGTCGGGGCGGATGTCGGTAAGAAACCCCAGGCTACCGCGGTTGATCCCCAGCACCGGCGTGTTGTGTCGCGCCAGTGCCCGCGCTGCGCCCAGCAGGCTGCCGTCGCCGCCGACCACGATGACCAGGTCGCAGACCTCGCCCAGCATCTTGCGCGATGACGTCTGCAGGTTGTGCCCCGGCAGCACTTCGGCGATCGTGTCCTCGAGAATGACATGCATGTGCCTGTCCAGCAGGAAGCGCTTGAGGCGGCGAATGGTATCGAGCACCTGCGAGCTGCCGAGGCGGCCAATGATACCGATGTTGCGAAATTGCTCCATGAGGCTCCTGCTCGGGTCTGGTCTGGCTATCGGGATGCGCCAGGCACATTCCACAACGCTGTCGCGCAACCGCCGGTTGCGGACACAAATACGGATCTGGATTATGGAGTAAAGCCGTTGCCGCACAAAACCCTTTCCACCACCGCGCCATTGACCGGGACCGTCCCATGAATCCATTCGCTGCCCTTGCCGACTTTCCGCGCCGCCTGCGCCAGCCCCAGGTGCGCGACCTGGCGTGGGTCATCCTCGCCCCACCCCTGCTGCACACGGCGCCCTGGCAGCAACGTCATCCACTGGCAGGCAGCACCTGGGCCGAACAGCCCGAGCACCTGCAGGCGTGGCTGAACGGTCTGGACGACGCCAGCCAACCGCTGCTCGACTGGCTGGCGCAGGCCCCTACCCGGCGCCTGGGCCTCTACTACGAACGCCTCTGGCAGTTCGCCCTGCAGCAGGCTCCCGGTATCGAGCCGCTGGCGGCCAACCTGCCGATCCGTCGTGACAAGCACACCCTGGGCGAGCTCGACATGGTGATCCGCGACCGCGACGGGGTGCATCATCTGGAACTGGCGATCAAGCTCTACCTGGGCCCGGTGGCCGCCGACGGTCGCGATGTTTTCCAGTGGCTGGGTCCCAACAGCCAGGATCGGCTGGGTCGCAAGCTGACCCACCTGACCGAGCACCAGTTGCCCATCTCCACCTCCAGCGAGGGTCGCGAGGCCATGCTGGCCCTGGGCATCGAGCAGTTCGACGCGCACCTGTGGCTCGGCGGCTATCTGTTCTATCCCTGGCCCGGTCAGGCCCAGTCACCCGAGCACGCCCACCCGGATCATCTGCGCGGCAGCTGGGTGCATCAGCGCGACTGGCCCATTTTCGTCGAGCAACGCCCGGAGGGTCGCTGGCAGCCGTTGCCGCGCGATGCCTGGCTGGCGCCGGCACGCCTCGCCGCCGCCGACGCCTGGGCACCCGATCAGCTCAAGGCCTGGATGCAGCAACTGGACCCGCTCGCCGCGGCGCAGATGCTCGTGCGCCTGACCCGCGACGACCACGGCGACTGGCAGGAAGCCGAACGGGTTTTCCTGGTCGCCGATGCCTGGCCGGCCCTGCCGGGCGTGTGAATCGCAGGCGCGGCTAAAGATGTCCATGGCCGGCCCGATACCCTGTGCATGACCGCCCGAGTAGTCACCCGATGAACTGGAGAAACACCCACGCCCGCTATGGCAGCCTGTCTATCGCCCTGCACTGGTCGATGCTTGTCCTGTTGGCCGCCACCTATGCCTGCATCGAGCTGCGTGGCCAGTTTGTCAGAGGCAGTGGCGCACGCGCGCTGATCGTGCAGTTCCACTTCATGCTGGGCCTGAGCGTGGGGCTGCTGGTCTGGCTGCGTCTGCTGGTGCGCAGCCTGGGTGTCACGCCGCGCATCGTGCCGCCGCTGCCGGTGTGGCAGACGCGTCTGGCGAGCCTGATGCACGCCGCACTCTACGCACTGATGATCGGCCTGCCGTTGCTGGGCTGGCTGATCCTCAGCGCACAGAACAGGTCCGTATCGTTCTGGGGCATCGAACTGCCCCACCTGATCGCCGAAGACCGCGACCTCGGCGGACGCTTGCAGGAATGGCACATGAGCATTGCCGGCTGGGGCTATTGGTTGATCGGCCTGCACGGCGTGCTGGGCCTGGCCCACCATTACCTGCGCCATGACAACACCCTGCGACGCATGCTGCCGCACCGCGACTGACCGTTCAGGTGGCGGCGCGCCATCCCTGCAAGCCACCGGTGTGCACGAACACCAGACGACAACCCGGCCGCAGCGAGCCTGCCACACAGGCATCGCGCAAGGCCCACAGCGCCTTGGCCGTGTACACCGGTTCCAATGGAATGCCCGACTCGGCTTCACAGGCGTGCATGAACGCGAGCAGTTCGCTGTCCATCCTGGCAAAGCCGCCACGACTGGCGTCGATCAAGCTATGGCCCCTCTCGCCACACAGTGCATTGACCTGCTCGCTCACGCCATGCTTCGGCCCTACCGCCACCGACCCGTACACCCAGCGGCGGCCGGCTTCGGCGAGGACCAGGCCAGCCAATGTCGTACCGGTACCCACGGCCAGCCACCATCCATCGAAATTATCCCACCCCATGTCTGCGAGCTGCGCCTGCACCTGCGAGGGCAGGTCGGCGCAGCCCTTGGCGCCCAGCAGCCCACCGCCGCCCTCGGGTACCGGCCGCAGATCGGGGTAGCGTGCCTGCCAGGGGGCCCAGAAGTCGTCCCGGTGGCGCTGACGATAGCCCTCGTAACCCAGCCAGTGCAGCTCCATGCCCCATTGCTGCAAGTCGCTCACGGTCGGCGTGGCCTGAGCATGGCCGCGCAGCAGCCCGACCGTGCGCAGGCCCAGGCGCTTGCCGGCGGCAGCCAGGGCATGCAGGTGATTGGAATGGGCCCCGCCCAGGCTGATGATGCCGCTGCAGCCACTGGCCTGGGCGGCCAGCAGGTGATGCTGCAACTTGAATGCCTTGTTGCCGCTGATGAGCGGGTCGACGAGGTCCAGGCGCAGCACGGCAGCCTCTATGCCGGCCGCGCCGAGCCAGGAAAGTCGCAAGGGTTGCAGCGGTGCACGCGGTAGATCGAGAAGCATGGATGCCTGGCCAGCCAAAGGAAACGAAGAAGGCCGCGTCGGGTCCGGCGCGGCAGCCGATTCTACAGCACCGCCGCCAGGCGCGAGCCTTGATCGATGGCCCGTTTGGCGTCGAGTTCGGCGGCCACGTCGGCGCCGCCGATAAGGTGCACGTGCTGCCCGGCTTCGCGCAGCCCCTGCTCCAGCTCGCGCAACGGATCCTGCCCTGCGCAGATCACTACGTTGTCCACTGGCAGCACCCGTGGCTCGCCCCCGGCGACCCGAACGTGCAGGCCGTCGTCGTCGATCTTCAGGTACTCGACGCTGTTGACCATGCGCACGCCCTTGTTCTTCAGACCGGCGCGATGGATCCAGCCAGTGGTCTTGCCCAGGCCGTCGCCCACCTTGCCGGCCTTGCGCTGCAGCAGATACACCTCGCGCGCCGGTGCATGGGTCTGCGCCGCAACCCCGGCCACGCCACCGCGGGCCTGCAGCGTCAGGTCGATACCCCATTCCTGCCAGAAGGCCTCGCGATCGAGGCTGGTGAAAGGCCCCTGATGCACCAGAAACTCGCTGACGTCGAAGCCGATGCCACCGGCGCCGATCACCGCCACACGCGGGCCCACGGGCCGCCTTTCGAGCAGCACGTCGAGGTAGCCGAGCACCATGGGGTGGTCGATGCCCGGGATGTCGGGCAGCCGCGGGGCAATCCCGGTGGCCAGCACGATCTCGTCGAAGCCCCCCTTGACCAGCGCAGCGACATCGACCCGCGCACCCAGGCGCACGTCGACGCCGAGGCGGGTCAGCCGACGATCGAAATACCGCAGGGTTTCGTTGAATTCTTCCTTGCCGGGAATGCGCTTGGCCACGTTGAACTGACCGCCGATTTCATCACGGGAATCGAACAGGGTCACCGCATGTCCGCGCTCGGCCGCCACGGTCGCTGCGGCCAGCCCTGCCGGCCCGGCGCCGACCACGGCGATCCGGCGCACCCGAGTCACGGGCAGGTAATTGAGTTCGGTCTCATGGCAGGCGCGTGGGTTGACCAGGCAACTGGTCAACTTGCCGGCGAAGGTGTGGTCCAGGCAGGCCTGATTGCAGGCAATGCAGGTGTTGATCTCGTCGCCGCGGCTGGCCGCAGCCTTGTTGATGAATTCGGGGTCGGCCAGAAACGGCCGGGCCATCGAAACCATATCCGCGTCGCCCTCGGCGAGAATGCGCTCGGCCACCTCCGGGGTGTTGATGCGATTGGTGGTGATCAGCGGCAGTCGCACCGCCGTGCGCAGCTTGGCGGTGACCTTGCTGAACGCCGCACGTGGCACCTTGGTGGCGATGGTCGGAATGCGCGCTTCGTGCCAGCCGATGCCAGTGTTGATCAGGGTGGCCCCGGCAGCCTCGACGGCCTGCGCCAGTTCGACCACTTCCTCCCAGATGCTGCCGCCTTCGATCAGGTCGAGCATCGACAGGCGAAAGATGATGATGAACTCGCGCCCGACCGCCTGCCGCACCTGCCCGACGATCTCCACCGCCAGGCGCATGCGATTGGCATAGCTGCCGCCCCAGCGATCGCTGCGCTGGTTGCTGTGAGCCGCCAGGAACTGGTTGATGAAGTAGCCTTCCGACCCCATGATTTCAACGCCGTCGTAGCCGGCCGACTGGGCCAGCCGGGCACAGCCGACGAAATCGGCGATCTGTTTCCGAATGCCCTGCTCGTCCAGCTCCAGCGGCTTGAACGGATTGATCGGCGCCTGGATGGCGCTGGGTGCCACCAGCTTGGGACTGTAGGCATAGCGCCCGGCATGCAGTATCTGCAGGCAGATCTTGCCGCCCGCCGCGTGCACGGCCTGGGTGACGATTTCATGCCGCTGGGCTTCCTCGGGCGTGCTCAGCTTCGCCGCCCCGGCATACACCCCGCCCTCTTCGTTCGGGGCGATGCCGCCGGTGACGATGAGGCCGACCCCACCCCGCGCACGCTCGGCGAAATACGCCGCCATGCGCTCGAAGCCACCGGGCTTTTCCTCGAGGCCCGTGTGCATGGAGCCCATCAAGCTTCGGTTGCGCAGGGTGGTGAAGCCCAGGTCCAGCGGTGCCAGCAGATGAGGATAGGAAGCAGCGGCCATGGGAACTCCACAGGCGGATCACGGAAAAGTGCCAAGCCTCTTGCGGCGGGCTCGGTCACAGGCAGGGTCAAACAGTAGACACCCGAGCTGCACGCCTCAATGACCTGAAATGACAAGTCATTGATCATGCTGCACGCGACGTCTACCCTAGTGCGGATTCACGAACAGGAGCTGGTTGTTGTCCCTCATGCGCAAAATCCTGATGTCCGTGGTTGCCCTGCTTTGCCTGGCGGCGTTGAGTACCTACGCGCTGTGGACGACCCAGCGCCCCGCCGGGCACTACCTGTCCGACCTGCGCATCGAGCTCGATGGTGTCGAGGGCGCGCCGTCCGAGCGCGGCAATCTGCTGGGGATCCAGCCCGAACTGTTCCCGGCGGATTACCAGAGCGTCGAGCGCCTGCGCCTGAAACTGGCCGGATACCTGCAGCATGCCCAGGATGCAGGCCTTGTCGGCAGCAAGACCATCGTGGTCTTGCCCGAGCACATCGGTACCTGGTTATGGGCGGTGGGCGAGAAGAACGAGTTCTACCAGGTGGTGCAGCGTCGCGATGCCGAACAGTGGCTGGCCGCCAGCAATCCATTGCGCCTGCTTGGCGGCTGGGCCATGGCCGAGGGCGAAGATCGCTTCGCCGACGCCTACCTGCGCATGAAGGCCGCGAGCATGGCCGAGCAGTACCAGCAGCTGTTTGGCGGCCTGGCCAGGCAATTCAGGGTGACCCTGGTGGCAGGCTCGATCATCCTGCCCAAGCCTTCTGTCGTGGAGGGTCGCCTGCGAACCGGGAACGGCGCCTTGTACAACGCCAGTGTCGTGTTCGCGCCCGATGGCTCCGTGCTGGGCCAGCCACAGCTCCAGCATTTCACCAGCCATCCCACTCGCCGCTACGTGCAACCCTTGGGTGACGCACCGTTCAACGTGTTCGACACCCCGGCGGGCAAACTGGCCGTCCTGATCGGCACCGACAGCTGGCATCCGGCGAGTCACGCCCAGTTGCGCCAGCAAGACGTGCAGCTGCTCGCGGTGCCCGCCTCGGTACTCGGGCGTGGGCGCTGGTCCGAGCCCTGGCGCGGCTTTCGCATCGACCCAACGCCGAGCGATGCCGCCCTGCTGCCCGGCGAGGTCAGCGAGGCCCAGGCCTGGCAACGGCTGGTCGCAGAAAGCGCGCCACTGGCAAGCATGACCGTGTTCATGGGCGGGCACTTCTGGAATCAGTTCTACGAAGGGCACAGCTTCGCCCGCCAACGCGAGCGTTTCGGCCAGGTCGGTGACGGGCGTGGCGCGCGCCTGATCAATCTGTGGCTGTAGGCGCGTGAGCGGCCAGCGGATCAAACTCGGCGACCTGTCGGTCGGCTTCACCCAGAGCCTGGCACAGGCAGTACGCAGCCATGGCCACGACCCGCTGCCCCTGTTGGCCCAGTATGGGTTGGAGCCAAGCCGGCTCAACGTCGCCGGAGCGCGACTGACCATCGCCCGCTACATGCGCCTGGGCCATGCGGCGATCGCCCTTACCGGCGACCCCGCGCTGGGCCTGCGCATCGGCCAGGCAAGCCGCCTGAGCCAAGCAGGCCTGGCCGGCGTCACGGCCGCGCAGGCACCGACAGTGCGCGAGGCAGCCCGTACCCTGATTCGTTTCGAACCCCTGTACGCCGCCAACTATCGCGGGCAATCGAGTTTTCACGAAGACCGCGAAGGCGCCTGGCTGCGGTTCTATTCGATCAGTCCCTACAATGCCTACAACCGTTTTGTGGTGGACTCGCTGCTGACCGGCTGGCTGCAGCAACTGACTGTACTTGCCGGGCAGAACGTGATTGCACAGCGGATGGAAATCGAGTTCGACCCGCCCGGCTATGCAGCACACTACCCCGCCCATACCGCCTTCAACTGCGAGCACAACCAGCTGCGCCTGACCCATGCCAGCCTGAACCTGCGCAACCCCGAGCACTGCCCGAGCACCTGGCAGCATTTGTTGCAGCTGTGTGAACAGGAACTGGAGCGTTTGACGCGCGTGCGCACCGTTGGCGAGCGGGTCGCCCAACTGCTGGGTTCACAGCTCAACGGCGGACGCGAGCCGACGCTGGACGAAATCGCTGCCTGCCTGAAGATGCCGGCCTGGACCTTGCGGCGCAAGCTGACCCACGAGGGTACGCAGTTCCGCTTGATTCTCAACGACACCCGCCGTGACCTGGCGCAGACCTACATCCGCGACACCGAACTTGCATTCGGCGAAATAGCCTACCTGCTGGGATTCACATCGGCCGAGGCTTTTCAGCGCGCCTTCAAACGCTGGTGCGCAATGACGCCCGGCGAGTACCGCCGCGCCAGCCGTCAGTGACCCCAGCGCTCGCTCAGGGCTGCGAAACGGGCGCCTCTACAGAGGGCGCCTGCGGTACGGCCTCAGGGGTCGCCTCGGTGGCCTTGGGAAGCGGGATGACTTCGATGGGGGCCGGTTGTGCCGGGGGCGCGACAGGCTGCGAAGCCTCCTGCTCGGGCACCACCTCTGCCTGCTGCGCCTGAGCGGGCGGAGTCGGCGGAACCAGCGGCGCGGCTACAGGCACGACTGGCTTCGCAGTCGCAGGCGCTAAAGATGCAGCGGGGGCCGCAGGTGCAGTGTCTGGCATACCCAGCTCATCCTTGACAGGCGGGGTCGATACGACCTTCTTCGCCTGCACGGGCATGAAGCTCTCCACCAGAGAGAAATAACGGTCGTAGAACTTGTCCGACGCCACCGTTTCACTGGCCACCTTGACCATGGAATCGTCGGTGGAACCGATCGGCATCGAGACCGAACCCAGCACCCCCACGCCTACGCTTGCCGAGTTGTTGACCTTCTTCAGCGCATAGCGATCCTGCAGCGCATTGGCGAACAGCGTGGAGCTGTGCTCGCTGTTGGCATCGGCGACGCAGACCACGTTGAAACTGATCTCGAGATGACTCTCGCCGGTCTGCTGGAAGCTCTTGTGTCCACTCACCTGACGCGGATCGTTGCTGGTGATGATGTAGCCCTGGCTCAGCAATGCCCGACGCGCGGCTTCACAGGAGGCGATATCGCTGACCGGGTAGTTGCGAGAAAACGTGCCTGAGTCAGCAAAATTTTCATGTTCGTAGATGGCGGTCTTGGGGGAAGAACACCCTGCCATGCCGAGCCATGCAAGAACCAGCACGGCGCCTGGAAGGTGTCGCCCGTAACGGAATGGGAATGACATTGTGGGTCCTGGAAAACGGTCTGCGGCTATTGTGCAACAGAACGCGCTGGCACGGCGCAGGAAATGCCGTTCGCTCAGGACACGCGGTAATACGCGATGTTTCCGCAGTGGATACGGAACCCCCAGGGCGTATTACTTGACCACCGCCTGCTGGGGTACAGCGACAGAGGCTTTCGAATCGGTGGATGCAGCGGCCAGGGTTGCACGTTGCTCCGCCCGGGCCTTGGCACGCAGCTGCTTGCGCCAACGGTGCTTGCTGCTCAGGGCGATATACCAGCCGAACAATGGCCCGATCAGCATGCCTGCCAGCACGCCTGCCAACACGAACACAGACACTGGCAACGACGGGGTGGACCAACCAAGAGCGCTCAACGCAACGGCCTGTTGGTTCTCCAGTACGAACACCAGCACGACAGCAGCGACTGCCAGGAAAATCAGCACCAGCAGCAACTTCTTGAGATTACGCAAAGCCTTCTCCTTCAACGTCGATCAAGCGAGCTCTTCGTCTTCGTTCACCCGATCGCGCAACTCCTTGCCGGGCTTGAAATGCGGAACGAACTTGCCATCCAGGCTCACCGACTGCCCGGTCTTGGGATTGCGCCCGACCCGAGGGGCGCGATAGTGCAGGGAAAAGCTGCCGAAACCACGTATCTCGATCCTGTCACCTGTGGCCAGGCACTGCGACATTTGCTCGAGCATGGTCTTGATGGCCAATTCCACATCCTTGGATGAAAGTAGACCTTGATGGGTGACAATACGTTCGATCAATTCCGACTTCGTCATATTTTTCCCTTCTTTATCAAGCAGCTAGATCAGTGCTTAGAAGGTTTTAGCATGGCTTGACAGATTTGAACAGCCCGACTCTTGACTTCTTGAAAATGAGTTGTGCGTGCCCTATTTGAACGCAGTGCTCTTGCGGCATTTGACGATCATGCTGCGCGTTGAATAACCCGCGGGGTTGAGGCCGAAGACATAGTCGTCCGGTTCTTCCTTGACGTCGCTGGACTTGGCGAGGGTACGGTAACCGGCAGGGCCGCAGGCCGATTCGGCCTCTTTCTCGCACTGGGCCCAGGACGAGGTCAGCCCGGAACAGGTGATGTGCATTCCACGACTGCCGCGCTTGCCGTGGGACGTGGAGGTGGCGGCGCAGGCGGTCACCAGCAGCAATGCTGCGATGAGCAGGGTAAATTTCATGACTCGGGCCTTGTCTACTTCTGGGAGGGACACGGGTTCAAGGAGCAGGAATTCAATCGAAAACGATGACTGCCAATACACCACCTACCCTATCCAAGTAGATGGCCGATTGCTAATTTACTTCAGGCGGGTGTCAGAGACGTGACGGAAAAGTTTGTAACCATTCGTATGCCATTTACCAGCCGCAGGTCAGCTGGAGCAACTTCAAGGGCTACTCAACCTTGACCGTTGCAGCGCACGAACATGGTTCGGCTGGCCATGCCCGGATTCCAGCCGAGGAAGCCGTCTTCGGGCTCTTCCTTGATATCGGAAGTCTTCGCCAGGACTTTGTAGCCCATCGCGCGGCAGGCATGCTGCGCTTTGTCATAGCACTTGCCCCAGGACGAGCCCAGGCCACTGCAATTGATCTGCAATGCCTGCATGCCCCGATAATCTCGTTTGACCACCGACGTGGTGGAGCATGCGGATGTCAGACCCACTACGACGAACAGCACTGCGGTTACTACGGTTTTCATCCCTGGAGATCCTTGGGTATTCACTTATCCCTTTGAGCATCCGAGGTCGGGGTTAGTTCGGCGCCCGCCGCGTTCAACTCTCGACACGGCACGAATCGCAGGCACAAAAAAGGGCGACCGAAGTCGCCCTTTTTCTACAGGTCAAACAGAACTTAGTTCTGCTTTTCCATCTGAGCACGCAGCAGGTCGCCCAGAGTGGTCGGACCGGCAGCGATATCCGAAGTGGCTGGCTTCTCGCGCAGGCTCTGGATCGCTTCTTTCTCGTCTTCAACGTCTTTCGATTTGATCGACAGTTGGATGACGCGGGACTTGCGGTCGACGCTGATGATCTTGGCTTCGACTTCTTCGCCTTCCTTCAGAACGTTGCGCGCGTCTTCAACGCGGTCACGGCTGATTTCGGAAGCTTTCAAAGTGGCTTCGATGTCGTCGGCCAGGGTGATGACAGCGCCCTTGGCGTCAACTTCCTTGACGATACCGCGAACGATGGCGCCCTTGTCATTGACAGACACGTAGTTGGAGAACGGATCGTCTTCCAGCTGCTTGATGCCCAGGGAGATGCGCTCGCGCTCTGGATCTACCGACAGGATGACGGTGTCGAGCTCGTCGCCCTTCTTGAAACGACGTACGGCTTCTTCGCCCACTTCGTTCCAGGAGATGTCGGACAGGTGAACCAGACCGTCGATGCCGCCGTCCAGACCAATGAAGATACCGAAATCGGTGATCGACTTGATGGTGCCGGAGATCTTGTCACCCTTGTTGAACTGGCCAGAGAAGTCTTCCCACGGGTTCGACTTGCACTGCTTGATACCCAGGGAGATACGACGACGCTCTTCGTCGATGTCCAGAACCATGACTTCCACTTCGTCGCCGACTTGTACGACTTTCGAAGGATGGATGTTCTTGTTGGTCCAGTCCATTTCGGAAACGTGTACCAGGCCTTCCACGCCTTCTTCCAGCTCTGCGAAGCAGCCGTAGTCGGTCAGGTTGGTGACGCGCGCCATGACGCGGGTGCTCTCTGGGTAACGTGCCTTGATGGCAACCCATGGATCTTCGCCCAGCTGCTTCAAGCCCAGGGAAACACGGTTGCGCTCGCGGTCGTACTTCAGGACCTTGACATCGATCTCGTCGCCAACATTGACGATTTCCGATGGATGCTTGATGCGCTTCCAGGCCATGTCGGTGATGTGCAGCAGGCCATCGACGCCACCCAGATCGACGAATGCGCCGTAATCCGTGAGGTTCTTGACGATACCCTTGACTTGCTGACCTTCCTGCAGGGATTCCAGCAGAGCTTCGCGCTCGGCGGAGTTCTCGGCTTCCAGGACACTGCGACGGGAAACGACAACGTTGTTGCGCTTCTGGTCCAGCTTGATGACCTTGAATTCGAGCTCTTTACCTTCCAGGTGGGTGGTGTCGCGCACAGGGCGGACATCGACCAGGGAACCAGGCAGGAACGCACGGATGCCGTTAACGTCGACAGTGAAGCCGCCCTTAACCTTACCGTTGATAACGCCCTTGACCACTTCCTCGGCGGCGAAAGCTGCTTCCAGAACGATCCAGCACTCGGCACGCTTGGCTTTTTCGCGGGACAGCTTGGTTTCGCCAAAGCCGTCTTCTACCGCGTCCAGCGCAACGTGAACTTCGTCACCGACCTTGATGGTCAGTTCGCCAGCGTCGTTGTAGAACTGCTCGAGCGGGATGACACCCTCGGACTTCAGGCCGGCGTGGACAGTAACCCAGTCACCGTCGATATCGACAACGATACCGGTGATGATTGCGCCTGGCTGAAGATTGAGAGTTTTTAGGCTTTCTTCAAAGAGTTCTGCAAAGCTTTCGCTCATTTTAATTCCTGTAGATTTGGGCGAAACATACGCCCATCAGCCACGCTCCAGACAACGTGGGTTTCGTTCAAGTAAAAGAAAGCCACCGGGATGTTGACTGGGTTCCCGTATGGCTTCTTCGTCACCCGGCGATGTCGCGTAGTGCGATCTCGCTCATGATGCGTTCCAACACCTGCTCGATGGACAACTCCGTGGAATCCAGCTGTATGGCATCGGCCGCCGGCTTGAGCGGGGCCACTGCGCGCTGGGTGTCACGCTCATCGCGTGCACGTATCTCATCTAGCAGACTCGACAGACTAACATCGTTGCCCGCTGCCTTCAACTGCAAGTAACGCCTGCGGGCACGTTCCTCCGCGCTGGCGGTGAGGAACACCTTCAACGCCGCTTCAGGGAACACCACCGTGCCCATGTCGCGACCGTCGGCCACCAGGCCCGGTGACTCCTGGAATGCTCGCTGGCGCTGCAACAGCGCGTCGCGCACTGCTGGCAGGGCCGCGACCTGGGAGGCGCCGGCACCCACCTGCTCGTTGCGGATGTCGCGGGTGACGTCGTCGCCTTCCAGCACGATGCGCTGGGGCTGGCCGTCGGCAGCGGCGATGAACTGCACATCGAGATGGGCTGCCATCACCATCAGCGACGCTTCGTTGCTCAGATCGACGCCATGGTTGCGTGCCGCGTAGGCCAGCAAGCGATACAACGCGCCTGAATCGAGCAGCTTCCAGCCCAGGCGCTTGGCGAGGATACCGGCGATGGTGCCCTTGCCCGAACCGCTTGGCCCGTCGATGGTGATGACCGGCGCCTGGTTCACGACGCGCCCTCTTCGGCCACGTTGATACCCACCTGGGCGCAGAGACCGAGGAAGTTGGGGAACGAAGTGGCGACGTTGGCGCAGTCGTGGATGCGGATCGGCGCACTGGCGCGCAGCGAGGCAATACTGAAGGCCATGGCGATGCGGTGGTCGCCGTGGCCGTGGACTTCGCCGCCGCCCATGGCCGGTAGTCCGTGACCGACGCCGTCGATGATGATGCCGTCTGCGGTCGGCTCGCATTTCACACCGAGCGCCAGCAGGCCGTCGGCCATGACCTGGATACGGTCGGATTCCTTGACGCGCAGCTCTTCGGCGCCGCGCAGCACGGTGCGCCCTTCGGCGCAGGCCGCAGCCACGAACAGCACCGGGAACTCGTCGATTGCCAGGGGGACCAGCGCCTCGGGGATCTCGATACCCTTGAGTCGAGCCGCCCGCACGTGCAGGTCGGCAACCGGCTCGCCACCCACTTCACGCTGGTTTTCCAGGGTGATGTCGGCACCCATCAGGCGCAGGATATCGATGACACCGGTGCGCGTCGGGTTGATACCCACGTGCTCCAGGGTCAGGTCCGAGCCTTCGGCGATCGAGGCGGCCACCAGGAAGAATGCGGAAGACGAGATATCGCCGGGCACTTCGATGTGGGTCGCCTTCAGCGTGTGGCCGGACTCGACCGACGCCTGCGGGCCATTGACCTCGACCGGATAACCGAAGCCGCGCAGCATCCGCTCGGTGTGGTCGCGGGTCGGTGCCGGCTCGGTGGTGGTGGTCCTGCCTTCGGCCCACAATCCGGCCAGCAGCAGGCAGGACTTGACCTGTGCAGAGGCCATCGGCAAGGCGTAGTCGAGCGCCTTGAGCCGCTGCCCGCCGCGGATCACCATCGGCGGACGACCCTCGGCCGCCGTCTCGATGACCGCGCCCATTTCCCGCAGTGGATTGGCCACGCGGTTCATCGGGCGCTTGGACAGCGAGGCATCGCCGGTCAACGTGGTATCGAAGCTCTGCGCCGCAAGAATGCCGGCGAGCAGGCGCATCGAGGTCCCGGAGTTGCCCAGGTAGATCGGCCCGGGCGGCGCCTGCAGGCCGTGCAGACCGACACCATGGATGGTCACCCGGCCCTGGTTGGGACCTTCGATGACCACGCCCATGTCGCGGAAGGCCTGCAGGGTCGCCAGGGCGTCCTCGCCTTCGAGGAAGCCTTCGACTTCGGTAGTGCCCTCGGCCAGGGAGCCGAGCATGATCGAACGGTGCGAAATGGATTTGTCACCCGGTACGCGAATGCGGCCCTTGAGGCTGCCACCGGGTTTGCCCAGGAAGATCAGGTCGTCGTTGGAGTTCATAGCGTCCACATAGGCCCGACGGGCCAGGATTTTACTGAAATGCTCGCGGGCCACCTTGGCGCGTGTGAACACGCCCAGCAGGTGATGCCCATCCCCTGCATCGACCGCGTCGCGCAGGGCGTCGAGATCGCTGCGAAATGTATCGAGTGTGCGCAGTACAGCCTCGCGGTTGGCGAGGAATATGTCGTGCCACATGACCGGGTCACTGCCGGCGATCCTCGTGAAATCACGGAAACCGCCCGCAGCGTAGCGGAAGATTTCCAGGTTTTCACTACGCTTGGCCAGCGAATCGACCAGGCCGAACGCCAGCAGGTGCGGCAGGTGACTGGTGGCGGCAAGCACCTCGTCGTGACGCTCGACCTGCATGTGCTCGACGTCCGCACCCAGGGCGCGCCACAGGCCATCGACGCGTTGCAACGCATCGGGCGCGGTTTCGGCCAGCGGCGTGAGGATCACCTTGTGCCGCTTGAACAGCTCGGCATTGGCCGCCTCTACCCCGCTCTGCTCTGAACCGGCGATCGGATGGCCCGGAACGAAGCGTGACAGGTCCCCGCCAAAAGCCTCGCGAAAGGCCCGTACCACATTGCCCTTGGCGCTGCCGACATCGGTGATCACGGCTCGGCCCAGGTCAAGCCGGGCCAGGGCCGCCAGCAGTTTTTCCATGCCCAGGATCGGCACCGCCAACTGGATCACGTCGGCGCCGACACAGGCACGGGCCAGCTCGCTTTCGCAGCGGTCGACCACGCCCAACTCGACGGCCCGCAGGCAGGCGCGCGAATCGAGATCGACCCCCACCACTTCGTCGGCCAAGCCACTTTGCTTGATGCCCTTGGCGAACGAGCCGCCGATCAGTCCCAGCCCCACAACCACCAGGCGGCCTATTCTGGCAGCGCCCGGTTGCAATTGCGTGAACTCAGACACGGGCCAGCACCAGGCGCAACGCCTCCAGGAAACGGCTGTTTTCCGTGGCCAGGCCGATGGTCACGCGCAAGTGGTTGGGCATGCCGTAGCCGGCCACCGGGCGCACGATCACCCCTTCGCGCAGCAGCCCCTGATATACCGGCCCGGCAACGCGACCCACGTCCACGGCAATGAAATTGCCCTTGGAAGGAATCCAGTCCAGGCCCAGCTCGGCGAACCCCGCCTCCAGCTGCTGCATGCCGGCACTGTTGAGTTCGCGGCTGCGCTGCAGGTAGTCGGTGTCCGTCAGCGCGGCGCAGGCGGCAGCCAATGCCAGGCTGTTCACGTTGAACGGCTGGCGGACACGATTGAGCACATCGGCAATGACCGGCGAAGACAAGCCATAGCCTACCCGCAGCCCAGCCAGGCCATAAGCCTTGGAAAAGGTGCGCGAGACCAGCAGGTTCGGGTAGCGCGCCAGGTAGTCGAGGCCGTCGGGAAGCTCCCCACCGACGGCGTACTCGATATAGGCCTCGTCGAGCACCACGACCACGCTGGGCGGGACCGCGGCGAGGAAGTCTTCCAGCGCCTGCGGGCCGAACCAGGTACCGGTCGGGTTGTTCGGGTTGGCCAGGAACACCACGCGGGTCTTGTCGTCGATCGCTGCCAGCATCGCCGGCAGGTCATGGCCGAACTGCCTGGCCGGGATGACCCGCGCACCGGCATTCACGGCCTGCACGACCAATGGATAGACGGCAAAGGCGTGCTCGCTGAACACCGCGTTCAAGCCCGGTGCCAGGTAGGCTCGGGCGACCAGTTCGAGAATGTCGTTGGAGCCGTTGCCCAGGGTCACCTGGTCCAGCTGTACGCGGCACTGCTGCGCCAGCAGGGTCTTGAGGTCGAAGCCGTTGCCGTCGGGATAGCGTGTGAGCTCGGCCAGTTCGCGTTCGATCGCGGCACGGGTCTTGGGGCTTGCACCCAACGGGTTCTCGTTGCTGGCCAACTTGATGATGTTGGCCGGATCTAGGTTCAGCTCTCTGGCCAGCTCATCCACCGGCTTGCCGGGAACGTAGGGGGACAGTTGTTGAACGCCGGTCTGGGCCAGGGCAAGGAAATCTGTCATGCGTACTAACCCTTCTGTTAAAGAACCGCTTTGGGGTATGAGCCCAGCACCTTGAGTGCCACGGCTTCCTGACTGATCTGCTCCAGCACGCCCTTGATCAACGGGTCGCGATGATGGCCGATGAAGTCGATGAAGAACACGTAGGTCCATTTGCCGCTGCGCGATGGCCGTGTCTCGATTCGGGTAAGGTCGATGCCGTTGTCGTGAAACGGCACCAGCAGCTCGTGCAACGCACCCGGCCGGTTGCTCATGGACACGATGATCGAGGTCTTGTCGTCGCCGGTGGGCGGCACTTCCTGGCTGCCGATGATGAGGAACCGTGTGGCGTTGTCCGGACGGTCTTCGATCTTCTCGGCCAGGCGCTCCAGGCCATACAGGCCGGCAGCCATGTCGCCGGCGATGGCCGCCGAGTTCCATTCGCCCTTGACCCGCTTGGCCGCCTCGGCATTGCTGGCGACCGCTATGCGCTCGACGTTCGGGTAGTGCGCGTCCAGCCACTTGCGGCATTGCGCCAGCGATTGTGCGTGGGAATAGATGCGACTGATGCTGTCGGTCTTGGTGTTGTCGCCGATCAGCAGGTGGTGGTGGATGCGCAGTTCGACTTCGCCGCAGATCACCATGTCGTGTTCGAGGAAGCTGTCGAGGGTGTGGTTCACCGCGCCTTCGGTGGAGTTTTCCACCGGCACCACGCCGAAGTTGACCGCACCTGCAACCACCTCGCGGAACACTTCGTCGATCGCCGCCATGGGCTTGCTGATCACAGCGTGGCCGAAGTGTTTCATGGCAGCTGCCTGGGTGAAGGTACCTTCGGGGCCCAGGTAGGCGACCTTGAGCGGGTTCTCCAACGCCAGGCAGGATGACATGACCTCGCGGAACAGGCGCGCCATCTCCTCGTTGCTCAGCGGCCCCTTGTTGCGCTCCATGACCCGCTTGAGCACTTGCGCCTCGCGTTCGGGCCGATAGAACACCGGCACTTCGCCTTCGGCCAGCGCGGCCATCTTGACCCGCGCGACTTCTTCGGCGCAGCGGGCGCGATCACTGATCAGCTCGAGAATCTTCTCGTCGAGGCTGTCGATGCGTACCCGCAAGGCCTTGAGTTCATGTTCGGACATCAGCCGTTTTCCTTTTCGAACTCCGCCATGTAGCCGACCAGCGCTTCGATGGCGTCAAGGCCCAGGGCGTTGTAGATGGAGGCGCGCATGCCACCGACCGAACGGTGACCCTTGAGGTTGAGCAAGCCGCGCGCATCGGCGCCGGCCAGGAATGCCTTGTCCAGACGCTCGTCGGCCAGGCGGAACGGCACGTTCATCCAGGACCGGGCGTTAACCGAGATCGGGTTGCTGTAGAAATCGCTGGCATCGATGAAGCCGTACAGGCGGTCTTTCTTGGCACGGTTGCGGGCTTCCATGGCCGCAACGCCGCCCTGCTCCTTGAGCCACTCGAACACCAGACCCGAGAGGTACCAGGAGTAGGTCGCAGGCGTGTTGTACATCGAACCGTTGTCGGCAGCGATCCGGTAGTCGAGCATGGTCGGACAGGCGCTGCGCGCTTTGCCCAGCAGGTCTTCGCGCACGATCACCACGACCAGGCCGCTGGGGCCGATGTTCTTCTGCGCGCCGGCATAGATCAAGCCGAACTGGGACACGTCGATGGGACGCGAGAGAATGTCCGAGGACATGTCGACGACCAGTGGCGTATCACCGGTCTGCGGCACCCAGTCGAACTGCAGGCCACCGATGGTTTCATTGGAAGCGTAATGGACGTAGGCCGCGCCGGGCGTCAGTTTCCACTCGTTCTGGCCGGGGATGGCCAGGTAGTCGTAGGGCTTGGCGCTGGCAGCGACATTGATGTTGCCGTAGCGACGCGCTTCCTCGATGGCCTTCTTCGACCAGATACCGGTTTCGACGTAGTCCGCCGTGCCGCTTTCGGGAAGCAGGTTCAGGGGGATTTCGGCGAACTGCTGGCTGGCGCCACCCTGCAGGAACAGGACCTTGTAGTTGGACGGGACGCCAAGCAGGTCGCGCAGGTCTTGTTCGGCCTTTTCGGCGATGGCGGTGTAGTCCTCGCTGCGATGGCTCATCTCCATCACCGAAAGGCCCTTGCCACGCCAGTTCAGCATTTCCGCCTGGGCGCGCTGCAGCACAGCTTCGGGAAGCGCAGCGGGGCCTGCGCAGAAGTTAAAGGCTCGATTGCTCACATCCACTCTCGCTCTGCTTGAATTCGGGCCTGGCCCGGGTGTGTCCGCCGGAAGATCGGCGATGCTGCCTTCGCGGCGGCTGACCGCTCCCACGAGGCTCCCGATGCAACGGAGAACTTGTGGGAGCGGGCTCTGCCCGCGAAGGGCGCACCGCCCAATCCCCTGCCCTACAGCTTACTCCTCGGGCGCTTCGTCGGCGGCATCGGGCTCGACATCACCCTGGGCCACTTCGGAATCGACCGCATCGCCGCCTTCGGCGCTTTCAACGCCTTCGACACCCTCTTCCAGCTCGTCATCCTCGACTTCCGATGGCTCCTGGACTCGCTCCAGGCCCACCAGCTTCTCGTCGGTGACCAGCTTGATCAGGGTCACGCCCTGGGTGTTGCGGCCCAGGCTGGAGACTTCGCCAACACGGGTGCGCACCAGCGTGCCCTGGTCGGAGATGAGCATGATCTCTTCACCTTCCTGGGATTGGATCGCGCCGACCAGCTTGCCGTTGCGCTCCTTGGTGACCATGGCGATCACGCCCTGGCCGCCACGGCCGCGACGGGGGAACTTGCTCAACGGCGTGCGCTTGCCGAAGCCGCGTTCGGAGGCGGTGAGAATCTGCGCGCCGGATTCGGGGATCAGCATGGAAATCAGCTGCTGGCCCTTGCCCAGGCGCATGCCGCGGATACCGCGGGCACCACGGCCCATCTGCCGCACCACGCCTTCGGCGAAGCGGATCACCTTGCCGGCGTCGGAGAACAGCATGACTTCCTTGGCGCCGTCGGTGATGGCTGCGGCGATCAGAGTGTCGCCTTCCTTGAGTTTCAAGGCGATCAAGCCGCTGGAGCGCGGACGGGCGAACTGTGCCAACGGCGTCTTCTTGACCGTACCGAAGGCGGTCGCCATGAAGATATAGGCACCGGTAGGCTCGGCCACCAGCTCGGGGGTGTCGCCCTCGTCGCCTTCAACGGCTTCGACGACTTCTTCGGCCTCGACGATTTCGCCTTCGATGACGGTATCGTCGGCGTCGTCGAGGTCTTCGTCGGCGCCGGCGGTGGCCTGCAGGGCCTCGAGGTCGATCTGCAGCATGGTGGTGATGTACTCGCCATCATCCAGCGGCAGCAGGTTGACCAGCGGACGGCCGCGCGCAGCACGGGACGCCTCGGGAATTTCATAGGTCTTGAGCCAGTACACCTTGCCCTTGCTGGAAAACAGCAGCAGCGTGGCATGGCTGTTGGCGACCAGCAGGTGCGAGATGTAGTCCTCGTCCTTGACGCCGGTGGCCGACTTGCCCTTGCCGCCCCGGCGCTGGGCCTGGTAGGACGACAGCGGCTGGGTCTTGGCGTAACCACTGTGGGAAATGGTCACCACGCGCTCTTCTTCCGGGATCATGTCGCCCAGCGTCAGGTCGAGGCGCGAATCGAGGATCTCGGTCCGGCGCACATCGCCATATTCGGAGCGGATCAGTTCCAGTTCCTCGCGGATCACTTCCATCAGGCGCTCGGCGCTGTTGAGGATGCGGATCAGCTCGGCGATCTGGTTGAGGATCTCTTGGTACTCGGCCAGCAGCTTTTCGTGCTCCAGACCGGTCAGGCGATGCAGGCGCAGCTCGAGGATGGCCTGGGCCTGTTCCGGCGACAGGAAATACTTGCCGTCGCGCAGGCCGTACTGTGGATCGAGGTTTTCCGGACGCGAGGACTCGGCACCGGCACGCTCGACCATGGCCACCACGGCGCTGGACTCCCACGGCGTGCTGATCAGCGCTTCCTTGGCCTCGGACGGCGTTGGCGAGGCCTTGATCAGGGCGATGACCGGATCGATGTTGGACAGCGCAACCGCCTGGCCTTCGAGAATGTGGCCGCGCTCGCGCGCCTTGCGCAGTTCGAACACGGTGCGCCGGGTGACGACTTCACGGCGGTGGCGAACGAAGGCTTCGAGCAGGTCCTTGAGGTTGAGAATGCGCGGACGGTTGTCGATCAGGGCAACGATGTTGATCCCGAACACGGCCTGCAGCTGGGTCTGGGCGTAGAGGTTGTTGAGGATCACCTCCGGCACTTCACCGCGGCGCAGCTCGATGACGATGCGCATGCCGTCCTTGTCGGACTCGTCGCGCAACTCGGAGATGCCTTCGAGTTTCTTCTCTTTCACCAGCTCGGCGATCTTTTCGATCAGGCGGGCCTTGTTCAACTGGTACGGCAGCTCGGTGACGACGATCTGCTGGCGACCGCCGACCTTGTCGATGTCCTCGACATGGGAGCGGGCGCGCATGTAGATCCGGCCACGACCGGTGCGGTACGCCTCGATGATGCCCTGGCGACCGTTGATGATGGCGGCAGTCGGGAAGTCCGGCCCGGGAATGAACTGCATCAGTTCATCGATGGTGACGTCCGGGTTGTCGATGACCGCCAGGCAGCCGTCGAGCACCTCGCCCAGGTTGTGCGGCGGGATGTTGGTCGCCATGCCCACGGCGATACCGCTGGAACCGTTGACCAGCAGGTTGGGGATGCGCGTCGGCATGACCGCAGGGATCAACTCGGTGCCGTCGTAGTTGGGCACCCAGTCGACGGTTTCCTTGTGCAGGTCGGCCAGCAGCTCGTGGGCCAGCTTGGTCATGCGCACTTCGGTGTAGCGCATGGCGGCGGCGTTGTCGCCGTCCACGGAACCGAAGTTGCCCTGGCCATCGACCAGCAGGTAGCGCAGCGAGAACGGCTGGGCCATGCGCACGATGGTGTCGTAGACCGCGGTATCACCGTGCGGGTGATACTTACCGATAACGTCACCGACCACACGGGCCGATTTCTTGTAGGGTTTGTTCCAATCGTTGCCCAGCTCACTCATCGCAAACAGAACGCGGCGATGCACGGGCTTCAAGCCATCACGTGCATCAGGCAGTGCACGACCGACGATCACGCTCATGGCGTAGTCGAGGTAGGACTGTCTCAGCTCGTCTTCGATATTGACCGGGAGGATTTCTTTGGCCAGTTCGCCCATGAGAAGCCTGATTCCTTTTTCTGGTGAAACTCCGTTGCCTCCCTGTGAGAAGAACGAAGCTTGCCACCGCTGGCCGATGCCAACGGCGACTTACGACAAATCAACGAGTTACGCCTTGGACCTGCGGCGTTGGAGGGACACCGCGATGCACCCCCGAAAACCGCCGGATGGTAGCACAATCGCCGTCAGACACCTATCCCCTTAAACCCTGACAGGACCCTTGATCGGGTGAGATCAAGCCTCTCACACGGCGCTGCGGCGCTGCTAGGCCAGCACCGCATCGAAAAAAGGCCGATTTGTCGGTGCGGCGAACTCAATGCAGGCGCCGGCGACACATCAGCTGCGCCAGCTTGGCCGTATCAGGCCGCTCGACGATGCCCTTTTCAGTGACGATCACGTCGATCAGGTCGGCCGGCGTCACGTCGTGGACCGGATTGAACGCTTCGACATCCGCGCCGATGCGTGTCCCGGACACTTCCAGAAGTTCTCGGCCATCGCGTTCGAGCAGGGGGATGTCATCGCCGCTCTCCAGCGCCATGTCGATCGCCGCACTGGTGGCTACCACCATGAAACGAACACCGTGGTGCATCGCGCAGACCGCCAGCTGGTAGGTGCCGATCCGGGCCGCGATATCGCCGTTGGCGGCGATCCGCTCGGCACCGACGATTACCCAGGTGATGCCCTTGCTTTTCATCAGGTGCGCAGCTGCCGAGTCGGCGGCCACGGTCACCGGGACACCCTCGCTGGACAGCTCCCAGGCGGTCAGCCGCGAGCCTTGCAGGCCCGGCCGGGTTTCGTCGACATAGACACGTTCGAGCATGCCGTCGTGGAACGCGGCGCGCACCACCCCCAGCGCCGTGCCGAACCCGCCGCTGGCCAGGGCACCGGGATTGGCGTGGGTCAGCACGGTCTGCAGATTGCCCTGGTGCCGACGGATCAATTCCACGCCCAACTGAGCCATGGTCAGGTTGGCTTCGCGGTCGCTTTCGTGAATGGCCAGGGCTTCGGCCTCGAGCGCGGGCAGCGGGTCCTCGCCGGCACGCACCCGGCCAAGGCGCTCGCGCATGCGCTCCAGCGCCCAGAACAGGTCGGCGGTGGCCGGGCGGATCTCCGCCAGCAGGCGCAGGTCCTCGTCCAGCGCGGTGCGCCAGTCAGGCCCGGCCGCACGGTGCAGGCGTGCCGCCAGCACTACCGCATAGGCAACGCTGATGGCAACGGCCGAGGCACCGGCCACGACCCCGATGCGGACCGCGTCGGCCACGCCGGGTGCATCGATACAGGGGCGCCAGACCTGCTGCGCAGGCAGCGCGCGCTGGTCGAGCAGGTGCAACGCGTCACCTCGCCAATCAACGGCTTTGACCCGTTCCGCCGCCAACAATCGATCACGCATGCCCCACTCCGTACTCAGACACCAAAAGCGCTCGATTATAGCGAGCCCCCGTCCAAGACGCTCGGGTATACTTCGCCATCACCTGCCGAAGCCCCGGAACTTGCCATGCCCGATGTCGATACCGCCCTGGACCTGCTGCTACTGCCCACCTGGCTGGTACCGGTCGAGCCCGCCGGTGTCGTGCTCGAAGACCATGCCCTGGGTATCCGCGACGGCCAGATTGCATTCATCGGCCCGCGCAGCGCAGCCGCCCGGCTGCAGGCGCGAGAAACCCGCGAACTGCCGGGCCAGCTGCTCGCTCCGGGGCTGGTCAATGCCCACGGGCACGCGGCCATGACGCTGTTCCGCGGCCTGGCCGACGACCTGCCGCTGATGACCTGGCTCGAACGACACATCTGGCCCGCCGAGGCACGCTGGGTCAGCGAGGCGTTCGTCCGCGACGGCACCGACCTGGCCATTGCCGAGCAACTGCAAGGCGGCATCACCTGCTTTTCCGACATGTATTTCTTTCCCGAAGTGGCCGCCGAGCGCGTGCACGCCAGTGGCATGCGCGCACAGATCACCGTGCCGGTGCTGAACTTCCCCATTCCCGGCGCGCGTGATGCCGACGAGGCGCTGCACAAGGGTGTCGAGCTGTTCAACGACCTCAAGCACCATCCACGCGTGAGCATTGCCTTCGGCCCCCATGCGCCCTACACGGTGAGCGACGAGAACCTGGAAAAGATCCGGGTACTGGCGGACGAAATGGATGCCGCCATCCACATGCATGTTCACGAAACCGCAGGCGAAGTGCACGATGCCCTGCAACAGAGCGGCGAGCGTCCGCTGGCCAGGCTGGCCCGCCTCGGCCTGCTGGGGCCGCGCTTCCAGGCGGTGCACATGACTCAGATAGACGACGCCGACCTCGCGCTGCTGGTGGAAAGCAACAGCAACGTCGTGCACTGCCCGCTGTCCAACCTCAAGCTGGCCAGTGGCTTCTGTCCGGTGGAAAAGCTCCGGCAGGCCGGCGTCAATGTGGCCGTGGGCACCGATGGGGCGGCGAGCAACAATAGCCTCGACCTGCTCGGCGACACGCGCATCGCAGCGCTGCTGGCCAAGGCCGTGGCCGGTTCGGCGACCGCATTGGATGCCCATCGCGCACTGCGCATGGCCACCCTCAATGGCGCCCGAGCCCTGGGCATGGAGACGCACATCGGCTCGCTGGAGGTCGGCAAGGCTGCGGACCTGGCGTCGTTCGACCTGTCCAGACTGGCTCAGCAGCCGGTCTACGACCCGGTGTCGCAACTGATCTACGCGAGTAGCCGCGATTGTGTCCGGCATGTCTGGGTCTCCGGTAGGCAACTGCTCGACGAAGGTCGCCTGACCCGCCTGGACGAGCAACTGCTGCGTGACAAGGCATGCGCCTGGGGCGAGCGTATCGCCGCCGAGCGATGACGACTGCGCCGCCCGGCCCTACAGAATTCAAGAATCACATCGTTTAGAGGACACCCAATGAGCAACGTCGACCACGCTGAAATCGCCAAGTTCGAAGCCCTGGCGCACCGTTGGTGGGATCGCAACAGCGAGTTCAAGCCCCTGCACGACATCAATCCGTTGCGCGTCAACTGGATCGACGAGCGCGTCAACCTGGCGGGCAAGCAGGTCCTGGATGTAGGTTGCGGCGGCGGTATCCTGAGCGAGGCCATGGCCCTGCGCGGCGCCAAGGTCACCGGGATCGACATGGGCGAGGCGCCACTGGCGGTTGCCCGCCTGCACCAGCTGGAATCCGGAGTGGAAGTGGAATACCGCCAGATCACCGCCGAAGCCCTGTCGGCCGAATGCCCGCAGCGCTTCGATGTGGTCACCTGCCTGGAAATGCTCGAACACGTGCCAGACCCTTCGTCGGTGATCCGCGCCTGCTTCCGCATGGTCAAGCCTGGCGGCCAGGTGTTCTTCTCGACCATCAACCGCAACCCCAAGGCGTACCTGTTCGCGATCATCGGCGCGGAGTACATCATGAAGCTGCTGCCGCGCGGCACCCACGACTTCAAGAAATTCATCCGCCCTTCCGAGCTCGGCGCGTGGAGCCGCGAGGCCGGACTGACCGTCAAGGACATCACCGGCCTGACCTACAACCCGCTCACCAAGCACTACAAGCTGGCTTCGGACGTCGACGTCAACTACATGATCCAGACCCTTCGCGAGGAATGAGCATGCGCCTTCGAGCGGTACTTTTCGATATGGACGGCACGCTGCTCGATACCGCGCCGGACTTCGTCGCCATATGCCAGGCCATGCGCGCCGAACGCGGCCTGGCGCCGATCGACGAGCAGCGTGTGCGCGACGTGATCTCCGGCGGCGCCAAGGCCATGGTCCAGGCGTCGTTCGACCTGGCACCCGAGTCAGCGGAGTTCGAAGCCTTGCGCCTGGAGTTCCTCGAGCGCTACCAACACGGCTGCGCGGTCCACAGCCATCTCTACGAAGGCATGGCGCAACTGCTCGCGGATATCGAGCAGGCCAAGCTGATCTGGGGCGTGGTGACCAACAAGCCGTTGCGCTTCGCCGAGCCCATCATGCAGCAACTGGGGTTGGCACAGCGTTCGGCGGTGCTGATCTGCCCCGACCATGTAACGCGCAGCAAGCCGGACCCCGAACCCGTGCTGCTGGCCTGCAGCAGGCTCGACCTGGACCCGGCCAGCGTGCTGTTCGTCGGTGATGATCTGCGCGACATCGAGTCGGGCCGCGATGCCGGGACCAGGACCGCCGCAGTGCGCTACGGCTACATCCATCCCGACGACAACCCGGATCACTGGGGCGCCGACGTGGTAGTCGATCACCCGTCGGATCTGCGCCGTGTGCTCGACCAGGCCCTTTGCGGCTGCTGAACCGTACTACTTTCCAGGAGTTTCCATGTTCGATTACTCAGCCCGCCCCGACCTGCTGGCCGGGCGCATCATCCTGGTGACCGGTGCCGGCCGTGGCATTGGCGCTGCCGCCGCGAAAACCTTCGCCGCCCATGGCGCCACCGTGCTGCTGCTGGGCAAGACCGAATCCAACCTGACCACCGTGTACGACGAAATCGAAGCCGCCGGGCATGCCCAGCCGGTGGTCATCACCTTCGACCTGCAGAGCGCGCGAAGCGAACAGTACGCGCAATTGGCACAGGTGATCGAGACCACCTTCGGCCGCCTCGACGGCCTGCTGCACAACGCCTCGATCATTGGCCCGCGCACACCACTGGACGTGCTGCCCGACGACGAGTTCATCCAGGTGATGCAGGTCAACGTGAACGCCACGTTCATGCTCACTCGCGCACTGCTGCCTCTGCTCAAGCAGGCGGCAGATGGCTCGGTGGCGTTCACCTCCAGCAGTGTCGGTCGCAAGGGGCGCGCCCACTGGGGCGCCTACGGCGTGTCGAAGTTCGCCACCGAAGGCCTGATGCAGACCCTCGCCGACGAGCTGGAAGGTGTCAGCGCGGTACGTTCCAACAGCATCAACCCCGGTGCCACGCGCACGGCCATGCGCGCGCAGGCCTATCCGGCCGAGGAGCCTGGCCGCAACCCGTTGCCCGAACAGATCATGCCGGTGTATCTGTACCTGATGGGACCCGACAGTATCGGGGTCAATGGCCGGGCGTTGGACGCCCAGTGAAATGTGTCCTCAGGGCAGGCACCCACCGCTGTAACGACCGGCCAGCCAGCCTGTCGCGCAACCGTGGTGCCGCCTGAGGCGATCCTGCTAGTCCTGCGTCATGCCCCTACCCTGTTTCAAGCCACGACCCTTTTGTCCAGGGTGGTGGTGCGCTGCAGCTCCAGCGCCATGCAGCGTTCCAGGAACAGGAACATGAAGTCGTAGCTCTTGCAGATGGCGTTGCGCAGCTCGGCCTGCTGCAGTTCGGTGGCATGGTTGCCAACCAGGGTGCAGATGATCTCCAGAGCTTCCCACGGATGCTCGTCGTCGTACTGGGCATGCAGGCTCAGCCAGCGCATGGCGCGCTTGCGGTTCTGCTCGGGAAACGCCTGGGCATAGGTGTCGTCGGCGCAGACCACCGCCGACCACTCGCCGGTTGCACCCTCGATGGCATAGTTGGTGGCCGCCATGGCAACCGCCAGCGAGTCGGTGGCACAGCTCTGCCAGCACCAATGGCTGAGCGCGTGCAGCTCGGCCGGCACGTCCTGGGCGATGAGATCCTGGAGACTGACGCCATGCGCCTGGCTCCAATGCACCCAATAATCGGCGTGATTGAGTTCGACTCGAATGTTGCGCATCAACCAGCGCCGCGCCATGTCCTCGCCCGGATGCCGGGCAAAACGCGTCTTGGTCAGGTTCTGCGCCATGTACAGTGAAAACTGCTCCACCACGGGCCAGCCGCCGATCAGGTAATGACGCATGGTGCGCGAGCTCAGCTGGTTGTCGCGCATGCGCGCGTAAACCTCATGCTCGACGACCCGACGTTTGTTCGGCGCACAGTCTTCGATCAGTTTCTGTGCCCACTCGGGATAACTTTTTGCGTCCATCAGCGGACCCAGGCGAATAAAAGGATCGTTCACTGGCAAACCTCCATTTAATTAAGTGAAGAACAGCGGCAAATTGCCCTTATCGGAAAGTGTCGGGAACGCCAAAGCGCAACGGCCGCAGTCTGCCCAGGTGACGGCGCAGACTGTCACAGGTGAAAACCTGCGGTCGCTCGATCAAATATCCTTGTGCGTAGTCCACACCAATTTCCAGCAAGGCCTGTTCTATCAGAGGCGTCTCGACAAACTCGGCAATGGTGCGCTTGCCCATGACGTGGCCAATATGGTTGATCACTTCCACCATCGCCCGATTGATCGGGTCGTCCAACATATCTTTAACGAAGCTGCCGTCGATTTTCAAATAATCGACAGGTAAATGTTTCAAATAGGCAAACGAAGACATACCGGCGCAGAAGTCGTCGAGTGCAAAGTGACAACCCAAGCCCTTCAATTCATTGATAAAACGGATTGCGCTGCCAAGATTTGCGATGGCGCTTGTCTCGGTAATCTCGAAACATATCAGCTCGGCCGGAATGGCGTGCAGGCGAAATTGTTCACGCAGGAACTCGAGGAACTCGTCATCACCGATGCTGATGCCGGAAAGGTTGATCGCACACACCGCCAACGGCCCCTGGTCGGGCTGGTCGAGCGTCTGGCGCACCACCTTGAATACGTTCTGCACCACCCAACGGTCCAGGGCGGTCATCAGGCCGTAGCGCTCGGCAGCCGGGATGAACACCTCGGGCATGATGATGCGGCCGGTTTCATCGCTCAGGCGCAGGAGGATCTCGATGTGCCCACCCGGCGGGCCGTCCTGTATGCCCAGGGCGGCGATCTCCTGCGCGTACAGGCAGAACCGGTTTTCCTCCAGGGCGATGTGCAACCGTTGGACCCACGCCATCTCGTCGACGCGCACGGTCAGTTCGCTGTCGGCGGCGTGGTAGACCTGAACGCGGTTGCGGCCGCGCTCCTTGGCCAGGTAGCAGGCCATGTCGGCGGCGCGCATCGAGGCTTCGAGGGTGATCGGCGCCTGGGTCAGGTGCACCATGCCGACGCTGACGGTGGTGACGAACGGGCGCCCCTTCCACACGAAGTGCAGGTTCTGCACGGTGTGGCGCAGTGTTTCGGCCAGTTTCTCCGATTCGGCGGCCGAGCAGTTCTCGATGAGGATGCCGAACTCGTCACCGCCCAGGCGCGCCAGGGTGTCACCCTCGCGCAGCCCGGACTGCAGCAGTGCGCAGATGTGGCGAAGCAGTTCGTCGCCCGCCGCGTGACCGCAGGTGTCGTTGACCAGTTTGAACTGGTCCAGGTCGAGGAACATCAGCGAGTGGCAGCCAGGATAACGCTGCAGCGCGGCCAGCGCCTGCTCGAGACGGAACTCGAACTCGCGGCGGTTGGCCAGCCCGGTCAATGCATCGTGCGTGGCCTGCCACGACAGGTTGGCGATGTATTGCCGCTCCTGGGTCATGTCGTGCAGCACCAGCACGGTACCGCTGATGTGCTGGTCGGTCTGGATCGGCGCGCCGACGAGCGTCACCGAGACCGTACTGCCGTCCAGGCGCTGGATCAGCTTGGCGTGTTCGCTGCCGCCGCGCAGGTCGCCACTGACGATGTGGTCGATGAGGGTGAAGCTGTCCTTCTCGGCGTTTTCGTCGAGCAGGTTGAACAACGCCGCCAGCGGCAGCCCCACGGCCTGATCGGCGCTCCAGTGGGTCAGTCGCTCGGCGGCCGGGTTCATGTAGAGGATCGCGCCCTCGACATCGGTAGTGATCACCCCATCGCCGATGGACGCCAGGGTTACCTGGGCGCGGTCCTTTTCCAGTTGCAGGGCATAGGCGAAGGCATGGCGCTGGTTGAGCAGCTTGCGCGTGCGCCACAGCGCCAGCACGATCAACAGCAGCGCCACCAGCAGGTTGCTGACCACCAGCAGGTACTGCACCGCGCGCGAGCCCTCGCCCAATGCCGCGCTGAAGGCCATGGCGGCGGGCGTCACCGCGTCATTGATGAGCATGATCTGGTGCTTCCAGCGCGCCATGTCCGCTTCGCTGGCGGTGCCGGCCTGTTGCGCCGCGTGCATCTGCTGCGCCAGGGCGTCGAGTTCGACCAGGTAGGTATCGCCGATCTTCCAGTGCGCGATGGCCCTGGACATGTAGCTCACATCGCTGAAGTGACGGTACAGCCAGATGATGTTCTGCATGTCGTCAGGGTGGTTGTTGCCCTTCAGAATGCCGGTCCGTGCAGCCGCCAGATCAGGCTCGGGCTGGTCGAGGGCGAGGCGCAGCTGATGACCGCCCTGGGGAATGGCGATGGCGCGCAGGTACTTCTGGAAGACTTCCTCGTCACGGCTGTCGGCATACAGGTTCAGGTAGTAGATCGCGTCTTTCTGACCCTTGGACCAGAAGCTTTCGCCCGCGACATAGCTGCGCACCGCGGACAGTGCGTAGAGGCTGATGCAACCCAGCATTGCCATCAACCCCACGACGGCGATGAATGGCCAGACAATCCCCAGCAATCTCGGTGTATCGAGAGTCTGTGTGTGCTTCATGAGGTTCCTTGCTTCAGCGATCCAGGCAACGTCCAAGTCAGAACTTCAATCACCACTGGCACACTCTAGGCTAGTTTCGGAAAGGACCGGCACAGTTTTCGTCGGTGCCGAATCTTTTTTTTATGGCTGGGCGCGCCGCCAGCCGCGGACTCAGACCTGTTGCAGATAACCGTACAGACGCGCATACAGCCCGCCCTCGGCGATAAGCTGCTGGTGATCGCCATCTTCGGCGATCCGGCCGCCGTCGAACACCAGCACGCGGTCGGCCTGCTTCACCGCAGAGAGCCGGTGGGCAATGATCAAGGTAGTGCGCCCTCGCAGGAATCGCGCGAGGGCCTGGTGCAGGTTGTACTCGGTGGCGGCATCGAGCGCAGAGGTGGCTTCGTCGAGAATGACCACCTTGGGCTCGGCCAGCACCATTCGAGCAATCGCCAGACGCTGCCGCTGACCCCCGGAAAGGCGTACGCCGGACCGGCCGACAATGCTGTCCAGGCCGTGGGGCATGTCCCGCACGGTGCTGTCCAGCTGGGCGATCTGCAGTGCATTCCAGCAGGCATGGTCGCTGGCAGTGCGGCCCATGGTCAGGTTGGCACGAATCGTATCGTTGAACAGCGATGGATGTTGCAATACCACCGCGACATTATCGCGCAGGGTCTCCAGGCCCATCGCCTGCTGCAGCGTGCCACCAAAGCGCACCTCCCCGGCCTGTGGCGTATAGAGCCCGAGCAGCAATTGCACCAGCGTGCTCTTGCCACCCCCGCTGGCGCCGACGATGGCGACCTTTTCACCGGGCGCGATGCTCAGGTCCAGGCGGTCCAGCACCTTGTCCTCGGCATAGGCGAAGGTCAGGCCACGGATCTCGATACCCACCGTCTCGCGATCGCGGAACGGATCGCTGCCGCCCGGATACCTGGGTTCATCGGCGCGAGCGAGCAATTCATTAATCCGTTTCAGCGCACCACCTGCAGCGTAGTAGGCGTATTGCAGATTCAACAGCTGTTCGACCGGGGTGATCATGAACCAGAGGTAGCTGAACACTGCCAGCATCTGGCCAATGCTGAGGTCGGAGAACAGCACCGTGAGCATGGCTGCAGCGCGGAAGATATCGATGCCGAACTGGAACAGCAGCGCGCTGGCGCGGCCCGACGCGTCGCTCTTCCACATCGAGGCGACCGCAAAGTCGCGCACTTCGCGAGCGCGCAGGCCGAGGCGGCCCAGAAAATAACCCTGACGGTTGCTGGCGCGGACTTCCTGGATGGCGTCCAGGGTTTCGCCGAGCGCCTGGGTGAAGCGCGCGGTGCTGTCGTTCTCGAGCTTCTTCAAGTGTTTGACGCGCTTGCCCAGCACCACCGTGGCGTACACCACGAGGGGGTTGAACAGCAGGATGAGCAGCGCCAGCTTCCAGTGCATCCACATCAGGATGCCCGCGGTGCCGGCCAGGGTCAGCATCGCCACCAGGAAGCGGCTCAGGGTTTCGCCGACGAATTTGTCGAGGGTTTCCAGGTCGGTGACCAGATGGGTAGTGACCGTCCCGCTGCCCAGGCTTTCGTATTCGCTGAGGGAGATGCGCTTGAGCCGTTCGATGAGACGCAGACGCAGGCGATAGACCACGTCCTTGGCCAGGCCGGCGAACAGCCGCGCCTGCACGACGTTGAAAAGCAATGACCCACAACGCAGGGTGAAACTGATCACCAGCATCAGCCCTATGAAGCCGACGGGGATCTGCCAGGCGGCGGGCAACACCTGACTCATCCAGCGCGTGGCACTGCCGGCATGCCCGAGCAAGACCTCATCGACCAGCAGCGGCAACAGCAGGGGTATCGGCACGCTGCACAAGGTAGCGAGTACGGCGACGCCATTGGCGGTCCACAGCGTACGCTTGTGCTGCAATGCCAATCGGCGTATCTCGCCCCAACTCAGGCGGTCTGCCACAGGCGTGGTTTGCGACCCTGCCACCCCGACGGGGCCCGGTCGCTCATGCATCGGCAGCACGTTCCAGCCAGCGCGCCAGCAGCGGTGCAAGATCGGCCAACGGTCGGTAACCATTGGTCAGCAAAGCCAGCTGGCCATCGCGCTCGGCGAGCAACGTCGGAAAGCCGGCGATGCCCAGCCCCTGCGCCCAGGCGAAATCGGCCTGAGTGGTTTGTACCCTGCGATCGCTGTCGAACGCCTCGACGAACTCGATGCGCGGCACACCGGCCTGTTCGGCCAGGGCAGCCAACTGCACCGGCTGGGTCACATCCAGGCGCAGGGTGTAGAACGCCTGCTGGATCAGCTTGACCAACGGCCAGGCCAGATCGGGGGCCAGTTCGCGCACCGCCACGATCGCTCGGCAAGCCGGCTCGGTGTCGTAGACGAAGCCTGCCGGCAGTGCGCCCTCGAACTCGAAGGCCTGGCCGCTGGCCTCGTGCACCGCATGCCAGTGCTCGATGATGTAGTCGCGGGTGGTCGGCTCCAGCGCCGCGCCACCGCTGCGCAGCCCGCCCACCACGATATGGGTCTTGACCCCTGCCGCCTCGGCCTGGTCCATCAGGGCCTGGGCCACGGGCGCGAAGCCCCAGCACCAGGAGCACATCGGGTCCATCACGTAGATCAGGCGGTTGCGCGACATGGGCTCAGTCCTGGGCAGCTTTGCGATAGTTGTGGCCGATAGGGTGCGGCAGATTGCGCGCGCGGGCCAGTTCGATCTGCTTCTGACGATCAATGGCGCTCTTGCGGGTCTTTTCGCTCAGGCTGTTCCAGCAGTGCGGGCAACTGACGCCGGGCACGTAGTGCTCGCTGGCACGATCTTCGACATTGATCGGTGTGCGGCAGGCATGGCACTGATCGTAATCGCCCTCGCTGAGGTCGTGGCGCACCGTGACGCGGTTGTCGAAGACGAAGCAGTCACCTTGCCACTTGCTTTCTTGCTGGGGCACTTGCTCCAGGTACTTGAGAATGCCGCCCTTGAGGTGATAGACCTCTTCGAAGCCTTCGCCAAGCATGTAGCTGGACGCCTTTTCGCAGCGGATACCGCCGGTGCAGAACATGGCGACCTTCTTGTGCACCGCCGGGTCGAAATGAGCCTTGACGTAATCGGGAAATTCGCGGAAAGACGCGGTCTTGGGATCCACGGCGCCGTGGAAGGTGCCGATGGCGACTTCGTAGTCATTGCGAGTGTCGATCAGCAGGACTTCCGGGTCGTCGAGCAACGCATTCCAGTCCTGCGGCTCGACATAGGTGCCAACCGTGCGGTTGGGGTCGACACCGGCGACGCCGAGGGTGACGATTTCCTTCTTCAGCTTGACCTTGGTGCGATAGAACGGCTGCTCGTCGCAGTACGATTCCTTGTGGTCGATGTCGTCCATGCGCGGATCGAGCTTGAGCCAGGCCAACAGGCCGTCGACGCCTTCGCGGGTACCGGATACGGTGCCGTTGATGCCTTCTGCGGCTATCAGCAGCGTGCCTTTTATATCGTTGTCGAGCATGGCCTGCAGCAGCGGCTCACGCATTTCGACGTAATCTTCCAGGGTGACGAACTTGTACAGTGCCGCCACGACGATCGCTTGGGTCATGGGTAAAACGCTCCAGGTGGTCGACCGCGCAAGGGCCGTACCGGATTTTCTTGGGGGACAGTTCACCGGACGAGCCAGGCGACAGGTCAGTGAACAGAAATGAAAAAACCCGCCAACGGCATGCCGCTGGCGGGTTGCAGATTCTAGCAAATTCCGTTGCCTAGTGCCCACCGCCGGCGCAGGTGGGCGACGCCGGTGCGGCCCCTGCCTGCGCCCATTCCTGGGGCGTATAGGTGTGCAGCGCCAGCGCGTGGAACTCGCCCATCAGTTCGCCGAGCGTGCCGTACACCAACTGGTGACGCTTGACACTGTTGAGCCCGGCAAAGCGGTCACTGACCAGCACCGCCTTGTAGTGGGTCTCGGTGCCTCGGCTGTGCATGTGGCTTTCGTCCAGCACCTGCAGATGTGCGGGTTGCAGCATCTGCAGGGTGGATACGATGCGTTCCTTCATAGACATCAGCAACGACTCCGTTACGGCTTCGCTGGCTTGGCCGGCCCGGCAGCAGCCTTGGCAGCGCCCTGTGGGTCCAGTTCCTTGGTCATGTCAGCCAACAGGTTGTTGACCACTGGCACTGCGCTTTCCAGCTTCTGCTGGGTAAGCTGGGCGGACTGTTGGGTCACGGCGGGCATTTTTTCCAGGACTTTCTTGCCCAGCGGCGACTGGTAGAACTTGACCAGGTCCTTGAGCTCCTGCTCGGAGAAGTTGGTGGTGTACAGCTTGACCATGTCTGGCTTGAGCTTGGGCCAGCCGATGGCCTGGTCCAACGCGGCATTGGCCTTGGCCTGGTAGGTTTCCAGGGTTGCCTGCTTGCTGGCCGGGGCTTTGGTCTGCTCGAAGCGCTGAGCGAACATTTGCTGCACTTGCATGTACACCGGCGTCCCCAGTTTGTCCGCATGAGCCATCATCAGGAAGGCTTCGGCGCTGGCATTGTGGCTGGCGGTGTCGGCGAGTACCTGGCCACTGGCACAGACGAGAACTGCCGCGGTGCAGATGGCGCGAAAACGAGTCATCGAGTTTCCTTATCTAGCAGGCGAGGTAAAACCCCAGAAACGATCATTTTGCGCTCAAGCTCGTGCGTCTCTCAACCCCAGACTGCGAACCGCAGGTGCAGTTTCATGGAACCTGACGCCAGGTACGTACCCTAACAGCAAGGCTGCCGATGAACAGCAGCGAGACCCGCCCGTGCATCTTCGGGGTGTGACGCGAGATCGACAACAAGGAGCATGAACCGCATGAGTCGTATCGAAACAGACAGCCTGGGACAGGTCGAAGTTCCTGAAGAGGCCTACTGGGGCGCCCAGACCCAACGTTCGCTGGTGAACTTCGCCATTGGCGAGGAGCGCATGCCGCTGCCGGTTTCGCACGCCCTGGCGCTGGTCAAGAAGGCCGCGGCGCGGGTCAACGATCGCAACGGCGACCTGCCGGCCGACATCGCCCGACTGATCGAGCAAGCCGCCAACGAAGTGCTTGCAGGCGAGCATGACGATCAGTTTCCCCTGGTGGTCTGGCAGACTGGCAGCGGCACCCAGAGCAACATGAACGTCAACGAGGTGATCGCCGGGCGCGCCAACGAACTGGCCGGCAAGGGCCGCGGCGGCAAGTCGCCAGTGCATCCCAACGATCATGTCAATCGTTCACAGAGCTCCAACGACTGCTTCCCCACCGCCATGCACATCGCCGCCGTGCAAGCCGTGCAGGCTGACTTGTTGCCGGCAATCGCGGTGCTCGGCGAGGGCCTGGCCGAGCTGGCCGGACGCCACACGCAGCTGGTCAAGACCGGCCGCACGCACATGATGGACGCCACGCCGATTACCTTCGGCCAGGAAGTCTCGGCCTACGTGGCGCAGCTCGAATACGCCCAGAAGGCCATCCGCAACGCCTTGCCCGCCGTGTGTGAGCTGGCCCAGGGCGGTACTGCGGTGGGTACCGGGCTCAATGCACCCAAGGGGTTCGGCGAAGCCATCGCCGCCGAGCTGGCGGCGCTGTCCGGGCTGCCGTTCGTCACCGCGCCGAACAAGTTCGCCGCATTGGCCGGCCACGAGCCGTTGACCAGCCTCTCGGGAGCGCTCAAGACCCTCGCCGTGGCCTTGATGAAACTGGCCAACGATTTCCGCCTGTTGGGTTCGGGGCCTCGGGCAGGGCTGGCCGAGATCAAACTGCCGGCCAATGAGCCGGGTAGCTCCATCATGCCCGGCAAGGTCAATCCGACCCAGTGCGAGGCGCTGTCCATGCTCGCTTGCCAGGTCATGGGCAACGACGTGGTCATCGGCATCGCCGCGAGCCAGGGTCACCTGCAACTCAACGTGTACAAGCCGGTGATCATTCACAACCTGCTGCAGTCCATCAAGCTGCTGGCCGATGGCTGTCGCAATTTCCAGGAACACTGCGTCGCCGGTCTGGTGCCGGATGCGCAGCAGATGGGCGAGCACCTCGAGCGTGGCTTGATGCTGGTCACCGCGCTCAACCCGCACATCGGCTACGACAAGGCCGCCGAGATCGCCAAGAAGGCCTACGCTGAAGGCTTGACACTGCGCGAATCGGCACTGGCCCTGGGCTACTTGAGCGAAGCCGAGTTCGACCAGTGGGTGCGGCCCGAAGAAATGCTTTAAGCTCTCGCCGCCGGCATCATCGTTTGCCAACGATGATGCCGGCGGCGAACTCGCCCGATCCACATCCAAGATCCATTTCTACACAGGACGCACATCATGTTTGGCAAGCGTGCGCAGGACCTTGTTGAAACCACGCACTTTCGTGCCGAACGATTCAGCACGGTCAACGGTTTCTATTTTTTCAGCACTCGGGAAAAGACTCTGGAAGGCCCCTTCGCGACCCGCGAGGAAGCTGAACGCGAAAGCCGGGCGTATGTCTCTCGCGTCTCGGGGCGTCAATCCTATCGCTAGGCCTTTCAGGGCTTGGCTGCAGGGTTGCGCACCACCACACGGCGAGCAGGTTGCGCCAGCACGGCCACTTTGGCTGGCGCAAAGATAGGCAGCAATCTGCCGCTGGCGTGCATCTGCTGCATCAGGGTGGTGAACTCTTCGGCACTGATCGGCGCACCGGGGCGAATAAGCGCGTAGTGTCGGTAGATCTGGTCCAACCGTTGCGAAACCAGCAGCTGCGAGCCGATATCCGGGTTGCGTGCGACGAAATCGCTCAGAAATGACCGGGTGACCATTGCAATGTCGGCCCGCTTGCGCACCACCATCATCAGGTTGCTTTCGTGGGAATACGTCAGTACGGCGTTGAATCTGCGCAGCAGATACTGCGGGTTGGCGTCGAAATCCGCGAACGCGTAGTGATAACCGTAGAACAGCGCCATGCGCTTGCCATTCAGATCGGCGAAGAAATCCTGATCATTGCCCTGCTTCAGCGCCACGAACACCTCGGCATCCTCCAGCCCGAGATCGACCGCACTGTGCTTGATGCGCTGCCACCCCCACAGTGGGTTCTCGAAGATCGCCATGTCGACCCGGCCGCGTTCGAAATCCTGATAGCGTCGCGCGATCGAAGTCGGCACCAGAACGAAGTGCCAGGTGGTCTGCACCTGGTTGAGCTGTTCGATGAGCGAGGGCAACAGGCCTTCGTTGCGACCCTGTTCGGGGTGCACGACGTACGGCGGAAAATGCGCCGCGCCGATGCGCACTTCCTGGGCAGCTTGCGTGCCCGATGCCCACAGTGCCGCTACCCATGGAACCAGTGCAGCCAGCAACAGACGTGGCAGGGCCGCCTTAACATAACCGTACTTCAAGACAGAAAACCCCCACCAGCCGTTTCGCGAAGCACGTACGCTAGGGGTTTTACGTCGGGCTGACAACTGCTAAACCCTGTGCCGGTGCCCGGCACTCCCCCGTCCGCCTGCGGCAGGCAGCATCGAACTGCGCTATTGCGCGGTTGCAGGGATATCGGAACTCTTTGCCTGCGGTTGTGCTCTAGGCTCTAAGCGCATGTGCCTGGGAGCTTGGTATGCCGCATTGGCTGGTCGTCGACCTGGAAGCCACCACCGATGAAGGTGGTTGGCCGGTCACTGAAATGGAAATCATCGAGATCGGTGCAAGCCTGGTCAACCGCGACGGACGCGAGGTGGATCACTTCCAGCGATTCGTCAAACCGTTGCGACGCCCCAGCCTGACCCCGTTCTGTCGGACGCTGACCCACATCGATCAAGCGGACGTGGACGCCGCGGCGGTGTTGACCCAGGTGTGGAAAAGCTTCGAGCAGTGGCTGTCACCCCACCGCGGGCAACTGCAGGGCTGGGTCAGCTGGGGCGATTACGACCGGCTGCAGTTGCTGCAGGACTGGCAGCGGCTCAACCTGGAAAGCGCACTGGCGCGAGTGCCCCACATCAACCTCAAGCAGCGCTTTGCCAAGGCTCGCCAGCTGCCGCGGCCGCTCGGCCTGACCAGTGCCCTGCAACTGGCCGGCCTGCAGTTCTGCGGCCAGCAGCACCGCGCCCTCGAAGACGCACGCAACACGGCGCGGCTGCTGCCCATGGTGCTCGCGCCGTAAAGCGGATGACGACCTGCCAGGGCTTGGGCATACTGGCCAGCCCTTTCCAATCCTCCGCAAGGAACCGCCTCATGTTCAAGGTCAACGAGTACTTCGACGGCACCGTGAAGTCCATTGCTTTCTCCGAAACGGACGGCCCTGCCACCATCGGCGTCATGGCACCGGGCGAGTATGAATTCGGTACAGCCCAGAGCGAAATCATGCACGTGGTTTCCGGCGCCCTCACGGTCAAGCTGCCCGATGCCAGCGAATGGACAACCTTCACTGCCGGCAGCCAGTTCAACGTGCCTGCCAACAGCAAATTCCAACTGACTGTGGAAGTGGAAACCGCCTACCTCTGCCAGTACCGTTGATGATCGCGGCCCCCAGCCTTGGGGGCCGCTTGCGCTAGCGACCGAACTGCAAGTGGGCCAGACGCGCGTAGAGCGCATTGCTGGCCACCAGCTCGGCGTGGGTTCCCAGCGCCACCAGACACCCCTCATCCATGACTGCAATACGGTCGGCGTTCTGTACCGTGGCCAGGCGGTGGGCGATGACCAGTGTGGTGCGACCCTGCATCAGCGTCGGCATGGCCTGCTGGATGAGGTGTTCGCTTTGCGCGTCCAAGGCGCTGGTGGCCTCGTCCAGGAGCAGGATCGGGGCATCGACCAGCAAGGCGCGGGCAATCGCCAGGCGTTGACGCTGGCCTCCCGAAAGCCCCAGGCCAGCATCGCCGAGCGGCGTCTGGTAGCCCTGCGGCAGTTGCATGATGAAGTCGTGGGCATGGGCGATGCGCGCGGCGTCCTCGACCTGCTCGGTCGTGGCGTCGGCCCGACCATAGCGGACATTGTCCTCGACGCTGCCGAAGAACAGCGCCGGGGTCTGCGACACCGTGGCGAACTGCCGACGCACGTCCTGCGGATCCAACTGGCGCAGGTCGATCCCATCGATGAGAATGCGGCCCTGCTGCGGGTCGTAGAAACGCAGCAGCAGATCGAACAGCGTCGACTTGCCTGCGCCCGAGGGCCCGACCAGGGCCAGGGTCTCGCCCGGCCTGACCTGCAGGCTCAGGCCGCGAATGGCGGGTGCCGCGTCGCGCGCAGGGTAGGCAAATATCACCTCGTCGAGCGCCAGCGCCCCCGTGACCCGCGGCGGCAGTTGCTGCAGACCGACGCTGGGCGGCTGGATATCGCTGCGCGCCTGCAGCAGCTCGGCAATGCGCTGCGCGGCACCGGCGGCGCGCTGCAGCTCACCGACCACTTCGCTCAAGGTGCCGAAGGCACTGCCCACGATCAGGCTGTAGAACACGAACGCGGCCAGTTCGCCTGCGGAAATGCGCCCGCCGATCACATCCATGCCACCGACCCAGAGCATCACTGCGACGGCACCCAGCACCAGCACGATCACCAGTGCAATCAGCCATGCACGCTGGACGATGCGCTGCCGGGCCGTGTCGAACGCCTGCTCCACGGTGACGGCGAAGCGTTTCTGGTCTTCGGCCTGGTGGTTGTAGGCCTGCACGGTCTTGATCTGGGTCAGGGTTTCGGCCACGTAGCTGCCGACATTGGCGATGCGGTCCTGGCTCTGCCGCGACAGACGCCGCACCTGACGCCCGAACATCAAGATCGGCGCCAGCACCAGTGGCAGGGCGACCACCACGATACTGGTGAGCTTGGGGTTGGTGACGAACAACAGCACCACCCCGCCGATCACCATCAACAGGTTGCGCAGGAACATCGACAGCGACGAGCCGATCACCGATTGCAGCAACGCCGTGTCGGTGGTCAGCCTTGACTGGATTTCCGAACTGCGGTTGTTTTCGTAGAACGCCGGATGCAAGTGGACCAAATGGTCGAACACCTGCTTGCGGATATCGGCGACGCAGCGCTCGCCGATCCAGGACACCAGATAGAAGCGCGCGAACGTTCCCGTGGCCAGGGCCAGTACCAGCACCATGAACACGGCGATGGAACGATTGAGCAGGTGTGCCGACTGGGTCATGAAGCCCTGGTCGACCAGCATGCGAATGCCTTGGCCCATGGACAGGGTGATGCCGGCGGTTACCAGCAGTGCCAGCAGCGCGCCGATGGCCTGCCAGCGATAAGGGCGCATGAAGCGCCAGGCCAGGCGCAAACCGCGACGCTGACCCGAAGACAATAGCTGCAAGGGAGGTGATCCGTTTTCAGATGATCTGCAAGCCTACACCCAGACGCCCGATCGACTACAGTGGAACTCCAGCAAACGGACAAAGTCAGCTAGGAAGCAGCCCGAAACAGACGGCGCACACATCTGAAGAGGAGACAGGCCATGAGCTCGCATGACGACACGCCTAAACGCATCGACGTGCTACGTGTGAAACCCCAGGAGCCCGTTGGGGGCGCGATCATCGATGAACAGGGGCGTGAAGTACCCATCACCGAAAACATGGTGCAGGACGCCTGCCGCGAACTGGAAGAACACGTGGTGAAGCCGGTCGGCAAAGACTGATCGACCCAACCGCCCTGCTGCCCACGAGACCCGGCCCTGATGCCGGGTTTCGACGTTCTGGCACCCAGTCTCAGGTGTCGGTCCGGACCAGCACCGCCCCCAGAGCTACGACGATGCGTTCGAGCTCCGGTGCAGGACCGTCGATGCGCACGCGCAGCCCTTCGATTTCGCGACGCGGCGGATAGTGCTTGCGCAATTGGTCGAAGGCCAGCCGCTGCCGGGCATCGTCGGCTTCATGAGGAAGGTCATGCGGGCTGTCGACGGCCAGGCTGCGACGGAAGTCGGCATCGTCGCGCCGCGGGTCGTAGACGCCCCGACAGAGCATGGCCAGCGCCCAGGCCGGATCGCTGTCGGCACTCAGGCTGACCTCGCCGAGCCAGGGCCTGGGCAGCAGGTCGTCCAGGTGGACATCGACGCTGCGACCGAGAAAGTTGCACAACGCCTGATGAATCTGCGCCGTGCCACGACGGCGACCGTCGAGGCTGTAGCCAGCGATGTGCGGAGTGCCGATCACGCAGCAGTCGGCAAGCGCACGGTCGACTGCGGGTTCGTGCTCCCAGACGTCGAGCACCGCCTGCAGGTCTTCGCGTTCGAGCAGCACTTCAAGCAATGCAGCGTTGTCGATCACCGGGCCGCGCGCGGCATTGATCAGCCAGGTATCCGGCTTGAGCGCGCGCAGGCGCGGGCTGTCGAACAGGTGCCAGGTGGGGTGGTCGCCGTCGCGGGTCAGCGGTGTGTGCAGGCTGATCACGTCGCAGTGCTCGACGATGTGTTCCAGGCTGACGAAGTCGCCGCCCTCCCTTGCCGCACGCAATGGGTCGCACACCCGCACATCCCAGCCCAGGCCGCGCAGTACCTGTACCAGCCGCCCGCCCACCTGGCCGCCGCCGACGATGCCGTAGCAGCGTTGGGGCAACGCCAGCCCTTCGATTTCGCTCAGGGTGAGCAGGCTGCCGAGCACGTAGTCGACCACGCCTCGGGCATTGCATCCCGGGGCGCTGGCCCAGTGGATACCGGCTGCGGCGAAGTAATCGAGGTCGAGGTGGTCGGTGCCGATGGTGCAGGTGCCAACGAAGCGTACATTGCTGCCTTCGAGCAGGGTGCGATCGACCTGGGTTACCGAGCGCACCAGCAGGACATCGGCATCGGCGACAGCCGTCCGGTCGATCGCTCGGCCCGGGTAGCGGCGGATTTCACCGAAGCCTTCGAAGAATGCGTCGAGCAGCGGGATGTTTTCGTCGGCGACTATGAGCATGGGGGTGTCCGGGGTTGTGAGTGTGTCAGCGCGGGTCTCTGCCCGCGAAGGCCTCAGCGCAGGGTCAACTTCAGATAATGCGCTGTTCGGTCAGCTCGCGCACGAACGCCGGCGCGATATAACGTTGGTAATGCGCCTCGGACAGAATGAAGAACTCCCGATCGATGGCATCGCGCAGCTGCGGCAGATCCCAGTCGCGGAACTCGGGCAGCAGCACCAGACCGTAAGCCTCCAGGTTATTGATCACGCGGGCGCCGCGGGCGATCAACTGGTAGGCCCAGCAGTACTCCGACTGCCGCTCGACGAAACGGATCTTGCGTTGTTCCAGTTGTTGGCGCAGTTTCGACGGGTCGAACACTTCCACCTTGGCGACCATTACCTGCACCAGCAATTGCTCCAGACGAATCCATACCGCGCGTTTCTGCGCTTCGTCATAGCCGTTCCAATGGATGACTTCGTGGTGATAGCGCTTGCAGCCCCGGCATACCAGGTCACCGTAGACGGTGGAGCACAGGCCCACGCAGGGCGTCTTGATGGAATGGTTGGACATGGTGGATCGGCACGCTGGACGGTGGAACACCGGCGCATGTTAGTCCTTTGTCTAACAGGGGTCACCCCAGAAATCGTGGGGCTTAACTTAACTTCCTGCGCGAAATAAAGTAGAATCATGCAGCCTTTTTAGGCGCCAATGTCCATTGGAAGCTGTTTTCAAAGCGTCACGAGCACAGTTGATCCAGTAGAAGGGTGTTGGCACCGCTCGTCCGGTGCCAGCCCTCATCAGATTTCCCTTCTACAGGCGTAAAACTTTGAAAACAGCTTCTGCATGGAACACCTGCCCTCCTGACTGAACGGCCGAAAAGACCGTACGCATGGATGCAGGCGTTCTCTGGATGAGCGTCCCTTCCGGGACCACTGATGAGGGTAATAACTGTGCTTGAAGCCTATCGCAAACACATCGAAGAGCGTGCCGCCCAGGGTATCGTGCCCCAGCCGCTTAACGCCGAACAAACCGCAGGCCTGGTCGAGCTGCTGAAAAACCCTCCCGCCGGCGAAGAGTCTTTCCTGGTCGACCTGATCACCAACCGCGTGCCACCAGGCGTCGACGAAGCCGCCTACGTCAAGGCCGGTTTTCTTTCTGCCCTGGCCAAGGGCGAAGTCACTTCGCCGCTGATCGACAGCAAGCGTGCAGTTGAACTGCTCGGCACCATGCAGGGTGGCTACAACATCGCCACCATGGTCGAACTGCTCGACGACGCCACCCTGGCGCCGGTGGCTGCCGAACAGCTCAAGTTCACCCTGCTGATGTTCGATGCCTTCCACGACGTTGCGGAAAAAGCCAAGAACGGCAATGCCCACGCTCAAGGCGTACTGCAATCCTGGGCCGACGGCGAATGGTTCAAGAAGCGTCCGACCCTGGCCGACAAGATCAGCCTGCGCGTCTTCAAGGTCACCGGCGAAACCAACACCGACGACCTTTCGCCTGCGCCTGACGCCTGGTCGCGCCCGGACATCCCGTTGCACGCCCTGGCCATGCTGAAGATGGCCCGCGAAGGCATCGTGCCCGACGTGCAGGGCTCGATCGGCCCGATGAAGCAGATTGCCCAGATGTACGCCGACGGTTACCCGGTCGCCTACGTGGGTGACGTGGTCGGTACCGGTTCGTCGCGCAAGTCGGCGACCAACTCGGTGCTGTGGTTCTTCGGTACCGACATCCCGTACGTGCCGAACAAGCGCGCTGGTGGTTTCTGCTTCGGCACCAAGATCGCCCCGATCTTCTACAACACCATGGAAGACGCCGGCGCCCTGCCGATCGAGTTCGACGTGTCGAACATCAACATGGGTGACGTGATCGACCTGTACCCGCACCAGGGCAAGGTCTGCAAGCACGACAGCGACGAAGTGATCACCACGTTCGAGCTCAAGACCCCGGTACTGCTCGACGAGGTCCGCGCAGGCGGCCGCATCCCGCTGATCGTCGGTCGCGGCCTGACCGACAAGGCGCGTACCGAACTCGGCCTGGGCCCAACCGATCTGTTCAAGCTGCCCGAAGCCCCGGTCGACACCGGCAAGGGCTTTACCCTGGCGCAGAAGATGGTCGGCAAGGCCTGCGGCCTGCCCGAGAACCAGGGCGTGCGTCCCGGTACCTACTGCGAACCGAAGATGACTACCGTCGGTTCCCAGGACACCACTGGCCCGATGACCCGCGACGAGCTGAAAGACCTGGCATGCCTGGGCTTCTCCGCCGACCTGGTCATGCAGTCCTTCTGCCACACCGCGGCCTATCCGAAGCCGATCGACGTGACCACCCATCACACCCTGCCGGATTTCATCCGCACCCGTGGTGGCGTATCCCTGCGTCCAGGCGACGGCATCATCCACAGCTGGTTGAACCGCATGCTGCTGCCGGACACCGTCGGCACCGGTGGTGACTCGCACACCCGCTTCCCGATCGGCATCTCGTTCCCGGCCGGTTCCGGCCTGGTGGCCTTCGCGGCCGCTACCGGCGTCATGCCGCTGGACATGCCCGAGTCGGTGCTGGTGCGCTTCAAGGGCACCATGCAGCCAGGCATCACCCTGCGCGATCTGGTCCACGCGATTCCGTACTACGCCATTCAGAAAGGCCTGCTGACCGTCGAGAAGAAAGGCAAGATCAACGCCTTCTCGGGCCGCATCCTGGAAATCGAAGGCTTGAACGAGCTGACCGTGGAACAGGCGTTCGAACTGTCCGACGCTTCGGCCGAGCGTTCTGCCGCCGGTTGCACCATCAAGCTGCCGGAAAAGGCCATTGCCGAATACCTGAAGTCCAACATCACCCTGCTGCGCTGGATGATCAGCGAAGGCTACGGCGATGCGCGGACCATGGAACGTCGTGCCCAGGCCATGGAAGCGTGGCTGGCCAACCCGGAACTGCTGAGTGCCGATGCCGACGCCGAATACGCCGAGATCATCGAGATCGACCTGAGCGACTTGAAAGAGCCGGTCCTGTGTGCACCGAACGATCCGGACGATGCACGTCTGCTGTCCACCGTTCAGGGCGAGAAGATCGACGAAGTGTTCATCGGTTCGTGCATGACCAACATCGGCCACTTCCGCGCTGCCGGCAAGTTGCTCGACAAGGTCAAGGGCCAACTGCCGACGCGCCTGTGGCTGTCGCCGCCGACCAAGATGGATGCCCATCAGCTGACCGAAGAAGGCTACTACGGCATCTACGGCAAGGCTGGCGCACGCATGGAGATGCCGGGCTGCTCGCTGTGCATGGGTAACCAGGCCCGCGTGGAACCCAACTCCACCGTGGTGTCCACCTCGACCCGTAACTTCCCGAACCGCCTGGGCGATGGTGCCAACGTGTACCTGGCCTCCGCCGAGCTGGCCGCTGTCGCGTCCATTCTGGGCAAGCTGCCGACGGTCGAAGAGTACATGGGCTATGCGGCCAGCATCGACAGCATGGCTGCCGATGTGTACCGCTACCTCAGCTTCGACCAGATCGCCGAGTTCCGCGATGCTGCGGCCAACGCGAACATTCCGGTGGTTCAGGCTTGATGCCACGCTGAAATGAGCTGAACGAAAAAACCCGTCGAATGACGGGTTTTTTTGTGGGCGGTGATCGGGTCGGAGATGGGCGGTGAGCGCTTCGCGGCCGATGACCGCTCCTACGGATAACCCGTAGGAGCGGTCATCGGCCGCGAAAAAGCCAACCTCGCCTCAGCTGACTTGCACGCCCCCACTCAATGCCAGGTCCATCAGTTCGCGATTCGCCACTGCGTACATGGCGTAGTCGGTACCCGTGGCGGCCTTGATCTCGTCGAGCATGGCACGCCAGCGCTTGACCATCACCTCGTGCTGTTCCAGCCACAGGTCCAGACGCTCTTCGACGTCACCCGGCGCATCCTGCATTTTCAGCACGGAAATGGTGATTGCCCGCTGCTGCAGGTCGATATCGTCGCGGAAGGCCTCGCGTGCCAGCGCTTGCCAGTTGTTCTCCACCGGCAGGCTGCTGATCTGCTGCAGGTACCAGGTCAGGTCCAGCTTGCTGCCCACGGCGAAGAACGCCTTGGCCACTTCGGCGGCATTCTGGCCGGTGACGTCCGACGCTTCGATGATCGGCAACAGCGTGTACAGGTGGCTGGTGCCGGCAACCATGCGCGCCAGCAGCTCCGGTACGCCAGACTCGACATAACCCTGGTAGCGGGTCTGCCAGCGCTCGCGGGTCGGACCCTCGAGCAGTTCGTCGAGCTTGAGCCCCAACGCTGCGATGTGCGGACCGAAATGCGCCACATCGCGACCGGCGTCCAGCTCGTTGCGGCGGCTGCGCAGGAACCAGCGGGTGGCCCGTCGACCCAGGCGCATCAGCTCGTCCATCAGAGCCAGCTGGACATCGGCGGATACCTGGTAGTCCAGTGCCTCGATCTGGCGGAACCAGTGCGGCAGGTGGAAGATGTCGCGCACGATGGCGTAGGCCCCGACCACACTGGCCGGGGTCATGCCAGTGGACTCCTTCAAGCGCTGCACGAAGGTGATGCCCATGTTGTTGACCAGGTCGTTGGCGATCTGGGTGCTGACGATCTCGCGCTTGAGGCGATGGCTGCGCATGGCCTCGGCGTACTTGCTGACCAGCGACGGCGGGAAGGCCGTCTCCATGTCGCGGGTAAGATAGACGTCGTCGGGTACTGCCGAAGCCAGCAGCGCTTCGTTGAGGTCGATCTTGCTGTAGGAGATAAGCACCGACAGCTCGGCTCGGGTCAGACCCTGCTTGTTCGCGACGCGCTCGTTGAGCTGCTCCTCGGTCGGCAGGAATTCGATGGCACGGTCCAGCTTGCCACGCGCCTCCAGGTCGGCCATCAGGCGGCGGTACTCGGCCAGTCGCTCGTAGGCCTTGCGCGCCGCCAGGGACAGCGCCTGGGTCTGCTTGTAGTTGTTGCCCAGCACCAGATGGCCGACTTCCTCGGTCATGCTGCCCAGCAGCAGGTTGCGCTGCTTCTCGGTCATGTCCCCGGCCTGCACGGCTTCGTTGAGCAGGATCTTGATGTTGACTTCGTGGTCGGAGCAATCCACGCCGGCCGCGTTGTCGATGAAGTCAGTGTTGGTCGCGCCGCCGTTGAGGCCGAACTCGACACGGCCCAGCTGGGTCATGCCCAGATTGCCGCCCTCGCCCACCACTTTGCAGCGCAGTTCGTTGCCATTCACGCGCAGGGCGTCGTTGGCCTTGTCGCCGACATCGGCGTGGCTCTCGTCACTGGACTTGACGTAGGTACCGATACCGCCGTTCCACAGCAGGTCGACCGGTGCCTTGAGCAGCGCGTTGAGCAGCTCGGTCGGGGTCAGCTTGTCGGCCTTGATGTCAAAGCGCTCTTTCATCTGCGCGCTGATGGCAATGCTCTTGGCACTGCGCGAGAAGATGCCGCCGCCGGCGGACATGATCGAGGTGTCGTAGTCGCTCCACGCCGAACGAGGCAGGTCATACAGGCGCTGACGCTCGGCGAAGCTGCTGGCCGGCTCGGGGTTGGGATCGATGAAGATGTGCAGGTGGTTGAATGCCGCCACCAGTTGCAGCTTGTCGGACATCAACAAGCCATTGCCGAACACGTCGCCGGCCATGTCGCCGATGCCGATGACGGTGATGCTGTCTTTCTGCACGTTGATGCCGCGTTCGCGGAAGTGGCGCTGCACGCCGACCCAGGCACCCTTGGCGGTGATACCCATCTTCTTGTGGTCGTAGCCCGCCGAGCCGCCGGAGGCGAACGCATCGCCAAGCCAGAAGCCGTAGTCGATGGCAATGCCGTTGGCGATGTCGGAAAAGGTCGCGGTGCCCTTGTCCGCAGCCACCACCAGGTACGGATCGTCATCGTCGTGACGCACGACGTTGGCCGGCGGCACCACGCTGCCATCCTTGAGGTTGTCGGTGATGTCGAGCAGACCGGAGATGAAGATGCGGTAGCAGGCCACCGCCTCGTTCTGCACCTCGTCGCGGCTGCCGCCCAGCGGCAACCGGCGCGGGACGAACCCGCCCTTGGCGCCCACCGGCACGATCACCGAGTTCTTCACGTGCTGCGCCTTGACCAGGCCCAGTACCTCGGTGCGGAAGTCTTCCTCGCGATCCGACCAGCGCAGACCGCCGCGGGCGACGTTGCCGAAGCGCAGGTGAACGCCTTCGACTCGCGGCGAGTAGACGAATATCTCGAACTTGGGTACCGGCTTGGGCAGTTCGGGAATCAGCTTGGGGTTGAACTTGAAGCTGAAGTAAGACTTGACCTGGCCGTTGGCATCGGGCTGGTAGAAGTTGGTACGCAGGGTGGCCTTGATCAGGTCCAGATAGCGACGCAGGATGCGGTCTTCGTTGAGCACCTGAACGTCGTCCAGGGCACTCAGGATGGCCTGTTCCAGGCGTTGCTGCTTGTCGTCCAGGTCATCGCCGGCCAGCTTGCGCGCCAGGTAGAAGCGGGTCTTGAACAGCCGCGTCAGTTCCCGGGCGATATCGGTGTGGTTGTTCAGGGTGCTGGCGATGTAGCCGAGGTCGAAGCCCAGGCGGATCTGCTTGAGATAGCGCGCATAGGCGCGCAGCAAGGCGACGTCGCGCCATGGCAGGCCTGCGGTGAGCACCAGGCGGTTGAACGCGTCGTTCTCGGCGTCGCCGCGCACGATGTGCACGAAGGCATCCTGCAGCGTGTCGTTGAGCTGCTGGATGTCCAGATTCAGGCCTTCGCTGTAGGTAAAGGCAAAGTCGTGGATCCAGTACTCGCGACCACTGCGATGACGCAGGCGGTAGGGGAATTCGCCCAGTACGCGCAGGCCCAGGTTCTCGAGGATCGGCAACACGTCGGACAGCGCCAGTGGCGTGTCGGCGTGGTACAGCTTGCAATGCAGCTGGCGTTCGCCGCCCTGCGCCAGAGGCTGGTAGAAACTCATGACCAGCGGGCGCGATTCGGACAGCGCCAGCAGGTGCTGCATGTCGACCACTGCCGAATGCGCGGCGAAGCGCTCGCGGAAACCGGCCGGGAAGCCTTTCGGGAAATCAGCCAGCACATTGGTGCCGGCGGCCTCGCCGAAGCTTTCGATGGTCAGGCTGGCGTAGTCGTCCTGCCACGAACGGCAGGCCTGGATCACTTCGTTTTCCAGTTGCTGCGGGTCGATGTCCAGACGGCTCTTGGGGTCCACGCGCAGGATCAGCTGCACGCGGGCCAGCACGGATTCGGAGAAGAACGTCCAGAACTCGCAGTCGCTGGCCTTGAGGCGCTCCATGAGCACCTGCTGGATCTTCTGCCGTACTTCGGTGGAGTACACGTCGCGCGGCACGTAGGCCAGGCAGTAGCAGAAGCGCCCGTAAGGGTCCTTGCGCAGGAACACGCGGATCTTGTTGCGTTCCTGGATCTGCACGATCGACATGACGGTGCTGAACAGCTCGTCGATCGGGGTCTGGAACAGGTCGTCGCGCGGCAGCACCTCGACCACCTGGGCCAGTTCCTTGCCCAGGTGCGCCTTGGCATGGAAACCGGAGCGGCGTTCGATCTCGGCGACCTTGCGCCGGATGTAGGGGATTTCGCGCACGCTCTCGCCATACACCGACGAGGTGTACAGGCCCATGAAGCGGCATTCCTTGAGTACCTTGCCATCGCTGTCGATCTGGCGGATCGACACGTAGTCGGGATACGCCGGGCGATGCACACGGCTGGGGTGCGCAGCCTTGGCGAAGGACAGCAGCATCGGCTCGTGCAGGTACTGCACGGCGTAGTCTTCGATATGCAGGTCTTCGCTGCTCAGGCCGGCACGCAGCAGCCGGGTCAGGCCCAGGAACGACTGCGGGTCGTAGCGCAGCTGGCCACCCTGCGCATCGGCATCGACCACGAACTCTTCGTAGCCCAGGAAGGTGAAGTGGTTGTCGGTCAACCATTCGAGGAACGCCGTGATCTCGGCTTTTTCCTGCTCGTCGCTGGCGAACGCGGTCTGTTCCACCAACGTGATCATTTCGCGGACCTTGGCCTTCATCGGCTCGAAGTCCTGCACCGCCATCCGCACTTCGCCCAGCACCTGCTCCAGCTCCCGGGCCAGCACGCTGAGCTCGGCGGCGTTGGCGCAACGGTCGATTTCCAGGTACATCAGCGATTCATGCAGGACGTCTTCGCCCTGGGCACCCTTGGCCAGCACTTCGAGCAGCTCGCCCTGGCTGCCGCGGCGCACGCTGAGCACGGTGGTCTGCAGGGTGTGGATGCTGTAGCCGCGCCGGTTGAGCTCGGTGCGCACCGAGTCCACCAGGAACGGCAGGTCGTGATGCAGCACTTCGACGGCGGTGTGGGTGGACTGCCAGCCGTGACGTTCGTAATCGGGGTTGTAGACGCGCACCTCTGGCTTGGCATGATCGAAGCGCTGCAACAGGCGCCAGGCCGACAGGGTGCAACCGGCCAGGTCGCTGAGGCGCCGCTGGGTGAGCTCGTCCAACGAGATGATGCCGAAGAACTGATCGGCGAACAGCGCCACTTGTGGCAGTGCCTGTTCGCTGATGTGCTGAGCCAGGGCCGATTGCAGTTGATGCTGGAAGTCGGCTTTGCTGGCTGCGGTGAAGAACGCCATCTGTGGTACTCCGCTTGGGCTTTGTTATTGGGTGAAGCGTCGCAAGTCACCCCGGTTCGGATCAACCATAGCCAATCCGGCGCTGCGGGGCGACATTTCAAGAGGTCCAACGACCTAGCTTACCCAGAGCCTGGCATGCACTCTTGCGGTGCGGCGACATATTCGGTCATGCAGGAGTTGTCGTACGAGACCGCTGGTACGGGCGTTCCAGCCGATCGGACAGTAGTCGGGTATAATCATGGCATATTCATATGACAGGTTCCCCCGTATGCGCATCACCGCCACTCTGCTGCTGGCCAACCCCCGTGACGAGGAAGAAGACGACATGGCGCTGCTGTGCTGCCACGGCAGCGCAGACGAAATGTTTCTGATGACGCGCTTTCCGGACGAAGAAGAGCTGGAGATCACCCTCGGCGACGACCCTTACCTGCTGCGCGACCTCAAGGTCACGTTGAGCGCCGACCGCCTGCTGGTGGCCGTGGCAGCCGGGGATGCCGCGGTGTTCGGTGGGGATGACCTGCTGGAGATCGTGCATGCCAGCGACGCGGCAGAGCTGGCGCAGATCGAAGAGACGTTGAGGATTCTGCTGGAGGGCGTGGGTACGCTGGAAATCGGCTGACCTCGCTCTCCGCAGCTCTGTATATCTGTATACGTGTAGGAGCGGCCAGTGGCCGCGAAATGGCCGGCCGACCCAACCGATCTCTCTGGCCGTGCAAGCTTCTTCGCGGCCACTGGCCGCTCCTACGGGATCCAGAGGTGCCCGATCGAACACACCGATTTCTCTGCCACCCGCCAATGCATTAAAGTAGTGACCCCCGGCCAAGACGCCCTCACCTGCGTACTCGGTCCCTTTTTCAGGAACCGTCGACGATGGAACATCGTGAAGCGCTGATGGCGCTGCGAACCTTTCTTTCAACGCAGATCCTTGGCCAGGAGAAACTGGTCGAGCGTCTGCTGATCGTGCTGCTGGCGGACGGTCACATGCTGGTCGAGGGCGCGCCGGGGCTGGCCAAGACCAAAGCCATCAAGGAACTGGCCGAAGGCGTCGAGGCTCAGTTCCACCGTATCCAGTTCACCCCGGACCTGCTGCCGGCCGACATCACCGGCACCGAGATCTATCGACCCGAGACCGGCAGCTTCGTGTTCCAGCAGGGGCCGATCTTCCACAACCTGGTGCTGGCCGACGAGATCAACCGTGCGCCGGCCAAGGTGCAGTCGGCCCTGCTCGAGGCCATGGCCGAACGTCAGGTCAGTGTCGGTCGCAGTACCTACGACCTGTCGCCGTTGTTTCTGGTGATGGCGACGCAGAACCCGATCGAGCAGGAAGGCACCTACCCGCTGCCCGAGGCACAGCTCGATCGGTTCCTGATGCACGTCAAGATCGGCTTCCCGGATGCAGCCGTGGAACGGCGCATCCTGCAGCAGGCTCGCGGTGAAGCGCTCAATGGCGAAACCAAGCCCGAGCGGCGTGTCAGCCAGCAGGCCATCTTTGCCGCACGCAAGGAGATCCTCGGGCTGTACATGGCCGATGCGGTGGAGGAATACCTGGTGCAGCTGGTCATGGCGACGCGCACCCCGAGCAAGTTCGACGCCGAGCTCGGCGAATGGCTGGCCTATGGCGCCAGCCCGCGGGGCTCCATTTCCCTGGATCGCTGCGCACGCGCCCATGCCTGGCTGGCGGGGCGCGATTTCGTCAGCCCGGAAGACATCCAGGCGGTGCTGTTCGATGTGCTGCGTCATCGCATCATCCTGTCGTTCGAGGCGGAAGCCGCCGGGGTCGATCAGGACCGCGTGATCCAGCGCATCCTCGACGTCGTGGCCGTCGCCTAGCCCCATGACCCAGGAGCCGCGGCCAGAGCCTGGCATTCGCATCAGCCTGGCCGAGCTGATCGAAATGCGCCATCGGGTGCGCGAAGTGCAGCTGTTCTCCACCCCGGCCCAGCGCAGCCCGTTGATCGGCCTGCACCACTCCAAACTGCGCGGCCGCGGCGTGGACTTCGACCAGGTGCGCGTGTATCAGGCGGGTGACGATGTGCGCAGCATCGACTGGCGGGTCACGGCGCGCACCCAGGAGCCGCATACCAAGCTGTTCCACGAGGAGCGCGAGCGGCCCATCTTCATTCTCGTCGAGCAGAGCCGGCGGTTGTTCTTCGGTTCGGGCCAGATGTTCAAGTCGGTGCTCGCTGCCCAGGCCGCGGCGTTGATCGGCTGGGCCGCGCTGGGGCACAACGATCGAGTCGGCGGGTTGGTATTCGGCGACGGCGAGCACTACGAGATCAAGCCCCGGCGCAGCAAGCAGAGCCTGCTGCAGTTGCTCAACCGCCTGGTGCGGGTGAACCAGTCGCTGCACACCGAAGCGCTGCCGGAAAAGGACGCGCTGGGCATGGCCCTGCGTCGGGCGCGCGAAGTGTTGCGCCCCGGCAGCCTGGCCATCGTCATCTGTGATGAGCGCGCGCTGACCGATGGCGCCGAGCAGCAGCTCAGCCTGCTGTCGCGCCACTGCGACCTGCTGTTGCTGCCGGTTTCCGACCCGCTCGATCATGCGCTGCCGGCTGCCGGGCTGTTGCGTTTCGCCCAGCGCGGCAGGCAGATGGAAATCGATACACTGAACCCGGAGATGCGCCTGGCCTACCGCGCGTTGAGCGAGGCGCGCATCGCCCGATGGGAACGTCTGGGGCAAAAACTGCGTGTACTGTTGATGCCCCTGAGCACGCAGAGCGAGATGATCGAGCAGCTGCGCGAGTACCTCAACCCGCAGCGGCCGGGCAAACTCAAATGAGTACCCTTGAGCAGTTGCAGCCATTGATCGCGCCGCCGCCTATCGGCCTGTGGCCACCGGCGCCTGGCTGGTGGCTGCTGGTCGTGCTGCTGCCGACCTTGGGCTGGGCTGCCTGGCACTGGCGTCACCGCTGGCGGCGCAAGGCCGTGATGCCGGCCACCGTCGAGCAACCCCTGGATCCGGTGCGCCAAGGCGCGCTGGAAGAGCTGGCGCGCTTGCCCAAACCCTACGATGGCGCCCCTGCCGGAGCGTGGCTGCAGCAGATCAACGGCCTGCTCAAGCGCCTGTGCCGCAACCACTACCCGAACGCCAACAGCCATGTGCTCAATGGCCGCCAGTGGCTGGCCTTCCTCGACAACCGCTGCCCGGCTGCCGGTCTGACGCGCTGGATGGTACTGGTCGAGGGGGTCTACAAGCCTGAGTGCAAGCTGGACGACAAGGCCATCGCCGGCCTGCAGCAGTCGGTCGAAACCTGGATACGCAAGCATGTTTGAGTTCGCCTGGCTGTGGGTCTTCGCCCTGCTGCCGCTGCCGTGGCTGCTGCGCGTGCTGCTGCCGGCCGCCGACAGCGGCGAGGCGGCGCTCAAGGTCAGCTTCCTCGATGAACTCGAGGGGCTGGCCGGGCGCCGGGCACGCATCAGCCTGCCGACCTGGCAGCAACAGGCGCCGTACGTGCTGCTGTGGCTGCTGCTGCTGATCGCGGCGGCGCGCCCGCAATGGCTGGGCGACCCCCTGCCCATCGCTGCCAGCGGGCGCGACCTGCTGGTGGCCGTGGATGTGTCCGGATCCATGGACTACCCCGACATGCCCTGGCAGAACGAAGACATCAGTCGGCTGGAGCTGGTGCAGCGCCTGCTCGGTGACTTTCTCGAACATCGCCAGGGCGACCGGGTCGGGCTGATCCTGTTCGGCAGCAAGGCCTACGTGCAGGCACCGCTGACCTTCGATCGACGCACCGTGCGTACCTGGCTCGACGAAGCACGCATCGGCATTGCCGGAAAGAATACCGCCATCGGCGATGCCATCGGCCTGGCGCTCAAACGTCTGCGCCTGCGCCCGGCGCAAAGCCGGGTGCTCATTCTGGTCACCGATGGCGCCAACAACGGTGGTCAGATCCATCCCATCACTGCCGCGCGCCTGGCGGCCCAGGAGCATGTGCGCATCCATACCATCGGCATCGGTGCCGACCCCAGTGCCGATGGCGCGCTGAGCATGCTCGGCCTCAATCCCAGCATGGACCTGGACGAGCCCTCGTTGCGCGAGATCGCGCAGATCACCGGCGGCCAGTACTTCCGTGCTCGCGACGGCGACCAGCTGCAAGCCATCGGCGCCAGCCTCGACACCCTCGAACCGGTCGACCAGAAGCCCACCCAGGCGCGACCGGCGCAAGCGCTGTATAGCTGGCCGCTGAGCGCGGCGTTGCTGCTCAGCGTGTTGCTGGTCGTGCGCCAGAACTGGCCGAACAACCCGCTGCAGCTGTTCCTGCGCAAGCGTCGCTTTCTGCCGACAGCTCCGCAGTGGCGCGAGCGCCTGCAGCGGCTGCAATTGCGGAGGCGCAAATGATCGACGCATGGCCGCATTGGTTCCGTCCCTGGTGGCTGCTGGCCTGGCCAGCTTTGGTCTGGCTGCTGTGGCAATTGTGGCACCGGCAGAAACGCGCGGGGCGCTGGCAATTGCTGCTGCCCCGCCACTTTCACGGAGTCCTGCTGGACGGTGGCAGCGGTCGGCAGAGCAAGGCGCCCTGGATAGTGCTGGGCCTGGCCTGGCTGTTGACCGCGGTGGCCCTGCTCGGACCCAGCTGGCAGCGTATCGAACAGCCGGGCAGGACCGTCGTCGACCCGTTGGTGGTGGTGCTCGCCCTGAGCCCGGAGATGATGGCCACCGATGTCGCGCCCAATCGCCTGGAGCAGGCGCGGCGCAAGCTGCTGGACCTGCTCGACGCACGCCGCGATGCGCAGACGGCCATTATCGTCTACGCCGGCAGCGCGCACGTGCTGGTGCCGCTGTCCGACGACCTGGGAACCAGTCGCAACCTGCTGGAAGCGATCAAGCCCTCGATCATGCCCGTCGAAGGCCAGCGCGCCGACCTCGGCGTGCAGCGCGCACTGGAACTGCTCGACCAGGCCGAACAAGGTCAGGGCCGCATCCTGCTGCTGGCATCGCAGCTGTCCGAAGCGGAACGTCGCGGGATTTCCCAGCGACTGGACAATCACTCGCCACAGTTGTTGATCCTGGGTATCGGCACCCGTGACGGGGCGCCAGTGAAGCAGGAAGACGGTGAGTTTCTCAAGGACGAGCAAGGCGCGATTCGCTTGCCGCGCCTGGACAGTGTCGGCCTGCGCACCTTCGCTGCCGATGTCGGCGGCCTGTACCGACAAGCACGTCTGGATGATCTGGACCTGCGCAACCTCGGCTTGCTCGATCGCCCCACGCTGTTGCGCGGCAACGGCACGACGCAGCAGTTGGACAGCTGGGCCGATCAAGGTCATTGGCTGTTGCTGCCTCTGCTGTTGCTGGCGGCGCTCGCTGGCCGCCGCGGCTGGCTGTTCTGTTTGCCGTTATGCCTGCTGATCGTGCCGCAGCCAGGTTATGCCTTCGATGTTCAGGACCTTTGGCTGCGCCGCGATCAGCAAGGCCAGGCCCTGCTCGAACAGCAGCGTCCTGCCCAGGCCGCGCGGCGCTTCGCCGATGCGCAGTGGCAAGGCATGGCGCTGTACGAAGCGGGCGACTACGAAGCGGCCGCCGAGCGGTTCGCCCAGGGCGACAGCGCCCGCGACCACTACAACCGCGGCAACGCCCTGGCGCGCAGCGGCGAACTGGAAGCTGCCCTCGACGCCTATGAGCAGGCGCTGGAGCGCCAGCCGGCCCTGCAGCCGGCACTGGACAACCGCACGCTGGTGGAACAGCTTCTGCGCCAGGCCCCGGCCGAAGCTACCGCCGCTTCCGCAGAACGGCCCGCCCAGCCCCGCGCACCAGGTGCCACGGCGCCGGACGCCGAGGATCCGAACGCGTCCGCGGCGGCCGACGCGACCCCAGGCAACAACGACGCGCAGAGCAGCCGGGAAAACCCCTCGGGTCAGGCGGGGGGAGAACAGAATCAGGCACAATCCTCGGCACCGGCGCAGCCACCGAGCGACGAATCCACGACCCGGCCACCGTCACGACCAACCCAGGCCACCCTGGATGCCGAACAGCGTCAGGCCCTGGAGCAGTGGCTGCGACAGATCCCGGACGACCCGGCCGAGCTGTTGCGGCGCAAATTCTGGTATGAACAGCAACAACATCAGGACAAGATTCGATGAGTCGCTTCAGCGCCCTCTGCATCAGTGCAACCCTGGCCGTGCTTGGCCAATGCGCGCATGCCGCCACGTTGGTGGCCAGCGTCGATCGCTCGCGTCTCAACTCGGGGGAAACGGTCGAGCTGACCCTGGAAACCACCGACGTCACGCAATTCGGCAAGCCCGACCTGACGCCACTCGAAGGCTCGTTCGATGTGCGCGACACGCGCCAGGTCAATCGCCTGACCAGCTTGGACGGCGACCGCCAGGCCACCACCCGCTGGATTATCACCCTGCTCCCGCGACAGACCGGCAGCGTTACCATCGCTGCGCTGCAACTGGGCGAACTGCGCAGCCAGCCGATCGTCCTGCAGGTGCTGCACAGCGACCCGCCGTTGCGCGCGACCATGGCCCCGGTGTTCATCGACGCCAGCCTGGATGAAGACAGTGTCTATGTGCAGGCCCAGGCAGTATTGACCTTGCGCATCTATCACTCGGTGCCACTGTACGACGACAGCAGCCTCACACCTCTGCAACTGGCCGAGGCGCGCATCGAGCCGCTGGGCGGATCGCGCACCTTCGAGAAGATCATCGACGGCGTCCGCCACGGGGTCATCGAGATGCGCTATGCGATTTATCCGCAACGCAGTGGCGAATTGATTATTCCTGCCCTGGCATTCACCGCCACCACCGTCGAGCCAACCGCAGCTGGCGACAGCGCCAACAGCGCGCCGCGGCCCGGCAAGCTGATGAAGGTGACGTCCGCGCAGATGTCCCTGACGGTCAAGGGCGTGCCAGCGGCCTACCCCGCCGACACGCCGTGGTTGCCGGCACGCAGCCTGAGCCTGAGTGAAAGCTGGAACCCCGACCCGCCGAGCAGCCAGGTTGGTGATTCTCTGACTCGCACACTGGAGGTAAAGGCCGAGGGGCTGTCCAGTGCGCAACTGCCGGCGTTGCCCGGTACCGAAGTGGAAGGCTTGCGACGCTACCCGGATCAGCCCCAGTTGAACAACCAGATCGGTGAACGAGGTTTGATCGGCAGCCGCCAGGAACGGGAGGCACTGGTGCCGGCGCGCAGTGGCACCCTGCAGTTGCCGAGCGTCGAGATGGTCTGGTGGAACACCCATGAGGACCATCTGGAGCGTACCGGTCTGCCGGCGCGCAGTCTGGAGGTTGCCGGCAACGCCGGGCTGATGGTCGATGCGCCGGTCGGTAACCGTGATGCCGAGCCGGACGTGGCCTGGCCGTGGAAGCTGGTCAGCGTCATGCTGGCGTTCACCACGATGATCGGCTTCGCCCTGTGGTGGCGCGCCCGTGGGCAGCCGGCGGTCCTGCGCGCAGCCCAAAGCGGACCAAGCCCGCGCACTCTGCTCGATGACCTCAAGCGCGCCTGTCAGGCCAACGACCCCCAGGCCACCCGCCAGGCTTTGGATGCCTGGGCCCGGCAGCAGCCGGAGACGCTGGCCGACATGACGGCGCGCTTCGTGCCTTTGTCCGACGCTCTGGATGGGCTCAATGGCGCGCTCTACAGCGAAAGCGGCCAATACTGGCAAGGCGAAGAGCTGTGGCGCGCCATCGGCAGCCTCCTGCGCACCGACCCGCCCCTCGAGCCCTCCGCGGAAAACGCCGGGTTACCGCCGCTGTACCCCAAGTAATCCCCGCCATGCGCTCGTCACCTTGTGGGAAGCCTATGAACTGCAGGCACCTTGTGGGAGCGGGCTCTGCCCGCGAATGCAGCGGCATGGTCCGCCTGACACACCGCGCCGCTCTTTTCGCGGCCACGAGCCGCTCCTACAAGGGTTGCGAAATCCGCGTAGGAGCGGTCATCGGCCGCGAAAGGGCCAACCCTGCTTATCTGACACACCGCGCCGCTCTTTTCGCGGCCACGGGCCGCTCCTGCAAAGCGTCTAGAGTGGCTTGTGTTCGGTATGGGTCCAGTCGTGCAGCAGGCTGTAGGCCACTGCCAGCAGGGTCGGACCTATGAACAGGCCGATGAAGCCGAAAGCCAGCAGCCCGCCGAACACCCCCAGCAGCACGATCACCAACGGCAAGTTGCCGCCGCGGCTGATCAGGTAGGGCTTGAGCACGTTGTCCACGCCACTGATGACGAAGGTGCCCCAGATACCGAGGAATATCGCGTAGCCATAGTCGCCCTGCCACACCAGCCAGGCGGTGGCCGGAATCCACGCCAGCGGCGGCCCCATGGGAATCAGGCTGAGCAGGAAGGTGACGATGCCGAGGACCAATGCCCCAGGCACGCCGGCGATCAAGAAGCCGATCAAGGCCAGGATCGCCTGGGCGGCGGCGGTACCGATCACCCCGTTGACCACCCGCTGCACCGTACCCGCCACCAGATCGATGTAGTACCCGGCACGCTCTCCGATCAGACGTTCCAGCAGCCGGAGCACGAAGGCTGCCATGCGCGGCCCGTCGCGATAGAAGAAGAACACGAAGACCAGGCTCAGCGTGAGTTCGAGGATCCCGCCGCCGATCTGCGCGCTGCGCGCCAACAGGAAATTGCCGACTTGCCCCAGGTACGGCCTTACGCTGGCCAGGAACGCCGCGCCCTGCTCGTCGAGGGTGTCCCAGATACCGACCAGGCTCGCACCGACCAGAGGAATGCCGGCCAGCCAGTCAGGCGCATCGGGCAGCCCGTCGACCTGCACGTCGCGAATGAACGCCGTCGCATCGCGCACGTGATCGGCCAGGTTGAAGCCCAACCAGACCAGCGGCAAGACCACCAGCAGCATCCAGCAGCCGGTGAGAATACCGGCTGCCAGCGACTCGCGGCCATTGAGCCAGCGGGTCAGCAGCCGCATCAGCGGCCAACTGGCGTAGGCCAGGATCGCACCCCACAGCAGGGCTGAACAAAACGGCGCCAGTACCCATAGGCAGGCGCCAAGCAGTGCCAGCAAGACAATCTGTACCAGCAGGCGATCGTTACTCGGCATCAATGCTCCAAAGGCGACGCAGGCTCAACGAATGATTTCCAGATGCAGTCCCTTGACGCTTTCGGTACCGGTTTCCAAGCGAGCCGCGCGCACACCCTTGGCGACCAGCGCATCGCGCCATGCAGCGGCCGCAGCGTTCGATACCCCGGATACGCTCACCCGAATCGAGCTGTCGAGTTGCAGGCTGCGGGCCAGCAAGGCCACCCAGGTGTCATCGGGCGTTTCGCCCATGGCCGGGTAATCGAGATCGCCGGTGCTGCGCAATTCGTGCAGCACCGTGGCCGGGGTGGGCAACAACTCGCCCAGTGGCGCATCGGCAACGAACTTTTCGACGTGCAGATAGGCGCGACGGTTGCCACGGGTAATGGCATAGATGGCGGTGAGGGTGTTGTCGTCTGGAGCGGCCTGGCGCAGCAGCACGAACGCCTGCTGATCGTCGGCCCCCGACAGCCGCGCGCCGTCGAAGACATCGTTGACCCACAGGCTGCTTTCACCGCAGTCGCGCGCCTGGCACCAGTACAGCGTGTGCGCGCCCCCCTGCTGGAGCGTTTCGCGGGCATCGTTGAAGGCTTGTCGCGCGGTCTGGGTTTCGGGAAGTTCATACGTGGTGGCGCTGACCTGGCCTCTGGCGTTGACCTGGCCGTCCATGCGCAGCTTGCCGCTGATCTTGCGCAGCGACCCCAGCGGATAGATGCGCTCCTTGTCGACCGCAGGACGTTGGTCGACGACCTTGGCGTCCGGCGGCGCGGGCAGCTCGGCGGCCATGGCCGAGGTGCTCAGGACGGCGCTGCCCAGCAGAGCGGCGAGTACCGGTAGCAGCCGCTTCGAGGCATTCATGAGGGCAGCAAGGCGTGGTGGCCCGGAGGGCTGTAAACGAGCGTAGCAGCGAGTTCCATCAAGGTCTTCTCCTGTTTCAACCTGACAAGCCTCGGCAGTTGCCTGCTGCAAGTCAAGGTATCGCAAAAAAGCGATTGAAACAGTCTGCGACAAGCCTGGCCCCGGTGTCGTCATTCAGGTGCAGGTGATGGCCTCCGGGCAGCGCCTGCAGGGGGAGCCCCAATCGGGCCAGCAGCGCAGTATTTTTCACCAGCAGGCCCTGCTCGGCGAGGATCAACAGGCTCGGGCAGCGAATCGCCTGCACGTACGCCAGTGCCTGTTCTTCGCTCAAGCGCACCGGCGATGGCAGCGTCAGGCGGCTGTCGCTACGCCAGCTGAATCCACCGGCCACCCTTTCAAGCCCTCGCGACGCCAATAATTCGGCCGCCTCGTGGCTGACGGCGATACGACCGTGCATGCGCGCAAGCACGGCCCGATCAATGTCGGCATACACTGATTTGCGCTTAAGACCCAACGCCTGCTGCGCATGCAGGGCTTCGCCCAGGCGCTGTGGCCCCTCCTCGGCAGCGCCCAGCGGCGGTACCACGCCGTCGATCAACGCCAGGCGCTCTATTCGCTCGGGCAAGGCACTCGCCAGCAAGGTGGCGACGATCCCGCCCAGCGAGTGCCCCAGCAGGGAAAAGCGCTGCCACCCCAGCTGGTCGGCCGCCTGCAGCACATCGTGGGCGTAATCCCACAGGGCATAACCGGCGCCGACCGGACGATGCCCGGAGTGTCCATGCCCGGCCAGGTCGAGGGCGACGATGCGCAGCCCGGCCAGCTTCGGCGCCAGACGGGCAAAGCTGTTGGCGTTGTCCAGCCAGCCGTGCAGCGCCAGCACCGGCCTGCCGTCTTCAGGTCCGTAGACCTGGGCGGCCAGCTTGATATGAGGCAGCGACAGGCGGATTTCGCGGACCGGCGCAGTCATGACTCAGCGGGCCGGTGGGTTCTGCCCCAGCGGCACCACGGCCACCGTCAGGCGCGAAATGCAGCTGGCTTTGCCGTCGTCGCCCTGCAGGCGAATGTCCCAGACGTGAGTGCTGCGGCCAATGTGCACCGCACGGGCCACGCCCGTCACCCGGCCACTGCGCAACCCGCGCAGATGGTTGGCGTTCACCTCAAGGCCTACACAGTAGAAACGCTCGGTGTCGATGCACAGAAAACTGGCCATGGAGCCCAGGCTTTCTGCCAGCACCACCGAGGCGCCACCGTGCAGCAGACCGAACGGCTGGTGGGTCCGGGCATCAACGGCCATGCTGGCAGTCAGGGAGTGCGCATCGAAGCTTTCGAAGCGGATATCCAGCAACTCGCCGATGGTATTTTTCTGCGCCGCATTCAAGCGTTCGAGATCCGGTTCGGTGCGCCACAGGCTCATGGGAGGATTCCTGACAGGTTAGGGATGGTTAACGGCGTGCAGGGACATCAGCCCGGCCAGGGGCCAGTCGCCGTGCAGTTCGGCCAGGCTGGCGGTCTGCATGGGTTCCGGCTCGCGCAAGTTGCCGTGAACCAGCAGGCTCAGCAGATTGCCCACCAGCGGCTGGTGGCTGACCAGCAGCACGTTCTCCAGACCCAGCGCCTGCAAGTGCCCGGCCACCTCCAGCGGATCGCTTTCAGGCGTCAGCCACGGCACGGTCTGCACCGCCGGGGCGCCGTGCAGCACGCCGTGGACCAGAGCGGCGGTCTGCTGCGCGCGTACATACGGGCTGGCGAGAATGGCATCCAGAGGTTGATCGTGCAGGCGCGCCGCGCTGGCCAGCGCCTGTCGTTCGCCCACCGAGGTCAAGGCCCGCTCGGCATCGCTGCGGGCATGGCTGACGGCTTCGCCGTGGCGCAGTACCCAGAGCTTCATGGCTTGGGCTCGTCGGCCACGGGACGAGCCGCGCCTGCGTCATAGGCTGCTTCGCCGCCGGCAGGACGCGCCTGTGGCCAATCGGAAAACGGCCAGGGTTTCTGCTCGGTGTGAAAGCTGCCGAAGCGACCGATCTGGGCCAGGTAGCGGCTCAGGCTGTCGCCGAAGGCCATCATGGCAGCGTTCGGCGCGCCCTGGACCAGGCGATGGATGAGTTGCACCAGCACCAGCGCGCCGAGCAGGAACTGGGCAACCTGCCAGACCAGCACGAACACCAGCATCCAGAGCACGCGCAAAAGGATGGCCTCGCGGCCCGGGTCGTTGAAAGGACGGTTCATGACGTGTTCCTCAGTTGAAGCCACTGGTGGAAATGAAATCGACATCGGTCTTGGGTTCGGCCCGCATCAGCAGCTCGATCACCTGGTTCAGCGTACGCCCTTCGAACAGGATTGCGTGCAAGCCCGCCACCAGCGGCATGTACACCTGAAGCTCCTGAGCCTTGGCCTTGAGCACCTTGAGCGTGTTGACCCCTTCGGCCACCTCGCCCAGGCGCGACACGGCGTCCTCCAGGCTCAGGCCTTCGCCCAGGGCAAACCCTACCTGATAGTTGCGGCTCTTGGGCGACGAGCAGGTCACGATCAGGTCGCCTACACCGGCCAGACCGAGAAAGGTCATGGGGTTGGCGCCCTGGCTGACGGCAAAACGCGTCATCTCGGCCAGGGCACGGGTAATCAGCATGCTTTTGGTGTTCTCGCCCATGCCCAATGCCACGGCCATGCCGGCGATGATCGCATAGACGTTCTTCAGCGCGCCGCCCAACTCGACGCCGAAGCGGTCGCTGCTGGCATAGACGCGGAACGTACGCCCATGCAGCACGGCCTGGACGCGCTCGCAGAGGGCTTCGTCGGCGCTCGCCACCACCGTGGCGGTCAGGGCATGTTCGGCGATCTCGCGGGCCAGGTTGGGGCCGGACAACACGCCGATACGCGCGTCTGGCGCAACCTCTTCGAGAATCTCGCTCATCAGCTTGAAGGTCTGCGCCTCGATGCCCTTGGTCAGGCTGACCAGCATCTTGCCGCTCAGCTGATCGGCATGCTGGGCCAGCACGCTGCGCAAGGCGCTCGAGGGCAGCGCGACGAAGATCAGCGCACTGCCGGCGATGGTCGCGGGCAGGTCGGTGACCGGGATCACCCCCGGCAGGATCTTGATGCCTTTGAGGTAGCGCGGATTTTCCCGGTTCAGGCGAATCCACTCGGCCTGCTCCGGGTCGCGCATCCACTGACGGACCGAATGGCCGTTCTCGGCCAGCAGGTTGGCCACGGCGGTGCCGAAACTACCTCCTCCCAGCACGGCTATCGGCTGCTCTTGAGTCATATCCCATCCATTTGGTCGAGTTGAGGGCGATGAGGGGCATTATACGGAGCCACCTCGACACGACCAGTCCCGGCCTGCGCCCCGGTAACAATACGACTGGAATTGTCGCTCTGACCGGTTAACATGCCTGACTGTTCAACTCGATTCAGGCCCTGTCGTGTCCGCCACTTTCCCATTGCCCTGCGCCCCGACATGAAGTTGCGCCTGAACCGCGACATTCATACACGCACCCAGATCATCAGCGTCGGGCCGGCCCTGCTGTTGACCCTGCTACTGATCGGTTTCTTCACCTTCGTGCGTTTGCAGGACCTGCGCCAGGAACTCAATCACACCGGCCAGTTGATCGCCAATCAGCTCGCCCCCGCCGCGGAATACGGCGTGGTCACCGACAATGCCGCGGTACTCGAAGGGCTGCTCGGCGCAACCCTGGCTACCCCTCACGTACGTTTCCTGGAGATTCAGGACCAGACCGACCGGCGCCTGGCCTATGTCGAACAGCGAGTCAGAAACGAGCACCGGTCGGCCCATGTCGAAGTGTTCCAGGCACCGATCCAGATCCGTGGGGCCTTCCTGGAAGACCATCAGGCTCAGGTGCAGCAGCACATGGGCAGTGCCAGCAGCGGCGATTACTTGGGCCGGGTGATCGTCGGCATGTCCGACGACGCCTTCAGCGAGCGCCAGCAGGAAATCGTCCTCAAGGCCGGCGTGCTGGCTTTGTTTGCACTGTTGTTCACCTATCTGCTGGCCCGGCGGCTGGCGCGCAGCCTGGCCCAGCCCATCAGTGAAATGAGCCGCGTAGTCAAGGCCATAGGCCAGGGCGAGTTCGACCGGCCGCTGCCCATCGTCGACGACAGCGAGCTGGGGCATCTGGCCGGGCATATCAACAACCTTGCCAGCGCCCTGGCCAAGGCCAGCCACGAACAGCATCAGGCCATGCAGCAACTGATCCAGACTCGCGAGGAGGCCGAGCGCGCCAACAGCGCCAAGTCGGATTTCCTGGCGATGATGAGCCACGAGCTGCGCACCCCCATGAATGGCGTGCTGGGCATGCTGCAGCTGCTCGAAACCACCGTGCTGAGCCATGAACAGCGCGATTACGCTCAGGTGGCCACCGAGTCCACCGAACACCTGCTCAAGGTCATCAACGACATTCTGGATTTTTCCCGCATCGAGCGGGCGGCGATGGAACTGGAGCACATCGGTTTCAGCCTGCACGAGCTGATCACCAGTTGCGTGCAGGCCTTCCAGCACACCGCCAGGCAACGCAAGCTGGCGCTGGAATTGACGCTGGCCGAGGGCATCGAGGGGTTGCAGGTCGAGGGCGATCCGACGCGCATCCGGCAGATCCTGGTCAATCTGATCGGCAATGCGCTGAAATTCACCGATGAAGGCGGTGTGGACATCTGCGTGCGGTGGCAGGTGCTGGATCATCAATTGATCTGGCTGACCTGCACCGTGCGCGATACTGGCATCGGCATCGGCGAAGATCGACTGGAAAGCATGTTCGACGCGTTCGCCCAGGCCGACAGTTCGATTTCGCGCCGTTACGGCGGCACCGGCCTGGGGCTGCCGATCGCGCGTACGCTGGCCGAACGCATGGGGGGCACGCTGCGTGCGCAAAGCAAGGAAAGGCAAGGCTCGCTGTTCACTCTGGAAATGCCGCTGGCGCTGAGCCAGCAGAGCCTGGCCCGCCCGGCAGCGGTGCCCAACCTGTCCGGCAACGACGACGGCGTCGGCCACAGTGTCTTGCTGGTGGAAGACAACGCGGTCAACCAGACCGTGATCGAAGCCATGCTGCGCAGCCTGGGCTACGCCGTCGATGTGGTCAGCGACGGCGCAGCAGCGGTCAGCCAGGTGCGTGCGCACCTCTATTCGGCGGTGCTGATGGACTGCCGCCTGCCGGTCCTCGACGGCTACGAGGCGTCGCGGCAGATTCGCCAGATTGCTGGGCGCGCAGAGCTGCCGATCATCGCCCTGACCGCCAATGCGCTGCTGGGCGACCGCGCCACCTGCCTGGATGCCGGAATGAACGATTACCTGGCAAAACCGTTCAAACGGGCAGATCTGCAACAGGTTCTGCTGCGCTGGACGAGCTGAACCAGCGCCGTGGAAGGGATGCCGGATGTCCTCGTGACAGCGCCCGTTGCTGGCAAGAAATGCTAAAGTGCGGCAGTCTTGTACATCCATTCGGACAAAGCCTGCTGTCTGGCATTATAATTTCAGTGAACAAGTGTACTTCCGTATCGCTTGCGCTGTGACTTTCACTACAACGCAATAGTCTATGTGTAGGCTGCCGACCCAGGCGTTGATTCTTCTGGTCGGTCGGGAAGATCTGCCCCCTGCCACCAGGGACTATTGAGGAGCTCGCATGACCAAACAAAACGCCTTTACTCGGGAAGATCTGCTGCGCTGCAGTCGTGGCGAGCTGTTCGGCCCAGGTAACGCGCAACTGCCCGCCCCGAATATGCTGATGGTGGACCGCATCACCCATATCAGCGCCGAAGGTGGCAAGTACGGCAAGGGTGAATTGGTCGCCGAGCTGGATATCAATCCGGACCTGTGGTTCTTCGCTTGCCACTTCGAGGGCGATCCGGTGATGCCGGGCTGCCTCGGCCTGGATGCCATGTGGCAGCTGGTGGGTTTCTTCCTCGGCTGGCAGGACCTGCCGGGCCGTGGCCGTGCGCTGGGTTCGGGTGAAGTGAAGTTCTTCGGCCAGGTGCTGCCGACGGCCAAGAAGGTCACGTACAACATTCATATCAAGCGCGTGCTCAAGGGCAAGCTGAACATGGCCATCGCCGATGGCTCGGTCAGCGTCGACGGCCGCGAGATCTACACCGCCGACGGCCTTCGGGTCGGCGTCTTTACATCCACCGAAAATTTCTAAGGGTTATCCGCATGCGCCGCGTTGTTATCACTGGTCTGGGCATCGTTTCGTGCCTGGGCAATGACAAAGACACCGTCTCCGCAAACCTGCGTGCAAGCCGCCCTGGCATCCGCTTCAACCCGGAATATGCCGAAATGGGTCTGCGTAGCCAGGTTTCCGGTTCCATCGACCTCAACCTGGAAGAGCTGATCGACCGCAAGGTGTACCGCTTCGTCGGCCATGCCGCCGCCTACGCGTACCTTGCAATGCAGGATGCCATCAAGGATTCCGGCCTCACCGACGAGCAGGTTTCCAACCCGCGTACCGGCCTGATCGCCGGTTCGGGCGGCGCCTCTACCTTGAACCAGATGGAAGCGCTGGACATCCTGCGCGAGAAAGGCGTCAAGCGCGTCGGTCCGTACCGGGTCACCCGAACCATGAGCAGCACCGTCTCGGCCTGCCTGGCCACCCCTTTCAAGATCAAGGGCCTGAACTACTCCATCGCCTCGGCGTGTGCCACCAGCGCGCACTGCATCGGTACGGCCATGGAGCAGATCCAGATGGGCAAGCAGGACGTGGTGTTCGCCGGCGGCGGCGAAGAGGAACACTGGAGCCAGTCGTTCCTGTTCGACGCCATGGGTGCCCTTTCCAGCAAGCGCAACGACACGCCTGAAAAAGCGTCGCGTGCCTACGACAGCGACCGCGATGGCTTCGTCATCGCCGGCGGCGGCGGCATGGTAGTGGTCGAGGAGCTGGAACACGCTCTGGCCCGTGGTGCCCACATCTATGCCGAGATCGTTGGCTACGGTGCCACCTCGGATGGCTACGACATGGTCGCGCCAAGCGGCGAAGGCGCCATCCGTTGCATGCAGCAGGCGCTGTCCACCGTCGATACCCCGATCGACTACCTGAACACTCACGGCACCTCCACACCGGTGGGCGACGTGGCCGAGATGAAGGGTGTGCGGGAAGTCTTCGCCGGCAAGTATCCGGCCATCAGCTCGACCAAGAGCCTGTCCGGGCACTCGCTGGGCGCCGCTGGCGTGCACGAAGCCATCTACTGCATGCTGATGATGGAAGGCAACTTCATTGCCGGGTCAGCCAATATCGACGAACTGGACCCTGCCGTGGCCGATCTGCCAGTGCAGACCGTCACCCAGGAAAACGTCGAAATCAATACCGTGATGAGCAACAGCTTCGGCTTCGGCGGTACCAATGCCACGCTGGTACTCAAGCGTTGGCAGGGTCAGTAAGGCTAGCAGCCCTACTGAAGGACGGCGCCTGCGGGCGCCGTTTTTTTTGCCTGAAATCGGTCGATTGACTGCGGTTGAACCCCCCGGATGGCGCAACCCTCTATACAGTGTGACTCGAGCACACCAACGAAGGGATTTCCATGGCTATCACCGTGACTACCGAACCTGGCGACGGATTTCGCCACAGCATCGACATCGATGGCCGCCACTCTTTTCACACCGACTTGCCGGAAGCCCTGGGTGGGGCAGGTTCGGCGCCCTCTCCCCATGACTATTTCGACGCCGCACTGGGTGCCTGCAAGGCCCTGACCCTGAAGCTCTATGCCCAGCGCAAGAACATCCCGCTCACGGGTGTGAATGTGGAGGTCAAACGTGATGCGAGCGAGGAGCCCACCGGCAAATACCGCCTGCAGGTCAAGCTCACCTTGCTCGGCAACCTGACGGAAGCGCAGCGTCATGACCTGGACCGAGTGGCCGACCACTGCCCGGTGCACAAGCTGATGACCAGTGCAGTGATCGATATCGAGACGTACCTGGCCGAGGCTTAGCAGCCAGACACCTGGGTGGCGGTTCGCCCCCCTTCGCGGCCACGTACCGCCCCCATGGGCCTGCGAATCAGGCCTGAAACACTTCCTCGAGCAGGTTGTGCATGGCCTGAAAGGCGCGAGCCGAGACCTTGGCATCGTACATCTGCACACCCGGGTTGTTGGCCTCGGTGTCGGTGAACGAATGGTAGGCTCCGCCGTAGCTGGTCAACTGCCAATCCACACCCGCCGAGTTCATCTCGGAGCGGAAGGCCGGCAGCTGTTCGGCAGGCACCAGGGGATCGGCGTCGCCGTGCAGCACCAGGACCGAACCCTTGATGTCATGGGCATCGGCCGGGTTGGGCGTGTCGAGCGTGCCATGGAACGAGACGGTTGCCTTGAGCGCCGCGCCGGTACGTGCCAGCTCCAGCGCACAGCACCCGCCGAAGCAGAAACCGAAGGCCGCCGATTGCGCCGGATCGACAGCGGCATGCGTCTGCTCGTGCAGTTGCTGCAGCGCAACCTGCATGCGCTTGCGCAGCAAGGCACGGTCGTTCTTCAGCGGCATCATGGCAGCCGCCGCTTCATCGTTGTTGCCCGGGTGCACGCCCTGACCATACAAGTCGACCAGCAACACCACATAGCCCTTGGCGGCCACCGACTGGGCAATGCGTTCGGCACCTTCGCTGACGCCCATCCAGTTCGGCGCCATCACCAGGCCCGGACGTGGCGACACGATATCGGTGTCGTAAACCAGGCGGCTTTCGTACGCCTGCCCGTCGATTTGGTAGACAACGGATTGAACGGTCAATGTGCTCACGCTTGCATCTCCAAAAGGTCATGACTGAAAACGAAAAAGCCCGCCGAAGCGAGCTTTTTACCTGGACTGTTTAAACGGACAACTCGACCAGCAGCTTGTTCAGGCGTCGAACGTAACCGGCAGGATCTTTGAGGCTGTCACCGGCCGCCAGGGCCGCCTGATCGAACAGGATATGGGAGAAGTCGGCGAAACGATCTTCGCTCTGCTCCACATCCAGCTTGGCGATCAGCGGGTGGTTGGGGTTGAATTCGAAGATCGGCTTGGAGTCCGGCACCTTCTGCCCACTGGCTTCGAGGATCTGGCGCATCTGCATGCCCAGGTCCTGCTCGCCGATGGCCAGGATCGCCGGCGAATCGGTGAGGCGATGGGAAACCCGCACTTCACTGACCGAATCGCCCAGCGCCGCTTTCAGGCGCTCGACCAGGCCTTCCTTGTCCTTGGCGATTTCTTCCTGGGCTTTCTTGTCTTCCTCGGAATCCAGCTTGCCCAGGTCGAGGTCGCCACGGGCAACGTCGACGAAGCCCTTGCCGTCGAATTCGGTCAGGTAGCTCATCAGCCACTCGTCGATACGATCGGTCAACAGCAGCACCTCGATGCCTTTCTTGCGGAAGACTTCCAGGTGCGGGCTGTTCTTGACTTGTGCGTAGGACTCGCCGGACAGGTAGTAGACCTTGTCCTGACCTTCCTTGACCCGGGCCAGGTAGTCAGCCAGGCCAACGCTCTGCTCGCCGCTGTCGTCGCTGGTGGAAGCGAAGCGCAGCAGGCCGGCGATCTTTTCCTTGTTGGCGAAATCTTCCGCAGGACCTTCCTTGAGGACCTGGCCGAAGTTCTTCCAGAAGCCCTTGTACTGCTCGGGTTCGTTCTTGGCCAACTTCTCGAGCATGTCGAGCACACGCTTGGTCAGCGCCGTCTTCATCGAGTCGATGATCGGATCTTTCTGCAGGATCTCGCGCGAAACGTTCAGGGACAGGTCGTTGGAGTCGACCACACCCTTGATGAAGCGCAGGTACAGCGGCAGGAAGGATTCGGCCTGGTCCATGACGAACACGCGCTGCACGTAGAGCTTGAGGCCACGCGGTGCTTCGCGCTGGTACAGATCGAACGGCGCGCGCGCAGGTACGTACAGCAGCGAGGTGTATTCCAGCTTGCCTTCGACCTTGTTGTGGCTCCAGCTCAGCGGGTTCTCGTAGTCGTGACCGACGTGCTTGTAGAACTCCTGGTATTCCTCGTCCTTGATGTCGGTACGCGGACGGGTCCACAGGGCGCTGGCGCGGTTGACGGTTTCCCACTCCTGCGCCGGTGCCTCGTCGCCTTCGGCGGGCGAGCTTTCCTGGGGCAGCTCGATCGGCAGGGCGATGTGGTCGGAGTACTTCTTGATGATGTTGCGCAGACGGTAGCCATCGGCGAATTCATCTTCGGCGCTTTTCAGGTGCAGAACGATGCGCGTGCCGCGTTCGGCCTTCTCGACGTTGGCGACCTCGAAGTCGCCCTCGCCCTTGGAGGACCAATGCACGCCTTCGCTGGCAGGGCTGCCGGCGCGGCGGCTGTACACGTCAACCTGGTCGGCGACGATGAAGGCCGAATAGAAGCCCACGCCGAACTGACCGATCAGGTGCGAGTCTTTCTTCTGGTCGCCGGTGAGGTTCTTCATGAAGTCCGCGGTGCCGGACTTGGCGATGGTGCCCAGGTGGGTCACTACATCGTCACGGTTCATGCCGATACCGTTGTCTTCCAGGGTGACGGTCTTGGCGTCCTTGTCGAAGCTGATGCGAATTTTCAGCTCGCCGCCACCTTCGAGCAGCTCAGGCTTGGCCAGCGCTTCGAAACGCAGCTTGTCGACAGCGTCGGAGGCGTTCGAGATCAATTCGCGAAGGAAGATTTCCTTGTTGGAATACAGCGAATGGATCATGAGGTGCAGCAGTTGCTTCACCTCGGTCTGGAAGCCCAGGGTTTCCTTTTGAGTTTCCACACTCATGGTCATCAAACTCCAATCAGATGGCAGGTGCCGCCGATGAGCGGCGGGATGACAAGGAGATGGGGCCGCCGATCGGGATTTCAAGGGTGGCTTCGACAGGCGAGCCAGCCAGGGCTCGTGCATCGATCTTTTCACCCAAGGCCACCGTGAAAACCGGGTGGATGCTTGAACGGTACAGCAAGGTCATGGAAAAACCTCATTGCGATCCGATACTTATATATAACCGCAGTGACGGAACTTATATCCGGCGCACACCCTCTTAGCCTCGTAGATACCCAATAAGGAGAAACATCATGCGCAAGACACTCGCTTACTCCCTGATGCTGGCTGCCACCCTTGGTTTGGCTGCCTGCGACAAGAAATCCGAAGACAAGGCCCAGGACGCTGCCGAGCACCGTCAGGAAGCGCAAGAGAAAATGGATTCGGCTCAAGACAAGATGAATGACGCCGCCAAGGAAAACGCCAAGGCCAACGAAGCGGCCATGGAATCGAACAAGGCTGCAGCTCAGGAAGCTACCAAGTCCGATTCGAGCATGCCGGTCGCACCAGGTACCACTCCGGCTACCCAAGTGCCGCCAGCCAAGAACTGATTGATCGGCGGTGTCTGCTTCGCGGGCAGAGCCCGCTCCCACAGGAGCGAGCTCGAGCTGGCGATGAACGAGCCGCGATCAAGACAAAAAAAATCCCCGAACCAGTCGGGGATTTTTTATGCCTGAAGACTATGGGCAATCAGTCTTCGCGATAGCGACGCAGTTTCAGCTGCTTGCCAGCGACACGGGTGTCCTTGAGCTTGCTCAACAGACTCTCCAGACCATCTTCCGGCAGCTCGACCAGGCTGAAGCTGTCGCGCACCTGAATGCGACCGATGGCTTCACGGGCCAGCCCGCCTTCGTTGAGGATGGCGCCAAGCAGGTTCTTCGCGGCGATGCCGTCGCGAGCACCCAGGGCCGTACGGCAGCGTGCGCGGCCTTCGCCCAGGGGCATTGGCGCGCGGCGCTCACGGTCACTGCGCTCAGGGCGATCACCGCTGCTGGTGCGTTCGCGCGGAGCGCTGGTCGGAACCAGAGGCTGCTCCTTCTCGACCGCATCCAGGGTCAACGCCTGGCCATTGGTGGCCTTGCGCAGCAGGGCTGCGGCCAGGGCGCGCGGGGTGCAACCGATGTCGGCGGTCAGGCGATCGAGCAACTCGCCATGAGTGCTTTCGGCGTCTGCGACCAGCGGAGCCAGGCTGTTGGTCAGCTTCTTGATGCGCGCATCCAGCACGGCCTGGCCGTTAGGCAGGCGAACCTCGGCAACCTTCTGCCCGGTCACGCGCTCGATCACCTGCAGCATGCGGCGTTCACGCGGGGTGACCAGCAGCAGCGCACGGCCTTCGCGACCGGCACGGCCGGTACGACCGATACGGTGCACGTAGGACTCGGGGTCGTACGGCATGTCGACGTTGAACACGTGAGTGATGCGCGGTACGTCCAGGCCACGGGCAGCGACGTCGGTGGCGACGACGATATCCAGGCGGCCATCCTTGAGCGACTCGATGACACGCTCACGCTGGTTCTGGGCAATGTCACCGTTGAGTGCCGCGGCCTTGTAGCCTTTGGCTTCCAGGGCGCTGGCCAGGTCGAGCGTGGCTTGCTTGGTGCGCACGAAGGCGATCAGGGCGTCGAATTCTTCGACTTCCAGCAGGCGCAGGACAGCCGAGGTCTTCTGGTCGGCGTGAACCAGCAGGTGAGCCTGCTCGATCGCGGTGACGGTCTGAGTCTTGGTCTGGATCTTGACGTGCTTGGGGTCACGCAGGTGACGCTCGGCGATCGCGCGGATCGACTGCGGCAAGGTGGCCGAGAACAGTACGGTCTGGCGAGTCTCGGGCATGGCCTTGAAGATGACTTCCAGGTCATCCATGAAGCCCAGCTTGAGCATTTCGTCGGCTTCGTCGAGCACCAGGTGGTTCACGGTGGCGAGGACTTTCTCGTCACGACGCAGGTGGTCGCACAGACGGCCGGGGGTGGCGACGACGATTTGCGCGCCGTTGCGGATTGCTTTCAACTGCGGGCCCATCGGGGCACCGCCGTACACGGCCACTACGGTAACGCCAGGCATCTGCTTGGCGTAGGTTTCGAATGCAGTGGCTACTTGTAGCGCCAACTCACGGGTTGGCGCCAGGATCAGGGCTTGCGGCTCGCGCTTGCTCGGGTCGATACGATGCAGGATCGGCAGAGCGAAGGCCGCGGTCTTGCCGGTGCCTGTCTGCGCCTGGCCGATCATGTCATGACCGGCGAGAATGATCGGGATCGATTGTTGCTGGATAGCCGAAGGCTCTTCGTAGCCGGTAGCGACTACAGCAGCAACAATGTTCGGATGAAGTTCGAGAGCGGCGAAGCCGCCGATTTCCTGGGTCATGGGTCTGCCTCTAAGTGCATCCGCAAAGACCCATGCTCCAAAGCTGCGCATGCCTTGTAAGACTCGAGAGTCACCCTGGCAGCTTTGTCGGCGGGGATTTGCGAAAACGATTGAATGAAAGAATCGTTAGGGAGAGTCCGCGGAACGGACATGCAGCCGAAGCTGTCTTCGGGGGATTGCGCTACCTAAACGTGGCCTGGTTAAAGACCGGCGCGCACTATACCTGAAAATGGCCGCGACGTGAGACTTTTTTGAACCATCGTGCCGCGTGCACGCCTGAGCCACACGGGCTTTGCGCGAATCGGCGGCGCAGTCTATTTTAGCAGAGGCGCCTGCGCAGGTGCGGCAGCTGAAACCTTTCATTCAAACCATTCCGAGGATGCCGTCATGCCTACCCCCTGCCCCGGCAAGGTCAGCTGCGAGCTGCGCGAGCACGTCATGCTCATCGGCCTGGACCGTACTGCCAAGCGCAACGCCTTCGACCTGCCCATGCTCGACGCCCTGAGCCTGGCCTACGGCGCGTTCGAGCGCGAGCCGGCGGCACGCGTGGCCCTGGTGTTCAGCCATGGCGAGCACTTCACTGCGGGGCTGGACCTGGCCGAGGTGAGCACGCGCCTGAGCCAGGGCTGGCAGGTACCCCCTGGGGGCTGCGATCCCTGGCGAGTCTCGGGTGGGCCGGTGGTCAGCAAGCCGGTGATCGTCGCAGCCCAGGGTTATTGCCTGACCGTGGGCATCGAACTGATGCTCGCGGCCGATATCAACCTGTGCGCGAGCAACACCCGTTTTGCCCAGATGGAAGTGCAGCGCGGCTTGTTCCCGTTCGGCGGCGCCACGCTGCGCCTGCAGCAGATAGCCGGCTGGGGCAACGCCATGCGCTGGTTGCTGACCGGCGATGAGTTCGATGCCCATGAAGCCTTGCGCCTGGGTCTGGTGCAGGAAGTGATGGCCAGCGAAGACCTGCTGCCCAACGCCCTGCAGCTTGCTCAGCGGATTGCCCGACAGGCACCGCTGGGCGTGCAGGCGACCCTGGCGTCGGCACGCCTGGCCGTGAGCGAAGGTGAAGGCGCCGCCAGCCTCCAGTTGGCGGCAACCAGCGGGCGCCTGTTCGCCAGCGAGGACGCACGCGAAGGTCTGGCGGCCATGCAGCAGCAGCGCCCTGCCCTGTTCCAGGGCCAGTAGCGTCGCCAGTGGTGCGGCGCACTGCCTCAGCTGGCCGGGCGCACCAGGTCGATCAGGCCCTGCAGCGAGTAACCCAGCCGGGGCGCGAGGGCCTCGGCACGCTGGCACAGGCCGGGCATGTCCAATACCTGCTCGACATCGGCCGGCACCATGACGATCACGTTGCCCTCCTTGACTGGCAATTCCCAGTAGTGACGCTGGTAGAGACCGCGCAGCAAGGCGGCCCCGAGCGGCTTGCCGTCGTCACCGGCCCACTGATTGATGATCAGCCAGCCATCGGGGTTCAGGCGTTGCTGGCACTGTTCCAGGAACCGCCAGGCCAGGTGTGCGGGGGCCGGGCCGTGGTCGGTGTACAGGTCGACGAAGATCAGGTCGGCGGTTTCGGCAGTGGGCAGCAGTTCAAGCGCGTCGCCGACGCGGATGTACAGCCTCGGATCGTCTTCCAGGCCCATGTATTCGATGGCCAGGCGAGGCACGTCCGGGCGCAGTTCGATGCACTCGACGTCTTCCAGGGGCAGGAACTTCAGGCAGGCCTGGGTCAGGGTACCGGCACCCAGACCCAGGAACAGCGCACTTTCAGGTTGCGCATGGCAAAGCGCGCCCACCAGCATGGCGCGGGTGTAGTCGTATTCCAGCCAGCTGGGGTCGGCCGTGAACGTGCAGCTCTGTTCGATGGCATCGCCGAATTCGAGGAAGCGGTAGTCGGCGACTTCCAGCACGCGGATCATGCCCCAGGCGTCGTGCACCTCGGCCAATATGAGCTCGGTGCGTTCGCGGGGTTGCAGGGTGTCTTGGTCTTCCACCTGGAGGCTCGTCACGACGTATGAAAGCGCCGATTGTGGCATTAATCCACCCGAGCCGGCACCTGGTGTGGTGGGCCAGGCCTCAGACCTTGAACAGCAGCAGGATGGCGCACAGCAGCAGAAACACGCAGAAGCTGCCGCGCAGGACCGTTTCCGACAGGCTATAGGCGATCTTCACCCCCCAGCTGATGCTCAACAGGCCGCCAATGGCCATCGGCACGCCCATGGCCCAATCGACATGATCGTGCACGGCATAGGTCAGGAGTGTCACACTGGTGCTGGGCGCGGCCAGGGCCAGCGACAGGCCCTGAGCCATGATCTGGGTGGTCCCGAAGACGCTGGTCAGCACGGGCGTGGCCAGCACGGCGCCGCCGACCCCGAAAAAACCGCCGATCACCCCGGAAAAGCCACCCAGTACGCCCAGCCACGGCCAGGAATGGCGCATCGCCCCCGTGCCGCTCGCCGGCCGCAGGAACATCTGCGCAAGGTTGTAGATCACCAGTGCCAACAGGAAGGCCACGAAGCCCACCCGCATGGACGCCGGGTCCAGCCCTGCGGCCAGCACCGAGGCAAGCCAGGCGAACACCAGCCCGCCGCTGGCCAATGGCAAGGCATGGCGCCAGGGTATGGGACGACGCTGGTGATAGCGCCATAATGCCAGGAGCACATTGGGCACGACCATCACCAGCGACGTGCCCTGGGCCAGTTGCTGGTCCACGCCGAACAGCACGCCGAGTGCCGGGATCGCGATCAAGCCCCCGCCGATGCCGAACACCCCACCCAGCGTGCCCATCACCGCACCCAAGGCAATGTAGAGCAATGTTTCGAACATACTGTCTCTCTCTATCCACCGCGCCTCATCCAGCCGTGCATCCTACCAGTGTGACCGTCGCCGAAGGATGTAGAAGTGCTGCACAACCTCGAACGAACTATGCACGGTGTTTGTAGCTCGAAATCAACACCAGCTTCACGAAGGAACGAGCGAAGCGCCGACACCTGCGAACGGCGGATCGCCTAATGCACTTGCACCATTGGAAAAAGGATCAGCATGAACACCGAATCCACTCACGACGAGGCAGTCAGCGCCGACGACAGCCTGCTGCTGGATAATCAGCTGTGCTTCTCGCTGTACTCGACATCGCTGCTGATGACCAAGGTGTACAAGCCCTTGTTGCAGGCACTGGGCCTGACCTACCCGCAATACCTGACCATGATGGTGTTGTGGGAAAAGAACGGCATGACCGTGGGCGAAATCAGTACTCGCCTGCTGACCGACCCCGGCTCGCTGACGCCACTGCTCAAGCGCCTGGAAGCCGAAGGCTTGCTCAGCCGTACCCGCAGCAAGGACGACGAGCGCGTGGTCATCGTCGAGCTCACGCCGCAGGGTCGTGCGCTGCGCGAGAAAGCCGAGTCGGTACCGCTCAACATCGTCAAGGCCAGCTGCCACAGCAGTGCCGAACTGCGCGCGCTGCAGACCAGCCTGCTGTCGCTGCGCAAGAACCTGCAGCAAGGGCTCTGACACCCCGTCCGAAGACTTGGCGCGCAGGTGCTATCATCGCGCATTACCTGCCCCAAGGACCGAATGCACCCCATGGATTATCGCAAGCCTTCAGATCGCAAAAGCATGCACTCGCGGATCGTCCAGGAGTTGGGGATGCAGATCGTCTCCGGCCGCTTCAAGCCTGACGATCGGCTGCCCGCCGAAGCCCTGCTGTGTGAAGAATACGCGGTCAGTCGTCCGGTGCTGCGCGAGGCGACCCGTGTGTTGGTGGCCAAGGGCCTGGTGTACTCCAGGCCGCGGGTGGGTTCGGTGGTGAAGCCGCGCCGTGAGTGGCACATGCTCGACCCCGATGTCTTGCACTGGGTGATGCAGAGCACGCCGCAGAACGAGTTCTTCGCCCTGTTGACCAGCGTGCGCAGCATCATCGAGCCGGCAGCGGCGGCGCTGGCCGCCCAGCACGCCACCGAGGCCGAAGTGGCTTCGATCGGCGAGGCCTACCAGCGCATGGAGGCGGCCGGGTCGGTCGATGACGTGCTGCAGCCGGACCTGGATTTCCACAGCCGGATCGCCGATGCCACGCATAATGACCTGCTCGCGCACCTGTGCAACATGCTGTCGCTGGCCTTGCGTGAGGCCTTGCGGCATTCCAACCAGCGGCCCAACCTGCATGAGTTGGCCCTGCCGCGGCACAAGGCAATTCTGACGGCCATCGAGAACGGTGATGCCCTGGGTGCCCGGCATGCCACGCTGGTCCAGCTCGACGACGCACGCAACGCGCTCAGCGTGGTGCTGGGACGGCCCGAATCGCTGTAGGCCTGCTCGGTACAGCGGCGGCGCCGCAGCGATCAACCACCCCGCAGCCAGAGCAGGAAGCGCGAAGCGAACTCGGGCACCGCGCTGAATATGTACCCATTGACGGCCAGATTGGCCAGCGACACCACCAGGAACAGCTGGGGAATGCTCAGCTTCGCCACGCTGAGCAAGAGGATGGAAACGATGGCCGACACCACCATGAACAGCGAATTGAGAATGTTGTTGGCAGCGATGACCCGGGCGCGCTGCTCGGTGGCGGTACGTGACTGGATCAGCGCGTACAGCGGCACGATGTAGAACCCGCCAAAGACCCCCAGGCCGAGGATGTCCAGCAATACCCACCAGGTCTGATCATGACCCAGCACCGTCAGCCAGCCTTGTGGCTGCGCGGCCTGCACGACGCCGTTGGAATGCCACCACAGCAGCAGCCCGAACAGCGTCAGGCCGAGCGCACCCAGCGGCACCAGGCCCATCTCGACTTTGTGCCGAGACAGCCGCTCGCACAGCATCGAACCCAGCGCGATGCCCACCGAGAACACGGTGAGGATCAAGGTGACCACGGTTTCGTCGCCGTCCAGCCACTGCTGGGCATAGGCGGGAATCTGGGTCAGGTAGACCGCGCCGACGAACCAGAACCAAGAGTTGCCGACCAGCGAGCGCGACACCGCGCGGGTCTGGCCCAGGCCCAGGCGCAGGGTGAACCAGGTTTGCCGGGCGATGTTCCAGTCCAGCACCAGCCCCGGATTGGCAGCGCTGACTGGCGGGATGCTGCGGCTGGCGACATAGCCCAGTACGGCGACCGACAGCACGGCGGTGGCGACGACGCCGGCGTGGTTGGCGGACGACATCATCATGCCCGCTCCGATGGTGCCGGCCAGGATCGCCAGAAACGTGCCCATCTCCACCAGGCCATTGCCCCCTACCAGCTCTTCGGGTCGCAGGGCCTGAGGCATGATCGAGTACTTGACCGGGCCGAACAGCGCCGAGTGGGTCCCCATGGCGAACAGCGCGACCAGCATCAACCACAGTTGGTCGAATGCCAACCCGACCGCACCCACCGCCATGATGACGATCTCGGCCAGCTTGATGGCGCGGATCAGGCGGTCCTTGGCGAACTTTTCGCCGAACTGCCCGGCCAGCGCCGAGAACAGAAAGAACGGCAGGATGAACAGCAGCGCGCAGAGGTTGACCCAGACGCTGCGGTCGCCCTCGATGGCAAGCTTGTAGAGGATCGTCAGGATCAGCGATTGCTTGAAGATGTTGTCGTTGAAAGCACCCAGGGCCTGGGTCACGAAAAACGGCAGGAAACGGCGCTTGCCGAGCAAGGCGAACTGCGACTGCTGACTCATCGATCCTGTACCTGAATGATGCCGCGTGGACTGGGCTCTGGCGGGGGGACGAGGCCGCGGGCAGCGGCGGCATCGTCGGCGCACAGCATAACGCTATACCACTTATCGCCCAACTCGATGACAGTGGCTGCGACCATGGTCGGCGCTGACGCCATCGCATGCGCCGTGCGAGACTGGCGGGTGCCCGCTTCGCCGGGCTTCCGCCTGCCCCGTTCCGGAGTCACCGATGTCGTTGTCCAGCGGATTGATCGCCACCGTCGCCCTGGCCTACATGGCCGTAATGTTCGCCATCGCTTTCTACGGCGACCGCCGCAGCACGCCCCTGCCGCCCCGTGTACGGGCCTGGGTCTACAGCCTGTCGCTGGCGGTGTACTGCACCAGCTGGACGTTTTTCGGCGCGGTGGGCCAGGCGGCCGAGCAGTTGTGGGCGTTCCTGCCGATCTACCTGGGGCCGGTGCTGCTGATGCTGCTGGCACCCTGGGTGCAGCAGAAAATGGTGATGATCAGCAAGCAGGAGAACATCACCTCCATTGCCGACTTCATCGCGGCGCGCTATGGCAAGTCGCAGAGCCTCGCCGTGGTGGTGGCGCTGATCTGCCTGGTCGGCGTGCTGCCCTACATCGCCCTGCAACTCAAGGGCATCGTGCTGGGCGTGAACCTGCTGATCGGCGCCGGTGCCGACGCCACCGGTACCCGGGTACAGGACACCGCCATGGTGGTCACGCTGGTGCTGGCGCTGTTCACCATCCTGTTCGGCACACGCACGCTGGACGTTACCGAGCACCACCGCGGCATGGTCCTGGCGATCGCCTTCGAGGCGCTGGTCAAGCTGTTCGCGTTCCTCGCCGTGGGCATCTTCGTCACCTATGGACTGTACGACGGTTTCGAGGACCTGCTCGACCAGGCCATGCTGGCGCCGCGCCTGGAAGCGTACTGGCAAGAGACGATCAATTGGCCCTCGATGGTGGTGCAGACCGGCGTGGCGATGATGGCCATTCTCTGCCTGCCGCGGCAGTTCCACGTGACCGTGGTGGAGAACACCGACCCGCAGGACCTGCGCCTGGCACGCTGGGTGTTTCCCGCCTACCTGATCCTGGCCGGGCTGTTCGTGGTGCCGATCGCCCTGGCCGGGCAGATGCTGCTGCCCAGCTCGGTGATTCCCGACTCGTTCGTCATCAGCCTGCCGCTGGCCGAAGCCCACCCGGCCCTGGCCTTGCTGGCCTTCATCGGCGGTGCTTCGGCGGCGACCGGCATGGTCATCGTCGCCAGCGTAGCGCTGTCGACCATGGTTTCCAACGACATGCTGCTGCCCTGGCTGCTGCGTCGGCAAAGCGCGGAACGGCCCTTCGAAGTGTTTCGCCAGTGGATGCTCAGCGTCCGCCGAGTGAGCATCGTGGTGATCCTGCTGCTGGCCTACGTCAGCTACCGTCTGCTCGGTTCCACCGCCAGCCTCGCCACCATCGGCCAGATCGCCTTTGCCGCCGTGACCCAACTGACGCCGGCAATGCTCGGTGCGCTGTACTGGAAACAGGCCAACCGGCGCGGGGTTTTCGCCGGGCTGGCGGTGGGCATCTTTCTCTGGTTCTACACCCTGGTGCTGCCGGTGGCCGCGCACAGCCTGAACCTGCCGCTGGACGTGTTCCCCGGCCTGGCCTGGATTCACGGCAACCCGTTCGGCCTGCCCATCAGCCCCATGACCCAAGGGGTGGTGCTGTCGCTGGCCGGCAATTTCATTCTGTTCGCCTGGGTTTCGGTGCTCTCGCGTACCCGCGTCAGCGAACACTGGCAAGCCGGGCGATTCATCGGCCAAGAGATCAATGCCGGGCCCCATGGCCGCTCGCTGCTGGCGGTGCAGATCAATGACCTGCTCAACCTGGCGGCACGCTTCGTCGGCGAGGAGCGCGCACGGCAAAGCTTTCTGCGCTACGCCTATCGGCAAGGCAAGGGTTTCAACCCCAACCAGAATGCCGATGGCCAGTGGATAGCCCATACCGAACGGCTGCTGGCAGGCGTGCTGGGCAGCTCGTCGACGCGCGCGGTGGTGAAGGCGGCCATCGAAGGCCGCGACATGCAGCTCGAAGACGTGGTGCGTATCGCCGACGAAGCCAGCGAAGTGCTGCAGTTCAACCGTGCCCTGCTGCAGGGCGCGATCGAGAACATCACCCAGGGCATCAGCGTGATCGACCAGTCGCTGCGCCTGGTGGCCTGGAATCACCGCTACCTGGAGCTGTTCAATTACCCGGAAGGCTTGATCAGCGTGGGCCGGCCGATTGCCGACATCATCCGCTACAACGCCGAGCGCGGCCTGTGCGGGCCCGGCGAGGCGCAGGTACACGTTGCCCGGCGCCTGCACTGGATGCGTCAGGGCCGCGCGCACACCTCCGAGCGCCTGTTTCCCAACGGGCGGGTCATCGAGCTGATCGGCAACCCGATGCCGGGCGGTGGCTTCGTCATGAGTTTCACCGACATCACCGCCTACCGCGAAGCCGCGCAGGCGCTCAAGGACGCCAACGAAGGCCTGGAACAACGGGTGACCGAGCGCACCCATGAGCTGTCCCAGCTGAACCAGGCGCTGACCGAAGCCAAGGGCCATGCCGAGTCGGCGAACCAGTCCAAGACGCGCTTCCTGGCAGCGGTCAGCCACGACCTGATGCAGCCGCTCAACGCGGCGCGGCTGTTCTCCGCAGCGCTGTCCCATCAGCCGGGCCTGTCGGCCGAAGCCAGCCAGCTGGTGCAGCACATGGACAACTCCTTGCGTTCGGCCGAAGACCTGATCAGCGACCTGCTGGATATTTCCCGCCTGGAGAACGGCAAGATCAGCCCGGACCGCAAGGGCTTCGCGCTCAACGAACTGTTCGACGCGTTGGGCCCTGAGTTCAAGGCCCAGGCTCGGGAACAGGGCCTGGACTTTCGCCTGCGGGGCAGCGCGCTGCGGGTGGACAGCGATATCAAGCTGTTGCGCCGTGTATTGCAGAACTTCCTCACCAACGCCTTCCGCTATGGGCGCGGTCCGATCCTGCTGGGTGTGCGGCGCAAGCCAGGTGCGCTGAGCCTGGAGGTCTGGGACCGAGGCCCGGGCATTGCCCGCGACAAGCTGGAAATGATTTTCGAAGAATTCAAGCGCCTGGACAGTCACCAGACCCGTGCCGAGAAAGGCCTGGGGCTGGGCCTGGCGATCGCCGACGGCCTGTGCCGGGTGCTCGGCCATCCGCTGCAGGTGCGCTCATGGCCCGGCCATGGCAGCGTGTTCAGTGTGACCGTGCCCCTGGCCGGCGCAGACACGGCAACCGCCCTGCCCGCCCCGACGCCCATGAGCCAACCGCTGGGTGGTGCACGGGTGCTCTGCGTCGACAACGAAGACAGCATCCTGCTGGGCATGCACAGCTTGCTCAGCCGCTGGGGGTGCGAGGTATGGACCGCACGCAATCGCCAGGAGTGCGCAGCACTGCTGGCCGCCGGCAAGCGGCCGCAATTGGCGCTGGTGGATTTCCACCTGGACGAGGGCGAAACCGGTACGCAACTGATGGCCTGGCTGCGCACCGCGCTGGCCGAGCCGGTGCCGGGCGTGGTGATCAGCGCCGACGCGCGCCCCGAAACCGTCGCCCTGGTGCACGCCGCCGGCCTGGACTACCTGGCCAAACCGGTGAAGCCTGCGGCCTTGCGGGCGCTACTCAACCGGCACCTGGGCCGGCACTGACACGCCGTCGGCGTCGGCCTCGGCGCCGCTGTCTTGATGGGCCTCGGTCATGGCGCGCTCGAGCAGGTCAGGCGGCAGGCTCTTGCTGGCGCGGGCGCCCAGCAGTTTGAGCTGCTCGCTGCGGCTGACCAGGTTGCCACGTCCTTCGGTGAGCTTGTTGCGCGCCGCGCCGTAGGCCTTGTCCAACTGCTGCAGGCGGTTACCGACTTCGTCGAGGTCCTGGATGAACAACACAAACTTGTCATACAGCCATCCGGCGCGCTCGGCGATCTCGCGGGCGTTCTGGCTTTGCCGCTCCTGCTTCCACAGGCTGTCGATGACGCGCAGAGTAGCCAGCAGGGTGGTCGGGCTGACGATGACGATCTGCCGGTCGAAGGCCTCCTGGAACAGGTTGGGCTCGGCCTGCAACGCGGCCGAGAATGCCGCCTCGATGGGCACGAAGAGCAGGACGAAATCCAGGCTGTGCAAACCGTCCAGGCGACTGTAGTCCTTGCCGGAAAGGCCCTTGACGTGATTGCGCAGCGACAGCACGTGCTGCTTCAAGGCCGCCTGGGCAATGGCACCGTCTTCGGCGGCGATGTATTGCTGATAGGCAGTGAGGCTGACCTTGGAATCGACCACCACCTGCTTGTCGCCGGGCAGCATGATCAGCACGTCGGGCTGGAAGCGCTCGCCATCCGGGCCCTTGAGGCTGACCTGGGTCTGGTACTCGCGGCCCTTCTCCAGCCCGGCATGCTCCAGCACCCGCTCCAGAATCAGCTCGCCCCAGTTGCCCTGGGTTTTCTGACCCTTGAGGGCCTGGGTCAGGTTGGTGGCTTCGGTACTCAGGCGCTGGTTGAGCTGTTGCAGGCGCTCCAGTTCCTTGCCCAGGGAAAAGCGCTCGCGGGCCTCGTTCTGGTAGCTCTCTTCAACGCGCTTTTCGAACGACTGGATACGCTCCTTGAGGGGATCGAGCAACTGGCCCAGGCGTTGCTGGCTGTTCTCGGCGAAACGTTGCTCGCGCTCGTCGAAGATTTTGCCTGCGAGTTCGGCGAACTGCGCGCGCAGTTCGTCCCGTGAACCCTGCAGGTCGTTCAGGCGTTGCTGGTGGCTGTCCTGCTGTTCGCGCAATTCGGCTGATAGTCCAGCGCACTGGGCATCGAGGCGACGCAACTCGGTTTCCCGGGTGCTGCGCTCCAGGCTCCAGGCGTGGGCGGCATCGCGGGCATTGTCGCGTTCGTTCTGCAGCAGTTCGACCTCGCGGCGCAGGCCGGCCAGTTCGGCTTGCTTGGCCGAGTTGGCCTGGCTCAGATCGCTGACCTCATCGCGGCAGGCGTCGAGCTGCGCGCTCAGGCCGTCCTGAGCCAATTGGGCGTTACTCAGGCGCTCGTCGAGCAAGGCGACCTGGGCCAGGGCGGCGGTGCTCCTGCGCTGCAGCTGCCAGGCCAGCGCCAGGCACGGCAAGGCGGCAGCCAGCAGGCCGATCAACAGGCTGGTCACGTCCAGGGCCATGGTGTGCTCTCATGCGAATTCGATGAGCGGCAGTCTGAGGCCATTGGCCGCCTGGGGCAAACCGAGTGTCAGTCGCGACGCAGATCGCTCAGTGCGTTCTGTGCGCCCGCATCGCCGGCGCGGGCGGCCTGCCGCAGGAGTTGCTGACCGATGCGCTGGTCACGGGCGTTGCCACAATCGCGGCACATCAACTGGCCGAGGCGGCTCTGCGCGACCACCACGCCTTCGCGCGCGGGCTGCTTGAGCATGCGTCCGGCGAGGTGCTTGACGTTGACCTTGTGGCCCAGGCGGGGGCTGTCGAGCAGCCAGAGGGCGACCTTGAGGGTGAAGCGCTTGGGTGCAGCGGGTGCGGAACTTTTCATGGAAAAACTTTGGGCAGATCGGAAAAGCGCGCCACTCTACTCTTTTTTCCCGGCGAATGCGCGGGGGCAATGACCAGCGCCACACCCCCTCCCCGCAGGAGCGGTCCGTGGCCGCGAAGGGGCCAGCGCAGGCGGCAAGCATACCGCGGCGCAACTTTCGCGGCCGATGACCGCTCCTACGGGAGATGGCGCTCGATCCCCGTGGCAGCGCATGACCACTGTAGGAGC